>CBIHPK010000052.1:0-43245 GCA_966211675.1 uncultured Myxococcaceae bacterium
GGCTCGGGTTGCTGACGGCCTCACGGTCGTACCGGGGATTCCCCGCCGAGGGCCTCACGGTCGTACCGGGGAAGCGCTCGCTGACGGCCTCGCGATCGTCCTCCGAACGCCAGCGAAGTCACGGCTCGCAGCGCGCGGCGACCGACTTCGTCGCGGGCGCGCAGCGCGCGAAGCCGAGAGCGCGGCAGTCGAATCGCGGATCGCCCCCGGCCGCGCAGGCCACCAGCGTGTCGTCCTCGCAGGCGGGCGCCGCGTCGAGCGCGCAGGCGAAGGGCGGCGGGACGCAGGACGCGCCATCGGCACCGGTCACGCACTGCCACCCGAGGCGGGCGCAGTCGGCGCGGGTCTCGCGGAGCACGGTGAGGTAGCCCACACAGCGCACGAGCGTGGAGCCCTCGCAGCGTGCGGCGCTCCCCTGGGTGCAGGCCGGACCCGCGGGCGCACAGGAGCCGATGGGGCTGGTGAAGAAGGTTCCTGGGATGCACGACGTCCCCGCCGTGCAGCGCTCGACGTACTGGCCGGGGGCGCCGCTGCAATGCACCACCGCGTTGCCGTCGGTGCAGCCGCACGGTCCCTGGCAGGAGGCCCGGGGCGCGCCGATCGAGAGGATGGTGCAGCGCGCGCCCGTCGACGCGTTGCAGTCGTCCGCGGTGGCGGGCGCTCCGGCGTCCCCGCAGTGCACGGCGACGTGGCCGTCGCAGGTCTCGCCCGGGTGCGCGGCGCAGTACGACGCCGGGTGACCGCGCGTCGCGCAATCGACGAAGGCCTCGCAGGTCGCGCGCGCGGCGGGGCGCGCGGCGCATTCGAGCAGGCGATCCCAGAGGTCTTCGCCGGTCACCTCCGGGGCGAGCGCGCGGCGGGTGAGCGACCGCACGCAGGCGCCGACGCTCCCCACCGGCGCCGCGCCGCAGCCCACCGCGAGCAGGCACGCCCGCGCGATGTCCGTCGCGACGATGGGGTAAACGCCCGGCGCGCCGGTCTCGGAGGAGCCCGCATCGGACGATCCCGTCGAGCCGCTCACGGTCGACGCGCATCCGATGGAGAGGCCGAACAAGAGCATGCCACACCGCACGTGCATCCCGTCACGCTGCCACAGGTCGCGGGGCGTCCCACCGCTGTCGCGCGGAACTCCCGGCGAGCCTGGGTGAGGGGCTCAGTGGCTATACTCCCGCATCGTGATCACCAGCTCCGAGGGGGACCGTCGTGATCGACGCCAGCGGCACCCCGGTGATCACCCCGAGCAGCTTGCACAGCGCCGTCGCCTTTCGCCTCGATCCGCGGCCGCCGCCCGCGCGCACCGCCCACGCCCTCGGGCCTCGCCTCACCCCGAGCGGGGCGACCGCGACGCTCGTCCCACGCCGCGCGAGACGCGCTGGGAGGCGGCGCGGTCGCCCCGTCGCTCCGCGACGGTGAGGCGCGTTGGGCGAGCTGAGCGATCGCCCCTACGCAGCCGCGCTCCCGGTTCGGGAGCTGGAGCGCCTCGGGTGGGTCCCCGGCGGGCTCACGCCACGCGTCGCGGTGCGGGAGTCCGGCGGCGCCAGCGGCGCAGCGCGTAGAGCGCCGCCGAGAAGCCGAAGAGGCCCACGCCGGGCCTCCGCGCCACCGCCGCCGAACAGCCCCACGGGCCCCGCGGCGCCGTGGTCGTGGTCGTGGTCGTGGTCGTGGTCGTGGCGCCCGGGCACGGCGGCGGGTTCACGTAGTCCACCGCCTGGCGCACCTGCGGGATCGACCAGTACGTCGCCGGCTCCAGCGTTAGGTCGCGGTCGAGCACCACGCGGTCGAGCTCCGTGCGGAGGCGAGTGAGCCGCGGCGATCCCGGGAGGTTGGCGAACGCGACGCGCCGGTCGACGTATGGATCGCTCGGCCCGATGCCCCCGTCGGTGCGGCTCGTGAGCGTGTCGACCAGCCGGTGGTTGCGCACCACGAAGGCCCCGATGGGCATCGGGTCGGCGACCGTGGGGACACCCCCGTCGAAGCCCGCGTCCCAGGTCCGCGCCTGCCCCGCGTCGACCTCGCCGGGCATCCGGTCGTTCATCATCGGGGCGGTGACGTCCTCGGAGGACTCGACGATCCAGCTGGGCTCGCGGGTGCTGCGGAGGGTCTCGTCGAAGAGCGAGCGGTAGTTCGAGCGGCCCGTCGCGAAGTCGAACACGAGGCGCTCATCGGGGATGAACGCGTTGCGGAAATTGGCGACCTGCACCCCGGAGGGCGCCAGCACCATCAGCGTGAGCCCGACCTTGTCCGCGACCCCCGCGGCGATCATCCGCAGCGGCAGCGTCGGCACGTACCCGCGGAAGCTCACCCGGATGGGCTGCATCTGCTGGATGCCGCTCTCCGGCCGCAGCCGCAGCACGAGGAAGTCGAAGTCGAGCGACTGGTAGTGCTCCACCGCGGCGCGGGTCGCGGGAGGGATGTCGTAGTGGTGCGCGGCCATCCACTCGTCGAAGCCCCCGGCGCCGCGGGAGGTGAGCACCGTGACGGCGTAGGGTCCGACCGTCGACACGCCCATCGGGTTGATCATCGCGCTCTCCCGGCCGACGACGTCGCCGGGGTTGGAGACGGCCGCGTCGCCCTCGTTGCCGCTGCCGCGGCTGCCAGGATCGTAGTCGACGCTGCGCGACGCGCCGCCGCCGCAGCCGCCGCCGTAGCCGCCGCCATAGGACGACCCCGCGCCGCCGGCGCTGGGACAGAGGGAGGTCGCGGTCGCGCGGATGCTCGGCGCGCTCAGGCTGTCGAGGGCGTCGACGAAGGCGTTGTCCGCGAGGCCGATCTCCAGGTCGGCGTCGGGCGCGATGGGGAGCACCCACACGAAATCATCGGGCGACCCGGCGTAGCGGATCTGGTCCCAGAGCGTGGTGCGCTCGGACGAGAGCGACAGCACCATGCGGTGGTCGGTGACCACCTGAGCGGTCTTCGACCCGGTGGTCGTGGTGGTGGTGAACGTCGCCGCGGTGAAGCACCCGCCGCAGGCGTCGACCCGAGGGTCGAGCGCGACGAGGCCCGATACGAGGGCGAGCAGGGCCATCGATCTCATGGAATGAATACCTCCCGATGCGGCGCGGAGTGCATCACGCGGGCCGCGTGGGCCCGCCAGAGCCTGGACGCCGGTGACGCCTCGGGACGCCCTGACATCGGAGTCAGACAGCGGGCCGTCGGGGCACGGCGCCGAGCCAGACACGAGCACCGCTCACGCCCTCGGGCCTCGCCTCACCCGGAGCGAAGCGGAGGGGAGTGACCGCGACGCTCATCCCACGCCGCGCGAGTCGCGCTGGGAAGTCGCGCGCTCGCCCGTCGCTCCGCGACGGTGAGGCGCGTTGGGTTGGCGTGGTCGATGGGCCGGAGGGCGGCGGTGTTGCTACGGCGGGGGGCCGACGCACACGCCGCCGCTGCACACCTGCGTGCCGGCGCAGCAGTTGTTGCAGCCGCAGATGCGGGTGCCCGGGGCGCAGAGGGCGACGCAGGTGCCGAAGCTGCACACCTGGCCGCAGGCGCAGCCGGTGGGGCACGACGCCGGAGCGCAGAAGAGCCGCGTGGTCTCGACGGTGTCGCGGGTGCAGACGCGCCCCTCGGCGCAGCGGCCCACGCAGAGGCCGCCGCAGCCGTCGCTCGCGCCGCACTCGGCGTCGGGGGCGCAGCGCGGGGTGCACACGCAGCGGGCGCGCGCGGGGTCGCAGGTCTGGTTGGTCCCGGTGCAGCGAGTGCCGATGCCGCAGGTGGGACCGCCCGCGCAGACGTTGGCGATCGGAACGCCGCAGTCGACGGTGGCGGGGTCCGTGGTGGGGCACGCGGGGACGCAACGGCACGCGCCGCTGGTGCAGGTCTGGCCGCTGGGGCAGCGGGTCCCGGTGCCGCAGGAGGGGCCGCCCGAGCAGGTGTTGGGGATGGTCGCGCCGCAGTCGTAGAGCGAGCCGTCGACCGAGGGGCACATGGGCGCGCACTGGCACGCGCGCACGGCGCTGTTGCAGAACTGCCCCGCGGGGCACTGGGTTCCGGTGCCGCAGGCGGGCGCGCTGCTGCAGAGGTTGGGGATGCTCACCCCGCACGGGACGGTCGCTGGACTCGTCGTCGGGCACATCGAGGTGCACTCGCAGCGGCCGAAGCGGCAGAGCGAGCCCGAAGGGCAGCGGGTGCCGAAGCCGCAGACCGGAGCGCCCGGGCACGCGTTGGCCACCTCGGCGCCGCAGTCCACGGTGGCCGCGTCCGGGCAGCGGGGAACGCAGGTGCACACGCCGCCGGAGCAGGTCTGGCCGCTCGGGCACACGGTCCCGGTGCCGGGGCAGGTGACGCCGGGGCACGCGCTGGGAGGCGACTGGCCGCACGCGACGGTCGACACCGCGGGGCAGCGAGGGTCGCACTCGCACATGCCGATGGCGGTGTTGCAGCGCTGGCCCGAGGCGCACATCGTCCCGGTGCCGCAGCTCGGACCGCCAGGGCACACGTTGGGGATGCTCGCGCCGCACGCGACGGTGGCGGGGTTGGTCCCCGCGCAGCGAGGCGAGCACACGCACGCTCCGCCGGAGCAGGTCTGGCCGCTGGGGCAGAGGGTCCCGGTGCCGGCGCAACTCAGGCCCGCGCAGCGGTTGGCGATGGGCGCGCCGCAGGTGACCGTCGAGGCCGCCGGGCAGAACGACGCGCACACGCACACGCCGCCGGAGCAGGTCTCCCCCGCGGCGCAGCGAGTCCCGGTGCCGGGGCAGGTGGCGCCGGGGCACACGTTGGGGATGGGCGATCCGCAGTCGACGGCGCTCGCGGCGGGGCACGCCGGGACGCACTCGCAGGCGTTGCTCGCGTTGCATCGGTAGCCCGCGGGGCAGAGGGTCCCGGTGCCGGTGCAGGCCACGCCGGGGCAGCGGTTGGTGATGGGCGCGCCGCAGGTCACCGAGGCCGCGCCGGGGCACAGCGGAGAGCACTCGCAGCGGCCGCCGTTGCAGACCTGTCCGCTCGGGCACATCGTCCCGGCGCTCGGGCACGCGACGCCCGGGCACGACCCGATGACGGGCGCTCCGCAGGCCACCGTGGAGGGCGACGGGCAGGAGGAGACGCACTCGCACGCGCCGGAGGCGTTGCAGCGCTGGCCGGGCGGACACAGCAGCCCGGTGCCGCAGGCCGCCTCGCCGGGGCACGCGTTGGGGATGGGCGCGCCGCAGAGCACGCTGAGCGGGTTGACCGAGGGGCAGCTCGGCGCGCAGCGGCAGGCGCCCGCGGTGCACACGAGGCCGCTCGCGCAGCGGGTGCCGGTGCCCGCGCAGGCGGCGCCGGTGCAGCCGGTGCGGATGGGCTCGCCGCACGCGACGGTGTCCGCGGTGGGGCAGGTGACCGTGCACTCGCAGCGGCCGCCCACGCAGGCCTGGCCGCTGTCGCACCTCGTCCCGGTGCCGCAAGAGGGTTGCCCCGGGCAGACGTTGGGGATGGACGTCCCGCAGGCGACGGTGGAGGGGTCGGTGCCGGGGCAGCGCGGGTCGCACACGCAGCGGCGAGCGTCGGGGTCGCAGCGCTCGTTGGTCCCGCAGCCGCCCCGGCAGCGACCGCCGCAGCCGTCGTCGGCGCCGCAGAGAGCGCCTGCGGGGCACGAGGGGACGCACACGCAGGAGTGCGTGGCGGGGTCGCAGGTCTCGCCCGCGCCGGAGCACGATCCGGGGCAGCGCCCGCCGCACCCGTCCTCGGCGCCGCAGGGCGCGTCGGGGGAGCAGTCCGGAGAGCACACGCACATGCCGAAGACGCAGCGGTCGTTGCGGCCGCGGTTGCAGACGGGAGAGCACTGGCAGGAGTCGAGGCAGCGGCCGTTGACGCAGACCGATCCCTCGGCGCAGGTCACCGAGGCGCAGGGGTTGTCCACGCAGGCGCCCGCGACGCAGTACTGCGTGGCGGCGCACACGACGCCGTCGCAGGAGGTGCGCGGGAAGCACTGGAGGTGGCAGGCCTGCCCGTCGGGGCACGGGGCCGAGCAGCCGCGGAGCGCGAGGCAGTCGCCGGTGCCCGGGTCGCAGAACTGCCCGTCGGGGCACACGACGCCGGTGCACGGCGTGGGGAAGCAGCCCGCCACGCAGCGGCCCTCGATGCAGGTCTCGCGGGCCGAGCAGGTCACGCCCGCGCAGGGGTCGCGCACGGCGACGCACTGGGCGTAGCAGGTCGCGGTGTCGCCGCAGGTGTTCTCGGTGGAGCAGGGGTCGACGGCGCAGCGGCCGCCGATGCAGCGGGTGCCCTGCGGGCAGAAGCGGTCGTCGGGGCAGCGCTGGCCGGTGAGCGGGGGGGCCGGGCGCTCGTCCCGGTTGGGGATCTCCACCGCCACCAGGTCGGGGTACATCCCCGCGTCCATGTCCTTGGGGTAGCCCGCGTCGGCGACCGGGGTGGCGCGCTGCGGGACGGCGCACGCGGCCAGCGACGCGAATACACAGAGGAGTAAAGCGAGGGGGCTGCGTCGCATGGGCCATCGTATCCTCGATGCCCGGGCGACCGTCAGGGACATGCACGGCCTCCGCGCGAGGCGTCAGGGACCGCTCCGGAGAGGGCGCGGAGCCGCACCGCTCCGGCGGGTCCAGCTCGTCCCTTCACATCCCGGACGCCCTGGGTCTAGGCTGCCGCGGCGTGGACGACCTGGAGCCGGGCCTGATCATCGACGATCGCTATGAGGTGCGGCGGCTTCTTGGCCGCGGGGGGATGAGCGCCATCTACGAGGTCGCGCACCGCTACACCACGCGGCACCTGGCGCTGAAGGTGCTCAACGGGGCCTACGCCTCGCACTCCATCGCGCGGAGGCAGCTGCTCGACGAGGCGCGGGCGCTCGGGGCGGTGCGGCACCCCTACGTCATCGAGGTGCACGACGCGGGCTTCGACGAGTCGCGCGTGTACGTGGTGACCGAGCTGCTGGAGGGCCGCTCGCTCGACGGGCTGCTGGCGGCGCGGGGGAGGCTCGCGTGGTCCGACGTGGCGCGGGTCGCGAGGCACGTCACCATCGCGCTCGCGGCCACGCACGGGGTCGGGGTCTTACACCGGGATGTAAAGCCCTCCAACGTGATGATCGTGCGCGGGGTGCAGGGCGAGCTCTCGAAGCTGCTGGACTTCGGCGTGGCGGCGCTGCCGAGAGGGGCCGGGGACCCGGCCGGGGCGGACATGCTGGTGGGCACGCCGGAGTACATGTCCCCGGAGCAGGTGCGGGGCGACGCGCTCGACGCGCGGAGCGACCTCTACTCGCTGGGCATCACGCTCTTCGAGTGTTTGCAGGGCGAGGTCCCGATGCCGGGCGGGCTCGACGTGGCGCAGCGCCGCGCGGTGCTGCCGTCGCTGCCGCCGCTGCTGTCGGTGTGCGCCGACGTCCCGCGCTCGCTGGCGGCCATCGTCGACCGGCTGCTGCACCCGGTGCCGGCGTTCAGGTTTCCTTCCGCGCGCTCGCTGCTCGACGCGCTCGACGCCTCGGGGCTCTGCCGGACGCCGACGCGCTTCCTCGACGACTCGGAGCCCGAGCCCGAGGCGCGGCGGCAGACGATGTCCGGCGAGCGGGTCGCGACGCCCGCGGGCGAGGAGCCCCCGAAGCGGCGCTCGCTGCGGGCGTACTACCAGACGCCGCTGCGGGTGGTGGCGGCCGGCGGCGAGGTGATCGACGGGCGCAGCGAGGACATCTCCATCGGGGGGATGCTGGTGATCGCGCACGCCACGCTCCCCGAGGGCGAGCGGGTGGTGGTGCGCTTCGCGCTGCCCACGAGCGGCAACCTGGTGCAGTGCTCCGCGGTGGTGGGCTGGGCCCGGCACCGGGCGGCGACGCAGCGGGGACGCGCGGCCTTCGGGCTGGAATTCATCGACCCCCCGGAGGCCCTGACGGAGGCCGTCCAACGTTACGCGGAGCTCATGCAGCGCGACGGGTGATGGGGGGCCGCCGGGACCAACGGGCGCCCTTGCAGAACGGCCCGGGACGCGGCATCGTCGGGCTCCCACCGGGCGATTCCCAGAAGCGGCGCCCCAGGACCCGAGGGCTCATCCCTCCCTCAGTCTGAACCGACGACCTCTCATCCCTCTCCACCCCCTAATCTCCCCATCTACCCAGAGATGCCACCGAGGAACATGCCGCATGGCGCGTGAACCAGGTCCCGCGAAGAAGAGCTGGCGTGACGCCGATCGCGCACGATCGTCGAGCTACCACGCCACCGAGACGCTCGCGCGTCACGAGCAGAAGGGTCATCAGACCTCTGCCACCAAGGAGTACAAGGCCGCCCTCGAGGCGCTCTTCCAGAAGAAGCCCGACGCGGTCGAGGCCATGGAGAAGCTGGCGCCCGCGATCCGGATGCCCAAGGTGGTGGAGTCGTCGACCCCCGAGGGCGAGGCGGTCCCGAGCCGCCGGCAGGACCAGCTGAGGAAGATCCTCGCGGCCAGCAGCACCAAGGCGATCTCCGACTCCATCGAAGCGTTCCTCAACGCCGGGCACACGCTGCCCGACGACCAGGAGGTGTTTCTCCAGATGCTCGAGCACCGCAACGAGGAGCGCGTGCGCGACGCCATCGGCCAGCTCGACCGGCTGCTCATGGGCCAGCTCCCGAAGCGCAAGCCGGTGCTGGTGCAGCGGCTCAAGCGCATCGAGGAGCACGCCGAGGAGCCGGCCACCCGCGACGCGGCCAACCAGCTCCGTCGCAAGGTCTCCTAGTCCGCCGCCTACAGCACCCGGTAGACGTCATGGATGATCCGCTCGCGCTGCTGGAGGGCGGACGCGTCGACGGCGCCTTCGTGACGCCGGAGACGGGCCTCGTGGGGCTCACCGTGTGGTGCCCGGGCGGCGCTCGCCGTCTCGTGGTGGGGGTCGGCCCCCGGGTCGCGGGCGTGGGCTGGGCGCTGCGAGAGCCCGCCTACCGGGCCGCCTCGACGCACCCGCTGGTCGCGGCGCTGAAGGCGCACGCCGTGGGCCGCGTGGTGCGGTCCGCGCACCGGGACGACGACGACGCCCTCTGGATCGAGCTCGGGGCCGAGCGCATCACCGCGAGGGTGAGGCTGTTCCCGGCGGTGCACGGGGAGGTGCGGGTGCTCGACGAGGCGGGCGCGGTGCTGCTCTCCTGGCGCGGCGACGCCACGGCGGGGCATCGGCCCTACGACGCCAACGCCGAGCACGCGAGCTGGGACGCCGCGGGCGAGGGGCTGCGCGCGATGAGCGACGCCCTCGCCGGGGAGCTGCGCCGGGCGGCGCTCTCGAAGGCCCTGGGGGGCCTGGCGAAGCGCCTTGCGAAGCGGGCCGAGGCGGTGGAGGGCGACCTCGGGCGGCTCGACGACGTGGAGGGCCTCCAGCGCGTGGGGCGTCTGCTGCTGGCGCAGGGCGACCGCGTCGCGCGAGGGGCGAAGCGCGCGGTGCTGGAGGACTGGGAGATGGGAGGCACCGTGGAGGTGGTGCTGGACCCGGCCATCGGGGCCAAGCAGCAGGCCGCGGGGTACTTCCAGAAGGCCCGTCGCATCCAGCGCGGGAGCGCGGTGATGTGGGAGCGGCTGGAGGCGACCACGCGCTCGCTGGAGGCGGCGCGCGCGCTGAAGGCGGAGGTCGACGGCGAGGCGGAGGTGGCGTCCGCGGCGCTGCGCGCGTGGAGCGAGCGGGCCGAGGCGCTGGGCGTGGCGAAGGGGCAGATGGTGGCCTCGCGGGGGAGAGCGAAGGCCGCTCCGAGGAGGCCGTACATCGAGTACGTGGGCGCGGGCGGGGGGAAGATCCTGGTGGGCAGAGGGGCGGCGGACAACGACCGGCTCACCACGAAGGTCGCCCGACCGCACGACCTGTGGATGCACGCTCGCGGGGTGACGGGCGCCCACGTGGTGGTGCCGCTGGTGAAGGGGGCGCAGTGCCCGCCGGAGCTGCTGGTGGACGCCGCGACGCTGGCGGTGCACCACAGCGACGCGCGCGGGTCGGACTTCGCGGAGGTGACCTGGGCCGAGCGGCGCTACGTGAGAAAGCCCAAGGGCTCGCCCGCGGGCCGGGTGGCGGTCGACCGGGAGAAGGTGCTGGCGCTGGGGGCGGACCCGGCGCGGCTGCGGAGGCTGCTGGCCGCGCGGGTCGAGGGGTGAGGGGCGGGCGGAGGGTCAGAAGCGGAAGGCGAAGCTGACCGAGCCGTTGGTCAGGCTGCCGTGGTAGTCGCCGCGGTTGATGGTGCAGGTGCCCTGGCCCTGCGTGGTGGTGCAGGAGGCCGGGTTGATCTGGTTGCCCGCGGTGTCGCCCGGGGTGACGACCGCGCCGGTGGAGGTGGTGGCGCTCATCGGGGTGAAGAAGAAGTGGCCCACGCCCGCGCTGATGGTGAGCCAGCGCCAGCGGTACGAGGCGCCGAGGTGGACGCTCGCGCCGCCGTAGGCGGGGATGTGCACCACGGCCTGCTGGGCGTTGAGCCCCTGGGTCTCGTAGGAGAAGCCCGCGCGCAGGGCGAGGCGCCCCGGGAGGAGGTTGTAGTCGCCTCCGATGCGGACGCCCATCACGTCGCCGAGGTTGCTGTTGATGGCGATCTTGGCCGGGGCGGGGACCGTCGACCCGGCGCCGACGGTGATGTTGCCGCTGTTGGTGATGGACGTGGTGCCGAGGAGGCTCGTGGCCTCGTAGGAGAAGTTGGCCTCGACGTCGAAGATGTCGTCGGTCATCGGGTCGTAGGTGCCGGTGCCGTCGTCCTGCGTGGGGCGGCCGGCGCGGGGGAGCGCGAAGCGGGCGCCGGCGCGGACGGTCCACGGCAGGTGCACTCGCATCTCGTCGATGTTGAAGGTGCCGGGGGCCTGGTTGGCGGCGTTGGCGGCGTAGAAGTTGGCGGTGGTGTCGGCGGTGCCCGCGGCGCTCACCGGCGCGTGGTAGCGAAACTGCGCGCCGAAGGAGAGGAAGCGCGTCGCGAGGATCTGCGTGGAGGCCGCGCCGCCGAAGAAGAAGCCGCTGGCGTTGAGGCGGATGAGCAGGTCCGTGTCCGGCGACTGCGGGGTCGAGTAGGACGCGTTGGCCATCACGCCGAACTGGAAGCGCGCGAAGCCCGGCTCGAAGGTGAGGCCGAAGCGCAGGCGCGGGTGCGGCGCGAAGGCGACGCCGATGGGGAGGTAGACGACCAGGAGGTCCTTCTGGAAGAGCATGTTGCGCGCGGGCGTCGGCGCGTAGGTGCCGTCCGCGAGGCGCACCATGTCATTGAAGACCTGGCCCGATCCGGGGGTGCTCGGGGTGGTGAGGCCGAAGCCGATGGCCAGGCGGTTGCTGAAGCGGTAGCTCGCGAGCACCTGCGCGGCGAGGGCCACGGCGGTGTTGCTGCACACCTCGGGGTAGGGGCGGCCGGCGTAGCGCGGGAGACCGTCGGGGCCGGGCGGGAAGCGGGTGCCGGTGCCCTCGATGGGCGTGTCGGCGCTGCCGTCGTAGTTGCCAGTGCGCTGGAAGCAGTTGGACGAGGCGCCGACGTTGAAGTTGACCCCGAGCTGCCATCCGCCGAGACCGAGGATGCCGGCCATGTTGTGCGCCACCGCGGACGGGTCGCTCGCGCGAGCGACGAATGCTCCGGCGCGGCCGTAGGCCACCGTGCCATTCTCGGGGACCTCCACGCCGTAGCCGAAGCCTGCCGCCGGCAGGGCGACCCCCGCGAGGGCCACGAACCCGATGAAACGCATCCTTCGTCCGATCCCATTGCGCATGAGCAGCCCTGTCCTCCGTGATGGTTGTCCGTCCGGGTTCACACCCCGCCGGGAGCCGTGATGCGTCGCGATCGACTGCGCATCCTCGCCCGAGCGTGGCCCGCGGCCGTGATGCTGATCGCACCTTGGGTCGCGCTGCAAGCCCCTTTCGTGCGTCGCGCGATCGTCGATCTCGCCGATCGGATGCACCACGGAGAGCCCGTCGCGCTGCTGCAGTACGTGCTCGGGTATTGCCTCGGCGCGATGCTCCTGATGCCCAAGGCGCTGCTCTCCGGGCTCGCGGGCTACGCGTACGGCCCGGTGAAGGGGCTCTGCGCGGCGCTGCCCTCCGCGACCCTCGGCGCGTGCTGCTCCTTCGGGATCGGGCGCCTGCTGGCGAAGACCTCGCTCGGCCGGATGCTCGCGGACACCGCGCGCTTCAAGCTCGTCGACACGGTGGTGCGCACGGACGGGCTGCGCATCGCGATCCTGCTGCGGCTCGCGCCGGTGATGCCGCAGCCGCTGCTCTCGCTGCTGCTCGGCCTGACGGCGCTGCCGCTTCGGCACCTGGTGATCTCGATGCTGGTCGGGCTGCTGCCGGCGACGGTGATCCACGTCTACGTCGGGTCGCTGGTGCGCTCGGCCATCGAGCTGCTCGCGACCAACCGCGCCGAGGCGCTCTCGCCGCGCAACATCGCCATCGGCATCGCCGGGCTCGCGGTGACCGCGGTCTTCCTCTGGCTCATCGGTCAGATGGCCAAGCGCGCGCTCGCCCGCGCCATCGCGCAGTCCGCTACTCCGGAACACGGCGGAGCACCGCTCTCACCGTGACCCGCCTCCCGCTCGGCACCAGCTCCGACTCCTGAGGGAGATAGCCCTCGCGGGAGACCACCAGCCGGTGGGTCCCGGGCCCGAGGGCGACCGGTCGCCCGGACCAGAGGGCGCAGGGGCCGAGGTCGGTCTCGTCGATGGACATCCGAGCGTCCGCGGGCTCGCACGAGAACACCAGCGAGCCCGCCACCGCGGCCGGGCGCGGGCGGGCGCCGGCGCAGCCGAGGAGGGCGAGCGTCGTGAGGAGGAGCAGGAGAGGGAAGGGGGCGCCCTCCACCGTCACTCCCACTCGATGGTCGCCGGGGGCTTCGAGGAGATGTCGTAGACCACGCGGTTGATGCCTCGCACCTCGTTGATGATCCGCGAGGAGATGCGCGCCAGGATCTCGTGAGGCAGCCGGGCCCAGTCGGCGGTCATGCCGTCCTGGCTCTGCACCGCTCGGATGGCGCACACCTGGTCGTAGGTGCGGCCGTCGCCCATCACGCCGACGGTGCGCACCGGGAGCAGCACCGCGAAGGCCTGCCACACCGACTCGTAGAGCCCCGCCTCGCGGATCTCGTGGTCGACGATCGCGTCGGCGGCGCGGAGGATGTCGAGCGACTCCTCGGCCACCGGACCGATGATGCGGATCGCGAGGCCCGGTCCAGGGAAGGGCTGCCGCCAGAGGATGGTGCGGGGGATGCCCAGCGCGTCGCCCACGGCGCGCACCTCGTCCTTGAAGAGCTCGCGCAGCGGCTCGACCAGCGCGAGCTTCATGTGCTCGGGCAGGCCGCCCACGTTGTGGTGGCTCTTGATCACCGCGCTCGGGCCCTTGAAGGACACGCTCTCGATCACGTCGGGGTAGAGCGTGCCCTGCACCAGGTGGGTGATCCCCTCGATCTTCGCGGCCTCCTCGTCGAAGACCTCGATGAAGACCCGGCCGATGATCTTGCGCTTCTGCTCCGGGTCGCTCACCCCCGCGAGGGCGTCGAGGAAGCGCTTGCGCGCGTCGATCACCCGCAGGTCGAGCCCGAAGGAGCCGAGGAACACCCGCTCGACCTGGTCGCGCTCGCCCTTACGGAGCACCCCGTTGTCGACGAAGATGCACGTCAGCCGGTCGCCCAGCGCCTTCTGACACAGGATCGCCGCCACCGAGCTGTCGACCCCGCCGGACAGGGCGCAGAGCGCTCGCCCGTCGCCCACGATGGTCTTCACCCGGGCGATGGCCTCCTCCGCGAAGGCCCCTGCGCTCCAGTCGGGGACGCAGCCCGAGACGTCGAAGAGGAAGCTCTTGAGCACGTCGGTGCCTCGCGGCGTGTGCGCCACCTCGGGGTGGAACTGCACCCCGTAGATGCGCTTCGCCGCGTGGCCCACCGCCGCGAAGGGAGAGTGCGCCGAGGTGGCCATTGGCTCGAAGCCCGGAGGCAGCGCCACCACGCGGTCGCCGTGGGACATCCACACGTCGAGGACCTCGCCCGGCTCGAAGCGAGAGAGGATGCCTTCGGCGCGGTGCACGGTGACCTTCGCGGCGCCGTACTCGCGCGAGTCCGAGGGCTCGACGCGGCCGCCGCCGAGGTGCGCCGTGAGCTGCTCGCCGTAGCAGATGCCGAGCACCGGGACG
Source organism: uncultured Myxococcaceae bacterium (assembly GCA_966211675.1). Classification (GTDB taxonomy): domain Bacteria; phylum Myxococcota_A; class Polyangia; order Polyangiales; genus SCUS01. The sequence continues at coordinate 14,015 of CBIHPK010000052.1, forward strand.
CCGAGCTCGAAGAGGCCCGGGTCGATGGTGGGCGCGCCCTCATCGAAGACGCTCGACGGACCGCCCGACAGGATGATCGCCACCGGGGCGCGGCGCCGGACCTCCGCCAGGGGCATCGTGCAGGGGTGGATCTCGCAATACACCGACTCCTCCCGGATGCGCCGGGCGATGAGCATGGTGTACTGAGAGCCGAAATCGAGGATGAGGACGTGGGCGCGCTCCATGATGGAGACGCTCCGTAGCACGGACCGGAGGCGCTACCGAAGGTACCGCACGCGCCCGGTCCCCTGGACGATCTCGAGGCCGTAGTTGGCCCGCACGTCGGTGAAGGTCTCGACGGTGTGGGCCGCGTCGGGCCAGCGCACCTCGATGCGGTCGATGGTGCAGCTCTGGCCCAGGCCGACGTGCACCGGGAGCTCGGTGGCGAGGCCCGCGAGGCCCCAGTTGCCCTGCACGTCCCGGGTCTGCGTGACCGCCCCGGTGGTCACCCGCACCCTCGCCCCGATGGCCGCGCGGTTGGCCCCGCCCTCGCCGCGGCCCACCAGTCGGATGGTGGTCCAGTTGGCCTCGCTGGCGATGTTCTCGTAGACGCGCACGGCGCTGCGGTTCATCCACGCGGCGCCGCAGGTGCGGGCGGTGGAGGTGCCCACGACCATGTCCATGTCGCCGTCGTGGTCGAAGTCCGCCCAGGCCACGCCGAGGGGGCACATGTGACGGATGCCCGCGGCGCGGGACACCTCGGAGAAGTGCCCGTCGGCCCCCTGGAGGAAGAGCCAGCCATACTGGTTGGGGTAATCGCTGCCGCCCGCCCAGATGTCCAGCCGGCCGTCGTTGTCGAAGTCGAACATGGCGTTGCTGAGCACCCCCTCGTCGCCGCCGCCGGAGGGCGTGACCAGCCCGGTGGCCATGCGCCCGGGGCGGTTGAAGTGCGTGGGTCCGCCCTCGGTGGAGTCGTTGACCAGCAGCTCCGCGCGGTCGCTGTTGGCGCCGACGTCGGGGTGGGCGATCTCGCCCGTGTAGAGGTCGATGTCGCCGTCGTTGTCGATGTCGCCGCAGGCGATGGAGAAGGTGTTGCCGTTGAGGCGCCAGGGGCGCTCGTCGACGGAGGGGTTCCAGGTGCCGCGGCCGCCGCAGGTGAAGTTGGTGGAGGGGGCTGGGACGCTCGCGGGGCAGCGCCCGGGCATCGCGGCGCAGTAGCAGCGGTAGGTCTGGTTGTCGGAGAAGTCGCGGTTGGCGTCGCCGCCCACGCCGCTCGCCTCGGACTCGTCGCGGAAGGTGTCGCCCTGGCTGGTCATCAGCAGGTTGAACTGCCGCCCGTAGGCCGCGCCGATCACGTCCAGGCGGCCGTCGTTGTTGACGTCACACGCGGAGATTCCATAGAGCGGGCGGTTGTTGGTGACCGTGAGGAGCGAGCCGTTGGTCGACTCCAGGGTCATGCCGACGGCGTCGGTCACGTCGCTGAAGCGCCCGTCGCCCGCGCCGCGAAACATCTGCGACTGCTGCCCGATGGCGAGCCCGAAGACGCGCGAGTGATAGCCCACCAGGAGGTCGACGTGGCCGTCGAGGTTCTGGTCGTTGAAGACCGCGCCGATGGTCTGCGGCGACTCGTCGGGCCCCGGCGTGACGTCGCTCTCCGGGCCGAGGGAGAAGACCCCGTGGCCGTCGTTGAGGAGGATGGTCCCGCGGTCGCCGGGGTCGGGGTCCTGCATGGCGGCGGGCATCGCGGTGGGCATGGTGCCGGTGTACGCGTCGAGGTCGCCGTCGTTGTCGACGTCGGCGAAGGCGACGATGGTGACCAGCCGGCCGCGCCCGGTGGTGCCGTCGCGCAGCGCGAGGAAGTTGGACTCGCGCGTGGCCTCGACGAAGCGGCGGCCCGGGGCGCCGTTCTCGCGAGGGCGGTTCATGAGCACTCGCACCAGCCAGCCGGTGACCGGGAGGGTGAAGTTGGTGCGGGTGTTGACGACGTCGTTCCAGGCGACGAGGTCGGAGTAGCCGTCGTTGTCGAGGTCGGCGGTGGACATGCGCTTGGCCGTGAGCTCGGCTAAGCCCCAGTCGGCGGTGACCTCGCGGAAGGCGGGCATGGAGCGGTTCCACGGGGTGCCTGGGCGGCAGGCCATGGGGGGCGGCGGCTCACCGGTGTCCACGGGGACGTCGACGGCGGCGGTCACGTCGGGGACCGCGGCGTCCATGGGGGCCGGCGGGGTGTTGGCGTTGCTGCTACAGGCGGCGAGGGCGAGCGCGGACAGGGACAGGCGCAGGCGGCGGTTCATCGCGGCGGAGGATACATGAAGGCCCGTAGGGCGCGTTGACATCGGGGGTGATCTCGGGCACCCGTCGCCGCCCGAAGAGACCTACCGTCATGAAGCCACGAACGCCCTGCTGCCTCGTCCCCGCCAACCGATGTGGAACCCGCTGGGAGGTGCTCACCAAGTGGGTCACCCGCAATACCGGCAAGGGTATTCGCATCGTGGCGCTGAAGGGCGACGAGCAGGGCAAGACCCCCTTCTTCGCTCAGCCCGTCGGCTACGATGGACGTTCGTTCTTCGTGGCGGGCGACCGCGGCTGCGACACGGAGAAGCTGCTCCACGAGGCGTGTCACTTCCTCGTGGCCCCGCCGGAGCGCCGCAACATGGTGAACTACGGCCTGGGCCCCGGTCCCTTCCGCCCGGTGGACGACTTCATCAGCGACAACGAGGAGGTCGCCGTGGGCTTCCTGCAGGCCAAGCTGGCGCCGGTCTTCGGGCTCCCGGAGCACAAGCTGGCGAAGCTCGATTACAACGTCGCCAACAAGCGTCACCTCGACTGGGCCGCCGCCGAGGAGCGCGCCGAGGAGGTCTACGCTCGCGTGATCGGGACGCTGCCGCCCGGCTGAGCGGCGCCCCGCGAGGGTGTTGCGCCGCGGGTCCAGATGCGGTTCGCTCGCCGCCCTGATGACCCCATCGACCCGACGGCGCACGCTCCTCTCCCTCGCGGCGGCCTCGGTGATGGTGTCGTGCGGGAGCGAGACACCGACGCCCGCCACCCCGGCGGCCAACACCTGGAGCCTCGCCAGCGGCGAGTACATGCTCGCCCCCGGGGAGGAGCGGTACCTCTGCACCACGGCCACGCTGCCGGCCGATCACGACACCGTCATCACCGGGATGACGCCCACCTACGGCGCGGGCACCCATCACATCTTCTTCGCGCAGACCCTCGCGCCCGAGACCGCGGGCACCTTCGAGTGCCGCACGCTCTTCCGCACCACCTGGGCGCCGCTCTACCTCGGCGGCGTGCAGAGCGGCACGCTCCAGCTCCCTCGCGGCGCGGGCATCCGGCTCTCCGCGGGGCAGCAGGTGCTCATCCAGCTGCACCTGCAGAACCCCACGGCCAGCCCCATCCGGGCGCGCACCTCGATGACGCTCACGCTGGCCGATCCGTCGGCGACGGTGGTGCCCGCGGGGGTGTTCGGCCTCGACAACCGCACCGTGCGCGTGCCCGCCCGCTCGACCAACCACCGCACCGCCATGAGCTGCCGGCCCAACCGGAACATGAACGTCTTCGCGGTGCTCGGGCACATGCACAAGTACGGCTCGCGGCTGGAGTTCGTCCGCGGCGGCATGGACAGCACCGACGCCCTCTACGAGACCGACTGGAACTTCGGTGAGCAGCCCACCACCCCGCGGGTGTTCTCGCTGCGCGCCGACGAGACCGTCTCGCTGCGTTGCTTCCACAGCAACACCGGCTCGACGGAGGTTCCGTACGGCGAGAGTTCCGACCAGGAGATGTGCGCCTCGGTGATGTACTACACCCCCTTCGATCAGCTCGACGGCTGCATCGAGGACGGCATCGTGCGCGAGGACGCCGGGCCTCCTCCGGGCGATGCCTCCGTGCTCCTGGGCGACGGCGGAGTGCCCGTGGGGAGCTGCGCGCAGCCCGGCGACGTGGGCAACGACCAGGGCGTCGGGCGCTTCTGCACGGCGCGGGGAAACCAGTGCGCGGGCAACGCGGCCAACCTGTGCCTGGCCGCGCTCGCGCCCACCGAGGGGCAGTGGCTCTGCACGCACCTCTGCACGACCAACGATCAGTGCGGGGCGGACGCGGCCTGCGTGGGCGACTCGCGAGGCCGGGTGTGCATGCCCGCGCGCTGCGCGCCGTCGCCGGACGCCGGGGCTTCGGGCGGCGACGCCGGGAGCGCGGCCGACGCGGGGGAGAGAGACCGCTAGGATGCGACGGGTCCTGGGGTTGCTGCTGGTGCTCGCCGGGTGCAGCGAAGGCCCGGCGAGCGGGATGGACGCCGGTCCGAGGGACGCGGGGCCGCCGACCTGGGACGCGGTGCAGGTCATCCTGCGACGGAGCTGCGTGTTCAGCTCCTGCCACGGGGGCCGGTCGGCGTACCCCTCGCTCGGCCCGGACGCGGACTACGACGGGCTCGTCGGGGCGGTGTCGAGGGAGGTCCCGGCGCTCCGTCTGGTGGCCCCCGGCGACCCGGAGCAGAGCTGGCTGATGATCAAGCTGGACGGGACGATGCCCACTCGCGCCGAGTGCCGCGTCGACGCGCTGGGCTGCGGCGTCTCGATGCCGCAAGGGGTGCCGGTGCTGGAGCGCGCGGAGAGGGACCTCGTGCGCGAGTGGATCCGGATGGGCGCGCAGGGGCCTCGCGACCCATAGAAGCCTACGGGCGTACCGCGGTGTCCTTCGGGCTCTCGCCCGGGGCGTCCGTCACCGGGGCGCTGAGCTCCGCGGGCTCCTCGATGTCGCGGTGGACGCTCGGCATCTCGTGCTCTCCGTGGACGGGGTTTCTCGCGAGCTCGATGAAGCGGGCCATCGCCTGCACGGACATGGAGAAGTCCCCGGAGCGGAAGCGCGATCGGCCGATGAGGTAGTAGACCTCCGGGTGCCGGTCGGCCCAGGCGAGCTCCTCGGTCACCAGCGACTCCAGGGCCTCCGCGGCGTCCTGGAAGCGGCTGTCGCGGTCCTGAAGGAGGGCCGCCCGGTAGAGGAGATAGCCGTAGAGCAGGCGCATCCCGGGGCCCGAGTGGTCGCGCACGTTGACGGGCAGCGCGGCCAGCGACTCGAGCGCGGCGTCGTACTGACCGTTGTCCACCGCGCGACGGGCGCGGGTGAAGGTCTCTTCCAACAGCCGTGCGCCCTCTTGCGACATGTCCGCTCCCGGCACCGGGGGCTCCAGTCGGATGGTGGGCTCGCGAGGCGTGGTGATGGCGTCCCAGATGCCCGCGGCGCGGCCGAGCTCCGGGAGGTCCATGGAGCCACCCGGCGAGCGGGCGGCGGCGACGGCCTCGTTGAGCACCGTCCCGGCGCGGCTGGGGCGGCCCGCGGCCAGCAGCGAGACGGCCAGGTTGGCGAGGCTGCGGGCGCGGGTGTTGGCGTCGGCGCCGGGGCTGAGCTCTCGCTCGACGCGGCCGTAGGTCCACTCCTCGCTGTACATGGTCTCGACGTAGCCCGAGAAGGCGTCGAAGCCGATGAGGTCGCGCGGCGCGGCGAACTCGATGAGCGCGTTGTCATCGGTGTTGAGCGGGGCGGGGCGGCGGCGGCAGGTCGGGAGGAGGCACTCGCCCAGGCCGTTGGCGCGCAGGTCGGGGCGCCACGCGCCGCGCTCCAGGCGCTCGTCGAGCTGGGCGAAGCGCATCACCTCCTCGCGGCTGGCGAAGAGCATGCGGGCCAGCAGGTCGGAGGCGGAGGTCGCGTGCGAGGGCTCGATGGCCGCGCGGATGGTGCGGTCCTCGAGCAGGTGGTCGATGTGCACCGGGTCGATGGGGATCGGCCGGAAGGAGCCCACCATGATGGTGTCCGAGCTGTACGCGTCGGCGGCGAAGACGCGCACATAGGGGAAGGCCGTGGCGAAGGTGCGGTAGATGGTCTTGATGTTGTTGGGCGACATCTCATAGAGCTGCACCCACTGCACGAAGAGGCCGTCGGGCGTCATCGACTGCTGCGCCGCGCGGAAGTGGTCGAGCGTGAAGAGGTTGGAGACGCCGGTGATCCACGGGTTGGAGGGCTCGGAGATCACCACGTGGTAGCGGCGGTCGGTGCCCGCGAGGTAGTTGCGGCCGTCGTTGTTGATGAGGGTCAGCCGCGGCATCTGCACGAAGGGAAACTCGCGCTCGCGGGTGAAGGTGAGGTGGTTGACGTCGGCGAAGTAGCGGGCGGCGTCGGGGATCCAGCGCTCGAGCTCCACGTCGTCGACGCGGCGCACGGGGAACTGCAGCGCCGTGCCGATGGTGACGCCGGAGCCGAAGCCCACGATGGCGACGTCGAGGTTCTCCGGGCCGCGCGGATGGATCAGCAGGGGGTAGCCCGCGACGAGCACCTGCGTGGGCATGTCGTCGCCGTTGGAGGCGTCGACCTTGCCGTTGTTCTTGAGGGCGAAGTGCACGTGGTCGGCGCCGAGCGACCAGCGCTCGACGGTCACCGTGGTGGTGACGCCGTCGCGGTAGTAGATCGGGTTGTCGCCGCCGAGGTGCTGCGCGCGGTCGCCGGCGCCGGACTCGATGCACTGCCCGTTGCGGCGCTGGATCATCCCGTCGGCGAGCGAGAGGCGAAACACGCCGGTGGTCATCTCGGACTGGTCCCACGGGCGGGGGAAGACGCGCAGGGTGCCGCGGGAGCGGGCGAGGCGGCCCTCGCGGCCGAGCGTGGCGCCGACGGTGGTGACCGCGAGCAGCACCGCGCAGAGGGGCACGAGGAGGTACTTCACGGGCTCCTCGCCGGGCGAGGCGAGCAGCAGCGCGAGGGCCAGCGCGAGGTTGACCGCGACGGCGATGTACATGGCCGTCTCCATGCCCACCCAGGGCATGATGACGAAGCCGGTGAGCAGCGACCCGAGGATCGATCCGACGGTGTTCACCGTGTAGACCGAGCTGGTGTCCTTGCCGACCTTGTCGCGCTGCGAGGCGTAGGCGCGCACGCCCAGCGGGAAGGCCGCGCCCATGCCGACGGCGGCGGGCAGCGCGCAGAGCAGGGCGACCACGAAGGAGAGCCACTGGATGGCGCCGACGTGCTCGGAGAAGCGCACCGTCTCGTGCGCGTCGCAGTTGGTGGTCGACGAGAGCGCCAGGTACACGAACATCCGCGGGATGCGGTCCTGGAAGAAGTACGTGACGATGGCGCCGGAGGCGATGAGCAGCTGGGTGATGGAGAGCGCCAGCGTGGGGCGCCGCCAGGCCGCGGAGATGGCCGTGCCGAGCAGCACCACCAGGGTGGCGATGACCCAGATGAGCCGCGACACGCTGGTCTGGTAGACGACGAACTGCAGCAGCGCGACGGCCTCGACGGAGCCCGCGATGGCGAGCGTGGCCATGGGGCTCGGGCGCGTCCTGAGGATGGCGGACGCGAGCGCGGAGCCGCCGCCGATGCCGATGAGGAAGCCCATCAGGATGATGGTGAAGGAGTAGATCGACGAGCCGATCACCATGTCGAGGGCGCGCGAGAGGATGACCTCGTAGGCGAGCGCGGCGAAGCCTGATCCGCCCGCGGCGAGGAGCACGACGATGCGGGTGGTGCGGTTGGAGGTCTCCTCGATGAGCTCGTCCTCGTCGGGCGCGGCGCCGGCCTCGGCGGAGTCCGGGAGGGAGTCGCTCGAGGGCTCGTCGGGGAGGGCCTCGCGCTGCGGCAGGAGGTCACGCCAGGAGGTGGGCCAGGCGTCGCCGAGGAGCTGCTTGCGGAACACCACGATGAGGGCGGCGAGCGCGAGGTTGGTGCAGGCGGCGACGGCGTTGGTGACCGAGAGCCCAGCGCTGGGGAGGAGGAAGAAGCCGGCGAGGAAGGTCCCGGCGACGGCGCCGAAGGTGTTGACGGCGTAGAGGGCGCCCACGCGCTGGCCGACGCCGCCGCCCTGGCGCACGAAGTGGCGGGCGAGCAGCGGGAGCGTGGCGCCCATGAGGGTGGTCGGGGGCAGGAGCACCAGCGCGACGACGACGAAGCGCAGCAGGGTGAAGACGTCGAAGCGGTTGCCGCCGTGGTTGGTGACCCAGTGCGAGAAGGGCGGGTACACGCCGCGGATCACGAAGGGGATGACCAGAGCGAGCACGCCCACGCCGGCCTCCATCGCGGCGTACGTGAGGATGGGGAACTTCAGCCGGTCGGTGAAGCGCCCGAAGATGAAGGAGCCGAGCGCGAGGCCCCCCATGAACGCGCTGAGCACCGTGCTGATCGCCGGCGTGGAGGCGCCGAAGACGAGGGTGAGCATGCGGGTCCAGATGACCTCGAAGACCAGGCCCGAGGCGCCGGAGAGGAAGAAGCAGAGGAAGGGCACCACGAGGGCGCCGAGCCCGATGGGACGGGCGGAAGAGGAGGGGTTGGGGGGGGTCGACACGGCGCGCAGGGACTAACGCGAAAGGCCAGTGAGCGCCATATCCCGGGGGCGAGCGACGGGGCCGCGACGCGGCGGGGGGTCAGCGGTAGCGCAGGCCCACGCGGAGGCGCAGGAGGCCGACGGGCGACATGGACTGGCCGCTCGCGTCGGTGAAGGCGCCGCCGGGCACGAAGACGCCGCCCTCGACGCCGCCGGACAGCACCAGGTGGTCGGCGAGCGAGCGCTGTAGCAGCACCGACCCGTCGACCTCGACGCCCAGGTCGCGCGACGACGACGGTCCGCCGCGCCAGTTCTCGCTGCGAGAGAGGGCCCGCTGGGCGTAGGGGTCGACGACGTCGGAGGTGGAGAAGGCCAGCACGCCGCCCAGGCGCAGCTCGATCCAGCGCGCCGGGCGGAAGATGCCATACGGGAACAGGTAAGCCGCCCCCGACACGCCGCCGTTGGTGGGCAGAAGCTCGCTGCCTCGCGCGGGGCGGGCGCTGAGCGAGGGGTCTTGCGCGAGGTAGGCCGCCCGCGCGCTGTGCGCCGCCATCACCTCGGGGAAGAGGATGAGCCCCACCCGGTGGTCGGGGTCGATGGTCGCGCGCTGCTGCACGGCGTCCTCGCTGTTGGAGTCGCCGGACGCGTAGCCGCCCTCCAGCACCACGTCGAGCTTGGTCGAGGTGCGCCCCACCTGCACGATCGCCATCATCTGCCGGAGCGTCTGCTCGGGGTTCTCGACGGTGCGGGTGTACGTCGTCGAGCCGCCCGCGTAGGCGGCCTCGATGGCGCCGTAGATGCGCCCGCCGCGGCTGTCGTTGAAGCCCCAGCGCGCGAACACGTCGACGAAGAGGGCGCGGAGCGAGTCGCCCAGCGGGTTCTCCTGCCAGCGGTAGGCCCCGTAGGCGCCGACGCGGTCGGGGCCGTCGCCGTAGTAGGCCGCGAGCACGCCCTGGAAGGCCGTCTCGTCGCGGCGGTCGTACTCCGCGAGGATGTCGGAGACGACCCAGTCGCCGCCGAGGGCGATCACCAGCGGGCGAGAGCGGCCGAGCGGGCGCGTGGCGAGCATCACGCGGCGCACGATGTCGCCGTAGCGGTAGTCGCCGAACACGGGCGGCGTGTCGCCGTCGTTGGCCACCATGCCGAGACCCCAGGAGAAGCCCATCTGCCCGACGCGCAGCAGGCCGATGGGGGTCTCCCAGTCGAGGTACAGGTACCGGAAGCGCAGGCCCGGATAGCCGTACTCGTCGGTGCGCAGCGCCTGCGGGGAGACGCCGAAGGCGAGGTCGCCGAAGGCCACGCCGTGGATGAGGTCCATCTGCCCGACGAGGCGGAGGTTGGGGGTGAAGGCGACGTCGCCGCGGAGGCGCACCCACTGCTCGCCCCAGGTGTTCTGACCGAGCCGACCCGTGGCGGCGGCGTCGGAGCGCGGCAGCGGGCGCAGGGCGATGTCGCTCATCATGTTGAGCCGGAAGCGGTACTCGCCGCCGAGGGTGACCACGATGCCTCGCGGCCTCGGCGCGGCGGTGGCCGGGGCGATGGGCGGCGGCGTGCCGGGAGTGTCCTGCGCGGAGCCGGAAGACGCGGCGAGGGTGGCGGCGAAGGCGAAGGCCAGGAGCGCCGTCTTGCGAGCGCGGACGTGTCCCATGAGCAGATCCTCGTACATCGTGCCTCTCACCCTGACGGGGGCGCCGAACGTACACCGCGAGCCCGCTTCGCAATCGAGATTTCTGCCTCCGTGTGTAGGATGCGCGCCATGCGAACGTGGATGTTGTTGGCGATCGCGGCCCTCGCGGGGCTCGTCGTCGGATGCGATGGCGGCGGCACGCCCGCGGGCTGGCGGCTCACGCCCGCCGGCACCGGCCCGCGCGTGGTGTGGGACCTCGATCACGAGACGCTCCCGCTGATCCCGCTGCCCAACGACGTGGCCACCTGGCCCGACCCGACCTCGCCGACGGGGCGTCGCATCAACGCCAGCCTGGTCGTGCCGACGGGCATCGAGCGCTCCGCTCGCGCGCGCTTCGACGAGCTCGACGGCTGGGGCACCTTCGCGCCCATCTCCGTCGCCTTCGACGAGGACATCGACGTCACCGACCTGCTGCGCCGCCAAGGGGGGAGCAACCACTTCCACCAGTCGGACTTCCCCAACCACGCGGTCTACCTGATCGACCTGGAGACCGGGCTGCCGATGCCGCTCGACCTCAACTCGGGCAACTTCCCCTACGCGGTCACGCACACCGACCAGTACTTCGACCACGACCCGCGCAGCACCGAGTCGAACCTCCTCTTCGAGACCGTCGAGGAGGACGCCAACCACAACGGCGTGCTCGACCCGGGCGAGGACACGGACTTCGACGGCGTGCTCGATCACCCCAACACCTTCGACGGGCGCCTCACCGGCGAGCGCCTCGAAGGCGTCGACCGCATGGCGTGGTTCTACGAGCGCGAGACCCGCACGCTGATCCTCCGCCCGCTGCTCCCGCTGCGGCCCCGCAAGACCTACGCGGTGGTGCTCACCAACCGCCTCGTGGGGGCGCGCACCGGCACCGCCGTCCGCTCTCCCTTCGACCACGTGCACCACGTCCGGCAGGAGGCCGCGCTCGAGCCCCTGGAGCGCCACCTCCGCGCGCACCCCGAGCTCTACGGCAGCCTCGCCTCCAACGGCTGGGGCGACGTCGCCCTCGCGTGGACCTTCACCACGCAGTCGGTCACCGACGACCTCGACGCGGTGCGCAGCGGCCTCTACGGCCGCGGCCCGATGGCCCGCCTCGCGACGGAGTTCCCCGCCGACGTGGCGCCGCTCCCGATGCAGGGCGGGGCCAGCAGCTGCCCCGACCCCGGCAGCCGCGTGTTCGTGGCCTCCGGCGAGGCCTTCCGCGCGACCCTCAGCAGCCTCGGCAGCGTGCTCGGCCTCAACGCCGAGGGCACCGCGGCGCTCCTGCGCAGCTACGCGAGCCTCTCGCACGTCGTGACGGTGCTCTACGACACGCCCTTCCTCCTGGGCGACCCCGAGCACGAGAGCCGCGACGACGCCTTCGACATCGACTGGCAGACGGGCCGCGCCCGCGTGAAGCACGAGGTCATGGCCATGACCCTCTTCATCCCCACCGAGGGGGAAGGGGTCCGTCAGCCCTTCGCGCCGCTGGTGTTCATGCACGGCCACGGGAGCAACAGCGCGGAGATCCTCGGCTACGGCGGCCTGGTGCTGCAGCACGGCAACGCGCTCGTGACCCTCAACGCCCCGGGCCACGGCCTCGCGCTGAGCCCGGTGATCCTCACGGCCGTGCGCGCGGCCTTCAGCGCTCGCTGCCTGCGGGGCGCGGCGCAGGCCATCACCCTCGGCCGGGCGCGCGACCTCGACGGCGACATGGTCCCCGACAGCGGCGCCAACTACTGGACCGCGTACCTCTTCCACACCCGCGACTCGGTGCGGCAGACCATCATCGACGAGATGCAGGCCATCCGGATGCTGCGCAGCTTCGACGGCCGCACCGCGCGGCCCCGGACGCTGACCACCCGAGACGGCGAGGTCGTCGCCTTCGACGGGGACTACAACCGCGACGGGCGCCCCGACGTCGCCGGCGATTTCGACGGCAACGGCACGCCCGACCTGGGCGGTCCGAGCTCCCCCTACGCCGCCGCGGGCGGATCGCTCGGCGGCATCGTGACGAGCCTCCTCGCCGGCGCCGAGCCCGCGCTCACGTCGAGCGTGCCCGTGGTCGGCGGCGGCGGCCTCGCGGACATCGCCATCCGCACGGAGAACGGCGCGGTGCTCTCCGGGCTCATCCTGCGGGTGCTCGGGCCGATGGTGGTGAGCGCGCCGAGCACCGGCGCGGGGCGCTCGACCTCCTGCGCCGCGGGCGACTACGCGCTGCAGATCCTCGGGCCCTCGCTGGACTCCAAGGCCCGCGTGGAGTTCGCGTGCCTGCCCGGCGCCGAGGTGAGCGGCGACGACGTGCTGCTGGTGCGCAACACCACCAACGGCCAGGTCTCGTGCAGCGGATCCACCGGCGGAATGCCCGGGCGCTTCCGGGTCCCGGTCCCCTCGGACGCGGGCGACCACTGGGTGGTGGAGCACTACCGCCACGGTCGCGACCGGATGAACTTCGGCGCCTGCACCTGGCGCGGCGCGGCGCCTACGGCCGACCGGGTGATCGACACCTGGCGCGTCGGGGCCGCGGCCCGCGACGCGGGGTGCACCGAGTGCGGTCGCTTCGAGACGACGACCTGGGAGGTGGGCGCCGCCCTGGTGGCCCCGATGGCGGGCTTCGGCCGACGCCGGCAGACGCCCGAGTTCCGCCGCCTGGTGATGCTCGCGCAGCTCGCGCTGGAGCGGGGCGACCCGATCAACTACGCGCGGCGGGTCTTCCTCGATCCGGCGACCGCGCCGGACGTGCCCGCGCGCCCGCGCAGCATGCTGGTGACCAACACCACGGGCGACCCCAACGTCAACATCGCCACGGGCTACGCGCTGGCCCGCGCCGCGGGCATCGTGCCCTTCCTCCCGGCCGACGCGCCGCCGCACCTCGCCAACTTCCGCGCGCCCGCGAACTTCGAGGCCGCGCACCCGGGCTTCGCGTCGCCCAACGACGTGCTGCTGGCCTACCACTCCATCGAGGGGCTCTCTCGCCTCGGGCGTCACCCCGCGGGCCCCGGCGCGGAGAACTTCCTCGTCGACGTGGACGACCTCTCCGACGGGCGGCAGTTCTTCTCCACCGACGGAGAGAACCAGCGCCCGCAGTCGGATGGCGGCATCGCTCCGGTGACGCTCGGCCGCAACGGCGTGGCCGGTCCTCCGCTGCGCTGGTCACGCCGCTCGGTGGCGATGTCCGGCCCCGGCGACGACACGGTCTGGACCTACGCCAGCGGCATGCCCACCTCCGGCATGGTGAGCCCCTACGTGCAGCCCCGGGGCATCCACGGCTTCAAGAAGATCTACGACTCGTCGCTGGGCTTCGACATGGCCGTGTACATGTTCAGCATGGTGGGCCGGTACCTGCACACGGTGGGAACGGAGATCCCGTACCTCACCGACCCGATGGGGCATCACTGCCTCGAAGACTCGACCTGCCCGTACATCCGCTGACGCGTCACTCGACGCGGCAGGCGTCGTCGAGCCGCAGCGCTCTCACCGCGGTCGTTGACACCGGGCGCGCCTCGCGCAACCTGCGCGCCATGCAACTGCACCGCTGGCTCCTCCCGTGCATCCTGCTCGTCACCGCGTGCGCCGACGAGGCCGCCAACGTGTTCACCCCCGAGGCCGACGCGGGCTCCGACGCGGGCTCCGACTCGGGCTTCGACGCGGCCCCCGATCGCCCCACGGTGGACGCGCGCCCCAGCGCCGACCTCGCCCCGGTGGACGCTCGCGACGCCGCCCCGGCGGACGCTCCGCTCTTCGCCGACAGCGGCGCGCACACCCCCGTCTGCAGCGCCTGCACCGGCGCTGACGAGTGCGGAGCCGACGGCGTCTGCGTGCAGGTGTCGAGCGGCGCTCGCGCCTGTCTGCCGCGCTGCAACCCGGATGTCCCGGTGTGCCCGGGGCGGCTGCGGTGCGTGCGCGACGTGACCCTCGCGGACGTGGCGGTGTGCGCCCCCCTCGGCGGCGTGTGCTGCCTCGACGGCGACGGCGACGGCTACGGCCAGGGCGTCGGGTGCCGCGGACCGGACTGCGACGACGCCGACCCCGCGCGCACCGGCGCCGCGACGGAGCTGTGCAACAACGTCGACGACGACTGCGACGGCATGGTCGACGAGGACCTGAGCCGCTCGTGCACCACCGCGTGCGGCGCGGGCACCGAGCGCTGCGCCCGCGGGGCGTGGAGCGGGTGCACGGCGCGGCTGCCCACCACCGAGGTGTGCGCCAACATGATGGACGACGACTGCGACGGGATGACCGACGAGGGCTGCACCACCGCGAGCTGCGACACCCCCGGCCCCGTGCGATGGAACATCCCCGCCGGCACCGTCGGCGGCCCCTCGTGCATCACCACCGGCGGCGGCTTCTGCGAGGGCACCGCGTACTGCTCCGGCGGCACCTGCTACACGACCCCGCCCGGCGGCTGCGGCGGCGAGGCGCACTGCGGCACGCTGCGCTGCAACGACGGGACGTACATGCGGGCGCAGTACTGCAGCGTGAGGGCGAGCTGCGACGGCAGCGGCGTCACGGCCACGGGCTTCACCTGGTAGGCGGAGCGCGCGCTACTGGAAGTTCTGCACGGCGGTGGTCGCGCCGCCGCTGCTGAAGAAGCCGCACGCGACCCGCGTGTGGCTCCTCGAGGACATGTTGAGGTAGTGCCCGTGCGCCGGCGGGCCGTAGAAGTCCCCGGGACCCTCGTCCCACATCTGTTGCAGGCACCCGGCGATGGTGCCCTCGACGCTGCCCCAGCCGAGCCAGCCGGGGCACTCGTTCTGCGCCGATCCGGCGCCGCAGAGGCCCATGCGGAAGCCGTTGTGCGCGGTGCGGGTCTCCTGGTCGAGCATGGCCTCGCGGGAGGCGCAGGCCTCGCCCTCGGTCCAGCGTTGCAGCGGCGGCAGGCACTGGCACTCGCGGCGAAACTGGTTGATGCGATCGACGCAGTCCTGCTGCGGATCGCCCGTGGACGGCGGCACCGGCGGCATGCAGCCCGCCAGGGGGAGGGCCAGCGGACCTGCTGCGCACGCCGAGGGGACGCCCACGTCCACGGGCGGAGGCGGTCCGGCGTCGACCGGTGGGGGCGGACCCGAGTCGCGACGAGGCGGTCCGGTGTCGATGGGGGGCGGTCCGGTGTCGATGCGGGGGGTGCCCCGATCGAGGGGCGTCGGGGGCACGTCGCGCGCGGGCGTCCCGGCGTCCAGGGTCGCGCGTCCGACGTCCTCCGGGGCCGTCGGGTCACCTCCCTGGAGGCGCCCCGTACAGCCGCCCAGACCCGCGGCGACCACGAACCACACCCGGCAGAGTCGGCGCTTCATGGTGCGCTGAGGGTACACCCGCTGATCGATCCATCGGACCGATGGCGCCTCTCTTCACCGGCGACCAATTCCCAGGAGGGGGCGTCGGGGACCATGATGCAGGCCGAGAGGGTACAGGACCGGCGATGCGTCGCCGCCACGGCCCACCGGAGACACGAAGGAGAGCACCCATGATGACGATCCGACGCGCCAGCGAGCGCGGCCACGCCGACCACGGCTGGCTCAACAGCTTCCACACCTTCTCGTTCGCCGACTACTACGACCCGGCGCACATGGGGTTCCGGTCGCTGCGGGTGATCAACGAGGACCGCGTGCAGCCCACGCAGGGCTTCGGCACGCACCGCCACCAGAACATGGAGATCATCTCGTATGTGCTGGAGGGCGGGCTCCAGCACCGCGACTCGATGGGCACCGGGTCCGTGATCCGCCCCGGGGACGTGCAGCGCATGAGCGCGGGCACCGGCGTCGCGCACAGCGAGTTCAACGCCTCGTCGACGGAGCTGGTGCACTTCCTCCAGATCTGGCTCCAGCCTTCGCAGACGGGCATCGCGCCGGGCTACGAGCAGAAGACCTTTCCCCGGGAGGAGAAGGAAGGCCGACTCCGGCTGGTCGCCTCGCCGGACGGGAGCGACGGCAGCGTGACGGTGCACACCGACGCGCGGCTCTACGCAGGGCTGTTCGCGAGCGGACAGGGCGCTCGACACGAGCTGGCCCCGGGGCGGCACGCGTGGGTTCACATGGCGCGCGGCCGGGCGCGGGTCAACGGGCAGGAGCTCGGAGCAGGCGACGCGGCGGCGCTCTCGGACGAAGGCGCCGTGAGCATCGAAGGGGTCGACGGCGCCGAGGTGCTGGTCTTCGACCTTGCCTGACAGGGTCGCGACCCTCCGCTTGCGGGCGGGCGGACGCGCCGCCACGCTCCAGCACCCCCCCCCGATGGTGCACGTCTACCGATATGGGCTGATCGCCTCGCTGGCGCCCGCGCTGGCCTTCGCGCAGCCGTCGGCGCTGCGGGTGGTGGCGCGCACGGAGAGTCGGCCCGAGTGGTCGACGCGCCCGGTGCAGGCGCGCGTGGGCGAGGAGGTGACCCTCTCGGTGAGGACCCTCGGGCCGCGCGGCCGGCTCGACCCGCTGCCCGAGGGGGCGGCGGTGCGCTGGCGGCGGGTGGTCCCTCTCACGGGGCACCGCGATCACCCCTCGCCCAACCCGGGCCTCAGCAGCTTCTCCAACGCCGTGCTCTTCGGCCCGCGGCACGGCCGCTGGATCGGCTACGACCGCCTCGAATACGACACCGCGCCGGTGACGGCGGAGGGCCCGACGCTGTCGGTGCGCGACGCGGGAGCCGAGCACGGGGGCGCGGGCTCGTCGTGGTACGCCGCGGAGGTCTCGCTGCCCGACGGCCGCACGCTGCGCACCCCTGACGGGAGCACCGTCGACGCGCTCGGCCTGTCGCCCTCGGTGCTGCGCGTGAGCTTCCGCGCCGGGGACGACTTCCTCGGATGGCTCTCCACCTACTTCCACGTGACCAGCGTGTTCGGGTCCAACGGAGGCACCGACGCGACCCACCAGACCGACCGCTACACGGGCGCCGACTGCGCCGACGTGATGGTGGGCGCGCTGCGGGCCTCCGGGCGTCGCGCGGTGCGGTACACCTCCGTGGCGGGCATCCACGAGTACGCCGTCGCGCGCACCGGCGTGCTCGTGGTGGAGCCCGACGGGAACCTCCGCAACGAGCGAGGCGCGGTCGAGCTGCGCTGGTCGACGGACGTGCTCCCGGGCGACCTGGTCACCATCGACTACGCCGACGCGGGCAGCGAGGCGCTGCCGAGGGCCTGGGATCACATCGGCGCGCTGGTGGCCGACCGCAACGGCAACGGCGTGCTCGACGGCGCCGACACGCTGCGCCACGAGGCCTCGACGGGGCTCGACGACACGCCGCTCCAGCACGCGGGCGCGATGCGCGTGGTGCTGTGGCGCTGGCGCGAGGGGCTGCGCTGACCGCAGGTCGCGACGTCTGGCGGGTTGACGCGCGCGCCCCGGTGGCCGCCTCATCGCGGCGCGACGCCGGGGGATAGACCGGCGACCGCCACCGGAAGGCCAAAGGCACCGCCATGTACGAATGGAACGAGACCCATCAAGCGATCCGTGACGCCGTCCGACGCTTCGTCGAGGCGGAGATCAAGCCCAACATCGAGGCGCTGGAGCACGGGGACACGCCGCCGTACGAGATCCTGCGGAAGTTCATCCACGAGTTCGGCGTGCGCGACATGGCGCTCGCGCAGTTCGAGGCGCAGATGGCGCGCGAGCGGGCGAAGGCCGAGCACGGCGACGCCCCGGCGGAGGGGGCCACGGAGCGCTCACCCCGCGGGACGGACCTCGCGCTTCGGCTCATCCCCGCGATCGAGATCTCGAAGTACAGCCCCGGGATGATCACCGCGATGGGGGTGAGCCTGGGTCTCACCGCGGCGGCCATCATGTCGCGCGGAACCCTCCGCCAGAAGGAGCGCTGGGCGCGCGACCTGCTCACGCTCGACAAGATCGGCGCGTGGGCGATCACCGAGCCGGGCTCCGGCTCCGACGCCTTCGGCGGGATGAAGTCCACCGCGCGCCGCGACGGCCACGGGGGCTACGTGCTCAACGGCAGCAAGACCTTCATCACCAACGGGCCCTACGCCGACACCATCGTGTTCATCTGCAAGCTGGACGACGGCGAGACCCACGCCGCGCACCGCAAGATCCTGAGCTTCGTGCTCGACAAGGGGACGCCCGGGCTCACGCAGAGCAAGCCCCTCCGCAAGATGGGGATGCACAGCTCGCCGACGGGCGAGCTCTTCCTGGAGGACGTGCACGTGGGCCTCGACCGGCTCATCGGAGAGACGGAGGACGTGCCGGCGCGCGCGGCGGCCAAGGACACCTTCGCGGCGGAGCGCACGGGCGTGGCGGCGATGGCGCTGGGCATCGTCGAGCAGTGCCTCAAGCTGTCGACGGAGTACGCGAAGACGCGGGTGCAGTTCGGCCGGCCCATCGGGGATTTCCAGCTCATCCAGCTGAAGCTCGCGAAGATGGAGGTCGCGCGCATGAACATCCAGAACCTGGTGTTCCGCCAGATCGAGCTGGCGTCGGCGGGCAAGGCGATGACCATCGCCGAGGCGTCGGCGTGCAAGCTGTACACGGCGCAGGCCACGATGGAGGTGTGCCTGGAGGCGGTGCAGCTCTTCGGCGGCAACGGCTACATGGCCGAGTACCAGGTCGAGCAGCTCTGCCGCGACGCCAAGGTGCTGCAGATCTACGGCGGCACGGACGAGATCCAGGTGTCACAGATCGCGCGCAGCCTGCTCGCGGGGTGATGGGCACCGACGACCGTCTCTGCGTCGCTGACGCCGCCTGGACGCAAGCGGCGTGGGTCCACGTCGGAGCCCTCCAGCGGTCGCCCTCGATGCGTCGGCGACCTCATCGTGGCGGGTGAGGTTCAGCCCTGCCAGGGCGGCTGGCCACCCTGGTTGGGCGGCGGGCCGTATCCCGGCGGCGGGCCGTATCCCGGCGGCGGGCCGTATCCCGGCGGCGGGGCCACACCGTAGCCGCCCGACATCGCGGCCATCGCGGCGGCCCGGATGGCGCCGCGCTTCGCCAGGTAGAGCGGGAAGGCGAAGATCCACAGGAAGAGGCAGCACGCGAACCAGCCGCCGGGCGAGAGGTCGCCGAGGCCCTGGACGAGTCCCTTGCGGGCGCCGATGCGCTTCGCGTCGAGGAAGACCCCGAGGCTGGTGAGGAAGACGAAGAGCCACACGAAGGCGGTGAGGCCCGACGCGCCGCCCACGGCGGTGACGTCGCTCAGGCGCACCTCGAGGGTGCAGTTGTTCCAGGAGGGGAGCGGGCCCGCGAGGCAGACCGCCGCGGGCTGGAGCGTCGGGAACACCACCGGCACGGTGATGGTGGCGCCGGGCTGCAACACCCCCGAGCACACCTGCGCCGAGTCCGTCGCCTGGAGGGTCGTGCGGTGGGCCACGTGGACCGTCGCGCACGCGCTCCCGGCGTCCTCGCCGCGGTTGGTGAACACGCACGTGTTGCCCGTCGGGCCGGCCTGGCAGTTGGCCTGGATGCGCGCGTCCGCCCACGCCACCCCCGACATCAGCACCCACAGCGCGAGCGCCATTCCCAGGAACCATCTCCGCATGACCACGCGCGTCCTCCTTGTGATGGGGGGGCGCCCACCAGCTCGCCCGCCGACCGCTACCCCACGAAGTACTCCCATGCGTACGACGGACGCCAGCGACCCGACGCCGATTGGGCATCCCCTGCGCTTGCGCGAGGTCAGGCGGCGGGGCGGCGGGTGGCGCGGGTCAGGAGGTAGTCCTGCCGCACGTGGTTGTCCTCGAAATAGAGGGCGATGAGCGCCTCGAACTCGCGCCGGAGCGCCGCGAGCCTGGGCGGGTCGTCGGCCTCGAGCGAGCGCACGAGCAGGGTCATGGGGCCGATGTTGCGCTCCATGAGCAGGCGGTGGTGCTGCACGCTGAGCACCTGCACGCGCATCGAGTCGCGCGCGAAGCGCACGCCCTCGACCGCATCGCCGAGGCGCTCGCGCACGACGTGGGGGTCGCCCCAGTCCTGCGGCGCCGCGACGCCTGGCGGCAGCGGGGATCCGTAGCGGCCGACGAGCGCGAACATCTCGCCCACGAAGTGCTCCGGGGGCCAGGTCGAGAAGGCGATGGTTCCGCCGGGCTTGAGGACGCGGAGCATCTCCGCGATGGTCACCTCGGGGCGGGGCGCGAACATGTGGGCGAACTGGCTCAGGACGACGTCGAAGGACGCGTCGTCGAAGGGCAGCGCCTCGGCGTCGGCCTCGCGCAGGTCGACGTCGAGGTTCATCACCGACGCGTTCTCGCGGGCGTGGGCGACGAGCTCGGGCGTCAGGTCGATGCCGGTGACGCGAGCGCCGAGGCGGGCGGCCGTCAGCGCGGCGACGCCCGTCCCGCAGCCCACGTCGAGCACCCGCGCCCCGGGGGAGACCCCGGCGTAGCGCACGAGGCGCGGCGCCACCGAGGCGGTGAGCATCTCGGTGGGTCCGAAGGTCGCCCACGCGCGCTTCGCGCCCTGCTTGAACTGCTCGATCGGATTCATGATGGCCCTTTCGGTCGCGGCGCTGCGCGTTCGGGCGCCGGCCCGAATTCGCCCGGTCGCACGCCCTGCGGACCTATGCTGCGCCTCCCTTCCCAACGCGAGGCCATTCGATGAAAGCCATCTACTTTGACCACTATGGTCCGCCCGAGGTCCTCTCGCTTCGCGAGGTCCCCAAGCCCGTCCCCCAGGCCGGCGAGGTTCTCATCAAGGTACGCGCCAGCTCGGTCAACGCGGCGGACTGGCACATCATGCGGGCGGACCCCTTCCCGGCGCGGCTGATGTTCGGGCTCTTCAAACCCAGGTTCCATTTCCTGGGTCTGGACCTCGCGGGCGTCGTCGAGGCGGTGGGCCCCGGCGTGAGCGAGTTCAAGGCAGGGGACGAGGCCTTCGGCTGCCTGAGCTTCCCCGCCCTCGGAGCGTTCGCCGAATACGTCTGCGTCCGCGAAGACCTGCTGGCGCTGAAGCCTTCCAACGTGGACTTCGAAGAGGCCGCGGCGGTGCCGCTGGCTGGAGGCACGGCGCTGAGGGCGCTGGTGGACCACGGCAAGGTCAAGGCCGGCATGAAGGTGCTGATCAACGGCGCCGCGGGCGGAGTGGGCACCTTCGCCGTCCAGATCGCCAGGGCCCTGGGAGCCGAGGTGACGGCGGTCTGCAGCGAGCGCAACCTCGAGCAGGCGCGCTCGCTGGGCGCGACGCATGTGATCGACTATGCCAAGGAGGACTTCACTCAAGCTGACAAGCGATACGACATGATCCTTGCGGCCAATGGGTATCATCCGCTCTCGGCCTACAAGCGGTCGCTGGCGCCGGGCGGGATCTACGCGATGACCGGTGGCAAGGGCCGGCAGATGGCCGAGGCGCTCCTCTTCGGGAAGCTGCTGGCCATGGGCAGCGGGAAGACGCTGGGGACGGTGGACTACAAGCCTCGCAAGAGCGACGTGCTGTATCTGAAGGGGCTGATCGAGGCCGGGAAGCTGGTCTCGGCGATCGACAAGCGCTTCAGCCTGGAGCAGGTGCCAGCGGCGATCGCCTATCTGGAGGAAGGGCACGCTCGGGGGAAGGTGGTCATCACGGTCTGATCCTCACCCTCCGGGGTGCATGCATCATCGGCGAGCGGATGCTGCTCATTCGCGCGTCTTTCGTCATGGGCGACCGGGCCCCACGCTGTCGCCCGGCGGGGCAACGACGCCTCGCAGAAACGGAGTGGGACGAAGACATGGACAGCGGATTTCTCGGGGCGGTCGGCGAGGCCCGGCGACCCGCGGTGCGGCGCACCCGCGGCCAGGGGCACGGCGGCATCACGCGGCTGATGAGCCCGTCGGACTTCGGCGAGGCGCTCAAGCCCTTCGTGTTCCTCGACCGCATCGCGCTGCGCGGCGTCGGCGCGGGACAGATGGGCTGGCATCCGCACTCGGGCATCGCGACGGTCTCGTACCTCTTCGAGGGCGCCGCGAGCTACGAGGAGAGCAACGGCTCCAGCGGGATCATCCCCGCCGGCGGCGTCGAGTGGATGCGGGCCGGCGGCGGCGTCTGGCACACCGGCGGAGCTGCGGAGGACGGCGATCTCCGCGGCTTCCAGCTCTGGGTGGCGCTGCCGACGGCGCTCGAGAACGGACCCACGCAGAGCCGCTACCTGTCCCCCGCGGAGGTTCCGGTGGTGGGGCCTGCGCGGGTGATCCTCGGGCGCCTCGGCGAGCAGCGCAGCCCGGTGCCGTCGCCCGAGGGGATGACCTACCTCGCCGTGTCGCTCGCGGCGGGCGAGCGCTGGACGTACCAGCCCCCGGCCGATCACACCGTCGCCTTCGTCGCGGTGCACACGGGCGCCCTGCTCGCCCCGGAGCCCATCGCTCAGGGTGAGCTCGTGGCCTTCGCCGAGGGCCACGGCGCGCTGCACTTCGAGGCGACGAGCCCGACGGACTTCGTCCTGGGGTCGGCCGTGAAGCACCCGCACGAGCTCGTGCTGGGCCGCTACTCGGTGCACACGAGCCCGGCGGCGCTGCGCACGGGCGAGGCCGCCATCGTGAGCCTGGGGCGCGAGCTGCGAGCCCAGGGGCGCTTCTGATCGGCGCTATCGTGCGCCGATGTCGACCCGACTGATCCTCGAGAGCTACGCCGCGTAGGAGGCCCGCTGGCCCGCCGAGGGAAAGCACATTCTCGCGCAGCACGACGCCGACACGGTGGTCGTCTACCAGGCGTACCGGCCGTCGATCGGCGCGCCTGCGGTGGCCGCGAGGCCCGGGCCCGACGCGTCGTAGAGCCCGAACTCAGCTACGGACGAGGCTTGATTGCCGCGAGGTGCGGAATTCGACACGCGGCTGGCAAATAGTCAGGAAATGACCTTGTGTGCGCAAAGGTTAGGTGGGGCATCCTCGCAGAGTCAGATGCTCCATCTGGCCTCCTGTGGGCGCAGGAGACTCCGGCCAGCGCGCAACATCTGGGCGGGGTGAACAGCGGATCGGCGACGATCAGGACCTCCAAGGGTCTTGATCGCCCCGCAGACGCACGCGTCCGGTCATCGGTGCCGCAGGGCATCGAGGACCCAGGTGGGCCTCCACAACTTCATCGCCCCTCCTCACCCCCGGCGAGGGGCTCCCGGTGTTCGCGCGCGTCCGACGTGCGGCAGCCGGACACGCTCGTCCTTCGGACCACAAGGAGTCTCCATGGCCTGGAACAAGAAAAGCTCGCTCCTCCGACGCCTCTTCGCAGGGATCGCCGCGGCGGCCGTCATGGCCCCCGCGATCGCAAGCGCCCACACGATCCAGATCTGCTGGCGTGATCAGGGCGGGGTCACGACCTTCTACGCCGGCACATACCACTCGCCCTCCGAGGGTCCGTCGCCGATCGGCGGCATCATCGTCGACGGCTTCACGTACCCCTTCACCGGGTACATCCTCCCGGGCTCGCTGCCGAGCAACGCCCACTGCTGGGTCGCTCCCGGCTGGGGCAATACGGCCAACCCGGACGGCGTGGCCTCGCCGAGCGTCGTGCACTTCCAGACCTTCACCAGCGGCTTCGCGCTCGCGGCGCACACCATCTCGTTCACCTCCACCAACGTCGTCCAGTCGCCGATCACGACCTTCCCGGCGCTGACCTTCGGCGGCGGGGCCTGCGCGGACGCCGACTTCGACGGCATCTGCAACAACGTCGACACCTGTCCCCTCGACGCCGCCAACGACGGCGACCACGACGGCCGCTGCGCCAACGTCGACAACTGCCCCAACGTCTACAACCCCACGCAGACCGACCAGAACGGCAACGGCCAGGGCGACGTCTGCGAGGGCGAGGTCTGCGGCAACGGCCTGCTGACCAGCAGCGAGCAGTGCGACGACGGCAACCGCGCCGGCGGCGACGGGTGCTCGTCCATCTGCACCATCGAGTCGACCGACGCCGACCACGACGGCGTCAACGACAACGTCGACAATTGCCCGACGACCCCGAACGCCGACCAGGCGAACAACGACCACGACGCGCAGGGCGACGCGTGCGACACGGACGACGACAACGACGGCGTGCTCGACACGGCGGACAACTGCGTCCTGCTGTCCAACGCCGACCAGGCGAACAACGAGGGCGACTCGCTCGGTAACGCCTGCGACCCCGACGACGACAACGACGGCGTGGCCGACGCGACCGACAACTGCCCCTTCGCGGCCAACACCGACCAGCTCAACTCGGACACGGACAGCGACGGCGACGCCTGCGACGGCGACGACGACACCGACGGCCTGATCAACGCCCTCGACAACTGCCCCTCCGACGCCAACGCCGACCAGGCCGACCTCGACGGCGACCACCTGGGCGACGCCTGCGACCTCGACGACGACAACGACAACATCGCCGACACGGGCGACAACTGCCCGACCGTCGTCAACGCCGGCCAGCTCGACACCGATGGTGACGGGCTCGGCGACGCCTGCGACGCCGACGACGACAACGACTCCTTCGAGGACACGGTCGACAACTGCTCGCTCGTGGCCAACAACGACCAGCTGAACACCGACGGCGCCAGCGACGGCGGCGACGCCTGCGACGCCGACGACGACAACGACAACGTCGCCGACACGACCGACAACTGCTCGCTGGTGGCCAACGCCGACCAGGCGAACAACGACCACGACGGCCAGGGCGACGTCTGCGACTCCGACGACGACAACGACACCGTGGCCGACGCGACCGACAACTGCCACTTCGACGCCAACGCCGACCAGGCGAACAACGACGGCGACGCGCTCGGCGACGTCTGCGACCCGGACCTCGACGGCGACGCCGTGGTGAACCTCGTCGACAACTGCGTCGCGGTCTCCAACACCGACCAGGCGGACAACGACGGCGACCTCCAGGGCGACGCCTGCGACGGCGACGACGACAACGACGGCGTGCTCGATGGCCTCGACAACTGCGCCATGACGTCCAACGCCTCGCAGTCGGACCTCGACGGCGACCTCCAGGGCGACGCCTGCGACGCCGACATCGACGGCGACGGCGACCTCAACGACGCGGACAACTGCGCGCTCGTGGTCAACGCCGACCAGGCGAACAACGACGGCGACAGCCAGGGCGACGCCTGCGACGCGGACGACGACAACGACTCGGTCGCCGACACGACCGACAACTGCGCCTTCGTGGCGAACTCCAGCCAGACGAACTTCGACGGCGACGCCCTCGGCGACGTCTGCGACCCGGACGACGACAACGACGGCCGCCTCGACGGCGGCGACGCCTGCCCGGGCACCGCGCTCGGCACCCCGGTCGATCCGTCGAACGGCTGCTCGGTCGTCCAGCTCTGCCCCTGCGCCTTCCCGCGCGGCTCGTCGGCCCCGTGGCGCAACCACGGCCAGTACGTGTCGTGCGTCGCGCAGTCGACCAACACCCTCCGCGCCGCCGGCCTGATCACCGAGGCCCAGAAGGGCGCGATCCAGTCCGCCGCGGGCCAGTCGAGCTGCGGCGGCCGCTAAGGCCCTCCCGCCTCGCTGATCCGATCCCCCGCCTCCCCGTCACCTCACCTCGCCCTTACTCATCCAAGTGATCCCCCCGCTGGCGCGGCGGCCTCCGCCGTACCAGCGGGCTCCCCACTTGTGAGAGGGTCCCCATCTTGAACCGCTCCCGCACCCGTCCCCTTCTGGCCTCCCTGGTCGTCGTCGCGCTCGCCGCGCTGGCGGGCTGGGCTCTGCTCTCCCGATCCTCCAACGGGGGCCGCGACGCGCCCCGCGCCTCGGACGCTCGGACCGGCCTCCCTCCCTCGACCCGCTCACCCGGTCCCTTGCTCTTCGCGGCCGACGCGGCCGCGTGGGGCGACGGCCCTCCCGCCGGCGACGCGCGGCCCGCGCTCGAATGCGCCCACCCCGCGGGCAGCGCGGCGCTCATCGACGGCGAGGCGCTCTCCGCGGAGCGCGTGTGCGCCCGGCTGGCGCGCATCGGAGGGGTCGTCGGCGCCGTCGCCGACCGCCGTCAGGCCCGCGTGGTGCTCGACCAGCTCATCGACGTGATGCTGGTGGGCCGCGCGCTCGCGTGGGAGCACGCCGCGGTCGGCGACGACGAGGTGGCCGCCGCCCTCGCCGAGCTGCGTCCGGCCCCGGTGGTCGACGGAGGCATCGACCGGGTCGCGCCGCCCGCGGCGACGGTCGATCCGCTCGTGCGCGAGCAGGTGCGCGAGCGCCTGGAGCTGCGCAAGCTCGCGGCCCTGCGGCACCGCCTCGAGGTGTCCGAGGGGGAGGTCGACGCCGAGGTCGCCGCGGGCGCGCCCGGCATCGACCGGGGCCAGGGGATTCGCGTCGAGGCGTGGCTCGCGCGCATGGCGCCGGGCGCCGACGGAGGGGCTCGCCCCGCCGCGCAGGTCGCCGCCGAGGACTTCGCGCAGGCGGTGCAGTCCGAGCGCCCGGAGGCCGCGGCGACGCGCCTGGGGATGTCCCACCTCGCGCCCTTCGTGCTGGGCGCCAACGGCGTCGAGCCGGACATGGAGCGCGCGGCCCTCGGGCTCGCGGAGGGGCAGTGGAGCGGGGCGATCCGCACCCGCGTCGGGTGGGCCGTCCTGCGCGCGCTCGGCCGCGTCGAAGGCACCGAGCCCACCCCGGACGCCCTGCGCGCGATGGTTCGCCGGGCGCTGGAGAGCCGCAAGCTCCAGGCGGCGCGGCAGGAGATCCTCGCGGCGCTGCGCTCCGCCGCGCGCATCGAGGTGCTCGTCGACCTCTGATCGACGTCGCGCCCTCGAGGCCGGCGCTCGCCTACTGCGCCGTCTCCAGCTGCCCGGGCTTGCGCAGCATCTTCTCGATCTCCGAGGCGTGGATCTCCTCGTCGTGGATCATCCGCCGCGCGTACTCCTCGAGCACCACGCTGCGGTCGGCCACCAGCTCGAACAGCTTCCGGTACGCGGCGATGCCGCCCCTCTCGTGCGCGAGGCACTCGTGCAGGATCTGACCGATGTCGTGCTTGTGGCTCTCCAGCAGCCGGCCGATCTTGAGCGAGGGGTGGGCCCCGAGCCGGGTGACGTGCTCGCCCGCGAGCGTGGCGTGGGTGACCGCCTCGGCGGACTGCTCCCGCATCCACCCCACGATGGGGATGCGCCCGTAGCCGAAGATCATCAGCGAGTAGTGCGTGTAGCGAACCACCCCGGCGAGCTCGAGCTCGAGGATCTCGTTGAGCGCCCCGACCACGGCCTTCTCGTCCAACGCTTGTTCCCTGCTCATCGCGGTCTCCCTCTCGGCGGACGTGCCTTGGCGTCTTAGGGCCTTCGACCCGCGCCGCAAGCCGTCCACCCGCCGTCAGGCCGCGCCCTTGTGCCGCGCCACGAAGCCCTCCAGCGCCGCGAGCTGCTCGCCCTTCACGCTCACCGACGGCCTCGCCGCGGCCACCATCGCGAGGGCCTCCGCGGCGTCCCTGGCCCGCCCGAGGGCGATGAGCACCGCCGCCGCCAGCGTCGCGCTGCGCCCGCGGCCGAAGGCGCAGTGCACGTACACCGACTGCCCGCTGGTGACCTTCGCGGCCACCCAGCGCACGGCCTCGTCGAAGACCGCCGCCGGGGGCGCGCCCCGGTCCAGCGTGGGAACCCCGTAGCGCTCGAAGGGCGACTTCGCGAAGGCCGCCGCCGTCGGCAGCTCGCTGGTCAGGTCGATCACCACGGTGACGCCGCGCGTCTGCAGCGCCCCGGCCTCCCACGGGAACAACCGCGGCCCCAGGAAGAGCCCCGGGGTGACCTCGTCGACCACCGTCGCGCGACGCCACCAGCGGGCGCCCGCGAAGACCGCGTAGCTGACCGCGCGGAAGGGCCAGAACAGCGGCTGCAGCCACGGCCAGCGCTGCCCCTTGAGGAGCGGCCCGGGGTCGCCTCCGCGCGCGGCGTCGAGGTAGAGCGCGCACACCGCGAGCAGCGAGAGCGCCGCCCACGCGGCGAGGACGCCCACCAGGGTCAGCGCGAGAATACCTTGTCGGGTAAAGGAGAGCGCGACCAGGAAGGCCGCGGCGTCGACGAGGAGGAGCAGCGCCACCCACCGCAGGAGGCTAGAGGACCAGGGCCTCGCCGCGGTGGGGCGCATCGGGGGGAGGGCGGGATCAGGCCTTGGCGCTGGCGGCGGCCATCTCCGCGACCTCCGTCGCGAAGTCCTTGGCGGCGGCCTTCTCGATGCCTTCGCCGACCTCGAAGCGCACGAAGCGGACGATCTTCGTCCCGGGCACTTCCTTCGCGACGTTCGCCATCACCTTGCTGATCGGGGTGTTGTTCTCCTTCACGGAGTTCTGGTCGAGCAGCACGATCTCCGTGAGCCACTTGGCGATCTTGCCGTCGAGGATCTTCTCCTTCGCGGCGGGCGCGCGCCCCTTGGCCTTCTCGGCGGCCTTCTTGAAGCCCTCGAGGGTGGCGCGGTCCTTCTCGGACTTCTCCAGGTGGGCCTTCACCTCGGCGTCCATGTCGCCGAGCGCGCGGCCCTCCTCGGCGGCCACCTCGGTGATGATCGTCTGGATGCGCGCGAGGAAGTCCACCGGCGCGGCGACGGCCTCCGCGTCCTCCTTGTCCATCAGCGCGGAGAAGATCTCGCGCTGCTTGGCGATGTCCGCCGCGGGCACGTCCGCGCGGTCGAGGTACTTCGGGTTCATCGACGCCACCTGCAGGCAGATGTCGTCGGCGAACTCGATGACCTTGGGGTTCTTCGGGTCCGAGCTGGCGATCTCCGCGAGCACCGCGATGCGGTCGTTGGAGTGCACGTAGGTGTGCAGGTGCGAGCTCGCGCCGCCCTCGATGACCGCCACGCGGCGGACGTCGTGCTTCTCGCCCGAGCGGATCGTGAGGCCCTCGATGCGGTCCTTGAAGGTCATGCCGGAGAACGCGATGGCCTCGAGCGCCGCCTTGTCGGCGGGCTTGTGCTCGATGGCCGCGTGCGACAGGTCGCGCAGCGCGGCCTTGAACTCCTCGCCGCGGGCCACGAAGTCGGTCTGGCAGTTGAGCTCGACGACCACGCCCACGTGGCCGTTGACGCGCGCCGTGACGGAGCCCTCCGCGGCGACCTTGCCCGCGGCCTTGTCGCCCTTCGCCTTGCCCATCTTCTGGAGGATCTCCACGGCCTTCGCCATGTCCCCCTCGGCCTGCACGAGCGCGTTCTTGCAGTCCGACATGCCGGACTGGGTGCGCTCACGGAGTTCCTTGACCATCGCTGCGGTGATTGCGGCCATCGATTCGCCTCTTTGGGTGGTGCGCCGTCCCGACGGGGCGCGGCGCGGATGCATACAGGGTGGTGTAAAAGTCGAAAGGTGTCGGGGCGACGGTCGCGGATGCCCCCACCCCTGACCCTCCCCCAAGGCAGAGCCTTGAGGGAGGGAGCCGGAGGTCGGATATCGCGTGTCGTCGGAGCGCTCTAGAGTTCTCCCTCCCTCAAGGCTCTGCCTTGGGGGA
>CBIHPK010000053.1:0-43147 GCA_966211675.1 uncultured Myxococcaceae bacterium
AGCGGGAGCGGGAGCGGGCGTCGGAGCGGCAGCGGTGGAGGGGCGAGAGAGCGCGGTGGTCACGGTGCGGGGGCAGGGAGAGGCGGCCGGAGCGCTCGCGCGAGGAGGCTATGGGACGGCGCTAGCGGACGGCGACGGGGTGATCGCGACCGGGCGGGTGGTGGTTCCGTGGTGGGTGCTGGAGGCGGCGCGGACGGGGCTCGCGCGGGGAATACACTGACGGGTAAGGGAGAGGCGGAGAGAGGACGGGCGGCCGGAGGCGAAGGCCAATGGAAGGACGGCCGAAGAGAGTCGTTGACAGGGGACCGTGGGTGGGGGTAGCACTGTCGCCCCCAACGAGGCCCAGATAGCTCAGTTGGTAGAGCAGGGGATTGAAAATCCCCGTGTCGGCGGTTCGACTCCGTCTCTGGGCACTGGAAAACAAGCGAATTTGCACGATCGACGCCGGGGGGCGGGTCGTCCAGATGGTGCAAATAGTCCGAGTGAGTCCACGGTGTCTGACACACCGGTGACACAGCGAGATCGCCCACGGAGGCCATGATTCTCCGGCGAAGATCGCTCGGAGCGAGGCGTCCGTAGACCCTCTCGACCATGCGGGTGTCGGCGTGACCCATCACCGGGGCGATGAGGTCGGTCGGGGCGCCCGCCGCGCGGAGCCAGGTGGCGAAGGTCCGGCGCAGGTCGTTGGGGGAGCAGGGCGGGATGCCGGCGCGCTTGCAGGCCTCGCGGAGGTCGCGCCGGACGTTCTGCCAGGGGAGGAAGAGCGCCGGGTCCTCGCCCTCGGCGTGGGTCAGGGCGTAGCGGAGCAGCTCGAGCTGCGGTCGCGTCGCAACCGGAACCACCCGATCGCGGGTGGTGCGCTTGGTCCCGCGGAGGTGGACGGCGGACTGGTCGAGGGCGACGTCGTTGCGCAGGGCGCGGACCGTGGCGCTCCACTCGGCGGAGGTCGCGACCATGAAGGCCACGCGGGCGGCGCGGTCGGGCGAGAGCTCGGCGAGCAGCCGGGCGAGCTCACGACGCGTCAGGAAGCGCGAGCGCGGCTTGTACTCGGGCGCGAAGGCGACGGGCAGGAGGGCGGCGGGGTCGCCGTTCCAGAGGCCCGCGCGTCGGGCGAGCTTGAGGGCCGCGCGCAGGGTGACGAGCTCCTTGTGGATCGAGCTCTCCGAGGCGCCCTCCTCGCGCCGCTGGGAGACGTAGCGGTCGACCTCGCGGGGGAGCAGCTGGAGCAGGGGATAGGGGACCGGTGCGCCGTTGGTGTCGGTCTCGAAGACGCGGGTCAGGTGGCCCGCCTTGTGGCGGTAGAAGAGGGCCGTCTCAGCGCTGCGGCGGCCGGCGCGGGCCTGCTCCTCGCGGGTGCGCAGGAGGAGCGAGAGCGCGTCGCCGAGCGTGGCGTCGCGGCGTGCGGCGTGCTCGGGGTCGGCGGCGTCGCGCTCCCAGAGGCGGGCGCGGGCCTCGGCGGCCTTGCGGTCGGTGCACTGGGTCGAGCGGCGCACGCGCCGACCGAGCGCGTCGTAGTAGGTGCAGTGCCAGGTGTCGCCGCGCTTGAAGAGTTCCATGGGCAGGGGCCTCGCAGGGGTGATGCTCCGGGGAGGGAGCGATGACCTGGCGTACCGCGCGGAGAGGCCGAAGGCGAAACGGCGGCCGGGAGGTGGTGGACGCCGGTATGGAAGAGCTTCATGAAGCGGAAAATTGTCCTGCGGTTACGGCAACATATTCTTGCTTCATGAAGGGCTCTGGGGCCGGGTCGATCTTGCTTCACGAGCGCCCGGGCTGGCGCGGCGAGAGGCATGGCGGGCATCGAAGCATCTGAGCGGCTTGTGCGAGCGGTCGTCGCCCAGGACCCGCCATCGGCAGCCTCCTCGACCTCGACGCCCTGCACGCCCGCATGCGCTACGGAGCGCTCTTCGATCCGATCGACGGCGCCCGGTCGATCTGCGCCTGCTGGATGGGCGGCGGCGAGGCGCTCATGAAGCGGTCCTGCAGCAACTCGTGACGGGGTCGCGCCGCGCCCGGATGCTGACGACGTCGCCCGTCACCGACTGGAGCTCGATGGGGGCGATCTCGACTTCGTCCCGTTCGTCGTCGTCCGGCAGGCGGGCATCCCAGTAGCTCCCAGGGCGAAAGGAGTAGTTGATCCGCCGGGTGGTCACGAGCCGCCCTCCCGACCCTCACTCGCCGGAACCGCGGGCCGCTGCGAACGCGGACGCCAGCCCTTGAGATACCAGGGTTCATCGGGCGGCGCCCCGAAGCTCCTCCAGGTGTTTCGACACGCCGACCGGACCGCCACGTCGCCCACACTGCGAAACACTCCCTCGTCCCGTACCCATTCCATGGTGAACCTCCGTGAAAAGACAGACGCACGTCGCCGCGAGTCCCTGACAGCGGGGGAGCCCAACCACCACAGACCGAGCTGCCGAGGTCGCCCCGTTCGTCGGAGCCGCGGGGAGAGGGGCCGAGGCGAAACGGCGGCCGGGAGTGGGCATCGCCGGAGGGTTTCGTGAAGCGGAAAATTGTCCTGCGGTTACGGCAACATATTCTTGCTTCATGAAGGGCTCCCAGGCCGGTCGGAGCTCGCTTCACGAAGGCCTGCGGGCTGTCACGGCGGGCACCGGCCGTCGGCTACCGTTGAGGCGATCCCACAGGCCGTGCGAGCGTCGGCGCCGATGACCCACGAGAACATCCCCGAGCCCGTGCGCTCGCTCCTCGCCTGCGGAACCCGGCTCCCGGTCGACGTGCGCGAGCAGATCCTCGCCGTGGGCGATGCCGCCGTCGAACCGCTCCTCGCGATCGTCGGAGACGTCGGGCTGCACCGCGAGGACTCTCCGGGCGAGGGCTACGCGCCCGTCCACGCCGTGAAGCTTCTCGGGGAGCTCGGCGCGACCGAGGCGATCGAACCCCTGCTCGACCTGCTGGAGAACAGTCGACCGGAGGAGATCGTCTACTCGACGTTGATCCATGCGCTCGCGCGGCTCGGTGCCGCGGTGCTCGAACCGACGCTGGCCCACCTGGAGAAGGCCCGCTCGGAGCAGACGAAGCACAGCTTCAGGGAGGTGCTGAGTCGCGCGGGCGTGCAGGATGATCGGGTGCTGGCCGCTCTTCTCGAAGGGCTCGCACACGACGTGATCCTCGGCGCTGGCGACCTCGCCGACTACGGTGATCCCACGGCGCTGCCCGCTCTCCTGGCCGCCGCCGAGCGGAGCGAGCCCGGGGGCGACGGGGTCCTCGACGGTCAGGAGCTGATCGAACTGGAGGACGCCATCGTGACGCTGGGCGGGGAGATTCCGCCATGGATGGCGAAGAAGCTGGAGGTCGTTCGCGCTTCGCGACGTCGCTTCGCAGGCACGATGGGCGCCGCGCTGGGACGCGTGCAGACGCTGGCTTCGCGGAAGGAGCGGATCGGTCGCAACGATCCGTGCCCGTGCGGCAGCGGCCGGAAGTACAAAAAGTGCTGCCTCGGCCGCCCATGAGACTTGTGGGACGCGGCGGTTCAGGGAGGGTCAGAACGGCTCCTCCTGCTCCGCCTCGGAGAAGGTCGTCGCCGGGACCTGCGACGTCCCGACGACCACCAGCGCGCCCGAGGTGATCGCCCCGTGGATCCGCCTTGTTCCCGCCCGCCTCGTGGCCGCGTGCCTATCTACTCGCGGTGGTACTTCACCGCGCGCCTGCCACAGCGTTCGACTTCGACCCAGTTCCAGGTCGCCCCGATCGCGGCGCCGACGAAGGGCACAGACTTCGAGATGATCGCGCGCTGCGTGAGCTTCACCCCGAGGTACTTCGCCGCGAACGCGATGATCGCCTTCAGCACGTTGCCGCTCAGGTACTTGCGGATCAGCGTTCGCGTCGTCGCCTTGCCCGCCTGAACACCGACCTCACGAAGCGCCTGGGAGACGGCGTTGGGAAACATCACGGCAAGGACGTCCCCATGAAAGCCCGCGATGTCGTCGAGCGATCGGGGGTCCTTCAGCGCACCGACCACCCCGACGAGGTGGGCCTCGGCGCGCATCGTCAGCCCCATGTCCGCAGCCGCCGCGGGCAACATCGCGAGCGGATTGGTCGCGATGCCGCTCCCTACGCCATACGCCGCTGCCCATCGCTTCGACGTGGTGATCGCACGCTCGACGAGCTGGTCGTCGCTCAGCTCCGGGTAGGCGGCGCGAAGCTCCGCGGCCTTGCGCCGACACTCGTCTGGATGCGGCATCGCTGCGCGAATGAACTCTTCGAAATTCATCGTCTTCTTCTCCTGCTCTCGAGTCGTTGTAGATGGTGGGCTGGCCGTCGCCTCGGACGGCTTCCTGTCCCCGTCGCGGCATTCTCTCCGATGTCTGGTGGGTGCCGTGGCTTGCGCGGCTTGCGACCGGCTTCTCAGGGCGGCGTGACACACACCAATCGGGCAGGCGATCAGCGCCTTCCGCCCCTCAGAACGGCTCCTCCTGCTCCGCCTCCGAGAAGGTCGCCGCTGGCACCTGCGACGTCCCGACGAGCTCCAGCGCGCCCGACGTGATCGCCCCGCGTAGCAGCCCCGTCACCGGCTCGCTGCCCACCAGGTCGAGCCTCTCGCGCGCTCGCGTGCAGATCGTGTAGAGCGCGCCCCGCCCGTTGTCCGTCGCCGGGTAGTGCGAAGCGCTCGGCTCGATGACGATCACCGCGTCGAACTCCAGGCCCTTCACCTGGTGATAGTTGGTCACCGTCACGCCGCGTCCGAACACGAACTGCTGGTTGTGTCCGAAGCGCACTTCCGTGACTCCATCGAGCACCTTCATCAGCCGCGCCGCGAGGCTCTCCGCCTCCTTGCGGTGGGCGCACACCACGCAGAGGTGCGCCGCCTCGTCGCGCGCCACGTGGTCGTCGATGAGCTTCAGCACCCGCTCGAAGACGCCCCCCGATGAGGCCTCCTGGAAGAAGCGCGGGCGTCGCCCTGCGCGCGCTCCCACCGTCGGATCGCCGCCCACCACCGAGTCGGCGACGTCCATGATCGCTTGCGTCGCCCGGTGCGCGACCTCCAGCCGCGCCACCTCGCCGCCGTCCACGCCGAGCTCCTTCGCCAGGGTCGACCAGCCCATGAAGTCCGCCGCGGGGATGATCTTCTGGTTGACGTCTCCGACGATGGTGATCGCCCTCCGGTCGCGCACCGCGCCGAAGAGCACATGGAGGTCCAGCGCTCCGAAGTCCTGGGCCTCATCCACCACGAGGTGCTCATAGAGCGACACCCGCTCCTCGTCGTCCTTCTCGGGAAAGCCCCCGTTCTTCACCTGGATCAGTCTCAAGAGAAGCCCGAGGTCCTCCCAGGCGACGAAGGGACCCGGGCGCCTCGCGCTGCCGTCGCGCCCCTGCACGCGCTGCTGATACTCGGCAAGCGTCGCGAGCTCGTCCGAGGATACGTCCGGCAGGTGCTCCGCCAGCAGCTCCTCGCTCCGAAGAAACTTGTAGAGGTCTTCCTTGTATTTCCTCATCCGGTTGGAGCCCTGGGTCAGCACGGCCTCCACCTGCGTCCGCCGCTCGGCCTCGCTGCCGCGGGCCGCGTTGGTCGCCTCTCGGGCCTCCCTTCGCAGCACCTGCAAGCGTCGCAATACGGGGCCGCTCAGGGCGTTCCGTCGGTCGACGAGGTCGAGCGCGCGGTAGGGCTCGAGCCGCCCCCGAAGCCACGCCACGAAGGCCTGCTCCTGCTGCGCGACGAAGGCGTCCAGGGCCCGCAGCGTTCCGAGGCGCTTCTTGATCGACACCGCGACCTCGTGGCCCTCGTGGCTGCCGCCGGACGAGGGCTCGACCTTTCCGACATAGGCGTCGCGGATGCGCTGGAGCGCCCATCCATGGAAGGTGTCGATGACGACGCCGTCCATCCCGAGCTCCTTCAACGAAGAGCCCACGAAGGAGCTCAGCGCCTTGTTGAACATCACCACCAGGATCCGCTCCTTCGCGATCGGAGGCGGCGCGCCCGGGTCGTCCGAGGCGTAGGTGAGCCACGCGATGCGGTGCAGCGCGACGGAGGTCTTCCCCGATCCGGCGCGGCCCTGGATGATCACCGGCCGATCGCGGCTGCGGGTGATGAGCGCGTACTGCTCCGGGGTCAGCAGCGCCGCGAGGCTGGGCAGGCCGGCGAGGCTCGACGGGGGCTTCGGTCCGGTCTCGAGCGCGAAGGTCCCGCCGGTCGCGAGCAGCGCGTGACGACCGGCGCGGTCGACGACCTGGACGCGGGTGAGCTGCGAGCGATCGGCGAACACCGCGGCCTTGGCGTCGAGCACGCCCTCGACCTGCGCCCGACCGGGAGCGGGGTCGGTCTCGAAGTCCTGACCGGGCTCGGTCTGGTAGTAGGGCTGCGCGATGGGAGAGCGCCAGTCGACGATGCGGTAGTCGATGTTGCGACACTCGCCGACGCGGTAGCGCAGCTTCTTGCCGCGCACCTCGGCGTCGAACACGCCGAACCACGGTGCGTCGACCCGGAGGTCGGCGCGCTGCCGCGAGTAGTCGTCCTGAAGCTGCCCCGCCATCTCGATCAGGTCGTTCATGGTCGATGGGAATCTTTCATTGGAGAGTGTTGTGGCAATGGCTGTGAGGGAGAGACGCGTCACGAGCGTGTCGAGGGAGTCTCGCTCGACTCCCATGGTCTCCCGGTCGTTCCCTACGACCGTCCCTGTGGATGCCTTTCTATCGGTGACGAGCGCGAGTCACAACCTTATTGATTTCGTCCCGGGTCTCTTGCGCTCACCAGTCGCTCGGCCAGCACCAGCGCGTCCACCGGCCAGTACGTCGCCGGCCTCGGCCGACGGACCCCGCTCAACCCCGCCATCGGTCGGCAGCTCAGCACTGCGCGCTGCCACCGCGCCGGAACCGCCTCCCTCCCCATCACCGCTCCCAGCAACGCGCCCGCGATGGCCGCCGTGGTGTCCGTGTCCCCGCCCATCCCCACGGTCGACACCAGGGCCTCCTCCAGGCTCCCCGCGTGCAGCAGCTGGAAGAACGCGTTCTGCAGCGCCTTGGTCACGTGCCCCATGCTTTCGTACATGTCCGCCGGGGGAGCGCTCTCCGCCTCGTCGATCGCGGCCCGCACCGCCGCGCACACATCCCCCTCTCGCGTGAAGCGCCTCGCCGCCTCGTAGACCTCCCGCCGGCCCTCGCCGCGCAGTCCGTGGGCGATCGCCACGCAGAACACCGCGCAGGCGTCCCGGCACACCGCGTTGGGGTGAGTGACGGCGCTCTCCGCCCTCGCCAGCGAGGCGATCGACGCGTCGTCCATCGCGTGAGCCCACACGCCCAGCGGGCTCACCCGCATCAGCGAGCCGTTGCTCTCGCTCTCGAGCCGGGGCGTTCCGCGGATGCCCGCGCGGGTGGTCCCGCCCACGTCGAAGGGGGGTGACTCCAGCCACGCCGCGTAGAGCCCGCGCATCCGGTCGCGGTCGTGCGCTCCGTCCCGAACCAGCGCCCTCGCCAGCGTCAGGGCCATCTCCGAGTCATCGGTCGGCTGTCCCGCCAGCGTGTCCCACGCGCCGCCGTCCGCGAGGTCGCGCACCCCTTGCGGATACTCCCGCGCGATCGTGCCCGCCCGCTCGAACTCCACCAGCTGCCCGAGGGCGTCGCCGGCCAGTTGTCCCAGGAGACATCCCTGCGCCCTTCGCAGGACGCCGGTGTCCACCATGGCGCTCTCCCACCTCGGCTCCGCGAGCCCGAGGCCCGCGATCAGCCTCGGCGGGGTCGGCTCCCACCTCGCGCGGCCCCGTCGCGAGAGCTCGGCCGCGACCGCCTCGCTGCCGCCGTAGACGTTGCCGCCGAAGCACCGACCGTAGCGCACCGGGCGACCGCACTCGTCCACGAGCTCACCGCCGACGCCCCGAAGCAGCGCGTGCCCTGCGGCGACGTCCCAGTCCGTCGGTCCGCCCGTGGCGACCGTCGCGTCGGCGTCCCCCGCGGCCACCAGCGCCAGCCGATACGCGATGCTCGGCATGCACCGGAACCTCCCAGGCCTCACGTACTCCGCGCTCCCCGAGGGGTGCCGCTCGTGGTCCTGGTTGAGCAGCACCACGGCATCGCGGTCGAACTCGCCCGGGAGCGGGGCGCGCCCAGCGGGGCGGCCGTTGCGGGTGAGCGCCGATCCCTCCGCCCACGCGATGAGGTCGCCCCCGTCGTCGGGCGCGGCGAACGCGAACACCACCCCGAGCACCGGCTCTCCGCCGTCGATCAGGGCGATGGACACCGCGCTGCCGCGCCAGGCCTCGAGGTACGCCCTGGTCCCGTCGTTGGGATCGACCAGCCAGAACACCCCGGCCCGATCGAGCGCCCGCTCTCCGGTCTCCTCGCCGCGGTAGCCCCACTCGGGTTTCCATCCCAGCAGCCGCGCTCGGATCAGCCGCTCGGCCTCCTCGTCCACATCGGCGTGATGGCCTCCGCCGCGAGGCCCGCCGTCCCGCCTGCGCTCCGCCAGCAGCAGCGCGCCGGCCTCCTTCGCCGCCTCGATCGCCACCGCGAGCGCCGCCCCGAGGATCTCCGCGTTGGTCGTCTTCATGGATCTTCTCCCCTCCTTCATCACGCCCGCACCGCAGCCAGATGCATCACCCGACCGGCGCTGATCAGCGCTCGGCCCTGGGTCTTCCCCAGTGCGAATCCCGCCATCGCCCCGAGGCCCTCGTCCTCGGTGTCCCATCCCGGCGCCTCGGTGAACTGCTCCCAGAGCGACCGCAGCTCCGTGCGGGAGATGCGCGGGTTCTCGTCATGGGAGCGCACGCTCGACAGGGCCGATCGGACCAGTCCGCCCCAGGCTTCCGCGCAGGCGGCCGGGTCGGCGAACCACTCCATCAGGGCCACCCGCGCGCCCTGCGGCGTCGCATGACACAGCACCAGCCCGGCCGCCCCGTACACCGCGGGGAATCGCTTCGCGAGCGCCTCGACCTGCTCCACCTCGCGCTGCTGCGCCTCGGCCATCGAGCCGCTCTCGTCGGCGTGGCCGAGCGCGCGGCGTCGCGTCGCGACGTGCCTCCAGGTCTCCGACTGAGGGGCGCTCGACTTCCTGTGCGAGAGCGTCATCCGGCGATGGCGCAGGGTGACGTCCGCCGAGAAGGGGCTGACCGCGAAGTCCTTCCGGTCGCGCTGCGACCAGCGGCCCTGCTCCACGCAAGACACCGGGAGCTCGACCGAAGCGCCCGCGGCGACGAGGGCGGGGCGGTCGACGATGCGGTCCTGGAGGCCGGAGGTGAGCAGGTCGCCCTCGCGCACCAGCACCGGAAGATCGGCGCGGTTGGAGAGCTGGAGCGCGCGGACCGAGGGGCCGCCGGGGAGTTCCTCGACGACGCTGAGGCCCTGGGCGACCGCGGCGCCCACCGTACGCAGCCGATGCACCGGCGCCTCCATCGGGAACATCGGGAAGAGCTTCCATCCTCCATGCACGGTGGGCTCGCCCAGGTTGATGGAAGAGAAGACCGAACGCAGCAGATCACCGTGTTTCATGACAGCACCCCAGGGTTCTCCGCCCACGGCGGAACGGAGGGAGCGAATGGCGACATTCCCCCAGTGGAGTCGCCCGTCATCCCTCAACGCCCCTGAACCTGCGCGCTCGCCGCGCCGCGAACAAGGGTTGGTAATGTTACCGGCCGTCCTCCACGAGGACGTTCACCGCGTCGAGCGGCAATCGCCATTTCGATAGCCGGCCCGGGCCGTTCGTTTCACCGAAGTACTCCCGAGCGAGCGCGGCGCGCTGGATCACCCTGCGAGGCAGGGCGGTCTGCTTCATCCGATCGAGGAAGTGCGAGGCCGTGGTCGAGCGGATCTTGCCGAGGCTCGAGGCGTCTTCCTTGATGTCCTCGCCCGCGAGCACCTTCTTCCAGACCGCGGCGCCCGGACTCCATCCCGCTCCCCGGGCTGCGCCGATCCGGCGGAGCATCGCTCTCGGGGCATCGACATCCTGGGTGGTGACCCAGGCCCCGCTCTCTTCCGCGCAGGCCGCCGCGAGCGTCGCGAACCACACGAACTCCGACTCACTGAGCGAGATCGCCACCTCGTTCACGGTGAGAGCACCCGTAGCGAGGTTCACTGTGACGGTGACGACCACGGCCGCCTCGACGGCGTCCTGCCCTGCGTTCAGCGCGTGTTCATAGGTGTCCAGCGCGCGGTCGCCCAGCAGCCGCCGCAGCCGCGGAACCTGCACGTCCACCAGCACAACCGCCACCTCCCGGGCGACCACCACGTCGCCGCCTGGGAGCGAGAGGCGCTGCTCGGTCTGCTCGGGGAAGGAGAAGGGCACCCTCGCTCCCTCGACGCGGAGGTCGCCGACCCGCACGTCGAGGACGAGATCCTGAGCCCGGGCGAGGAGCTGCGCGACCACGGTGTCGACCGCCGTGGAGGTGCGCCGTCGGCCACCCGCGAGGGCGAACACCACCGGGGCATCGCCCGCGGCACGCAGCGCGTCGAGGGCGTTGCGCCAGCGGGCTTCGTTCCAGGCGGCGGCGTCGGAGGCGGTGAGCTCGTCGTCCAGGGCGTAGTCCTCGGCATCGACGGCGCATCGGATGAATAGCGCCTCGCTCGACGGAACCGCGTCGCCCAGGAGAGCCCGGAGCTGGTCATGTGCCGCGCCGGCGGC
Source organism: uncultured Myxococcaceae bacterium (assembly GCA_966211675.1). GTDB lineage: Bacteria > Myxococcota_A > Polyangia > Polyangiales > SCUS01. The sequence continues at coordinate 10,562 of CBIHPK010000053.1, forward strand.
GAAGAACTCGCGACGAAGGAAGTCCTCGCCCATCGGGGGGACGAGCACGTACGCCGCCCTGACGTGGAGACCTCGCTGACGGGGCAGAGCCCAGAGGAGCTCGGCCAGCGGCGCCGGGTTGAGCCCCAGCTCCGTCACCAGTACGCACTCTCGCATCGGGGGCACTGCGCTCACGTCGTCGCGCTTCGGCAGACGCCACGCACGTCGCAGCGGCCGCACGCCTCGCCCGGCGTCGCCGCGAAGGCCCTCTGCCGGATGCCCCTCGCGAGCTTCGACAGCGTCGCCGTCGCCGCGGCCACCTCCGCCGCGCCGGTCGGGACCTTCACCCTCGCGTCGCTCTTCTGCGCCGTCAGGTCATGCAGGTACGCTGCGCGCACGTCGAAGCCCTCGCCTCGCGCGGCCGCCGCGTAGACCTTCAACTGGAGGTCCATGGAGACGTCTTCCTGGGACACCGCGCGGGTCTTGTAGTCGACCAGGGCGAGGCCGCCGGGGATGCCGTCCTCCCGGTCGAGGATCACGTCCGCACGCCCCTTCACGTTGGCGTCGTCGAGGTGCAGCTCGAAGGAGCGCTCCACCTCCCACACCCGCTGCAGGTCGGACTGGAAGTCCGTGAGGTAGCGCTGCACCACGGTGCGCGCCGCGGCCTCCATCGTCTCCCACGCCGGACGGTCGGCGAAGGGCAGATAGAACTCGTGCTCGAAGAGCTTGTTCAGCTCCGGCTGTGTCGGGAGCTGCGCCGTCCCCTTCACGTGCTCCGCCACGCGGCGCAGGATGTGGTGTACCGCCTTGCCATAACCGAGCTCCTTCACCGCCGGGGGCTGGAACCCGATCTGGTTTCGCAGCCGGTACTGCATCGGGCAGCTCCCATACTGCATGATCTCCGAGAAGGAGTACGTCGGCTTGTCGTCACTGTCGGGCCCTCGCGCCGGGAGGCTCGACGGCACCCAGAGCGGCTTGTTGGAAGCCGCGACGGCGCCGCACACGTCGACGAAGTAGGGCGACCGGGGCGCGCGGTTCTTCGTCACGGCGTCGTGCGTGGAGAGATAGACGTGGTCCCGCGCTCGGGTGATGGCGACGTAGAAGAGCCGCCGCTCGTCGTCGTCGCTCCCTTCGTAGCGCTCGGCTGGAAAGAGGCTTCGCGGGAGCAGCCACTCCTGCGGCTTGCCCGAATACCTCGACGGGAATCGCCCCTTCGAGAGGCAGGGAACGAAGACCACCGGCCACTCGAGCCCCTTGGAACCGTGGATGGTGCTGATGGTGATGCCATCCAGGTCGAAGTCCGGCTCGCCGACGAAGTCGTCATAGGCGCTCTGGGCGTAGTACGAGATGTACTTTGCGAGCTTCTCCAGATACTGCGCTCCGCCCGCCAGGCCGCCGCGCACGACGCGACCCGCGGTGGGGTCGTCCACCTTGCGGGCACGGCGGGTGACGCTCTCGAAGTCGGCGAGGAGCTGGCTGAAGCGCGCGAGCACTCCGAGGCGGTGGGCGTACTTCGCGTCGTCGGGGTCCCAGGTGCCGACACCGAGGAGGCTCAGCAGCCCGTAGAAGCTGCCTACGAGGTCGGCATCGCGACGCGCTGGGAGCTCGGCCTGCCACCGAGCGATGGCCTTCTTCAATGAACCCGCTCGCGAAGCCGGGACGCCGAAGACCTTCGCGACCTCCGGCATCAGCGCATCGAGGGTGATGGGCTCCATGGCGCGGCTGCGGGCGTTCCAGAGCTCGGCGAGGCCGGCGGCGCCCGCGTAGAGCTTGCCGAGCAGCTCCGCCTCGGGTTGCAGGAAGAGGCCCGATCGACCGTCGCACTGATAGGGGATATCCCGCGCGTCGAGCGCCTGGAGGAAGGCCTCGCCGGAGGTCTTCATGGAGCGAAGGAGCACGGCCATGTCGCGGTAGGCGATGCCCGAGGCGTGCATGCGCGCGATGGCGTCGGCGATCATCGCGGCCTCGGTCGCGGCGTCGGGCGCGACGAAGCGCTGCACCGCCTGGGGGTGGGCCTCGCGCGAGGCGGCGACGTCCTTGGCGATGCGCCCGGGGATGGACTTCGCGAAGGTCGAGGCGGTGGTGACGATGGTCTCCCGCGAGCGGCGGTTGACCGCCAGGGTCTCGCGATGCGCCCCGAATCGCTGCTGGAATTGCTGGATGTACCCGACGGAGGACCCGCGCCATTGGTAGATGGCCTGGTCGTCGTCGCCGACGACGCAGGTCTGCACGGGCGAGGCGCCGAGGATCTCGATCAGCCTCGCCTGGGCGGGGTTGATGTCCTGGAACTCGTCCACGATCAGGTGCCGAAGGCCCGCCCGGAAGCCCTCGGCGACATGGGGCTTCTGGAGTTCCTTCACAGCCCGGGCGATGGACTGGTTGAAGGTCAGGACGTGGTAGCGCTCCAGCGTCGCGAGGTACTTCCCATAGGCGTCGCGGAAGGCGCCGGGCGGGAGCGCCGCCGGGTCGATCATCTCGTTCTCGACGATGGCGGCGGTCTTCAAGAACTGCTGGATGGTCGCGGTCATGTTGCCGAGTCCGAGGTCGCCGAGACCGATCTCGCCGTACTCCCGGGTGAGCAGGCCCACGAGCCGGTGGTCGTCGTAGAGGTCGAAGGTCGCGTAGCGGGGCGCGCGCTCTTGAAGGAAGCGCAGACAGAACGCGTGGATGGTGCCGACGAACATCGGGGAGAGCTCGTCGAGGTTACGGGTGGGAAGGATCTCCTGGACCTTCTTGAGAACGCGCGTCTTGAGCGAGTCCGCGGCCGCATTGGTGAAGGTGAAGGCGATGATGGCGCTCGGCGCGACGCCGTCGGCGAGGAGGCGAGCGACCCGCATGGAGACGGTTTCAGTCTTCCCGGAGCCCGCGCAGGCGACGACCTGGAGGTGGCTGTCGCGATGGGCGATGATGCGCTTCTGGGCGGCGGAGTAGGCGATCGGCTTCGCGGGCTGGTTCATCGGAGTGCTCCGTGGAAGGTGAAGGTCTCGATGCGTGGGACGCGCAGAGTCCATCGGACCTGACAGCGGGGGAGCCCCCGGCCCCCTCTACCCGCCGAATACCACCGTCCTCGGCCGCTCGTCCGCGTCGATGACCTCCAGGCGCGCCGCGGCGGTCCAGCCGAGCCACGCCGCGGGCAGTTCCAGCAACCCGTGCCTCGTCGCCATCGCCAGGTCGATAACGTCGACCGCCAGCGACGACTCCGCACCCACCGCCCGCTCGAACTCCCCTTCGGTGATGCGCGCGGGACACCGCCACGGGGGCCTCGCCACCCTCAGCAGCGCGCCGCCGTCCTCCGACGCGACGTACACCGGGAGCCTTCCCGGCAGCCGCACCAGCGCGCCCGGGAGCGCCGCCTCCACCGCGCGCGGCACGTCGCCGAGGCGCTCGCCGCGCACCCTCGCCGTCACGGGCTCGCCATGGTCTTCATGGAAGGGGCACTCGCGGTCGAGGTTCACGCTCGCTTTACGCTGCGGCCGCCCTCTGTGACCCCATCGAGGAGTCCATCGCCCATGATGAACATCACCAGAGCCCTCCCCATCGCCTCCGTCGACGACCTCCTGCGCCGCCTCCGTAGTCACCTCGCCGTCCTCCCGATGGCCAGGGTGAACCACGCCTTCAACCACGCGCGCGCCGACCTGCGGGCGGTCGGCCTGCTGCGCGAGGGCCGCTACCTAGACCGCATCGAGTGCTACCGGATGCCCCTCCCGTCGCTCGACGACGAGCTGGGCTACGTCTACGACGAATCGGTCCCCTGGTACCTGAGCCTCGTCGAAGTCCGACCGGGCGTGATCTACCTGCCGCGCAACCCGCCCGTGACCACGGCCCGGGGCGACACGCTCGTCGACACCATCCGCCACGAGTACGGGCACGCCTGGGCCTGGCTCGACCGGCCCTTCATCGAGCGCCGCTGGTTTCGCGCCGCCTTCGGTGCGCGCTACGGCGAGGTCTGGGACGAGCTGCCTGCCTTCGACCCCGACGAATACGTGTCGGAGTATGCCTGCACCCGCCCGGCGGAGGACTTCTGCGAGACCTTCATGACGTACCTGCGCTGCAGGCGGTCGCTGCACCGCTTCCACCGTCGCCCCGGCGTGGCGCGCAAGCTCGACGCGGTCGCCAGCGCCGTCTCCCTCGCCGCGAGGACCCGCGTGCCGAGGGTCTGCGGACCGCGATGAGGCCTCGGCCTCAGGGCGCAGCCCCCGGCCACGGCTCGACGGTCACCGGCATCGGCATCGGCATCGCCATTCGCTGAAGCAGCTGCTGCGTCAGCATCGCCTGCAGCTCGACCGGCGTCATCACCGGCGGAGTAGCGGGCCACGCCATCACCACGGGCGCAGGCATGGTCGCTCGCTCCTCGAGCGCGCGGTTGCGCTCCTCCTCGGCCTGCAGCCGACGCGCTCGCTCTTCCTCGAGCAGGCGCTCGGCGCGCGCTCGCTCCTCGTCCGCCGCCACGCGCTCCGCGGCCGCACGTCGGCGCTCCTCGTGCTGGCGAGCCTCCATCTCGGTAGCCCGCTGGCGCAGCGAAGCCAGCTCCTCCCGCACGGCCCGCAGCTCGGACTCGCCGGGCCTCGACGCGACCGCCACGGGCGCCGCGGCCGAAGTCCGAGGAGCCAGCGCGGGTCCGTGGAGCACGGCGAGCGTCGCGACGCACCCTGCGAGGACGCAGGCGAGGCCCATCCAGAAGGCGCTCCAGCCCGCCGAGAGGACGCTCGACACGAGGCGGGCGATCCAGACGCCCTGCTCGCGGGCCTCGTGCTCTTCGACCGACCACGATGGGGGCTGATGAGACGGGCGACGATGATTGTGCATGGTCAAGGTGACCTCCTCGGATCCGATGACGCCGCGGGCCGGTGGACCCTGACCGGACGCTTCCCCCGCCGCGGCGTTCGTCGGCGGACGACTACATGGCGCCCTGCGATGGCTGCGTCGAGCACCTCGCCGTGACGCCCCGCCGGGAGAGCGAGGCGCTGCGCGAGGTCGTCGAGGGCGGAGGGACGCGCAACCGCGGCGGACGAAACCCCTTGCTTCAGCCGCCGTACTTCTCGTGCAGCACCACCGCGACGCCGCCTCCGATCGCTGCGCCGAGCACCGCGCCCACGGGGCCTCCGACGGCTGATCCGATCGCTGCGCCGTCCGAGGCGCCTCCTCCGGCGGCTCGACCGCGCGCCGTGTGCTTGCCGCCGAAGGCCTTGGCGATGGTCTCTCCGAGGTTGTTGATGCTGGACAGTCCGCTCATGACGATCTCCTTCTCGTGACCTGAACTCCGTTGCGACGGATTCTCTGACCGCTGACGAGAGGCCCTCTCGCCCGCGAAGCCGCGGCGGGTTGCTGCGCTCCTCGAGGCCTGCTCACACCAGCTGGCGCGTCACGCGCCGCGCCGCGAGCGACCCCACGATCGCGCCCACCACCCCACCCACGGCCGTGCCCACCAGCGGGACCACCGATCCGATCGCCGCCCCCGCGGCTGCCCCTGCGAGTCCGCCCGCCGCGTCGGCGACGTTGCCCGCGCTGCGCCGACCGTACTCCGCGGCATCGACCTTCCCTCTCGCCCACTGGACCGTATCCACGGTCTGGTCGACGAGCAGCACGGCCACCTGGCCCACGGCGTTGGTGCGCAGCGTCGTCTTCACGACGCCCTGCACCGCGGCCCGAACGACGACCCGCTCGGCGACATGCTCCACGCCGGTGCGCACCGCGCCCACGGCCGCCGACCTCGCCGCCGAGCGCACCGCGCGTCCCCCGGTGGAGGCGACGTCGACCCTCCGGCCCTGCGCGAGGTCGGCCGCGACGCTCATCGCTGCGGCCATCAGTGCCTGTCCCCCGAGCGCGCGAGAGTGGTCGGTGAAGGCGCTGCCTCCTGACGACGTTGTCGTCGCGGCACCCGTATCGAGCGCCTCTTCGCTCACCGACGTCGGGCTCTCCAGCACGATGGGCGGTGCCTGCCGGCCCGGTCGCCCGGTCAGCCGCTCGTACTCCTCCGCCGGGAGCCATCGCCCTTCGTGGACCTTCGCCCGGAGCACGTCGCTCGTGTGCGCTCGGTGGGCCCTCCGCGCGAAGGCGTCGTAGCTCTCGCCTGGGGCCCGGTTGACGGCGAATCGTGGGGTGCTGCTGGTCTTGCGGCTCATCGGTTCTTCTCCTTCGTTCGGTGGGCAAAACGACTGACGCCCGCCGGGTCTGACCGATGTCGCCAGACCCCGGCGGGCGCGCCGCTACGAAGCCCGTCGCAGCTCGTGCACGCCGCGGAACTCGCGGTTGCGATAGACGGTGATCACCTCGCCGCTCCCCGCGCACACCACGTGGACGCCCTCGAGGTGATCGAGGCGCACGCCGCGCATCCGCCAGCACCGCGCGTCACGCCGACCCACGACATGGATGATGGTGTCGTGGCCCCTCACCTCGCGGCCGTAGAGCATCACGGCCTCGACCATCGCGTGCGAGATGGTCCGCTGCTGCATGCGCAACAGCGCGTGTCGCGTGAAGACCGGAACCAGACCCTGAAAGCCCCCCTGCGTCGACGTGTTCATGCTCGTTCTCCTCGAAGCGACGACGTCGGGGGAAGGAGCGGGCTGACAGCCAGGCGCTCGATCCCATCAGGGGAGCGAGTGCTCGACGATCCACGCGACGGTGTCGGGGGAGAGTCGCGAGCCGTAGTTCCAGGGGGAGCCGAAGACCGTCGATCGCCCGCCCCAGTTCTCCGAGCCCGGGCCGGGCTTCGCCAGCAGGGCCGGCGGGCCGTGCGCGAACTCCGCTTCGGCGAGCGCCGCGAGGCACGGGCGAAGGTCGCCGACGCGCTCTCGAGCGAAGGGATTGGCCCCGACCGTGTAGACGTATCCGCGCTCGGGGTGGTCGTCGACGGCGATGGCCACGGGCTGCTCGAGGCGCCCGTAGTAGGCCTCCGGGGTGATGCGGGGATGGCCACGGAAGTCGACGACGGCGACGCGACCGAGGCGCTCGATGCGGCCATCGGCGTCGAGGCGCGCCGCGCCGGCCACCATCGCCTCGCGGGTGGAGGTGTCGCAGGGGAGCGGCCGCCCCGACGCGATGTCGTCGGCCACCTCGCCGCAGAGACGAGCGAAGGTGTCGCTGGCGCGAGCGTCCGAGGCCGCCGCGAGTCCGTCGCTGACCCAGCCGTGAAGGCCGAGCCCGAGGCGGTCGACCTCGGCGTCCACGCCGGGGAGAGGCACCAGGTGGTCGCAGCGATGCGAGGCCGCCCGGAGGACGGCGAGCGCCTCAGGTGGGAGGTGCGCCGCGCCGCCCGCCATGACGGCGACCACGCTGGCCAGGGCGTCGGTGTCGGCGAGCGTCGTGCCCACGCCGAGGGCGGACGAGGCGTCGATCTCGTCGGGCATGGCGTCGAGGTTGATGGCCTCGCCCGTGACGTGGTGGTCCCAGGTGGTGACCGCGCCAGGGACGCTGCCGTCGACGCTCAGGAAGGCGGAGCAGCCCGGCGGGACGTGCTCGGGGAGCGTCGCGACGAAGACCCGGAGCGACCGGTATGGCAGCGCGGGCACGGGCGATCGGTGTTCCCTGGAGGTGGCGGAGGGGCGGGTCATACGTAGATCACGATCCGGCCTTCGAGGTAGCCGGTCCAGGCCTCGTGGCCCTCGACGTACACGCGCCCCTGGCGGGGCTTCACGTCGAAGTGCACCTCGCCCCGGTCGCTGGAGTACTCCCAGCCGGTGACGCCCCCCGAGAAGAACCCGTCGAAGCCCAGAGCGACCTTGCGCCCGGACCACGGCTCACCCGACTGCTGATGGATGACCTGGATGGTGATCATGCTGCCACTGCCTCCAGGCGCATCGACGCGGCGACGGGGTGGGCGCTGACAGCCGACTGAAGCGAATGCGGCGGCGGTCCCCAAAGGCTCAATACCGATAGCGGCGGAGGAACTCCCGGCCGTGCCCTGGCGCGACTGCCGGAGTGCGGGGCATGGTGGAGAGGGCCAGCGCGGTCTCGTGATCACCAGACTCCTCGAGGGCATCGAGCTGGACCTCGACGGCGTTCGCTGCGTTGCGGTGGACGTCCACAACAACCTCGAAACCTGGCAGAAGCGGTCCGGGCGGCCATGGGGCCCGGCCGACGACCCGCGCCCCGAACTGGCGGGCGACCGAATCCTGCTGCCCGTGCCCCGAGCGCTCGCCGACTCGTCGCTGCCCAGGGGGCCGGTGTAGGTCGTTCACGTGACCTTCGCGGCGGTGGCCGACCCGACGGCGAGACGCGAGCTTCTCGCGGAGCCCATAGACATCACGCTCCCGCGGTCGAGGGTGGCACGAATCATCGAGGTGGCGAAGCCCCTCATCGAGGAGACACCCGGCTGGAAGGCTATCACCACTGTCCCGGACGCGTAGAGCTCCCAGCGGATCCGGGGTAGTTGTCGCGGATGCCAGGTCTCGCGACACCCGAAGCTGACCACCGCCTCGACCTGTTCCTCGACCACGTGACCGAGCCGCTGCGCAACGACTCGCAACGGGCGACCTTCGCCGCGTACGCCGTCGGCCTGTTGAGCGACGCCGAGCGGAAGTCGATGGAGCCGCTGGCGGCGCGCGCTCGGCCCGATCAGCCGGGCGCTGCACACAAAGCGTTCTGCTACCTGACGTCGCTGGCGGTCTGGGATGACGCCGCGGTCCGCCGACGCGCGGCGGCCTGGGCGCTGTGGGGGATGACCGCGCACGGTCCGGTGCTGGGCACCATCGTAGACGACACCGGGATGCTCAAGCAGGGCGGCCACTCGGTCGGCGTCGCGCGGCAGTACACCGGCTCCGCGGGCAAGGTCACCAACTGCCAGATCGCCGTCACGCTCGCGGTCTACACCGCCCGTCACGCGGTCCCGATCGACGCCTCACTCTACCTGCCCGAGAGCTGGATCCAGGACCCGGTCCGGCGGAGGGAGGCGCGCATCCCCGAGAGTCAGGTGTTCCAGACCAAGGGAGAGATCGCGTTGGCGATGCTGAAGGCGGCTCACGCCGAGGGAGTTCCACTCGGCAAGGTGCTCCTGGGCGATGCCGACTATGGGCGCTTGTGGGAGCTGCGGGACTGGTGCCGAGAGATCGACCTTCGATATGCGGTGGGCGTTCACGGGACGCAGCGAGTCTGGGATACGGAGGGCGTCTGGACCGAGCCGATGACGGTCGCGGACTACACCGCGATGACCGAGCCGTCGACCTTCCGCCGGATGACCTGGCGCCTCGGCAGCGAGCGGCAGGAGCTCAGCGCGCGCTTCGCGTTCCTGCGGGTCTGCGTGACGCGCGAGGGGGCCGAGCCGACGGAGAGCACGCCCGAGGAATGGCTGGTCATCGAGTGGCGTGACGGCGAGCCGAAGCCACAACACTTCTACCTCTGTGACCTGCCTGGAGACACGCCCCGCACGGTCGTGGTGAGGACGGTCAAGGAGCGATGGCGGATCGAGGCCATTCATTCGGAGCTCAAGGGCGAGGTCGGCTTCGACCACTTCGAAGGTCGAAGTTGGCCGGGATGGAATCACCACGTGACCCTGGCGCTCTGCTGCCACGCCCTGTTGATCGCGGAACGGTGCGTGGCTTTCCCCCCCTTCCCATCCCGCCGACCAGCCCCTGGTCCGTACCGCCGACCGACCCGCCCGGCACCAACCCCACTCGGTACCCACCATCCGGCTGCGCCTCGGACGTCGGAGCACTGAGCGATTCCTGCCGAGGTGCCCCGGCTGCCTGCGGGCGTTTCCGCCAGATGACGGGCGCGCGGCTGCCGGCGAGCAAACGGCACTTCAGATCGCTTCGGGACAGTAGTGCTATGCACGCGGAGGCGTGCCGGGCGATGCTGAGGACCGTCGGCGCGGGATGGAGAGAGGGACGTGCGTTGTTGGTACGCACGCACGTGACGAAGCCGCGAACGGATGCACGAACCCTCCCGGACCCTCGGTCAGTTCCCGGCTGAAGCCACGATGACAGGGAGGACCCGTACCGGGTTGGACAACGGCAACATGTGGTACTGGCGCCCGATGAGCAGCTCGACTGGTGTGTGAAGGCGCTCCTCCCGTCCTTCGTCGTCGATCGCCAGGTAGAGCCTCCGGCCGAAGTCGTCCTCCTGCACCCCGCGAACCCGGATGATGAGCGGGAAGATCGGTCGGTCGGTCTCCGTGAAGAATCTCATCAGCGCGTCCGCTTCCGAGAAGAATGCCCGCGCGTCGCCGACGCCGCATGGGCGGTCGTGCACGGCGATGTTGCGAATCCTGGGCAGGACGCTCTCGCCCTTCGGCAGCAGACGGCGCTCGCCGTACACATCGTGGAAGCTCTTCCACGCGTCTCCACTGCCCTTATCGTGAAGTGCCTTGTCCAGGGACTGCAGCGCGGATAGCAGTGAGCCGAGGGTGAGTCGGTCGACGCCCTCCGCGGACGAGGACCAGCGCTCCCGGGCGACGTCCTTAAAGGCCATGCCGAAGTGTGCCTGACAATGAAACTGAAGCACCGTCTTGAGGATCCGCTCCATGACGCGGGCGGCCTCGCCCACACGCACCAGCCCGTCCGCCTGCTCGAGCTCCGCCTTACGTGCCGCAATCTCAAGTCGATGGCGCAGCGCCCGGATGCCCTCCGGGGTTGGCGACGACCGGAATCCGAGCCAGGCTAGCAGCGCGCCGCGCACGGTAGCCTCGTCGCCCAGGAGATCGTCCCTGACCCCCGCGCTCCGCCGTGCGATCTCCCATCGGCGCTCGATCGGGATGTACCCGAGCAGGATGTTCGGATCCTCGCCGAGGGAGTACTCCATGAGTCGATGGCGGAGGTCACCCTTGAAGGACTTCCGATCGACCGCCGCCTGCACGAAGCGGAGTTGGGATTCGGACAGCTCGGAGAGCAGCAGGTCGCAGAGCCGCGACGTCGGCGTCTCTCCAGGGCGTTGCGCCCGAGGTGATTTCCCCAGCTCGGGGAGAGAGTCAATGGGGTGCTGGATCGCTCGCTCCACGGGTGTCTCGACGACCTCGGGAACAGCCTCGGTCGCGGGTGCCTTGAAGCGCTTCCAGGCGGCGCCGAGGGCACTGGCGAGTGGGGCCATGACCGCGGCGCCGGCCACCGGCGTTGCCATTGGAACGGAGGCGAAGACGCCGAGCAGCGGGGCGAGGGCGGCCGCAAGACTCGTTGAAGATCCGGTCGGGCCGACCGCGCCGACGAGAGTGACCCATTCCGACAGCGGCAAGCCCTCGAGGACGCTGAACAAGTCGCGCCACACGGACACCCACGCGACGTCCTCGCCGCCGGCATCGTCCTCGCTCGCAGCGAGAAGCGCCCGGAGCGTCGGGGCCATCCTGGCACCATGACGCGTCTCCTCGATGCGATCGATGCAGATCGACACGATGTGATGGCGGAGCGCCCGTGGGATCGAGATCCCGGCGGGAAGACTGGCCGCCACGAAGGTGCGGACGCGGTCGACGATCGCGTCGAGGAGAGCGTCGAGGGCTCCGCGGACGGAGCGCGCCGAGAGGTTCTCGCGCAGAGCCCTCTCGACCGCATCGACCACCCGTGAGGACCATTGCTCCGCCACCGCGAGCGGCGACCGAGGCTCCCGAACCGAGGCACCGAGCTCTTCGAGCCAATCCGTGGGCAGCTCCCAGGGAGACACCAGGATGACCTCGCGCAGGGCGGTACGGGCGCGAGCATGTTCGGACAACGCCGAGCGGAAGTGTCGGAGAAACTCCTCGAAGGGGACGTCTGCCCGCCCGGTTCCGAGGGCGGGGAGGACGACTGCGGCAAGGCCCTGCGAAGCGGCGTGATCGAGGACCCGAAGCAGCAGCTGTGCGAGCAGCTCCTGACGGACGACCCGTTGCTCGTTCCAGTCCGCGACGACCGCGTGAATGATCCGGTCGGCTCCTGTGGCTCCGCCGGCGGTGACGACGGTGTGGGCCAGCGGCAGCGCCCCTCCTGCCTTCTGGACGAGCTCGTCCATCTCCGCTCGAACCGGAGCGCCGGCGTGCATGAGCACCGACAATGAAACGCCTCCACACGCCGACAGCCAGGTGTCGTCCGAGCTGACGAGCGCGTACGGGCGGGTCGAAGGCTTGACGGCGACCAGGTCGGCCAGGGAGTCGACGCGGACGGTCAGATTCCCGACAGTGGTTGAGGCGCTCATGGACCCAGCGATATCATGAACGTTGGGTGCGGATCGGATGGAGTCCACATCCTCCTATCCGCGGCCGGTGAGCTCGCAGACATGTCCCGGGCGCGGCGGCTCGAACGCGAAATTCTCCTAACAATCGTCGCCTGCGAGCCGCTACGCTCGCGCCCATGGTGGGGAGAGTACGCGCGCGAACCGAGACCGAGTGGGGACTCTACCTGGACGAATCCGGCCAGTTCGACCGGGACGATGAGGCCGTGTGCATCGCGGGCGTGTTGCTCCAGGAGCCGCCCTCGGGGGAGGGGGACGACATCCTGCGCGGCGTCTACCGGCGCATCGACCCCATCGCGTGGTACCCGCCGCACGCGACCGACCTCCGCCTCCCAGCGTGGTGGGTCGCTGCGTGGGTGCTCGCGTCGCCCGCCGCCCGTGTGTCGCATCCCGCGGCGCGCACGATCGAGCATGCCACGGCTCTGTGTGCGGCGTCCGCGGCGGCACCCGAGCTCGCGGAGATGTTCTCGTTGCTGGGTCGACGGCGGCGCCCCAAGCGAAGACCGCTCGCCTCGGCTTCGACGTGGTTGAGGCGACACCACCCGGCGGTCGCGCGTGCTCTCAGTGACCTCGCCCTCGACGTCGAGCGCCGCTACCAGGACGTCGCAGGTGCGCTGCTCGACCGCTTCGGACCCGACCGCTGCTTCGCCCTCGCCGCCAGCGATGACGGGTCCGAATCACCGCCGCCCGACGGACCCAGCGACCGCTACCTCGCGCTCCTGGTGCCGCTGTTCGAGCGCGTGTTCGCGCTGCTCCGGGCGCGCCCCGCCGAGCGCCACACCGTCCGCGTCTTCGCGGCCGAGCGCGACGTGGACGACCCCGTGCTGGGGCTGGGCGAGCGACGGCTGCTTCGCCCGCAGGACCTGAGTGACTGCGTGCGTCTCGCCGAACGCTTCCCCTTCGACGCACCGGGCTCGCCGACCGATCCGTGGGTGCGGCTGGTGCCCATGCTGACGGTGCCCTATGAGGAGGTCGCGCCGCCCGGTGTGGTGCTGGCGGATTTCGTCGGCAACCGATGCCGTCGCGTGCTGGCGGGCCGCTCGTCCTGGCGCGACGTACAACGTGAGCTCTCCCTCGCCACGCGGCTACCGTTCGAGGCGACTACGAGGGCGTGCGAAGCGCTTGGCCCGCGTCCAACCGTCGCTTCGACCGGGGCGCCCCGGGTGGCCATCGCGCGGGCCTTCGCTTCCGGCGAGAATGATCTCCCTGTGGGCGGGACAACGGAGTGGCGCCAAGAGCAGGCGCGGCGGTGGATCGAGGTCGCGTCGGCGGTCGGGGCGGGGGGAGTACGATGAATCCTCTCGCGATCGTCACCGAGCTCCAGCGGGGCGCCGCCACGCCCGCGACGTGGAAGGCTCTCGAAGCGCTTGTGCGGCAGCGCGTCGACCGCGTTGTCCCCTCCTCGCAGGACCGCGACGACGCCGTGCAGGAGGTGCTCTACAAGTTCGCGGAGAAGGTGCTGCGCGGCGACCTCCGCATCACCGGCCAGAGCGACGACGAGGTCTCCGGCTACATCTCGCAGATGGCGCGCAACGGGTGGCGCACCAGCGGTCGCAAGGCCCAGCGGACGCCGACGCCCGACGACGTGGCGGTCGAGTCGGCCGCGGTGCCGGCGACCGTCGACGATGATCTGGACCGGGAGCGTTCGGCGCGGCGCGGCGCGTCGGTCTTCGCGCGCGTCGCCGAGGCCGCGATCGAGCACACCCCCCTCTCGTACCGGGAGGCTCGCAGGCTTGCCCGCCGACAGGTCGAGGAGCTGTACTTCGAGGACGTCACGGTCGACGACGTCGTCGCGCGCGACGAGGGCCTCGGTCCCGGCGCGTCGGACGACGATCGAAGGCGCGCGGCCAACCGGGCGATGAAGCAGCACCAGCGCTTCCGCGAGGCCATGCTGGCGGCCGCGGTCGAGCTCGCCGATGGCAGTACGATCTCCCAGGAGGAGCGCGCGCTGGTCGAGCGGATGGTCGTCGAGCTCAAACGGCGTTGAGGCGGCGAGCCCTGTCAGATCCGCGCCCGACCGCGCGTCGTTCGGGGAAGTGCGAGACCGAATGTTGGCTCCGATGCTGCGATCCAGGAGATGCCCGTGATGATTCCTCCAACTCCCGAAGAGCTGAGCCTTCTGGGCCTTGATCCGGCCGCCTCGCTTCGCCTCGTGGGCGAGGAGGCGGGTGCCGACGACGGGCTGGGCCACGGGTTCGCGGGCGCCCCCTCGACGCCGCTCCCCCCCGAGGCGGTGCGCCGCTCGTTGAGCTCCGTCACTCCGATCGAGCGCTTCGACGAGATGGCCGTGCGCCTCGGCGCCCCCGAAGCCGGCCTCGCGAGGGCCGACGGTCGCCGCGGGGTCTACCTGCTGGCCTTCCCAGGACTCGCGCTCTCGGCCACGGAGGGGATCGATCCCCTCGACCACGAGCGGGTCGCCGTCGACGCCTCGGCGCGAACGGTGACGCTGCGTCTGTCCGGTCCGCTGGGCGATGGGGTACTGCGCTTCGCGAGCGATCAGATCGCCTGGTTCGACATCCTCCGCGGGGCGTCGCCCGAGATGCGCTCGCTCTCCAACTGGACCCCACCTCCCGCGCCGACGATCCCCCCGCCCGACCCCGACGCGCTGCTCGGCGGCTTCGATGCGCCCGGGTGGATGACCGCCTCGCTGCTCGCCGATCCCCCTCGCGGCGCCTACGGCGTGTGTGCCGCAGTCGGAACCCTCGGCCGACTCTGGTCGCCCCACAGGACGACCACTCTCGCGTCCGAGGCGATGGCTCGCCTCGTGGCCGACGACCACCCGTGGGCCCGCGCCCGTCGATGGTTCGACGCGCTGCCTACGGGGCACCGTGCGGTCGTCGAGCAGCTCGCGCGCGTCGAGTGCGGCTCCCTCGCCGATGCACTCGACGCCCTCACCGACGAGGACCGCGAGACCGC
The DNA here is from genome assembly GCA_966211675.1 of uncultured Myxococcaceae bacterium. GTDB lineage: Bacteria > Myxococcota_A > Polyangia > Polyangiales > SCUS01. The sequence continues at coordinate 25,583 of CBIHPK010000053.1, forward strand.
GCGCGTCGACGGACTTGCCTGGCTCGAGCGCCGAGACGACCTCGCCTCCGTGGCCGCGCTGCTGCGGACGAGCCCCGACGATCCGCTCGGCGTGGCGCTGGCTTCGCTCGATCGGGAGGCGGGCGTACGAGCGACCCTGTGGCGCTGGATCTCGCCGATCGCCTCGCCGCGCCTCGAAGCGGTGGCGTGGCAGAGCCCCGAGGCCTGGTGGGGCGCCCCGGCGGGGGCGGCGTGAGCGGCGCATCGCTGCGGTCGTGGCTCCCCCGGCGGAGCATCCCCCTCCTCCAGAAGGAGAGCGTCGGCCACGCGCTCGCGACCCCGTGGTGCTGGCCCTCCGACGCCGCCCTGGCAGAGCACGCCATCGCGCTGGGCCACCGCCCCCCTACGCCTCCGAGCGTTGGAGAGGTGCTGCTGGTCTCGGTCGCCACCCAGGTCGCGCGGACGACGCTCTGGCGCCTCACCTGGGACGCACGTCGGCACCCCGAAGGGCGGCCCTTCGCGCCGGAGGCACTGCGGGCCATCGACGACGTCGCGGACCTCGTGACGGGGGTGGTGCCGCACCTGCACTCGCTGAGGATGCTAGCGGACAAGCCCCGGGCGGCGATCCAGGTGCTCAAGCGCGGGCCCCATTCCGACCAGGCGCTCGAAGGCCCGTCGTTCGGCCTGTCGATGCTGCTGGCGCTGTGTTCGCGGCTGATGGATCGCCCGGTGCCGGCGCGCTTCGCGGCGTCGGCGGTGGTGCGCTCGGACGGCTCCCTCGGTCCCGTCGAGGGCCTCGACCGGAAGCTCTCGCTGCTCTCCGAGGGCGCCCTGGGCGTCGACACCGTGATCGTAGCCGCGGAGCAGCTCGCCCAGGCGCGAAGGATCCTCGACGAGCACCCGTGGCTCCGCGCGGTCGGAGCTGCGACTGCACGTGAGGCGGTCGATCTCGTCTTCGAGGGCGCGCGGGAGGCGCCCCCGCCCGCGTGGTCCGAGCGGCGGCCGCTCCGCGCGGTGGACGAACTGCTCGCGCTCTGCACCCGCGGCGGTGAGGTGCGGGAGTGGCGGGCGGTGGAGCGAAGCGCGGCGTGGCTCCAGCAACTCTTCGATGGCGTACCGTACCAAGGGGAGCGAGCACGCTTCGCCCGGCAGGTCGCCGAGCGGCACGCCAACGGCCGGGGCTTCGAGATCCCGTGGGACGAGTCGATCGACGCGACGCACGACCGGGGACGGGCCGCGCACGTTGTCCAGGCGGCGGCCGACGCGGGCTCGGCCTCGCTCACCGCCTACCTCGACCGCGCCCGAGCCCTGCTACTGGACCCGCCCGAGGACGACGACCTGCGGCTCCGCGGCGCGATTGGTCGCGGCCTCTCGGCGATGCGTAGCTACCGCCAGGCCTCCATCGTCCTCGGAGAGGCCACCCATGCGTGGATCGATCGCGAGAACCCCGACGAGTGCTCGCGGCCGCTCGCGGAGTGGCTGCGCGTCGCGGCGCTCTCTGAGGACCGCGCCGCATGGGAGGGCGCGTCGAAACACGCGAGCGACTACCTGCTCGCCTCGCCTTCGTCGGCCATCGGAGCCCTCTTCGTGCGCTATGCGCTAGGCCGCGGACTCTGCACGCTCGGCCTCGCCGCGGAAGCGCTGGCGACGCTCGACGGGGTGGAGTGGTCGGCGGCTCCGGCGTGGCTGGCGCGCTCGCGGGCCCGCTGGCGGGCGCGCTGCCTTCGGGCGCTGGGCCGCGCGGAAGAATGCCGCATGGAGCGCGCGGCGATCGCGGAGGCGGTGGACGACGACGGCACGACACCGATCGAGGTGCACTTCGTGGCGCTCGACGAGGCGCTTGATGGAGACGGCGAGCCCGACGCGGCGGTGGGCGCCGTGCGGGCCGCGTCGCCTCAGGGCGTAGGCTGGCTCTTCGACGGGACGCTCACGCCACAGGAGCAGGCGAGGCGGCTCGCGGACGAGTACCCGTATTGAACTGAGGCGGTGGTCGGGACGGACTTTCGTCGGGATGGGGGAGGGAAGAGACGATGTTCCTCGAGCAGGAGAAGCAGCGGTACAGCGCGGGCAAGGCCGGGTTCGCGTGGCTCTCCGCGGGGGCGAGAGGGGCCGGCGCCTACCGAGGCAGCGGTCGAACCTACGAGTTCTGCGTTCCGGCGTCCCACGCCGCCGAGAACCTCTACGTCGGCATCCGCACGCCGGTGCTCGACTACTTCCGCGATGCGGACATCGCATGGCACCACGGCGTCGGCGACGGTCCCAGTAACCACCTTGCCTCGTCGATGGTATGTGGGGTGAACTTTCTCGGGCCGCTGATGGACCATCCCGTGGGGGCCCGCACGTTGCTGCGCGGGGTCTTCGGCGAGGAGGTCGTCGAGGCGGTCCCGGTGGAGTCGTCGCGCTTCGTGGAGTTCGAGTGGGTGGGCGATCCCGAGACCGACTACCTCAACGAGGGACTCCGCCGGACCCGCGGCGCCAACGCCACCAGCGCCGACGCCGCGATGGCCTACCGTCGCCCCGATGGGGGCAAGACGCTCGTCCTGGTGGAGTGGAAATACACCGAGTCGTATTCCACCGCCGACAAGGGAGCCGGCCCGAAAGGCGACACCCGCCGCCGTCGGTACGAGTCGCTGATCGTCGACCCCGCCGGGCCCATCGACACCAGCCGGGTCGGGTACGACGAGCTCATGTTCGAGCCGTTCTACCAGTTCATGCGCCAGCAGCTGCTCGCGTGGAGGATGCAGGTCGAGGGCTGCGAGCACAGGGCCGACCGGGTGCGGGTGCTGCACCTCTCGCCACGGGCCAATCGCGCCTTCGAGAGGGTGACTTCACCCGGGCTGGCGAAGCGCTTCCCTGCCGGGAAGGCGACGCAGGTGTGGAGGTCGCTCTTGCGCGATCGCGACGCGTTCACGCCGGTGGCGATCGAAGACGCCTTCGCTCCGCTGCTGAGGGCAGGAGCCGACGGGCTCGACGACTGGCGCGCCTTCATCCGGGGACGGTACGCGTGGGCGGGGTGGATCCCGTAGGCGCGCGACCTTCTCGCGCCTTCCAATCCGCTCCGCGGCCCCTGTAGAGTCCGCGCGACGCGATGGGAGGAGATCGAAAGTCGGCCACGACCACGATGAACCAGCGGGTGCTCCGCGCCGTGGACGTGGAGCTCACCGCCGCGGCGGCGGAGCGCTGGGTGGTTCCGGTCGAGGGCTTCCTCTGGCGAGCCCGGCGTTGCGCCGAGGCGATGCTGTACGCGCTGCTCGTCGAGGCCGGGGTCGACGTCATCCAGCTCGCGGCGAAGGGCAAGGGGCTCAATGACCTCGCGACGCACCCGAAGCTCCAGGGGGTGATCCCGCGCGCGATGCGCGACCACCTCGAGAGCGTGCAGAAGTTCGGCAACACGGCGACGCACTTCCAGCCCGAGGGCCCGGTCAGCGAGGCGAGCGCCACCGGCATCGCAAGCATGCTCGCCGAGCTCGCGCGCTGGTTCTACACCCGCGACGACCGGTCGCTGCCCGACGCGGTCCAGGGTCCGCTGGCCGCGCTCACCGACGAGCGCCGCCGGCTGCGCTCACCCGCCGAGCTCGCGCTGGAGCAGGAGAAGCGCCGCACCCACGAGCTCACCCAACAGCTCCGCGACGCGGCCACTCCGTCCGTCGAGCGACCGCCGCCACCCTTCACCGCCCGCCTCGCGGCCATTGGGGTCGGACTCGCCGCAGTCGGCGGCGCCCTGGGCTTTGGCGCGGCCAGGCTCACCCATGCGCCGGAGGTGCCCGCTCCCGTGCCCACCGTCATCGCTTCTCCCTCGCCGACTGTGCTGCCCGCTCCCGCCGTCGCAACTACACAGCTGACTCCGACGAACGCAGAGCCCGCGCCCGCTCCGGTGCCGGTCGCGCCCGATGGCATGCGAGCGTGTCCCGCGGCGATGCGGCTCGTGGGCGGGCGCGGCGAGCCCGGCGCGTTCTGCATCGACCAGGACGCCGTGCTCGAAGGCGCCTATCGACAATGCGTGGCCCGCGGACGATGCGAGCATCCGCCGCCGGCCCCGGAGCCCGGCTGCAACTGGGAGAACGGACTCAACGAGCTCTCCGCCAACTGCCTCCCGTGGTCGCTCGCCCGCGCGTACTGTCGGCAGCTCACCGGGGAGGGCGACCTGCCCACGCGCGTCGAGTGGCAGGCCGTGGCCGCGAACCGCATCGGCGTGCGCCTCGTCGCCGGAACGAACGAGTGGAGCAGCGATCCGGCCGTCGGAGGGATGCGCCCGGTGCGCGGCGAACGGCGGAGCGCGGCCTTCCTCTGGGCCGCCGAGCCCGAGGTGCGAGGGCACCGCAACGTGAGCTTCCGCTGCGTGCTTCGGGCGGGGCCCTGAAGCGTCGCGCCTGTCGGGCCGTCGCGCACCGGCAGCCCGTCCGTGTGTACGATGGGCGACAATGCCCGCCGAGCAGCACGTCGACGACCCCATCGCCCGCCATGAGTTTCCGCACCCCATCGCGGTGCTCTACGACCGGCTGCGCGACCCCGACGACGCGCCCCGACTGTCGGCCGCGCTCACCCTGACCGAGGGCATCGCCCGCTACCTCGCGTGGACCCTCCTCGCCGACGCCGCCGCGCGGCGTGCACCCAGGGCCGAGATTGCGAAGTACGCCCGCGCCAGCGGCTTCGGCGCCTGGCTCAATACCATCCAGCATTTCGTCCAGACTCGCAGCGCCTCCGAGGGGCGGCTCTATCCCGAGCTCGACGGGCTCCTGCGCACGGACTGGTGGGCCGCCCTCGATCGACTGCGCAACCTCCGCAACGAGGCCGCCCACGGGCGGGCCGACCTGCATACGGAGGCGACCGCGCTCCTCAAGCGATACGGCGGCGACGTGACGGCGGTCGTCTCGGGGTGCGCGTTCCTTCAAGCGTATCCGCTGGGGATGCTGGGCGGCGTGCGCATCGGCGCCGACGGCCGCGCCTCGGGCCGATGGCGGAGCTGCCGCGGAACCACCCCGCGTGGGGCCATGGCCGACCTACCCGACGTGCAGGGGATTCCCAGCGATCAGCTCCTCCTCGTCGACGTGGCGCGCGGTGTCGCGCTGACGCTCTCGCCCTTCCTCGTCCTCCTCGAAGACGAGTTCGTCTGGCTCGATCTGCCAGTCTCCGGGAGCGAGCGCCGGTCTCCGTATCTCTCCCCGGTTCCCGGTCGCCCCTTGAAGGGAGGAACGCCGACGGGGCTCCATGACGCGGGCGGCGCGCACCCCGAGGGCCTCCCTCTCGACGCCTGGCTCGACGCCCCGCAGCACTGGCCTCGCTACGCCGCGCTCCCCGCGGGCGACACGCTGACCCGCATCGTCGGCACCTCGCGCGCGACGATCGCGGGTGCCCCGTCGCGCGGTCGCCAGGCATCGATCGACGCCGCGCCTCCACCCCCGGTCGCACCGTCCTGGCAGCCCCCGCCCCCTGTCATCGCGCCGACGTCGCTGACGTCCCTGCCGCCGATGGTGATGGTCCCGGCTTCGTCCGCACTCCCACGGCGGGCGTGGCCCATCGCGCTCGGGGGGCTGCTGGCCTCTGCGGCGGTCATCGCGGTGGGGGTCTACGTGGTCGGTCGGGTGCGTATCCCGCCGGCACTCCCGTCGAATGCGTCCGAGCCGGGTCCGCAGGTCGCGAGCCTGCCGCTCCAGTCGGAGCTCGGCCCGCTCTCCACCTGGGGCCCGTTGGAGGCGCGGTTGCGGGAGTGGCACGGGGCGATCCGGTCGCCACAGGTCGACGCTGCCTCGCTGGGGGCGGTCTATGCCGACCTCGTGCGCTTCCGTGGCAGCAGCAGCTTCGGCCGCGACCCTCAGTGGATCAGCGACTACTGGCGGACCTTCTTCGCGCACAACCAGGGGACGCTCGAGGTCGATTGGACGCGCTCGCAGTGGCGGCTCGAACCGCTGTCGGCAACGATGCCCGAGCACGCAACCTGCTCGCAGCTCCCAGGCGCCACAGGGAGCGTCGTGCTGGCGCGTCTGGCGGCTGTCGAGATCGACCCGACCCGGCCGATTCGCGTGCCGGAGATGCCGTGCCCCCGGCTCGACGGGGTCTACCTGGTGAGGATGCGGGAGGTGGCCGGTCGGGGCCTGGTGATCTGCCACGAGGGGTGGTCTCTGCAGGATGGCATCTGCGCCCCGGGCTCGTGCCCGGAGGCGCGGGCGTGTCGAGGCCGAGGGCGCTGATCAACTGAGGTGCAACGAAGGAGAAGTATCGGGGTGTTCGCGAAACAGCCCCGAAGCTGTCTCATAAACGACACCGTCCAGAGCCCAGGCGTTGCAGCGAGGATATCATGGTGTTGCCGCCGCCGACCGACCGAGGTGTCGTCCGATCTCGCGACAGATTGGCTCATAGAGCGCGCCGATTGGACGCTTTTCCACGTCTTCCCGAGAGCAGATCCCCTCCGACTCGCCCACGCGCCAGTGGAACGTGTCCCCGACAGACCAGAGTCGGCCAACGCGTTGGGTGCCGAACAAGATCGGCTCATCCACGACCCAGCTTCGCGGAACCTCGTTCTTTGTGTGCTCTCGCAGGTGATGAATCAACCTGAGCAGAAGAACCGTCTCCGGATCGCCGTGTAGTAGGAATGTCCAGTCTGCGAGGTCGAAGACCTCCAGCGGGACGACGTGACCCTCCCATCGGTTCCACGTCGAAGCTGCGATGGGTGGCCGCAACACCTCCTCTTGTCCCAGGCTCAGTCTCCAGTATCGCCCTCGTCTGCCTGACTTCCCTTCCCCGAAACGTGCGTCTGCTGCGATCTTGGCACCATCTACCTCCTCCCAGCCTCGGATCGGCCACACGAAGCGAACTCCTTTGGTCTCGACAATCGCAAGGTGGGTAGGTCGATGAGAGGGCAAAGACGAAACTGACGTAGGTAGATGATACCAGCGCTCAGCACGGATCTGCTCGAGCTGCCTGTCTCCATACTTCAACTGCCCTAGCAGGACGGCCCCCTCCCGCCGTGCCGGCGGAAGGAACGGATAGTCCGGGCCGAGACTCCTCAGTCGAACAGGGCTCGCGTACACGACCTCCGCCAGCCACGTTCGAAGCAGTCGCCCCTGTGATGGCACCAACGGAATCGCTCCGACCCCGATCGTGCGCATCCGGTGCCATGCGGAGCCGGACTCGCTCTCGAAATCATCCTCGTTCGGATGGGGGAAGAGAATCCCCCCGGCGTAGACTTCACGCAAGGGGCTCCCCTCCTCGCGTAGGATCGCATCCCGGTACCGATGCATCGCATTGATGGCGTCGGGCGCGGGCACCGCGGTCGGCCTGGCCCTGGCCCCGCCCGTCCACTCCAGCCGATACTTCGCATCCAATAGCAGGAGAAATCGCGACGGCTGATCGGGGTGTCGCGGCGTCGGGCGCTGGACCTCGATCGCGAGATCAGGCCTCTGCTCTCCACTCTGGTAGCGGGGCCACGCCCGCAGGAAGGTACCGCCGGGAAACCTCACGACCCGCTCTTCCTCACGGAAGTTGTCGCGTCCGGGAATCAAGAGATGCCCATCTCCTTCCCCCAACAGGGTCGTCAGCTCTGCCTCGACCCGCACCGCGCACCACAGTTCATAGAGGCGGTCGAGGCTGGATACGTCCAGGCGCAGATCCGCCGCCAGCATCGAAAAGGCCAGGAGCAGCTTGCGATAGCAGGCTAGGAGATCCCGGTAGCCAGGGCTCCGCTGAACAACCAGATCCGGGGCCTCCACCTTCGCGGAGACATCGAGGAGGAAGTCCACCGACAGGCAGCGCCGGAGACTTGCCTGGTGGCGTTGTATCTTCGACCGCAGGGTTGCCTCCGTCCAGGGTGGCTTTCTCTGTTGTAGCAGCTGGCCGACGAGTTGGGTCAGGCCGAGGAGTGCGTGCCTCACGAAGCGGTTGGCCGGAGTGTCGGTCGTCGGCGTCCTATGTGCGTCAGGCAGTTGCCGCGGGAGCCTCTCCTCGTCTCCGCCAGCCCGAATGATCGCCTTCACGGTTCGCGTACCCGAACGACGGAGGCGCTCGGCCGGGCGAGTCTGGACGCCGGGCACCAACAGGGTGTGCGGCTGCCGCTCGATCCGGGCGAATGCCCGCAAGAACGGCTCAATAAAGGCCTCGAAGAGAAGATAGCGCTCGGCCAGGGTTCGATGTGGGCGCTGCTCGATTCCTCGCAAGAGATGCGTCGAAGAGAGAAGACGCACGACCTGCGCGGCATAACGCCCTCCGAGCTCTTGCAACATTTGTTCGAAGTCTTCCTGATAGGAGAGCTTCGAAGGAAAGACCTCCAAGCGTACCCTCACCAGGAGAGTGGATCCACGCATGAACGCGAGTTCCAGCCATCCGACACGCTCGCTGAGGTCGAGCACCCCGGCACACGTACGTCCCCGCCGGGTGCGATCCTTGAGCGCCGCGCGGATCACCGGGTCTGGGTGGTCAATCGTAATCGGAGAGCCCCCGTGGTCACACTCCAAAAGCACTTCCAGGTGGGGAGGTTCCCATAGCAGCGGTGGGGTGCTCAGTGCGATGCGCCCGGACCCCACCACTGGCGACCTCGCGGGCAGGTGGAGTTCGACGTCCCCACCCGCTTCAACCTCAACCGTCGTCAGCACCTCGGTGGGCCCCGCGATCCGAGAACGCTCTGGCCAGCGCAGCGACAGCAGCCATGATCCACCGATGGCCTGTACGCGCAACTCCGGCATCTCAGGACCAGAATGCCGTGTAGCTGGTGTCTCGCAGGCGCTGCTCCATCTCATCAATCTTCTGCTGACACCGCCCGAGGGCGTGGCGCGTGAGGATCTCCCGAACAAGTCGCAACGGCTCCGTCAATTCGACCCCCCCCTGGAGGCGGGGCAGGATCTTGTGATGGATCGCCAGATCAAGCGCGACTTCGGGCGTCAGCAGGCTCTGTACCCGAGCGTGATGGAGGTAGATGCAGATCTCATCCCTCACCCGGAATCCGACCTGCGAGTTGCACAGGCGGAGCGTCTTGTTCAGCTCCGTCAGCAACCCGATGGCCGGAGCAAAGTAGTTCTCGTTGCCCGTCCAGACCTCGGCCAACCCAAGCCGATCAGCGAGCAGGCTGGTCTCTGGAACGGCCATGGGCGCCGGCAGATCGGCCTTCATTGCCTGAATGCTGGTGAGGTCCACCTCGTTGAACTCCAGCGTCATCGCACGATCCAGCACCTTCCTGGAGAACGGATGGGTGCTTTCGTCCATGTTGACCGTCCCGATGAAACAGAGGTTCGGCGGAATGCGGATCGGGCCCCGCCGCAGTTGCGCCTGCAACGCCTGTCGCTCGGACGCCTCGCCCTGAATCAGACCATCGGGATCGAGGTTTAGGAGGTCGTCGGTCTCGATCCGTCCGTCGCGTCGGGTGCGGGTTTCGAGGAGGGAAAGGACGTCTGCGAAGTAGTGTTCAACCCGCGCGAGGTTCATCTCATCGAGCACGACGAAGTGGGGGCGATCGGGTTGCGACCACGCACGCACGATCACCGGGAGCAAGCGCCCGGGTATGAACGCGTCCTTCAGGTTACGGTAGCCGAGGAGGTCGCCGGGATCGCTCCAGTCGGGGCGGACCGGAATGAGATCGCAGCGGAATCCGCACGCGCGGGCGAAGCGCCGGGGAAGCAGTGACTTTCCCGTACCAGAGATGCCAGCGAGCAGGACGAAGGGCTTGGTCCGAAGCGACAGATAGAAGTCTGCGACTTGCTCTTGGGTGAAGGTCAGCCCGCTTGCGACGAGGGTACGGTGGACGTGATCGACGATCTCCCGACCGCTTGTCGGCACGAGGCGGCGCAGAAACGCGAACAGCTCTTCGACCGTTACATCCGCGAAGCGAAAGCGAAGGCGACTCCCCTGGTTCGCGCCAGGAATGCGACCCGCCGACCCTTCAAGCGCCGCCCCTGGATCGTCATCCTCCCACTGAAGGTCGGAGGGCACATCGGGTAGCTCGACGAAAGGCTTGCCCGTCGCATGATATCCGATGGCCAGTGGGGCCGCGAAGCGCCGCAGTCCCCGGACGAGCAGGCCTAGTCCCATCCTGCGCTTCTGGCCGCCTCCGATCGAGCCGACGACGATCGACGGCTGGCCCTGGTCGAGTTCCACCCATGCAACGCAATCCTCGAGGAGGGTGACGCGCTGCCCCCAGGGAGGGCCGCTCGCCGTTACGCCGGGCAACGGCAGGGCAGCGGGTGGAGCGGGACTCCTGGCCCCCGTCATCGGGGTTGGAGGCGGGGCCGAAAAGAGCGCCTTGACCGCCGCAAGGTCCGCGCCTGAGGTCCTCTGACCGACGCACTTCTCGATGCGCTGCCGCATGCCCGTGCTACCGTTCTGAAGCCAGGACCACACGCCACGGTCGAAGTCATCGATGGAATAGGGTTCATCCTTCGTGAGCCGTAGCTGTCGGTGACACATGTCCCGGACCGTGCTCTCGTTGGTCTTCTTCTCGAGAGCCAGGCCCTGGAAGGCCTTCTTCCTCAACGCAGTGACGTCCTCTACGGATCCTGGCCGCCCGTCCCGAATCCGCTCTATGACCTTCAGAACCGTCGAGATGCGTTCACTCGCCATTGGACATGTCATCCTCTTCGCTCAGGCCTGCGGTGCCAAGGACTGCGGCCAGCTTCACGCGTGTGTCGCTGGCCCCCTACTTCCGATCGTCCGTCCCGATCTCCCCCAGAAGTCCTGCCGACCCCAGGAAAGGGACGCCAGTGTGGTCCGCAACCGCTGGCCGTCGAGAACGTCTAGTATTTCGATGGCCTCTCCCGAGGCGGTCCTCGCCTCGCTGCGACCTCGGAGCAACACGAGCGTGCCCGAGTGGGGCATCTTCCTCGAGTCCGCGAGGTCCGCGAGGTCTCGTAGGTCGTCGAGCAGATCACACCGGTGTCGTTTGTTTCGCGCGTATCCGCTCTGGTAATCCGAGACCATGAATGCCCGGTGAAAAAGCACCTGCTGGATCTTCTTCAGCTGGTTGTTCACCCGACTACATGCCTTTCTTGACAAGCCTTCGCGCACGTCGAAGCCCGGGCTGAGCTCGCGGCCCGAGCGCGCCACGTCGGCCGTCACGTCTGCGAGGGCAGCTTGTGGCTCAGCGGGCAGTCCGCGTTGCGTTCGGTGTGTTCGAAGTGCGGCGAGGTGCCGCCGTGAGGTCGCAGGGGCTGCTCGCACCCCGGGCACAGGAAGCCGAGCTCTCCGCCCGGCACCTTGACCCCGAGCGCCTTCACGACGTCGGCGAGGGAATTCGCGAGTTCGATGGAGATGAGGCACTGCTGGATCTTGGGCATCGATGTCCTTCTTTCATCGGTCTGGAGGGCTCGTTGGCTCAGGCACTGGTCTTGGGCGGCTGGCGATCAGGCTGCTTCACCGGGGCGGCGACGGACTCGAGGCACGCGCGCTGGTTGGCAAGGAAGCCGAAGGTCTCAGACGCGGGCTTCATCGGGTCGCTGCTCTCTGGTGCGTCACGGTCCCCCCTTCGCGGGGCGATCGTAGTCGGTCGCCCAAGGGTAATGGAAGCGACTTGTCGGACGCACCCGGCCTGCCAGACGCCGCGCTGGTCGCGCGTCTGACTCCTCGGAGGTCCTGACGCTGATGCCACCAAGGTACTTCATCTCGCCCCGGGTCCAGCCGAAGGGGATCGTACGCGCCCGCACCATTCTCAGGTCGCCGGTGTCACGCTCCGAGGTCGCCGCGGCGGACGTCATGGCGATCGACTTCCGCCGCAGTTGGAGCACAGACTCCACCGGCACCGCGGTGCGGGCAGCGCCCCGCTACGAGCGCTTCGCCTGAGCGGTCCGGCACGTCGTCAGGGGGCTGCACGCGATTCGGGCGATCGGTCAGGCGGAGGGGCGCGACGTCCGGGTCTACGTGGGGCGCACGGCCGCGGACGGCGACTCGGTCGCGGCGCGCTTCCGTGTCCACAGCGACACGAGTGGCCGGAGTCACACCTTCGGCGCGGTGCTGTTTCGGGCGCTGACCCCCGACGTGGTGCAGTGGGAGGGACGATTGAACCGCGCGCTGGAGGTGCTGTCCGAGCGCGGCGGGATGAGGGTCGCCAACCGCGCCGGCGACGCGCGCGGACCAGTGACCCCGCGACGCTCCTCGGTGGTCTACGTGACGTGGGAGTTCGTCGACGGTCGACGACGGCGAGCGCCGACCCGCGCCGACGTGGGCGCCATCGTGCGAGCACTGCTCGAGGAGGACGAAGACCTCTCTCGCGACACCGCCCGGCACACGTTCGAAGGGCTCATGGAACCCGACGACATGGGCACGATCGGCTTCGTCCGCGGCGACGGACGGCGTAGACGCTTAACGCCTATCAGGTAGGAAAAAGTGTGCGCTCCGTAGTTCGTTGAGGCGCGTCACGAAGGCGCTGAGTGTCCACCCGCTCGGATCGCGCGGCCCGCGAGGAGGTGATCGGGAGCCTTGACGCCGATGGAGCAGTCACTCTTCGCATCACTCTTCCATCTCGCGCATCGTGCTGGGCCAGACGAGTGCCTCCCGCCCGCGTCTGCTTCGACGCTCCAGGTCAGCGGGTCGCGCGCGTCTGACGCTCTCAGCGGTTCTCGTCGCCGCGGACGCCGTCCTCGTCGCAACTACCCGTGGCAGCATGTTCTTGCGTGAGGCCACTGATGTAGGGGGCCACAGCGCGGCGGCGTCAGGGTCAACGACCGAGGTGACCGGATCCTAGCGAACGCCTCGGATTCTCGCGTTGGTCTGGGATGATGCCAGCCGTGCCGATGCGAGCCGATTCGATGAATGGCGGCGCTTCGATTCGAAAAACTTGGCTCGCATCGCGATTCGGTAACTTTGGCCGCCCTATCGGGCTTTCGACAGATGCGTTGACAAGGACCGACGGTATGGAGCCCATGTGAGTTGGCTGGCCCCACTCGTGAGGTTGATGGAATGCACCACGGCAACGATATGATGAGGGTCACCGGGTCGAGGGTCGTTGACCATGCCCTCGAACTTCAGCGCCGTTGGCCGCTCCGACGTGCCAGTGAATCGGATTACCCGTTCTACGATGTGCCCCCTTCGAAGGAGTAGGCCGGAGGGCGTCGAGCCTTCGCTCAACTCGACAATTCTGGTGCCCGGGTCCCACCTTCTGGCGGCCTTCCTTACCTCGCAGAGCGCGTGTCGGGCGAGGGCGCTGCCCAGTACTGGGTCGGCTTCGACAGGAATCGCCCTTGCGGGATCAGATTCTGCGGTGAAGATGGGGCGGGCTGAGTTCCAGGAGATCTTGCCTTCGATCTCGAGTGCATCCTCTTCGCCGATCTGGACTGGATTTGCCCGCGAGCGGTATCTTTCTCCGTTTCGAAGCGGAAGCTCCTCAAGAGAGAATGGCACTGTGTCGATCACGGCGTTCGCGTAGATGATCCACGGCCATCGCTGGTCTCCTGCGGGCCAGTGGTGGTGGCTGATGGCGCCGGTAGTGTCCATCACGGCTTGGTCGAAGACCAGGGCGTGTTCGATTCGATCGTGATGCCGACCACGCAATTCAAAGTCTCGTTTCGTGAGCTGGAGTAGCAGAAGGTCTCCTCGGAAGAGCCGTGGCGTTCGGGGGATTGCGAATAGACCCTTGGTTACGCACTCCCTGAGTTGAGACTCTCGGACATGAACTCGGTAGATCGTCATGCTTCCCCTTCACAGCATACTCTACTACAGGTGTCCCATGCGGGGCCCACCTCCCGCTACCTCACACGCGAGGTCGCCCGCAGGACGGCACCGAGTTCGGCTTCTGGAACCACCTCGCCGACCACCTCCGCAACGCGCGTTTCCTTCGATGAGGGGGTGGGGGGCGAGTCCTGACAGCTCCAGAGATGTTCACTGCGCCTCGCACGGCGCGGCCCCGCGGCGGGGGCGCGCCGACGCGCCTCGATGCACCACCGCGAGCGACGGCGCCCATCCAATGGATGTCAGGCGCTTCTCGGGTCGCGCGTCCTATCGCTGATCGGCGTCGCGCTCTTGCGACCACCTGACCAGTATCCGACCGGGGAGTTCGTACCCATGCAGAGCACCGGAACCCTCAACCTCGCCTTCGCCGACAACCTCCTGGACCGCCTCCGTGGACACCTCGCCGTCGTTCCGATGTCCAAGGTGAACCGCGCCTTTGACCGGGCGCGCGACGACCTGCGGGACGTCGGCCTGCTGCGCGACGGCCGCTACCTCGACCGCATCGAGTGTTACCGGATGCCCCTCCCGTCGCTCGACGGCAAGTTGGGCTATGTCTACGACGAGTCGGTCCCCTGGTACCTGAGCCTCGTCGACGTCCGACCGGGCGTGATCTACCTGCCGCGCAACCCGCCCGTCACCGCCGCCCGGGGCGACACGCTCGTCGACACCATCCGCCACGAGTACGGGCACGCCTGGGCCTGGCTCGACCGACCCTTCATCGAGCGCCGCTGGTTTCGAGCCGCCTTCGGAGCGCGCTACGGCGAGGCCTGGGAAGAGCCGCCGGCCTTCGACCCCGACGAATACGTCTCGGAGTATGCCTGCACACACCCCGCGGAGGACTTCTGCGAGACCTTCATGACGTACCTTCGCTGCCGACGGTCGCTGCACCGCTTCGACCGACGGCCGGGCCTGAAGCGCAAGCTCATCGCGGTCGCGAACGCCGTCTCGATCGCGTCGAGCGAGCGGGTCGCGAAGGTCCGCAGGCCGCAGTGACCTGAACCCCTTCAGGGCGCGGCGCCGGGCCGCGGTTCGAGGGGCACCGGCATCGGCATCGGCATCCGCTGAAGAAGCTGCTGCGCCATCATCTCGCGGACGTTCGCCTGCGTCATCACCGGCGGAGGCGCTGGCCACGCCACCATCGGCGTGGGGACGGTCAGCCGCTCCTCGAACGCCCCGTTGCGCTCCTCCTCAGCCCGCCGCCGCGCGCTCCTCGTCGAGCAGGCGTGCCGTCCGCGCTCGCTCCTCCGCCGCCAGCTGCTCTTCCTCACGCACGGCTCGCAGCTCGGACTCGCCGGCCGTCGACGCGGTCGCCATGGGCGCTGCCGTGGCCGAAGACCGAGGAGCCAGCGCGGGCTCGTGGAGCACGGCGAGCGTCGCGACGCACCCGACGAGGACGCAGGCGAGGCCCATCCAGAAGGCGCTCCAGCCCGTCGCGAGGACGCTCGACACCAGGCGCGCTACCCAGACGCCCTGCTCGCGGGTCTCGTACCCTTCAACGGATCACGCGGGCCGCTGCTGAGACGGATGACGATGGGGCTGCATGGTACGTAGACCGCCTCGCATCGGATGACGCCGCGGGCCCTCCGGCCCGGACCACCGCACCGAGCACCGCCTCCGCCACCTCTTCGGGCGACCGGTCGTCGGTCTCAATGGGCGGCAGCACCGTCATGCCCCACTTCCTCGCCAGCGATTCGGCGGTCTCGCCGACCCTTCGGAAGAAGTCCACCAGCGTCTCCGCATCGGGCCCCGGTTCGGTGAGCCGCGCGAGCGCGGTCTGGCGCCCGATCCGCACCGGCTGCACCAGCACCCTTGGTCCGGCGCTCGACGAGGCCGCACGCAGCGCCGGAAGGAAGCGCTCCACGACCTCCGGCGATCGCTCGAGAGCGTACGCCACGTTGCCTGGGTGCCAGGTCTCCACGACGCGCGGCCCGCCGCCCGGGTGGGCGTGGTCGCGGGCGAGCTCCCTGCGGAAGACCTCCTCGTCGAAGGCCCCCTGGCTCAGCATCGCGTGACAGCTCGGGTCTCGCGCCAGCGCCTCGCGACGGAGACGCGCGCCGATCTCCTCCTCGAAAAAGCACCCCAGCCGGGCCGCCACGAGTCGCCCGGTGGTGGTCTTCCCGGCGCCATGAGGACCCACGAGGACCAGCGTCACCTCGGCCATCAGACTGCCTCCATCCAGGCTCGCAGCATCATCGCCGCCGGCAGGTCGCCGCCACCGATCACCGGCCCGAGGTCGAGTGCGAGGTCGCTGCGGTCCATGCACGGACGGAAGAGCCCCGCGTGGGTCAGGCGCAGCGCCACGATGCCCTCCTTGCATCCCTCGCGCACCGGGCACGTCTCGCACGCCTCGTGCGGCGCCACCTCGCCCAGCCGCAGGTGCTTCAGCTCGACCTGCAGACCATCGTCCCAGGTGAGCAGTCGCGTCGCGAGGCTGTGGGCGTCGGGCGTCGTCTCGATCGACGAGGGCGCGCCGCGCAGCCCGGTCACCACCGCGAGGAGGTCACGCCACGAGAGCTGCCCGTCCAGGTCGTCGAGCAGCCCGACCACCACGGCCCGACCCGCGGCCCACGACAGGAGCGCGGCGAGGTCGTTACGCTGCCATGCGCCCGAGTAGACGTAGTTCACCTTCATGGGCACCCGCCGCGCGGCCGCCTCCTCCTCGGCTGCCGACACGAAGGCCTCGCGCAGCTCGAAGGCGCCACGGGCGCGGTTATTCTCCGCGAAGGCCTCGCGCCCGAAGCCGTGGAACGAGACGTTGACCCGGTCGAGCCCCGCCGCGTAGGCGTCGCGCAGTCGATCGACCGGCACCGCCCCGGCCGTGATGATCGACAGGTCCGACTCCGGGCACCAGCCTCTCACGGCGCGAACGATCTCTGGGAGGTCCCTCCGCAGGAAGGGTTCGCCCCCGAGGAACTTGATCTTGCGCGTCCCCGCCAGCGTCGCGCATCGCAGCAGCGGCAGCAGTCGCTCCAGCGGCAGCTCCGGTGCCTCGCCGGGGGCGTGAGGGTCGCCCTCCATGTGGCAGAACCCGCAGCGGTAGTTGCAGCGGGTGGTCACCACCACGCGCAGGTATGTCGAGCTCACGCCCATACCGGCCTCCTCTCGGGCGACAGGGCTTCACGCACCTGCTGCACCGTCGCCTCGACACTCGACGCCCCGGTGTCGATGCGCAGCACCCGCCCCGCGAAGGGCGTGGCGAGCAGCTCGTCGTAGCAGCGGGCGAGCACCTCGCCGGTCACGAGGCTGCGCTCGTCGGCGGCGGTCGCGCCCCGCGTCCGCACCCTTCGATGCCGAAGGGACTCCTCCAGCTGGAGGAAGACGGTGAGGTGCGGCCGGAGGAGGCTCGGCTCGACGACCGAGAGGTCCAGCGACCCTTCGCGCACCCGCGCATACGCGACGGTGGAGAACCAGTAGCGGTCGATCACCACCGACCGACCCGCAGCGAGGGTGCGGCGCGCGCGGTCCGAGGCCTCGGCGACGGTGGCCGCGTAGAAGAGCTGGCGCGCGGTCGGGCTGGACTCGAAGGCCTCGTCGATGAGCGGTCGCACGGGCGCGAGGACCGCCGGCGGAGTGCGCAGCAGCTCGGCGCCGAGACGGCGAGCGAGCGCAGCGGCCACGGTCGACTTGCCGGTCCCGTCGAGGCCCTCCAGGGCGATGAAGGTCGCGGGGCTCACTGCTCCTCCGGCCGCGCCGCCTCGATGGAGACGACCTCGAGCTCGCGCAGCCGTCCCCCGACGCTCACCGCCCGGACGTCGCCGACCTCCGCGCCCATCAGCGAGGAGGCCAGCGGCGCCGTGTAGGCGACCCTCCGCCGCTCGGGCTCGCCGTCCTCGTAGCCCGCGATCACGAAGCGCTCGGTGCGGGCGCCGTCGTCGACGGTGACCGCGCTGCCCTTTAGCGGCGCCCGTTCCGTGACCCACCTCGCGACGACTTCGTGACCCACCC
>CBIHPK010000054.1:0-42813 GCA_966211675.1 uncultured Myxococcaceae bacterium
GCGCACTGGGCTGGCGTCGCGGTCGCTCCCGTCGCTTCGCGACGGTGAGGCGCACTGGGCTGGCGTCGCGGTCGCTCCCGTCGCTTCGCGACGGTGAGGCGCACTGGGCTGGCGTCGCGGTCGCTCCCGTCGCTCCCTTGCGACCCTTGCGCCCTGGCGGTTCTTCTCCCGACGGGATCCGACGTAGGACGCCGGGATGAGCCTCCCCGAGGGGTGATGCTCCGCCTGCCGCCGTCGACGAGCCCGCCGCCCCCCGTGCTACGGTCGCCCCCTGAGATGCTCACGCGGGGCGACGTCATCGGCGGGAAATACAAGCTCATCGACCCCCTCGGCGAGGGCGGCATGGGCGCCGTCTGGGTCGCCGAGAACCTCTCCATCCGCGGCGCCGAGGTGGCCGTGAAGGTGCTCCACGCCAACTTCGCGCGCGACCCCGACGCGGTGCGACGCTTCCGCGCCGAGGCCGAGGCCACCGTGCGCATCGGCCACCCCAGCATCGTGCGCGTCTTCGACTACGGGCAGTCCGACGACGGATCGCCCTACATGGTCATGGAGCGCCTCCACGGGGAGAGCCTCGCCGACCGCCTCGAGCGCGACGGAGCGCTCCCCGTCGCCGAGACCGTCGAGATGATCACCGCCGTGCTCGAAGCCCTCGACGCGGCCCACCAGCGGGAGATCCTTCACCGCGACCTCAAGCCCGAGAACATCTTCCTGGCGCGCGAGGGCGACGTGGTGCGCCCGAAGATCCTCGACTTCGGCGTGTCGAAGTTTCTCGGCGACGACGCCGAGCGCGTCCGCATGACCCGCACCGGCGCCCTCATCGGGACGCCCGCGTACATGTCCCCCGAGCAGGCCCGCGGCGAGGCCACCATCGACCTGCGCAGCGACGTGTGGGCCATGGGGGTGATCCTCTACGAGCTGCTCACGGGCAGGCTCCCCTACGAGGCCGCCAACTACAACGCGATGATGATCCGCATCGCGACGGAGGGGCACCTGGCCCTGCTCGAGGCGCTGCCGACGCTCGACCCGGTGCTGGCCTCCATCGCGGAGCGGGCGATGGCTCGCTCGGCGCGGGAGCGATACGCCACCGCGCGACAGATGCGGGAGGCGCTGCTGGCGTGGTCCCGGGGGGAGGGCGTGCTCGAAGCGACGCCGCGAGGGAGCCTTCCCCCGGCGCGCTCGTCGCGCACTCCGATGCCCACCCTGGTGGAGGCCGACACCCTGCCGGGAGACAGCCTCTCCACGCTGCGCAAGCAGCCCCCGCGGCGCTACGCGATGGCGCTGGCCCTGGTGGGCGCTCTGGCCGCCGGAGGCGCGCTGGTCGCGTGGAAGCAGCGGGTGACGCCCGTGGCCGATGCCACGGCGGCGCTCACCCGGCGCACCACGGCCGCGACGCACTCGCTGACGATCACCGGGCTCCCGGCGGGGGCGAGGGTGCTGCTCGACGACGCGCCGGTGACGCTCCCCGCCCCCCTGGGCGACGACGGGGACCACCGGGTGAGGGTGGAGGTCGACGGGGCGCCGGCATGGATGGCGGTGGTTCCGCGGCCGACGGCGGACGTCTCGCTGGCCTATGTGGCGCCCGCGACGGCGGTGGCGGCGGTGGTCGACGCGGGAGCGCCGGTGGTGCGGGTGCCGGTGGCGGGGGCGCCGGTCGCGAGGCCGGTGGCGCGCAGGGTCGTGGCGCGCAGGGCGGACGCGGGGCGGGCGAGGGCGGAGCCGCAGCTGGCGCACGATCCGGGCTTCTGAAGAGGGCGGCGGAACCTCTCGACCCCGACCGCTGTCTCGGCGTATGTGCGAGGTCGTGTCGCTGCGCTGCCGCTGGGATGGTCGACGCTCCACGCCGAGGCGTTCTCGGTGACGCTCGACCTCGAGGCCGAGCGCATGCTGGTCGAGCGGCTGCGGCGGCGCGACGAGGCGGCGTTCAACCTCTTCGTGAGGGCCTACCAGGCCCGGGTGTTCTCGCTGGTGCAGCGGATGCTGGGCAACCGCGCCGAAGCCGAGGACCTCGCGCAGGAGGTGTTCATCACGGTGTTCCGGAGCATCGACAGCTTCCGGGGGGATGCTCGCCTGGGGACGTGGCTCTATCGGGTGGCGATCAACCACTGTAAGAACCGCATCAAGTACCTCGACCGGCGCGTCACCCGGGGCCACGACGCGCTCGACGAGGAGGGGGGCAGGGCGCTCACCGAGGGAGGTCCGGTGATGTCCCGGCCCGACCGCCCCGACGAGGCGATGCAGGGCACGGAGCTCAACAAGGTCATCGAGCGGGCCCTCGGGCTGCTGGAGGAGGAGCACCGCGAGCTGGTGGTGCTGCGCGACCTGGAGGGCCTGAGCTACGAGGAGATCATGACCATCACCGGCCTGCCCGAAGGGACCGTCAAGAGCCGCCTCCACCGCGCCCGCGCGGCGCTGCGAGAGGCCATCGAGCGGGGCCTCGGATGCAAGCTCCCGGAGTAGTGAGGTGGCGATGCTGACCGACGACGAGCTGCGCGACCTGTTCAGCGCCTACCACGACCGGGAGCTGTCTCCCGAGCGCACCGAGGCGGTGCGCGTGGCGCTCGACGCCAACCCCTCGCTCAAGGGCGAGTACGGCGCCTTCTGCCGGATGCTCGACGGGCTCTCGTCCATGGCCGCCGCGACCGAGGCCCCGCTGGCCGGGGTGGCGGCCGCCGAGGCGCCAAAGGAGACCGCGCCGCCGGACCTGCTCGCGGGCGTGCAACGACGGCTGCAGAAGCGCTCCGGGGGGAGGTTCTACGGGGATATGTGGTCGCGCCTGGCGGGCATCCTCCCGCTGGAGCTCATCGCCACGCTGGTGCTCATCGCCCTGGTGCTGGCCTACGCCGCGATGACCATGGTCTCCGCCCGCCCGGCGCCTGCCCCGACGCCGTCCGTCTCAACCCAGCCCCGGTAGCGGACGGGGCGACGAGCGCCTCGCCCAACGTCGCATGGAGCCGACCAGCCCGAGGGCGACGAGCGCCCAGGGGGTTCCGGCGCGGCGTGCGCCCGCGGCGCCGCCAACTTCGCAGAGGCCGCCATCGTCCTGCGGCGAGGCCGCGGTCGGGACGTCGGTCGGAGAGCCCGTGTCGGTCGGAGAGACCACGTCGGTCGGAGAGCTCGTGTCGCTTGGAGAGACCACATCGGTCGGAGAGCTCGTGTCGCTTGGAGAGACCACATCGGTCGGAGGCCTCACGTCGGTCGGAGACCCCACATCGGTCGCGGCGCCCAGGTCCAGCGCCGGAAGATCCGCCACGCCGACGTCCACCCCGACGTCCGCGACTCCCGCGTCGGTCGCGCCGACGTCCGCCGGGCTCACGTCGGTCCCGGCGTCGAGCGCTGCGCCGCTGTCGGTGGCGGAGCCTGCGTCGACCACGCCTCCGTCGCCGAAGGAGAGCATCCGCGCGACCACCCTCATCGGCGCCGACGCGGTCGCGCGACGGGTGTAGACCACCGCCGAGAGGCCAGCGCCGGTCGAGGCGATGTCCACCGCGGCCGGTTGCACGAGCCCCGTGGCGATCGCGACGCCCGCCGGGTCGAGCACGGCGCCCGTCCCGGTCACCCTCGCCGCGTAGACGCTGTTGCCGCCCCGCGCGTCGGCCCAGGCCGCCACCCAGGTCGCGCCGTCGTAGGTGACGACGGGGGACTGCTTGTTCCCGCTCACGCCCCCGGAGACCACGATCGGCGTTGCGTCGAGCACCGCGCCGTCGGCGCCGACCCGCGCCCCGTGGACCTCCACCACCGCAGCGGTCGCGCCCCCTCCACGCCAGGTGAGGAGGTATCGCGCCCCGTCGAAGGCCGCTGCGGGTTGTCGGAGGGAGTAGTCCGAGGGGGGCCGCGCCGAGGCCGAGAGGAAGACCGGCGACGCGTCCAGCAGGTCGCCCGCGCCGCTCACGCGGAGGAAGGCGACGCCCGGGCAGGTGCCCGTGCAGCCGCTGGGGATGAGGGTTCCGACGACGAGGAAGTTGGTCCCGTCGGACACCACATCGGCGTCGTTGAAGGGCGGCAGCGGCAGCGGGAAGGCGTCGAGCACGCGGCCGTCGAGGCCGACGCGCTGGGCCTGGAGCGAGGACGACATGCCGACGCGGGTGACGAGGAGCGCGTTGGTGCGCGCGGCCGCGAGGCCGGCGATCAGGCCCGACTGGGCGACCGTCGCGGTGACCACCGGCGCGCCCACCGCGGGCACCAGGACCATCGAACGCTGTGGGTCGCCGGTCTGCCGCCACGCCGCGAGGGAGGAGGCTCCGACCGTCGCCAGGCGGAGCACGGTCATGGCGATGGCGGTCTCCTGCGGCACCAGCGAGAGCGCCGGGCTGTCGAGCACCGTTCCGGAGGGAGAGAGCCGCGCCCCGCGCGCGCGGAAGGTGAACTGCGGGAGCGTCTGGCCGTAGTCGATCCAGCCCACGAAATAGCCCGACGGGGTCGCCGTCACCTGCGGGGACGTCTGGTCGGCGGGGGCCATCTCGACCTGGGAGGCCTCGCCCGCGGGCACCGCGTCGAGGTCGGTCGCGACGCCCTGCACGTCGCGGACGCCCAGGGGAGACTCCTGGTAGGCCCACAGGAGCTGGAACCCTCCCGGGCGCCCCGCGACCGCCGGAAGGAAGAAGGTCGGGTACGTCGGCATCGAGGTGTCGATGCGGGCGACTTCGCGCGGTGTGGCGTCGAGCGGCGCGCCGGCGGCGTCGACGCGCACGGCGTAGATTCGCGGGAGCAGGTGGTAGGGCAGACCCGGGGCGGAGCGCGGTTGGCCGCCCGTCCAGGTCACGAGGTAGCGCCCGCCCGAGTACGCGGCGGCCACCGCGGCTGGATCGGTCGCGACGTCGGTCCCCGGCGAGGGCCAGAGGGGGTTGATCGCCAGCGTGGTGCCGGCCGGGCCGACGAGCGCGGCGTAGGGCCCCGGGGCGCGCGATCCGGCGCCGTTGCGTGCGTACCAGGCGACGAGGAAGCTGGCGCCGTCGGTGGCGACGGAGGGCTGCGTCTGGTTGGCCGCCGCGAGGCTCACGACGCGGCCGTCGGGGTCGATCACGACGCCGTCGGCGCGCACCCTCGCGGCGTACACGGTGGGCAGGCCGCTGCCGCTGCGGAAGTCCTCCCACGCGACGAGCGCGCCGCCGGCCCCCGCGGCGATGGCGGGGTTGCGTCGGTCGGTGCTGCCCGAGGAGACCTCCGCGCCCGCGGCGTCGAGCAGTCGGCCGTCGCGAGCCACGCGGGCCACGCGGATGGCGCCCGGCGAGCCCGCGGGCGCCGACCACGCGAGGAGGTAATTGGTTCCGTCGAAGGCGAGGGCGAGCTCGCCCGCGAGGAGCGAGCCCGCGCGCGCCACCCCGCCGGGGTCGAGCACCGCGCCCGCGGCGTCGACGCGGGACCAGTGCGCCTGCCTGTCAGCGCCCACCCACGCCACGAGGAAGCCCGCCCCGTCGGAGGCCACCACCGGGCGTACCCCGGCGCCCGCGACGAAGAGGTTGGCCGGGTCGCGCACCACGCCCGCGGCGGTCAGCCTCGCGGCGTAGACCCCGGCTGGCACGCGGGAGTCCTGCCAGACCGCGAGGCTGTCGGTGCCGTTGGACGCCACGGTCGCGCGCCCCACCAACGAGCGGGTGCGCGACGTGAGAACCGTCGGCTCGACCACCAGCTCGGCGGAGACCGTGGGATCGAGCACCGCAGGGAAGGCCGAGCGCGCGATGACCTCTGCCGGGACGGTCAGCACCACGGTGTCGCCCTCCACCCGCTCGTCCACGGGGGTGCGCGCCCCGCGGGCGTCGACCCAGGTCGCGGCCCCGTAGCGCAGCGCAGCGCCCGTCGCGACGTCGACGAAGCGCAGCCCCGCCCGGGTCGCCCCCTCGTAACGGGCGCCGTCGACGCGCACCCGCACCGTCGCAGCGCCGCCGGGCGAGCGCGCGAAGGTCCAGCTCTGCTCGACCCCGTCGCCCGAGGAGCGCCAGCGCTCGACCACCTCGCCGCGGTCCAACGCGAGCGCGCCGTCGGCCTCGACCGCGACGCGCGGCGCCACGCTCGACACCGTGCGAAAGGTCACTCCCTCGCGGCCCTCGGCGCCGACGGTCACCGCCCCAGCCGCCCCGGCGCGAACCCTCAGCGCGGCCGCGCCGAGCTCGATCGGCGGCGACACCACCGCCCCCGGCCCCTCCGCGGCCGGCGTCTCCACGGCCGCCCCTCCGACGCACCCTCCCAGCAGCGTGAGGATCCACGCGCGCCCCCCGACCGTCCGATTGCACACGCGTTCTCTCCTGCCAGCGCTTCCGTTGCGACAACGGATGTTGCCCGTCGGCCGCACCGCGTTCATCTCGCCACGCCCTACGGCGCCGCGTTGAGCGCCCAGTCGTAGGGCCGATAGCTCACCGCGCACCGCCCCGCGTCCGCCCCGCAGGCCGCCTCCAGCCGCGCCCGCAGCGGCGCCCCCGCGTAGCCCCGCAGCCACCCCGCGGCGCCTCCCGCGAAGTCCTCCCTGAACCACTCGAAGATCTGCGCCACCCTCACCGTGCGCGCCGCCGGGTCGACCTCCACGTTGCCCGCCGCGTTCACGTAGGCCCGCGCCTGCGCGTCGAGCTGCGCCTCCACGCCCGCGGCCGTGTACGCCCCGGCGCGCAATGGCGGGCACGAGCGCGCCGCGCAGTTGAGCGCCACGTGCACTCGCGCGTCGTGAAACACCGGCCGCACCTCGCGGTTCTCCACCGCGTCGAGGGTCATCTCCCGCCCGTCGAGCCGCCACGGCCGCGACCGGAAGAAGCCCCCGTCGGGCAGGTACGTCAGCACGTTGCGCATCGTCGCGGGCGCCTCGGCCACACCCCGCAGCACCGTCGCGTTGTAGGCGTTGATCCAGTACGCCTTGCGCGCCCCCGCGCTCGCGAAGGCCGCCGGCGTCCTCGTCGGACCGTTCT
Organism: uncultured Myxococcaceae bacterium; assembly: GCA_966211675.1. Classification (GTDB taxonomy): domain Bacteria; phylum Myxococcota_A; class Polyangia; order Polyangiales; genus SCUS01. The sequence continues at coordinate 6,891 of CBIHPK010000054.1, forward strand.
CGCCAAGCCACGCGTGGATCGCCCGCAGCTCCCCGAGCCTGCCCCTCAGCCCGGCGTAGTCCACGCCGTTGCTCCGCACCACCGCCCGCAGCAGCGCGTCGTAGCGCCGCCACACGTTGGCCGCCGTCACCGCGCCCGCGTCCTGCGCGCTCGCGCTCGCCGGGACCGCCAGCGCGCACGCCACCGCGATCATCGCTCGTCTGCTCATCATCGCTCCTCCGACGCCGGTCTCGCCCTCGCGCTTCACTTCCGCAGCCGCAGCTGCACCAGGCCGGTGGCCCTCTTCGCCGCTCCCGGCCAGCGCTGCTCCAGCGAGAGCACGCCTCGGGGGCAGACCTCCGCGCACATCCCGCAGCCCACGCAGCTCGCCCTCACGAAGGTCTCGTTGGACTGCGCGTAGGCCCGCACGTCGATGCCCATCTCGCAGTACTGGGTGCAGAGCCCGCAGGAGATGCACATGTCCTCCTTCACCCGGATGCGGTAGCGCCCGACCTTCTGGATCAGCCCCAGCAGCGCCGCCATCGGGCAGAAGTTTCGGCACCACTGGCGCGTCCCTCCCAAGGGGTAGAGCCCGACGCCGATCGCGCCCGACAGCACCGCCACCACCACGAGCCCGTAGTAGTACCGGGCTTTACCTGCCACGGTAACGAGCGCGCCGCTGTGGAGCGCTCCATCGACGCGCCACTGGCTCACGTCGCCGTGCCCCGACCACCACACGCCGGTGAGCGCGCTGTGCGGTCCGACCAGCGCCGAGAGCGCCACCAGCACCGTGGTGAGCACCGCGAGGCCCAGCACCGTGTAGATGCTCGCCTGCTCGAAGCGCCACGCGGCCTCTCCCTTCTGCGACAGGTGGCGGAAGGGCTCGCCCGCGGTGTTGGCGAGGCCCCCGCAGCCGCACACCCAGGAGCAGTACCAGCGCTTGCCGAAGAAGATCCCCATCAGCGGCACGAGCAGCAGCGAGCCGAGGAAGCTCCAGAGCACGAAGGGAGCGGGGTCTCGCAGGATGTTGTCGGGATAGAACGCGTCGATCTTCAGGGGCCAGAAATACGAGAGATAGTATTCGGGCTGCGCGAAGAGCTTGAGCAGCACCGGAACCGTGAACCCGAAGCTGGCCTGCACGCCGATGACCACCAGGGTGCGAGCGACCTGGTAGCGGTTGTGGAGGTAGCGACCGAGCACGAAGAGCCCGCCGGCGCTCACGGCGCAGGTGTAGAGCAGCCCGTAGAGGGTCCACCTGGAGTCGAGCGCGAGGTAGAGCAGCGAGCCGAAGGCGCGCAGCGAGTGATCGCCCGCGGCGGGCGCGCGGCCCGGGTCGAAGCGGTGCGTGCCGTAGGCGAGGGTGATCGCCGCGAGCTGAGCGGCCACGAGCGCCCACGTCGCCTCGCGCAGCATCGCGCCCTTGTCGCCGCGAGCGCGCAGCACCCTCGCGACGCCATAGAGCCCCACGGCCAGCGCCCCGCCCAGCAGCGCGACCAGCGTCGGCGTCGACCACGTCACGCCCGGTGACGGCAGCAGGTGGCGGCCGTGGTGCTCCGCGGGGTCGAGCGCCTTCGCGAACCACGCCGACAGCCCCGCGGTCGCCATGGAGAGCGCGAAGACCTTGGCGCCCAGCACCGCCTCGTCGCGCGCCACCAGGATCCCGTCGCGCCGCGCGAAGCCCGCGTGCACCGCCACGGTCACCGCCGCGACGGCGGCGCCCAGCAGCCACACGCCCCGGCCGAGGGTGGTCAGCAACAGCGCCGTCTCCGCCGGGAGATAGAGCCCGAAGTAGAAGCCCAGCAGCAGCGCGGAGAGCATCCACGCGCTCGCTCCCCGGCTGGTGAGGTCGTCGGCGACGGCCTGCAACGCGCCCGCGCGCCTCACGCCGACACCCCTGCTCCCTCGACGGCGGCGCGATGACTCATGGTCGCAGGCTACGTCATCGACCAGGGCGCCGGTTACGCGCGGCCCTTCATCTCCCTTCGCAGAACGTGCTACCGCGCCGGGCACTCCACGATGACCCACTCACTGCACTCGCCGCTCGTCCTCCGCCCGGGGATCGTCTCCCGCAACCGCATCTGGCTCGCCCCGCTCACCAACCGGCAGAGCGAGCTCGACGGCACCCTCGGCGACGCCGAGCTGCGCTTCCTCGGGATGCGCGCCGACGGAGGCTTCGGCCTGATCGAGACCTGCGCGGCCCACGTCTCCCAGGACGGAAAGGCCTGGGAGGGCGAGCTCGGCGTGCACGACGACGCGATGCTCGACGGGCTCACCCGCCTCGCCGCGCGCATCCACCGGGGCGGCGCCCTCGCGAGCGCCCAGCTCTTCCACGGGGGGCTGCGCGCCTCGCAGGCCGTGAGCGGGATCACCCCCTGGAGCCCCTCACCGCACACCGACGAGAAGGGCCACGAGAGCCGCGAGGGCACCGAGGAGGACATCGCCAGGGTCATCGCCGACTTCGCCCGCGCCGCCGAGCGCTGCGCCCGCGCGGGCTTCGACGGCGTCGAGCTGCACGGCGCCCACGGGTACCTGCTGTCGCAGTTCTTGAGCACCGTCTACAACCGCCGCGAGGACCGCTGGGGCGGGCCCCTGGAGAACCGCGCACGGTTGATCCGCGAGGTGACGCGCGCGGTGAAGGCCGCGGCGCCGTCGCTGGTGCTCGCGGTGCGGATGTCCCCCGAGGACTTCGGCCAGACCCGCGGCGTCGACCTGGACGAGAGCCTCCAGGTCGCGCGCTGGCTCGTCGAGGACGGCGCCGAGGTGCTGCACCTCTCCCTCTGGCGCTCCGCCCTGCACACCACCAAGCGCCCCGAATCCCACCCCACGCTGCTCTTCCGTGACGTCGTCGGGCCCTCCGTGAAGCTGGTCGTCGCGGGGGCCATCTGGACGCACGCCGAGGCCGAGTCGCAGCTCGCGCTCGGAGCCGACGCGGTGGCGCTCGGGCGCTCCGGCATCGCCAACCACGACTGGCCCTCGAAGGCCGACGAGCCATCGCTCCATCGGGCCCCGGTGGCCCCGGCGACGCTCCTCGACGAGGGACTCAGCGCGGGCTTCGTGGAGTACCTCCGGGCGTTCCGCGGCTTCGTGGGGTAGTCGCGCCGCTCCCGCTACCTCGACGCCCCTCTGCGCTCCACGGGCAACGGCCGAGCGGTCATCTCGTGCAACGGCGCGCGCCCCAGCTCCACGTCGAACTGCGCCCTTCGCAGGTTCTCGCGCACCCACTGCACCGGGCGCTCCTCCTCGATCCAGCGGGTGAGCACCGTGTGGTCCCATCGCGAGCCGAGCGCGTTGAACCCCAGCACCCGATCGCCCGCGTGCACGATCCGCCACGAGATGCTCCGCGTCGGGTGCGCCGCGTACAGGCTCTCGGCGCCCTCCTCGACCTCCGCGAGCGCGCCCACGGTCGTGAACTCCAGCTCGAAGAGCTTCGCGCTGTTGAAGAACACCGGCGGCGCATAGCCCTTCGGCCGACCGCTCATGTTCTCGCCCGCGAGCGTCCCCTGCCGCTTGGCGCTGTACCAGATCGACTCCACCCGCCCGTCTTCGAGCTCCGCGCAGTCGCCCGCCGCCCACACGTCCTCCAGCGAGCTTCGCAGCGTCGCGTCGACCTTCACGCCTCGCCCGATCGCGGGCGGCGTCGTCACGCCCTCCAGCCACTGCACCTGCGGTTCGACCCCGACGCACACGCCCAGCAGCTCGCACGCGATGGTCTCGCCCGCGCTCGTGGTCACCGCCGACACGCGCCGGCTCTCGTCGCGCGCCACCGAGGCCAGCGCCACGCCTTCGCGCACGTCGACCCCGTGGCGTCGCATCTCCCTCGCGGCCATCTCCCCCTCCTCGCGCGAGAGCGCCGCGGGCCAGTACCACGGCTCCCTCACCAGGAAGGTCACCGCCACCCCGTGGAAGCGCAGGCACTCGACGAGCTCGATGCCGATGAGCCCTCCGCCCACCACCACCGCGCGCTTCGTCGTGGGCGTGTACCTCTCGCAGGCGTCGAGGTCCTGGAGCGTGACGAAGTGCACGAGGCCCGCGAGATCGTCGGTGATTCCCGGCGCGCTGAGCCGCCTCGCCCGCGAGCCGGTCGCGATCAGCAGCCGATCGTACGGGAGCGTACGACCGTCGCCGAGCGTGAGCCGATGGCGTGAGGCGTCGAGGTCCGTGACCCGGGCGCGCACGAGCTCGATGCCGCGCTCTCGCCAGGTGTGGCGCTCGTAGGGCTCCATGGCCCGCCGGGGGAGGCGGTCCATGAACGCGTACATCAGGGCGGTTCGGGAGAAGAAGTGGTCGCCCTCATCGGACACGAGGGCGATGGTGCCCCGCGCATCGCGAGCGCGAATCGCGAGGGCGGCGGACACGCCCGCGACGCCGTTGCCCACCACCACATAGGCCTTGCTCATGGTGGCGACGCTACGCCGTCGAGGCGCGGTCCGTTACGATCAGAGCAGCTCGTAGCCCGCGAAGTAGAAGCCGATCTCGCGCGCCGCGCTGGCGGCCGAGTCCGACCCGTGCGTCGCGTTCTCGCCCTTGCTGGCGCCGAAGAGCTTGCGGATCGTGCCGTCCGCGGCCTGCGCCGGGTCCGTCGCGCCCATGACCTCGCGCCACTTGGCGATGGCCCCTTCGGCCTCGAGCGCCACCACGTACACCGGGCCGCGCGACATGAAGGTCGTGAGCTCGCCGAAGAAGCCGCGAGCGCTGTGCTCCGCGTAGAAACCCTCGGCCTGGGCCTTGGTGAGGTGGATGCGCTTCAGGCCGCGAACCTTGAAGCCCGCCTTCTCGATGTGCGCGAGAATGGCCCCCGAGAGGTTCTTCTCCACCGCGTCGGGCTTGATCATCGCAAGAGTCAGTTCGGTCGTCATATGGTGTTTCGGTCCCTTTCGCCGCGCCTTCTAGACGCTACGACCCCCCTTTGGCAAGCGCCCGCGGCCCTCCCTTACCCCATCAGGTAAGCGTTTCCCTGGTGACGTCTCCCGCCGCCGGCCCTAGCGTCCCCGCCCGGTGCCGCCATGAACCCGCTCCTCGCCGCGCGCGCGCAGATGGAGGTCTCCCTCGCGTTTCACATGGTCTTCGCGGCCATCGGCATCGGCCTGCCCCTCTTGATGGTGCTCTCCGAGGCCATCGGCCTTCGCACCGGCGACCCCCGCTGGATCGCCCTCGCCCGCCGTCAGGCCCGCGTCACCGCCGTGCTCTTCGCCATCGGCGCCGTCTCGGGCACCGCGCTCTCCTTCGAGCTCGGCCTCCTCTGGCCGCGCTTCATGCGCCTCGCGGGCCCCGTCATCGGCCCCACCTTCGCGCTCGAGGGCTACGCCTTCTTCCTCGAGGCCATCTTCCTCGGGCTCTACCTCTACGGCTGGGAGCGCCTCTCCCCCCGCGCTCACCTCCTCGCCGGCGCCGGCGTCGCGCTCACCGGCCTCGCCTCCGGCGTCTTCGTCGTCGCGGTCAACGCCTGGATGCAGTGCCCGCCGCCCGCCTCCCTCGTCACCCTCGACCCCTGGGCCACCTTCCGCAGCGCGCCATGGATCAACATGGCCGTCCACTCCACGCTCTCCTGCTACGTCAGCGTGGGCTTCGCCGTCGCGGGCGCCGCCGCGTGGTCCCTGCTCAAGAAGCGCCCCGGCGACTGGCACCGCCCGGCCCTCTCGCTCTCGCTCACCATGGCCTCCGTCGCCGCGGCGCTACAGCTCGTCTCCGGCGATCGCATCGCCAGGATGGTCGCCGTCACCCAGCCCGTGAAGCTCGCCGCGATGGAGGCCCACTTCCACACCGCCCGCGGCGCGGCCATCGCCATTGGCGGCCTCGTCGACCAGGACGCCGGAACCCTCCGCGGCGCACTCACCGTCCCGAAGGTGCTCTCCGTCCTGGCCCATGGCGACCCCGACGCCACCGTGCGCGGGCTCAACGATTTCCCCCGCGACCTCTGGCCCCGCGTCGCCATCGTCCACACGGCCTTCGACGTCATGGTGGGCGCCGGAACCCTCCTCGTCGCCCTCTCCGCCGCCTGGTGGCTCTGGCGTCTGCGCACCCGCGCCACCCCCGAGGCGCCCGTCCCTCCGTGGCTCTTACGTGCCCTGGTATTCGCGTCGCCGTTCGGCTTCCTCGCCCTCGAGGCCGGCTGGCTCGTCACCGAGGCGGGCCGCCAGCCCTGGACCATCCAAGGCGTCCTTCGCACCGCCGACGCCGCCACGACCTCGCCCTACGCGATCGTCACCTTCGCGGCCTTCAGCGCCCTCTACCTCTTCCTCGGCGGGGTCGTCGTCGGGATGCTCCGCTACCTCGCGCGAACCCCCGTGAAGTCCACGGAGTCGCACCCATGACGCCCGCCCTCCTCATGGCCGCGCTGGTCGCCCTCGGGCTCTGCGCCTACGGCGTGCTGGCCGGAGCGGACTTCGGCGGCGGCATCCTCGACGCGCTCGCCCGCGGCCCCCGGCGCGACGCCCAGCGCGAGGCCATCGCCCGCGCCATGGGCCCCGTCTGGGAGGCCAACCACGTCTGGCTCATCTTCGTGATCGTCCTGCTCTTCACGGGCTTCCCGCGGGCCTTCTACGCCCTGGTCGAGGCCCTCTTCGTGCCGCTGCACCTCGCGCTCCTCGGCATCACCCTGCGCGGCGGCGCCTTCGTCTTCCGCGCCTATGGCCCGCCCGGACCAACCTCCCTCCGCCGCTGGGGCCGCGTGTTCGGCATCGCCTCGGTGGTCACCCCGATGCTGCTCGGCATGTGCCTCGGGGCCGTCTCCTCGGGCCGCATCCGGGTGTCGCCCGATGGGGAGCTCATCGACGGCGCGGGCGCGTGGCACTCGCCCCTCGCGCTGGTCATCGGGCTCTTCGCGCTCTCGCTCTGCGCCTACCTCGCGGCGGTGTTCCTCACCGTCGAGACCGACGGGGAGCTGCGCGACGACTTCCGCCGCCACGCCCTCGAGGTCGGAACCGTCGTGGTCGCCCTCTCCGCCGCGCTGATCCCCTGGGTCTTCGCCGCGGCGCCGCAGCTCGGCGCGGGCCTTCTGTCGGTCCGCGCGCTCCCGGTTCTGGTCGTGGGCGCCCTCGCCGCGCTGGCCTCCGGCTACGGCCTCTATCGCCGTCACTTCCGCCTCGCTCGCGCCGCGACCGTCGTCCAGGTCACCTGCCTGCTCTCCGGCTGGGCACTCGCCCAGCTCCCCTTCCTGATCTACCCCGACGTCACGCTCTCCGGCTCCGCCGCCCCCTCCGCCACGCTCACCGCCGTGCTCTGGACCGTTCCCCCCGGCCTCGCCCTCCTTCTCCCTTCGCTCTGGTGGCTCTTCCGGGTGTTCAAATCCACCCCGTGATGCTCTCCTACCGCCCGCCGGAGAGCCTCTAGACCTCCCGGTATCTCTCTTTCATTCATCTCAAGGAGCACCCCGCTTCATGGCACTCAAGGTCGGAACCCAGGCCCCGGACTTCTCCCTCCCCTCCAAGCCCGGCGAGACGCTCACGCTCTCGTCCCTGCGCGGCAAGAACGTCGTGCTGCTCTTCTTCCCCGCCGCGTTCACCAGCGTGTGCACGAAGGAGATGTGCACCGTCGCCGAGGACTACAGCGCCTACCAGGCCCTCAACGCGCAGCCCCTCGCGATCAGCGTCGACACCCCGTGGACGCTCCAGAAGTTCGCCGCCGAGTCCAAGGCGACCTTCCCCTTCCTCTCCGACTTCAACAAGACCGTGACCCGCGCCTACGACGTCTACCGTGAAGACTTCGCCTTTGGCTTGAAGGGCGTCTCCGAGCGCGCGGTCTTCGTCATCGACCCCAACGGAGTGATCACCTACTCCTGGGTCGGCGAGAACCCCGGCGTCTTCCCCGACCTCGACGCCGTCAAGAAGGCCCTCGCCTGAGCCTTCACTCCACCACCTCCACCATCCCCGCCGGCCGCGTCCGATAGGTACGATCGACCCAGCTGTACAGGTCGAGGAAGTACGTCTCCATCCGGGCGTTTCCCGCCACCGAGTCGACGAAGAAGGTCCCCTCCAGGCACCCGTCGCCCTCCCGACATCGCCCGTCGGGAAACACCATGATGAACTTCGCCGGCCGCTGCCAGTCCGCGGTGTTGCGCGCCACCATCCGAGACGCCGCCACCAGCGCCGCGCCCGCGAACTCCGACGGCTGCATCCCATACCCGTGTAGCAGATACACCACCGGGTAGCGCACCCCCGCATTCTCCGGGTCGTGATAGCCGGGCGGCAGAAACACGCTCACCGGCCCCGCCCGCATGGTCCGCTCCGACCTGAACTCGAATGAGCACTGATACCCGTTGGCGCATTGCCCGGCGTTGTCCACCGTGGTCGAGAAGGGCGCCATCGCCCGGTCGCCGTCGGGCCAGCGCGCCTGCACCGCGAAGAGCCCCGACAGCAGCCTCGTCGCGATCTGCAGGTTGGTCCCGACGTGCGCCCCGTCCCCGTCGGCGATCTCCGCCGGGGTCGCGTCCACCGAGCCATACCGCACCATCGAGTGCGCCGGGACGCGCGCCCAGTCGACCACCCCCGGATCGAAGGCCCGCTCCGCCTCGCGCGTCGACACCCTCCCCGGCATCAAGCCAGCAAAGCCGTTGAGGATCCGCAGCCCCACCCTCTGCTGCGCCACCGCGCCCGCGAAGTGGTTGGCGTTCACCCCGAATTGCAGCGCGTCCCGCACGCCCCCGTCGATCCACGTCGCCAGCCGCGAGGCCTCTGTGCGAGCCAGCGCCGCGAAGCGCACCCTCGGGTTGAGCCCGTCGGCGCCCGCCAGCATCGACGTCGCTTGCGTGAAGCGCCCGTCCCCCTCTCCCTGGTCATACCGGCAAAGCCTCCCCATTGGACAAACGACCCCGTCCAGGCCGACATCCTCATAGGGCTCCATCGCATCGCGGAGCTGGTTCCCTTCGGTCCCATCGGGGTTGTACTGCCGGTCGTAGTCGTCCCCCGTCGGGTCGGGATTCCCCATCAGGTCATAACCGACTTCATCCCGACTCGCTCGCCCGTCATTGCCGACATCCGAGTAGGGCTCGCTGAAGTTCCGGATCACGGGCTCTCCCGCGTCGCGCCGCCCGTTGCCGTTGCGATCCACCGCCAGCGCGATCTCCACCGGGTAATTCCCCGCGGTCCCGTCCCACGCCCCGACGTCCACCGGCGACCTGCCCCCATCACAGAAGGTGATGACCGGATACCGCCCATCGGGGTTGTACTCGTCATCATAGAAGCGCTGGTCCATTCCCGCGGCGCTGCCTCCGAGCACCACCGGGCGCGCGCACCGCTCCGCGTCCGTCCTCGCGAGCTCGCTCGCCGGAACCCCAAAGGGCAACGTCCCCCCCGCCGGGTCCGTGCCCATGATCGGGTTTCCGAACATCCTCGCGATGTCCCGAAAGCCCTGGAACCTCGCCTGCCGATCGAAGGTCCCTCCCGTCCCCCTCCCCGGCGGCGCGTAGAACCGCTCGAAGTGCTGCCCCACCATCCCGAGGTCGTCCGGCACTGGGGTCCTCGCCTCGCTGGTCCCCGCACACGCCGCATCCCCCAGGGCCATCCGCTGCGCCTCCGTGCAGAACCCGCCGAACACCCAGCGCCGCAGGTATCCCCCCGAGAAGGCCGAGTCCGCCGGACCTCCCAGCGGCGCCAGCACGTCGAACAGCTCCGGGTGCCGGGTCCCGATCATGGACGTCCCCACCGCCCCCATGGAGATTCCGAACAGCGCCCGATACCGCAACGGCCGCATCACCCGCCGGGTGCCCACTCCCTGCCGGATGACGGCCCGGTAGGTCCCCAATCGATATCCCGAGAAGGACACCGAGCGCCCATCGGGGTCCAATCTCGTATCCGCCAGCGGGACGATCCTCGTCCTCCCCGTCGCCCCCGGCGGCGTCCAGGCCACCTCGATATGCCCCTGGTACAACGAAGCAATCCGCGCCCCGTTGGCCGGAACGCTCATCCCCACCTCCCGTGTGAAGCGCACTCCGCCCGGCGAGAAGGTCACCGCCGGCCCGATGGCGTCATAGCCCTCCGGCACCGGCGTCTCCGCACACGCCACGCTCACCGCCTCCATGGGCAACCCCGCGGTGCTCTCTGGAATGCTCACCCTCGCGCCCGCGAGGGCCGTCCCTTCGGGCGCGCCCGCCGTCTGCCCGGCGTGCAACATTCCCAGCGCCGCGGTGCTCCCCATCGGACACTCGGGCAGCGCTGTCGCCCGCACCTCCACGTCCACGGTGGCGCTCGCCGTCCCGGCCATGTCCACGGGCTCGACCTGCGTGATCCTCAACCGGGTGCGACCCGCCGCGACGCCTCTCACGACGAAGCCCGCGCTCCCATGCCCGACGCTCACCCGAGGAGCCGTCGTGGGCGCCGCGAGCACCGCCGCGTCCTCGCTCTCCACCCGATAGACCGCCTCGCACGCGGTGCGATCCCCCGCGAGCCGCAGCAGCCCCTGCGCCTCCGCCCCTACCGGGACGATCATCCGCTCGGGCAACACCGAGTGGACCCGCACCGCCTCGGCGCACGCCACGGGAGCATCCTCCCCCGCGACATCCACCGCGGCATCCCGTGCGACATCCCGCGCCGCTCCGGCGTCGCTCCCCCCCGTCGAGGTCGACGACGAACAGCCCGCCAGCACGATGGCCCCGATGAAGATCCCGCGCATGGCCCCGGACGGTATCAGACCACCGGGGCCTCTGCTCAGAAGCGCATCCCCAGGATCAACCTCAGATACCCCCCGCTCTGGTTCAGCGTCCCCAGCGCGGTGTCCGCCACCGGCAGCCGATCGGCCTGCGCGGCCTCATCCGACAGCGCCTTCGGGTGCACCCTCATCTCTTGCGACAGCGCGAGCTGATACCCGCCCTCCACCGCCACCACCGCCCTCACCGGGCCCAGGAAGGCCGGCGTCGTCACCTGCACCCCGAGACCCGCATTGCCCATGAAGGTCCACTCATCGCCGGTGAGCGCGCCCTGCGAGGAGTCCGACTCCGGGGTGAGCAGCATGTCCGAATAGAGCGCCCCCGCCGCGACCCGCGCATAGGGCTCGAGCCACCACCAGGTGCGCACCCGAAGCGACAGCCCCGCGCTCATCGAGTGCGCCGTGAGCCGGCTCTTCAATGAATCCCGCAGCCGCCCCTGGAAGTTCTCGGCGTTCCAGTTGAGGTCCAGCGCCAGCGTCGCCCGGTCGCCAATGGCCACCAGGTCGCGCCCGAAGGACAGCCCCGTGACCGGCGGAGAGCGCGTCGACCCGAAGGCATCCAACCCGCTGTCATGGTGCCAGCGCCCGCCCACCTCGAAGGACACCCTCCACGGCGCGTCCACCCGACGGTCCTGCGCGGCGGCGCTCCCTCCCGCGGCCATCACTCCCATCCACACCATCGATGCCAGTACGTGGGCCTTCATCACTGCGCCTCCCCTTCATCCAGCAATGCCGTCAGCAGAAACCCGCGCAGCGACCGCGACCGCTCCCTCGTCACATCCGTCCCATCCACCACGGTGATCCACCCGTCGGGCGCGTCGTGCAGCGCGACCACCCTCCGGTTCATCCCACCCGACACCGGGATCACATCCACCACCGGCGCATCCAGCCGGATCTCCCCCGGCCGGAAGTTGGTGAGCTCGATATAGCCGAGCCGCTCTCCGGTCGGCGGAGCCACCCAGAGCGCCTGTCGGTCGTCGTCGAAGCGCGCGCTCTCCAGCGCCACCTCGGAGAAGATCGGAGCCGCGGTGCGCCGCCCGAGATCGAGCAGCGACAGGCTCCCGGTCGAGCTCGTCGGGTGCCCGAACATCACCACCCCCCGCTCCGGCAGCGGCAGCGCCTGGTTGATGACCCGCCCGAGCTGCAGCGTCTCGACGTTCTGCGATCGCCTCGACTCGATATCCGTGAGCTCGACGAAGCTCACCGCGCTGGCCGCTCCGCCCGTCGCATACAGCAGCGCCCTCAGCGCAGGCGTCGCGCTCCGGGGCGATGGTCCATTGAAGAGCAGCACCCGGCTGGCGACCGCGTCCAGCGGAACCACCGTGGTCGTATTGGCCACCGTATCGATCACGCGCGCGTCGCGGCTGCCGGGCGAGACCACCAGCAGCTTGCGGGCGCTCGGCTCACCGAAGAGGGCGAGGTCCGCCGGGCGCACGCCCGCGGCGAGCTGGTTGAGCGCGGGCCGGAAGTCATTGGCCGTCGCGGACTCCGGAGTCACCGTCACCAGCCTCAACACATAGAGGTCATTGGACTGATCCGCCCGCAGGTACATCGTGGCGTTGTCCGCATCGAAGACCACCTGCGCGGGCGCGATGGCGCGGGCGTCTTCGGGCAGCGTGAGCCGCACGGTCACCTCGCTCCGCTCCGGGTGATTGAGGTCGATCAGGGTGACGTACGCGTCCGACAGCACCACCGCGAGCGTCCTGGGCTCTCCGCCCACGTTCATCCTCGGAGAGAACACCACCCCATTGGGCACTCCCCCGAAGCTCCGCACCGTGCGGATCACCGGGTTTCCCGCGGCCGCCGGTCGATCGAGGTCGACGATCGCGACCTCGTTGGGATTGAAGAGCAGCCTCCCCCCGCTGGCGCTGTTGCTGAAATACGCCATCACATAACGGCCGTCGCTGTTCTGCGAGAGCGCGTTGAAGGGCGACCCGAGCGTCCATCGACGCGCCGCGCCCGCCGCGGTCACCGCGGTGAGCGACGCGGGCGCAGGGGCCACGCCGGCGGAGCCTCGCTGTCCCCGCGAGAGCACCAGGGCCTCGTCGTGGGCCACCCGCGCGCTCACCACCACCGGATCATCGCCCACCGCGACCTGCCGCACCGCGGGCGTCGCCTGGGTGAGGTCGACGACCGTCGCGCGAGCGAGCGCGGGCTGCACATAGACGAGCGCGCTGCCCGCGGCCACCGGCCGGAGCGTGCGCATGGAGAGGTCGTAGCGCGTCTCGCGATCGGCGCAGGCGCTGAGGGCGACGGCGAGCGAGAGCGCGACGGAGCGATATCGATGGAAGCTATGGATGGTCACGTTCATCACTCCACGATCCGGCTGTTGAGCTCGAAGCCCGTGATCGACTGCTGGGCGCCGGTGTTCCAATCGACGAAGGTGATTCGCCCCTCCGGGTGATCCTGTCCGATGAAGGCCCGCTCCGTGGCCGGAACCGCCCCCACGGACACGGGCGGCGAGCCCAGGGCGATGTCTTGAATGGTCAGGCTGGCGAGGGTGATCCGCTGCGCCAGCGCGATGTGCCTCGCGTCGTCCCGCAGCAGCACGAAGGCGTGCGACCCGCCCGGAACCAGCGCAAACGGCCCCACGTCCGCGGGCGTCAGCTGCAGTCGGGTGAAGCGCTCGGACACATTCAACAACGAATACCCGTACGACCGGTCGATCTGAGTCTCCAGGTCGATGCCCGGCTCCGTGGGGCTCCCCTCGCTCCTTCCATGAACGATGAGCGCCGACTCGCCCCCGGGCGCGAAGGCCACCGCGCGCACGGTCTTGCGCAGCCGCAGCACCGCCGGGGCGGCCGTCCCCGCGAGGTCCAGCAGCGTCGCCCGCTCGGTCATCGCCGCGGTGCTGTACACCAGCGCCCTGGCGCCATCGGGGCTCATGGTGATGGAGCCCACCAGCTCTCCGGGCAGGTCGATCGAGCGCCTCGTCGAAGGGTCGCTGAAGCCCGCGGGAATGGGAATCCGCAGCACCCGCGACTCGTTTCGAAGCGCCGCGAGCGCGAAGGTGCCATCGGGCGCCACGTCCAGGTCGGTGATCTCCGTGCCGAGGTCGATGGTCTGCACGGTGCGCTGCATCAGGTCGACGACGCGCATCGCCGGGCTCCCGGCGAAGCGAGCGATCGCATATCGGCCATCGCGGGTGACGGACACGTCCTGCGCGCGCGCGTCCCTCGGCACCACCGTGCCCGCATCGCTCATCCCCGCGTCCCCGGGAGCGACGATGTGGTCATCGTAGAACGACACCGTCGGCACCAGCGCAGGCCCCGTCAGGGACGCGAACCGCAGGATGGAGACGCCGTCCTCGGTGATGACGAAGCCCGTCTGCCCATCGGCGCTGAACACCACGCTCACGGGCCTGAACCCCACGGAGAGCAGCAGTCCGCGCTCCATCCCCGGGTCGAGGCGCAGCACCGCGACCTCCTGGAAGCTCCCCGCGGGGACGCCCTGATTGGGCCGCGAGGTGTCGAGATACACCACCGCGTAATGCCCATTCGGCGCGACCGCGATGGCGTTGGCGCCCGCGACCACGGGCATCTGCGAGGTGGTCGTGACGCCCGCCGCGTTGGTGCGCAGCAGCGTCGCGGTGCTGGCGTTGACGTTGACGACCAGGGCCTCGTCGAGCGGCGTCCCGTCGCGCTCCGGAACGGTCACCAGATAGGTCGGCCCGTCTCCCGCCTCGACCGACTGGATGGCGAGCGTGCGGGAGTCGATGACCGCGACGTTGTCCCTCCTCGGGTTGGCCACATAGACGAAGCGCGCCCCCGCCTGCGGCGTCTCGAAGGCCCGCTGCTCCTCCACCTCCGGCGGCAGCCCCGCGTCGGCTCGCGGCACCGCGCCCACGTCGCTCGCGCTCCCCGCATCGGTGAAGAACCTCGGGCTCTCGTTCCCTGGCAAGTTCGTCGCCGAGTCCGAGCCGCAGCCCGCCATCATCCTCGCGACGGCCCCGAGGATCCCTACTCCAAGCCAGTACTTCTTTTTCACGATGCGCACCCCTTTCGCACGAAGCGGGCCACGCGCCGCATTCCCTGTATCCGCTGTTTTCCCGCGATCTTCCCTCACGACACCCCGGTCACCCCCGTGCGGATACGGCACATCTCGACCCATGCTAGGGTCCGCGTCCTTCCGCCGATGCGCGCTGTCGTTTTACTCTCCGGTGTATTCCTCTCCGTCGCGCCCTTGGCCTCTGCGCAGGATCGTGACGGCGCCTACGGCCGCCTCCGCGGCGACCTGTCCCTCTCCGTCGAGGCCCTCGGCGGCGCGGTCGACACGGGCGCCTGGTCGGGCCTCGGCTCCTTCGCGGTTCGGGCGCGCTCTCTCGACATGGTGGGCGCGGTGCTCGGCTACGACCGGGCCTTCTCCGGTCCCCGCTTCGACCATCTCTTCATCGCGGTAGATTTCCGCCCGGCCTTCTTCGCCCGCTGGTCCCTGGACCTCGAGCACGGCCCCGGCTGGCTCGACCTCTTCCTGGACTCCATCGGCCTGGAGCTGGGCGCTGCGTGGCTCCGTCCTGGCGCCACCGACGCGACCGGCGTGGGCTGGGTGCTGGGCGCTGGCGCCGACCTGCCGCTCTACATCGGCGATCGCAGCGCGTGGTCCCTGCGCCTCGCGACCCGCTACATCTCCGCGAAGCCCTGGGACGCCCAGGGGACCGGCCGCGACGACAGCTCCATCGAGCTGCTGGCGGGCCTGGTCTTCCGCACCACCGTGAGCGCCGGGCTCACCCGGGTGCGATGAGGGCTCCGCTCTTCCTGGGAGCAATGCTTCTGATCGGGGCGTGCAGCCGCTCGCCCGGCGAGACCCCTCAGGCGACGGTGGAGGCCTTTGCGCACGCGGCGCAATCGGCGCGCACCGACAACACGGCTCGCCAGCGCATGTACGACCTGCTCTCGCAGCGCGCCCAGGACGCCCTCACCGAGCGCGCCCAGCAGGCCTCGCAGCTCTCCGGCTGGGAACTCCAGCCCTGGGAGATGATCGCCCCCGGGCGCATCCGTCTCCGCCTGGACTTCGACCCATCCGGCATGGCCACGCGGGTGTCCGAAGACCGCGCCGTGGTCACGGTGCGCGGCGTGACCGGCGGCGTGGCGGACGTCCCCCTGGTGCGCGAGGGAGGCCGCTGGCGCATCGACCTGACCTTCCCCTCGGTGGAGGCCATCCGTCCGGGCGCCGGCGACGGCGGAGCCCCTTCAATCCGCTGAGGCCTCGCTCCGCTGGGCATCGACGGCCGCTCGCAGGTCGCCGGGCGACGCGATGCCATTGGCCAGCATCCTCGGCCGCGCGACGGCGCGTTGCACGACGGCGTGGGCGCGGGCGGCGGCCTCGATCAGCGGGGCGCCCAGCGCGAGCTCGCCGGTGATGAGCGCCGACAGGGCGCACCCGAGCCCGAGCATCGGGGGCAGCGTTCTTCGTGCAACGCGCAGCTCTACGAAGTCGCTGCCATCGTAAAGCACATCGATACAATCGTTTCCGTCGAAGTGGCCGCCCTTGAGGAGCACGGCCTTGGCGCCCATGCCCACGAGGGCCTGACACGCGGACTTCACCTGCCGCGCGGTGCTCACGGGCTTTCCCACCAGCCGCACGGCCTCCTCCCGATTGGGCACCAGCAGCCCCACCAGCGGAACCAGCTCCCGCACCAGCGCCGCGAAGCCCGAGTCGTCGAGGAGGGTTCTCCCCTGCATCGGGGTGATGACCGGATCGAGCACCACGGGAGCCGGGCCCATGCCGCGCAGCGCGTCGGCGACGATCTCGACCACGGCGGCGTTGCCCAGGGCGCCGATCTTCACGGCTCCAGGGAGGGCGGTGTCCGTGGCGGCGGCGAGCTGTGCCCGCACCAGGTCGCTCCGCAGTGGATCGACCTTCTTCACGCCGCGCCGGCCTCGCGCGGTGACGAGGGTCACGACGCTCAGCCCGTGCACCCCGAGGGCGTCGAGGGCGCGCAGGTCGGCCTGGAGCCCGGCGCACCCGGACGAGTCGCTCCCGGCGATGACCAGGGCGGTGGCGCCCCCGCTGGTGATGGCATCCTGGCTGGCGTTCATGGACTTAGAATCCGTCGTCCCGAAGCCGTCGCACGAGGTCCCGATACAGCAGCACATGATCGAAGCCCGAGTCGCGATCGGGTCCCTGGTGGGCAATCTGTCCGACTTCATCGAAGTGGTCCGCGGGGAAGCAGCCGATGAAGGTCCCCCAGCGGGCGCTCTGGACGGTGACCAGCCCATCGTTGACGAGGTTCGTCGGGTCATCGCCTTCGAGGAAGGTCACCATCGGAGCGAGGAGCAGGAAGGGCGCGTCGACCCGGGATGGTTCGTTGGCGAGGAGCGCGTCTCCGCAGACGGCTCGGCCATCGCGCCGGTTGGATCTCCCTGCGACCGAGTAGTACCTCACCCGCGGGTCATTGGGGTTCTGTTCATTGAAGTGAACCGCGTCGCGTTCGGACAACGCCGCGAGGGTGGTGCGGATCTCGGCTCGTCCGGGCGCTCCGTTGTAGACCGACCCGATCGCGGTCGCGATGCCGTCGAGGATGCCGAGGTTCACTCCCGGGATGATCCCCGCGAAGGCGTCTCCGAGGCGGGTTCCACGGTGGGGGGTGGAGACGGTGACGAGGGCGGCGACGCGATCGGCCATCCCGAGGGTGGAGATGAGGTATCGCGCATCGAGGCCACCCTGCGAGTGGGCGATGAGCACGACCCTGGAGCGCCCGGTCTCGGCGAGGGCCCGACGGATGGTGGCGGCGAGCACCGGAGCGCGGGTGGGGGGCGGCGCGAAGGGCGGGAGCTCGGGGTCATAGACGACCTCGCCACGGCGGCGGAGGTCCTCGGCGACTCGGAAGAAGTACGTCACCGGACCGATGCCCTGAAAGCCCGCGAAGCCATGAACGAGGATGATGGGATAGGGCCCGCGCTCGATGGTCCCGACTTCTGGGAGGGGCCCGACATCGAGGAGGGTGGAGGCCCCGACGTCTCCGCTGGGGACATCGTCTTCACCGACATCGGGGGCGACGCTGAGGTCCGGGAGCGAGGCGCCCGAGTCTCCCGCGTCGGCCGTGTCCACGGAGGCGCTCGACCCCGAGGAACACCCGAGAGCGACAACGACTCCGAGGCTGATGGCGAGGGTTCGCACGGCGTTGTTGGGTGCCGACGATACACCCATCACGGGCCTTGTCTGATACCGTCCCCGCGCCATGGAACAATCCTCATTGAAGTTGACCCCGATCTATGACGAGCACCTTCGCGCGAAGGCGCGAATGGTCCCCTTCACCGGGTACTCGATGCCGGTGCAGTACACGGGCCTGGTGGATGAGCACCACACGGTCCGCAAGGCGGCGGGCCTGTTCGACGTGTGTCACATGGGCGAGCTGGTGGTGAAGGGCCCCGGCGCGACCCTCGCGGTCGACCGCCTGGTGACCAATGACGTGCAGGGTCTGATCGACGGTCAGGCCCGCTACACGGTGTGTTGCAACGAGCGTGGAACCATCCTGGATGACCTGATCATCTATCGGGTGTCGGCCGACCACGTGCTGATCGTGTGCAACGCCTCCAACCGGGAGAAGATCGTCGGCCACTTCACGCAGCAGTTGAAGGCGACCCATGAGGTCCGTGACATCTCCGACGAGACGGGGCTGATCGCGCTGCAGGGTCCGCGTGCGATGGAGATCCTCCGCAGCGCGGTGGGTGACGGCCGCGCGGACGAGCTCCCGGCCTTCCACTTCGCGGACATCCCGGTGTTCAACGTCCCGTGCACGCTGTCTCGCACCGGGTACACCGGAGAAGACGGCGTGGAGATCTTCTGTCCTCCGGCCGAGGCGGCGCGCATCTGGCGTTCGCTGCTGGGGGTTGGCGAGGCGGCGGGCCTTCGCCCGGCGGGCCTCGGGGCGCGCAACACGCTCCGTCTCGAGTGCAAGATGGCGTTGTACGGCAATGACATCGACGAGACGACCAACCCCCTGGAGGCGGGTCTCGGGTGGGTGGTCCGCTTCGACAAGGCGGAGTTCATCGGCCGTGACGCGCTGCTGGCGGCGAAGGAGGCGGGCCTCTCTCGCAAGCTGGTGGGCTTCGAGATGACCGACAAGGCCATCGCCCGTGATCACTGGCAGGTGATCAACGAGGCCGACGAGCAGGTGGGCTACGTCACCAGCGGCTCGCCCTCACCGACCCTGGGAAAGAACATCGGGCTCGCCTATGTGCCGACGGCCTCGTCGGCGGTGGGGTCGACGCTTCGCCTTCGCGACCCGGAGCGCGGTCGCATCGGCAACGCGGTGGTGGTGAAGACCCCGTTCTACAAGCGCGCCCGCTGAACGAAGCCCTCCAGCCAGCCTGACTGAAGCGCGGCGAACATCGCCAGCGCACAGAACAACAGCGCATCGATGCGATCGAGGATGCCACCGTGCCCAGGCAGGATGGCCCCGGAGTCCTTGACCTTGGCGCTCCGCTTCAAGATCGACTCACACAGATCACCGATCTGACCGAAGGCCCCGGCGGCGATGGCGAGGAGGACCCCTTGGCCCAGGGAGAGGGCGGGCAGGAAGGTGAAGTGCGCCACGACGCTGCCGAGCACGGAGCCGAGGAGTCCCCCGATGGATCCGCTCCAGGTCTTGTTGGGCGAGACGGCGGGATAGAGCTTGGGTCCTCCGAGGCCCTTGCCGGCGAAGTAGCCGCCGGTGTCCCCCATCCACGCGAACATCATGGTGAGCAGGCAGAGGCCGCCGCCCTGGACGGGGGTGCCGTAGGTCCGGACGAGGGCGAGGGCGGCCATCGGAGTGCTGAGGTAGAGCGGCGCCATCAGGAGGGCCCCGATGTGCGGGAGGGCCGTGGGGATGGTGGCCGGTCGCGCGAGGGAGCCGAGGAGGGCGATGGGGGCGAGGGCGGCGATGCCCACGCCGAGCCAGGCGCCATGCTCGGCGCCGAAGCGGGTGGCGACCAGGAGGGAGAAGACGCCCAGGGAGAGGAGCATGCCCAGCCAGCGACCCGGGGGGTCGTCGGGGTGGGTCATGGAGAGAAACTCCCAGGTGGCGATGAGCATCGCGGCGCCGCAGAGGGCGAACCACGCGAGGGGTGGGCCGACGTAGAGGATGCCGAGGATGATCGGAATACCGACGAGCGCAGTCAGGAGCCGGACAGCGAAGTTGGACATGGCCCGAGGGTGTTGGTGGTGGAGACCAGGCCAAACCGCCGCTGCCTGCGTTGATAGGCTGCGATGGCTTGATAGAGGTGTTCGACCTGGAAGTCGGGCCAGAGGATATCGGAAAAGAAGAGTTCGCTGTAGGCCGCTCCCCAAAGAAGGAAGTTGGACACCCGCAGCTCGCCCCCGGTGCGGATCATGAGGTCGGGGGCCCCGAAGCGCATGGAGGGGAGCATTCCCCCGAGGCGCTCTTCGGTGATGTCGTCGGGCTGCAGCTCGCCCGCGGCGACCTGCCGGGCGAGGGTGCGGGCCGCGTCGACGATCTCCTCGCGACCGCCATAGGACAACGCGAGGGAGAGGGTCATGCCCTGGTGCTCGCGGGATGCATCGGAGAGGAGCTCGAGGGACTCGCGGACCGGGGCGGGGAGCCGGTCGAGGTTTCCGATGCCGCGCAGGCGGATGCGGTTCTGGAGGATCTCGTCTCGCTCCTGGACCAGGAACTCTTCGAGGAGGGTCATGAGCCCTTCGACCTCGTTGCTGGGTCGTCCCCAGTTCTGTTCGGAGAAGGCGTAGAGGGTGAGCTCCTGGACGCCCAGTCGGCGGCAGGCTCGGACGATGCGCCGGACCGTGTGGCTCCCGGCACGATGCCCGACGATACGAGGTTTGCCGCGGAGTTCGGCCCAGCGGCCGTTTCCATCCATGGTGATGGCGACGCGGAGGGGAAGGTTCGTGAGCTCGATGGTGTTCATGCGACGTCCCGGGGGACAGCGCTCAGTTACTACGCGCTCCACGGGTGTCGCAATGCGCACCGGGATGGAGGGTCGTGATTGCCGGGTGAACGGTCGCGACTTAGCTTCCGTCGGCGAACATGGCGGAACAAGACCTGTATAGCGTGCTCGGCCTCTCCAGGGATGCCGACGCCGAGGCGATCAAGAAGGCGTATCGGGCGCTGGCGTTGAAGTACCACCCTGATCGCAATCCTGGCGACAAGAAGGCCGAGGAGTCCTTCAAGAGCGTCAACCACGCCAACGAGGTCTTGAGCGACCCCAAGAAACGCAAGTTGTACGACGACTTTGGCGAGATGGGATTGCGCGAGGGCTTCAACCCCGACGCCTATCGGCAGTGGCAGTCCGCAGGTGGTGGCGGTGGCCCTCACGGCGGCGGCGGTTTCGAGGACATCTTCGGCGGCGCGGGTGGGGGTCACGTCGATTTCTCGGAGCTCTTCGGGCAGTATTTTCAGGGTGGCCGCGGTTCTGGCGGGTCTCCCTTCGGCGGGGGCGGCCGCGGTCGCCCGATGCGAGGGCGCGACCTGGAGAGCGAGGTCACCATCGATCTTCCCCTGGCGGTGCGGGGCGGTGAGGTCACGCTCAACGTCCGCGGCGAGTCCGTGAGGGTGCGCATTCCTGCGGGGGCAAAGGAGGGCACCCGGCTGCGCATCGCCGGCAAGGGGATGCCGGCCCCGGGCGGACAGCCGGGCGATCTGGTGCTCGCGGTGAAGGTCGAGGCCCATCCCTGGTTCTGGATCGAGGATGACGACCTCCATGTCCGTCTGCCGGTGGCCCTGGTGGAGGCCTGGAAGGGGACGAAGATCACGATCCCGACGCCTCAGGGGGAAGTAACCCTGAGGGTTCCTCCCCATACGGCGCATGGGGCGAAGCTCCGGCTGCGGGGCAAGGGCATCCCGGGCAGTGCCCGGCGAGAGGCGAGCGACCTGATGGTCCACATCGAGATGGCTCCGCTCCCCGAGACGGCGGCGACCGATGAGGCCATCAAGGTGCTGGAGACGGTACAGCCGACGGCGGCGAGGGACGATCTGCGGTTCTGATCGCTCGCCTTCAGGGAGCGACGACCGAGGCGCTCACGATCTCGTCGCCGCTCACCAGTCGGTCGGCGACGTTCATCCCTGAGACCACCTGGCCCACGTAGGGGTACCTGGCGTCGAGGTGGGGGGAGTCGCTCAGGGTGATGAAGAACTGGGTTCCGCCGGTGTCCAGGCCCGCCAGGGCAACACCGACGGCGCCCCGGTCGAAGCGCGCGCCGGAGAGCTCGGTGGGGATGATCCGGCTGGTTCCGCCGTAGCCGTCGCCACGGGGATCACCGCCCTGTGCCACGAAGCCCGGCACCACCCGATGGAAGGTGGTCTGCCGATAGGTTCCTGCGCTGGTCGTCTCGATGAGCTGACGAAGCGCCTCGGGGGCTGTGTCTGCCCGCAAGGCGATGCGGATCGTCCCTGCGGTGGTCTCGAGCACCCAGGTTCCGGCGGAGGCCTCCGGGGCGACGATCGCGCTCGCGGGTCCGACGCCGGCGTCGGGATGAGCGGCCATCTGCAGCGCCCGGACGGTCGAGGGAGCGTCCCTCGGCGGCAGGTCGAGCGCGCGGCGCAGCTCGGTGGCGTGCAGTCGCGCCTCCAGCGACGACGCCTCGGGGAGTTCGAAGGGCGCGGCGAGCAGGCGCTCGAGCACAGGGGGAGGCAGGGCGCGGGCGTGAGGGGGATGCCCGACGAGGGCTTCCAAGAGCGCGGCCAGCACACCGGGGTCACGGTTCTCGGCCATCTGCAGCAGCAGCGGGCGGGCGTAGCCGGGGGGCAGCAGGACGGTGGCCTGGGCGACGGGCTCCACCACCCGGGGATCGCTGCTTCCACGGACGAGGACGTTTCGTAGCTGTTCGGCCAGCGCGGTTGGTGCGATCGGGGGACGAGCGCGCTCAGCCATGGCGGCCATGGAGCGCCATTCGTCGGTTCCGGTGGCACAGACCTCGGTGCGATGGCCCTGGTCGACGCGGTCGAGGCGTAGCGCCACGGCGCAGCGATAGGCCGCAAACGCGCCAACCGGCTGGAGGTCCACCTGGGTGACGAGGGGCTCGATGGCGAGTAGCGCAGCACGGATCGAGGGGTCGGTGCTCGGCACGGCGTCCATGAGGCTCAGCCAGGCCCCGCTCCAACTACGGGGGTTGGGATGAACCCTCGCTCCGACCAGGGCGATCAGGTTGAGCCACAGGCTGGTCGGTACGCCTCCGCGTGTGGCCAGGGCGCGCATCGCGAGGGGGAACGCCACCGGGTGCAAGGCCCCCAGGGCAGCCAGCGAGGGAATCGGTACGCTGGCGTTCTGGATGCTCCGCGCTCCGGCGAACTGGTGCGTCAGATCGCCGTCCAGCATCAGCGACTCGGAGCGGGGCGCCTCCGCCGGGTCGAGGGTGATGTTGTTCTTTCCGATGATCGTCGCGAGGGCGACGGAGGGGGGGTCGCGCTGCCACGCCAGCCTCCACCCGTTGGGAAGCGCCGTAGGTCCGAGCGTCCTCCCGCTCAGGCCTCGAAAGAAGGGATCAAGCTGCTGCGGGGAGAGGGTTCCGGCGATGGCGCCGAGTTCGGCCAGCGGGGCGCGTCGTCCCAGGGCGAGGCTCGCGCTGTATCCGTCGGCCTGCGTGGCCTCGGCGAGCAGCGTTCGTAGGGTCTCTGCGTCGAGGGGGTCGTTGGACCAGGCTCGCGCCCAGCGGCTCGTCCTCTCTTCGGGTGCCGTAGTCGGGGTGGGGCGTGCGGGCGGTTGGGGCACCGAGCCGTGGGGAACGTCCACCGGCCGGCTGTGGACCTCGGACTCTCGCGGCGACCGGCAGGCTCCGGCGAGCGCGATGGCCATCAGCCCCAGCAGTGTTTCACGTGCAACACTGCGGAGGCCCCGCGGAGGATGGGCTATGCAGGCGTACCCCCCATGAGTTGGATGGATGATGACCTCGGAGCGCTCCGTCAACAGAACCGACTGCGGACTCCTTCGCCCCTCCACTACCGCGATGCGACCCACGCGACCGTCAACGGTCGGCCGGTCACCGTGCTCTGCGGAAACGATTATCTCGGTCTGCGCCATCACCCTGCGCTCCTTCGCTCCGCCAACGATGCCACGAACCAGCATGGCAGCGGGGCCGGGGCGTCGAGACTCGTCTCAGGCCACCTTTCGTTTCATCAAGAGGCGGAGGAGCACTTCGCTCAACACTTCGGGGCGGGATCGGCTCTGCTCAGCTCGTCGGGATATGCCGCCAACGTCGGAGCCCTCGCCTCGTTGCTCTCCAGCGACGACGTCGTCTTCTCTGACGCACTGAACCACGCCAGCCTGATCGATGGCATCCGGCTGTCGCAAGCCGAGGTGGTGGTGCTTCCTCACAACGACCTGGGCGCCCTGCGGTCGGCGGTGCGATCGAGACCCCCTCGCCGGAGAGCCTGGATCGTCACCGAGTCGCTCTTCAGCATGGATGGCGACCTGGCTCCCATGGCGGCGATCGAACAGATCGCGCTGGAGTACGGGTGCCAGCGCTACATCGACGAGGCCCACGCCATCGGGGTCCTCGGACCTCAGGGGAGAGGAGGCTGTCACGCGCTGGCGCGTCCCCCAGAGGCGAGGATGATCGGCTTCGGCAAGGCCCTCGGATCGAGTGGCGCCCTGCTCGCAGGTCCACCCTCTCTCCGCCCCTGGCTCTGGAATCACAGCCGTAGCTTCATCTTCTCCACCGCCATCGCGCCCGGACCAGTAGCGGCCGCCCGCTGCGCCACCGAGCTCCTCGCGAGAGATCCCAGCGCCCTGGAGCGTCTACGCAGCAACATCGCCCTGATGCGTGAGGCCCTCGCCGCGGAGGGGATCAGCACCCTGGCCACCCACCCCGAGGTGCCCATCCTGCCAGTGCTCCTCGG
This sequence comes from uncultured Myxococcaceae bacterium, assembly GCA_966211675.1. Lineage (GTDB taxonomy): Bacteria > Myxococcota_A > Polyangia > Polyangiales > SCUS01. The sequence continues at coordinate 31,300 of CBIHPK010000054.1, forward strand.
GGACGACGGAGCGGCCATGAAGCTGGGGGCCGCCCTCCTGGAGCATGGGTACTTCGTCCATCCCATCCGGCCGCCCACCGTCCCCGTGGGGACGGCGCGGCTGAGGATCACCGTGAGCGCGGCCCACGAAGCGGACGAGTTGCGGGACTTCGTCGCCACCCTCGCGAGCCTGCTCCCATGAAGAAGCTCATCCTGGTAACCGGGACCGACACGGGCGTCGGCAAGACCGTCGTGACCTGCGCCCTCCTACGAGCGCTCCGCGAGAGAGGACACCAGCCCTTCCCCATCAAGTCGGTCGAGACCGGTTGCTCCGACCTCGAGCGGCCGGAGGATGCCATGGCCCTCAGCGCCGCCGCTGGGGGCGTACCCCTGCCGATGGTCTGCCCCGCGCGATACCGCACCCCGGCCGCGCCAGCGACCGCGGCTCGGATCGAAGGGAGCGTGCACTCCTTCGAAGGCGTGCTCGCCCATGTCCGCCAGGTGCAGGCCACCTACCCCCTGGTTCTCCTGGAGGGGGCGGGGGGGCTGCTGGTTCCGCTGGCGGAGGGGAAGAGCTACGCCGATCTGGCGATGAGCCTGGGCGCCTCGCTCATCATCGTCGCCCGCAACGCCCTCGGGACCCTCAACCACACTTCCCTCACGCTGGAGGCTGCGTCTTCACGCGGGATTCCCGTGCTTGCCGTGGTGCTCAACGCGCCGGCGGTCCCGGATGCGGTCTTCGTCGATCATGGCGCCGAGCTCCGCGCGCTCTGGCCAGGGGTGGCCATCCTGGGTCCGACAAGTCGGATGAAAAATCCTCAATCGACAACCATGTCCGATGAGATGTCGTCAATGTCCATTATCGATATGATTACCGATACATAACCGATATCACATACGATATCTACGCCGTGTTTCTTCGAAGTCGGGAGGAGACGGCGTCCAGGGCCATTACCAGTATGACCACCGCGGCGATCACCACGGTGACCTTCCCGTACTCCGCTCCTCGCATGTACGTCTGGAGCAGGAACCCGATGCCCTGGGCGCCCACCAGGCCGAGCACCACGGCGCCGCGGACGTTGAGTTCGAAGCGGAACAAAGCCTGGGAAACAAAGTGCGGCGTGAACTGCGGCCAGATGCCCCAGCGCAGCACCTGCAGCCGGGTCGCGCCGACGCTGCGCATCGCCTCGACGGGGCCAGGGTCCATCGTCTCGAGGGTCTCGTAGAACTGTTTGCCCAATGAACCAACGGTGTGAATGGCGAGCGCTCCCACTCCAGGGAACGCACCCGGACCATAGGCGCTCACCAAGATCAGTCCGATGATCAATAAATCAATGGATCGGTTGAGGTTGCACGCAAAGCGGGCGGCCCGGCGGACGAGCCCAGAGGGGGTCACGTTCTCTGCCGACAAGAGACCCAGGAGCAGCGCCAGGGGGATGCCCGTGACCGTTCCGACGAGCGCGAGGCGGACCGTGAGGACCGTCGCCTCCATCACCTCCGCGATCACCCTCCGGTCGGGAGGGAACATCCCTCGGAGGAACTGTCCGATGTCCCGCCAGCCCTTGATGAAGTCGGCCATCGGGATGCGCGCCGCCACCGCCGCCCAGAAGAGGGCCACGGCGAAGAGGCCGAAGGCCGCCCAGCGCTGCGCCCTCGGCCGACGAGAGAGCACTCCCGCGCCCAGCAGGGCCGCGCCCAGCAGCAGCGCGGCGAAGATCTGCATCGAGCGGGGGTCGTCGAAGCGACCCGATCGGGTGCGCGTCTGCTCGTCGCGCGTCGCCCGAAAGGCCTGACGGACCAGGTCGTACTGGCGGATGTCCGATGGGACGAAGCCGTCGGTGCTGTTCAAGCGACGGAGGATCGCGCGGCCCTCCTCGGATTGACCGATCGCCACCAGCGAGGAGCTCACCGAGCGGACCAGCAAGGGGTGCTCGCGGGCGAAGGTCTCCGTGGTGGCGATGGCGTCGCTCGGCACCGGCGGCGAGTACATCAATGGACGAAGCCGCGGTCCCGGGCGGTTGGCCAGATAACGGGTCCATGCGCCGGTGTGCTCGGAGGGCGGATCGGCCCACACCGCGGCGGCGTCGACCTGGCCGCGCTGCACGGCGATCACGGCCGCGTCGTGCTGGCCCGCGAACACCTGCCGGGCGAAGAAGGTCGACGGGTTGTAGCCGCGCTGCAGCAGCAGGTAGCGAGGGATGACGTAGCCGCTGGTGGAGGTCGGGTCGATCCAGGCGATGCTAGCCCCGTGGAGGTCTTCGATGGAGTGGAAGCGGGAGTCTTCGCGCACCACCAGGGCGGAGTAGTAGGTAGGCTGGCCGCGGCGGACCTGGGTGAGGAGCACGCGGACCCCGAAGAGGCGCTCGGCCAGCACCAGCGGCGAGGGAGTGAGCCAGCCGAAGTGCACGTGGCCCGAGCGCATCGACTCGACCAGGGTCGTGTAGTCGAGCGTCACCGTGGCGCGGACCGGGACGTGGATGCGCTCGGAGAGGTCGCGGGCGAGCTCGTCGGCGGAGCGCTGGAGGGTCTGGGCGTTCTCCGCGGGGTTGAAGCCCAGGACGATCTCCGGGGGGAGCGTCTCCTGCGCGCGGGCGACGCCGGGGAGCGCGAGAGGGAGCGCGAGCACGAGCAGCGCCGACAGGAGGGTGCGTCGAAGGGTCAATGGTCCTCCGGGAGGGCGGCGCGAGGAGCGGCGTAGATGGCCTCGACGGCCTCATCGGACAGCTCGCTCGCAGGGCCGTCATGCACCAGGCGGCCGGCGGAGAGTCCGATGATCCGGTCGGCGAAGCGGCGGGCGTGTTCAATGGTGTGGACATTGACCAGCACCGGCACGCCGCGGGCCTTGCCATAGTCCTTGAGCATCGCCAGCACCGTCGTCGCCAGGTTGGGGTCGAGCGAGGCCGTGGGCTCGTCGGCGAAGAGGGCCGACGGCTCCTGTGCGAAGGCGCGCGCCACCGCCACCCGCTGCTGCTGCCCTCCGGACAACGAACGGACGGGGGTGTCCATCTTTGCCGACAACCCGACCTCCTCCAGACAACGGCGGGCGATGACGTGGTCCTGAGGTGTCCAGAGTCCGATGAGGCCGCGCAGCCATCCGTTGTGGGATATGCGGGCGACCAGGACGTTCTCCAGGGAGGTGTACGAACGGATGAGATTGAACTGTTGAAAGACGAAGCCCGCCCGGGCGCGCGCCCTCGCGAGGCCGCGGCCGCGGGCGCCGGTGACCTCCAGGTCGCCGATGAAGGAGCGGCCCGAGGTGGGCTCGATCAGCCGGCTGGCGCAGCGGAGGAGGGTGCTCTTGCCCGCGCCGGAGCGGCCGAGGATCGCCACGAACTGCCCGGCGGGGACCTCCAGGGAGACGTCATCGAGGCCGACGGTTCCGTCAGGAAAGACCTTGCGGAGGGATTCGAGGCGTACCGCGGCGGTCATCGGTCAGAGGGAGAAATCAGGGACGCGGATGCAGGCCGGGTCGAGCGGAGGAGCGCCAGGGGCGGACTGCGTGTCGAGCAGCACCGCGTGGCTGTCGGGCCAGCGATGATGGAAGAGGTTGGCGTTGCCGGGCTCGTTCTCGAAGGTGGCCACGATGGTGCCGAGCTCGTTCATCGGGTCGAGCATGCGGCGCTTGAACCCGGTGTCGTCCTCCTCGAAGGTGGGCTTGAGCACCAGCTCGACGCGCGGCTGTCCGATGGGGAAGCCGTCGTCGCGGAGGGTGCGCACGGTGCCCACCAGCATCCCGGGGATGTCGCGGCCGGTCAGGTAGACCACCGTCGCGCCGCGGTGGAAGCAGCGTTGCACGAAGGGCGCGGCGCCTCGCACGGGCACGTCGTCGGCGCACGCCGAGTCGGTGAAGAAGCGGCTGAACCAGCGCTTCTTGGCGAGCGTGATCACCTCCTCGGAGACGTCGAGGGGGCGGAGCGTGTCCTCCAGGCGGTAGCGGAGGTCGTTGGGGCCGAGCGTGCGAAGGATCGCCGCGTCGCGGTCGTGCTCGATGGGTAGCGAGGCCGCGAGCGCGTGCACGATGCGGATCGTGCGAGGGCGGTTGTCGTAGAGGGTTCCGTCGAGGTCGAAGATGACCACCGGGCGCTCGCCGGCGCGGTGGCGGGCGTCAATCTCGTCGAGGATCATCTGTAGCGGGTGATTCACGCGCGCCGGTTTACACGGGTTCGGCGGAAGCTTCTACCTACCGGCAGCGGGCCGACGGATCAGCGCGTGGGCGTAGGGAGCGAGCCGAGGGCGATGGCCGCGTTGGTGTACGCCGGGTCGTCGGTGACCTCGTCGGTGATCCACGGGGGACGGGTGAAGTCCTCGTCGGGCTCGTCGAGCTCGATCTCCGCGATCCAGAGGCCCTCGTAGCGGTCGTGGTACTGGTCGAGGTCCCACACGTGGTCGCCGACCAGCACGCGGAAGCGGGTCTTGCGCAGCGACGCGACGCAGAGCAGCACCATCGCGCGCGCGTCGTCGACGGGGATGGCGTACTCGTACTCCGCGCGCATCAGGCCGCCGGGGCCCTTCACGGTGATCCACGCCTCGGTGGGGAGGCCGGGGCGCTCGCTCACCCGCACGCGCACCGTCGGCGAGAGCGAGAGGTAGCCCTGCACGAAGCGCGAGCCCTCTCGCAGCGCCTCGCGAGGCAGGCGCGCAACGTCCACGAGGAACTTTCGCTCGATCTCGGTCCCCATACGGCTTGGGGGCGAAGATACATGGGCGCGGGGGCGTTTGGGGGAGCATTTCCGTGCATTCGCCGGAGGCCTCCACGGTCGTCCGCCGACGTGAGAATCTCCGCGACGATGAACCTCCCGGCGTGGCTCTCCAATGCGCTCCCGATCTTCTTCCTGCTCGTGGCTATCGGCGTGGTGCTCGCCCGGCTCCCGAAGGTCGACATGGGCCACTCGGAGGCCTTCAAGCGCCGACGGGTCATGAACTGGGTCCCGCTCGGGATGACCTACGCCTTCCTCTACTTCGGCCGGTACAACCTGTCCGCCATCGTCGACAAGTTCGAGCACGCGCACCTGCTCACCAAGCTGCAGTTCGGCGACATCGACGGCGTCGGGGCCATCACCTACGGCGTGGCCTTCCTCCTCAACGGCCCGCTCACCGATCGCTTCGGCGGCCGCAAGACCCTCCTCCTCGCCGCGGGCGGCTCGGCCGCCATGAACGTCGTCATGGCCCTCGCGGTCGGGCACGCCGCGGAGGACCCGGAGCGCTTCCACTCCATCCTCATGTTCGCCAACGCGGCCAACATGTACTTCCAGAGCTTCGGCGCGGTCTCCATCGTGAAGGTCAACGCCCCGTGGTTTCACGTGCGGGAGCGCGGCGTGCTGGGCGGCCTCTTCGGCATCCTCATCTCCCTCGGGCTCTACTTCGCCTACGACTGGGCCAAGCTGCTCGCCGAGGCCTTCGGCCTCACGGCGGCGTTCTGGGTGCCCGCCGCGGTGCTGGCCGCGTGCTGGGTGATGGCCTTCGCGATGATCCGCGACACGCCCTCGACGGCGGGCTTCGAGGACTTCGACACCGGCGACGCGACCAGCGGCGACACGGAGCCCGCCCCGGTGATGGAGGTGGTCAAGCGCATGCTCAGCCAGCGCGCGGTGCTGATCATCATCGCCATCGAGTTCTGCTCGGGCTTCCTCCGGCAGGGCGTGATGAAGTGGTACCGGCTCTTCGCCAAGGCCACCGGCGACGACCACAGCTTCGTCTACACCAACTGGGGCATGGTGCTCTGCGTCGCGGGCATCCTCGGCGGCGTCTTCGCGGGCTTCATCTCCGACCACGCCTTCGAGTCCCGCCGCGGCCCGGTCGCGGCCGTGCTCTACGTCGGCCTCCTGCTCGGCGCCCTCGTGGCCTTCCTCACCCTCGGCTCGCCGGTGCTCGGGTGGACCATGCTCTTCATGTCCCTCTGCGTGATCGGGGTGCACGGCATGCTCTCGGGCACCGCCTCGATGGACTTCGGCGGCACCAGGAGCGCCGGCCTCGTCACCGGCGTCATCGACGGCTTCGTCTACCTCGGCACCGCCACGCAGGCCTTCCTCTATGGCCACCTCCTCCCCGACAGCCGCAGCGTCGAGTCGCACGTCGCCTCCGCGTGGCGGGTGTGGCCCGGCGCGATGATCGCCATGGCCGCGCTCGGCCTCGCGCTCTGCTCGCGGGTCTGGAACGCCCGGCCGCGACCCCGCGGCGCCGCGGCGCACTGAACCCCTACGGCGGGCTTAGGGCTGCCAGCGCATCTCGACCACGGAGCTTCCGCCCGGCTGCACCTCGACCTGCACCGTCTGGGCGGCGAGGCCGTCGCCCGGGACGAAGCGGAAGGCGTGATGCCCGGCCGGGACCGAGCGGTCGGTCATGGGCGTGCGGCCGAGCGAGCGGCCGCCCTCGAAGACCTCGGCGTCGGGCGTCGCGATGAAGGTCAGGTAGCCCGGCCCCTGGGGGGACTCGCTCGACGCGGCGACCGCGCCCGCGTCGACGGCGATGGAGGGTTCTGGAGCGCGCCGGGAGCGGCGCACCGCAGCGCGCCCCACCAGCGGCGGCGAGACGACGGAGACTGCGGGCGGCGGAGCGACGGGCGGCGGAGCGACGGGCGGCGGAGGAGCGACGGCCGAGGGCGGCGACGGGCGCGGCACCGTGACGATCGGCAGCGGGGCGCGAGGGTGCGAGGCCGGAGGGGGCGGGAGCTCGACCGCGGGGCTCTGGTTGAGCCAGTAGGCGACCACGAGGAGGCTTACCAGGATGAGTAATCCGCCGGCGGCCAGGCTGGGCACGCCGCGGCGACGCCACCAGGGGAGCTTCGCGCTCTGCTGCGCGCGGTAGGAGGCGCTGGTGTACGACGGGGGCGTGAGCTGGAGGGGCCCGGAGATGCGCGGCGAGCGCAGCGGGATGGGCGGGTTGGAGGGGCGGGACGACGGAGGCGGCGGGCGGGAGGAGCGGGGGAGGAAGCGATCGGGGGCGAGGAGCGTGGCCTCCTCGCTGAGGTCGACCGCGGAGCGGGGGCGGACCTCGGGGGCGAGCCCGGTCTCGGAGGACTCGATCTCCGCCGGGTCGATGGGCGCGCTGCGCCACACCTCGGAGACCTCCTCCACCGGAGCCTCGACGTGCGCCGCGCGCAGCAGCCGCTCGCGGAAGGCGATCTGCTCGGCGAAGAGCGAGTGCATGTACTCGCTGACCTCGCCGGTGCCGGCGGGCTTGCCGGTGCTGGCCAGCCATTGTTCGAGGGCGCGAGCGAAGTCGAGGGCGGTCGGGTAGCGCCGGTCGCGGTCGCGCTCGAGGGCCTTCATCACGATCGCCGAGAGCTCGGGGGGGTAGTCCGGGCGGAAGCGCGGCGGGCGGGGGACGGCGTCGTGCAGGACGGCGTAGACGGTGCCCGCGTCGGTCTTGCGGCGGAAGAGCCGGCGGCCGACGGTGACCTCCCACAGCACCACGCCGAGGGACCAGATGTCCGCGCGGCGGTCGACCGGCTCCTCGCGCAGCTGCTCGGGGCACATGTACGCGATCTTGCCCTTGAGCTCGCCGGCGACCGTGCGGTCCTGCGTCTGGGACTTCCAGCGGGCGACGCCGAAGTCGACGACCTTGGTGGGCCCGGCGTAGGTGACGAAGATGTTCTCCGGGGAGACGTCGCGGTGCACCACGCCGGCGTGCTCACCCGACGGGAGGCGGAGCTCGTGGGCGGCGTGCAGGCCCCGCGCGGCGTCGGCCAGGATGCGCGCGACCATCACGTAGGGGGGAGGATGCTGGCTGCTCCAGCCGGTGCGGGCCACCACGCCGAAGGTCTCGCCGTGCAGGTACTCCATCGCGATGAACCACGTCCCGTGGTCCTCGCCGAAGTCGAAGACGGAGCAGAGGTTCGGGTGGTCGAGCTTCGACGCGAGCCGCGCCTCGTCGAGGAACATGTTCACGAAGCGGCTGCTCGTGGCGATGTGGGGATGGATCGTCTTCATGGCGATCCACTTCTCGAACCCGGCGGTGCCGCGGAGCTGAGCGAGGTAGACCGAAGCCATGCCGCCCTGCGCGATGCGATAGCGCAGGGTGTAACGACCCAGTCGTCGCACCGCCGCGCTCGACGTCGCTCGCACCGGATCGGTCGCCATCAGCCGGGCAGGCTAGCACCCTGTGCAAGAATGGGACAGTCGCTTACAGGTCGAGCAGCCGGGCGGCGTTGTCGCGGAGCAGCGCGCGGCGGGCCGTGTCGTTGCCCTCGGTGGCGATGAACACCTTCGCGAGGCCGATGGCCTGGTGATAGAAGGGCCAGTCGGTTCCGAACATCACCCGGTCGGCGGGGGCCTCTTCGACGAGGCGGCGGACGTTGGAGAGGGACTGCGAGGCGATCTCCAGCCACACGTTGGGGTAGCGCTTCGCGTAGCCGAGGGCGGTGTCCATCTGGAGCGCGCCGGAGTGGCCGAGCACGAAGGTGGTGCGCGGGTTCTCGGCGATGGCCTTCTCGTAGTGGCGCACCTGGGAGAGGTAGCGCCCGAGCGGGGGCTCGATCTCCACCGGGCCGCAGTGCCAGAACACCGGGATGTCGCGCTCGCCGCAGAGCTTGTAGAGCTTCATGGCGCGGCCGTCGTCGGGTCGGACGAGCTGCACCGCGGGGTGGACCTTGATGCCGCGAGCGCCGAGGGCGATCTGCCGGTCGAGCTTCTCCTCGACGTGGCGGGCGTAGGGGTGCACCGATCCGAAGCCGATGAGGCGCTGGTCGCCTCGGATGGCGTTGAGCCAGGTGGTGGCGTTGTCGGAGAGCGCGGGCCAGTCGATGGGGAGCAGCACCGACTGCGCGACCTGGAGCTCGCCCATCTCGCGCGTGAGGTTGGGGACCGTGTGCGTCGCGCGCATCCCGCTGGCGGTGAGGGCGCCGAGGGAGAGGTCGCGCTCCATGCGCTGGAGGTCCTCGGGGCGGAAGTTCTTGTTGACGTAGACGTCGAGGTCGAAGGGCCGGTCGGTGGGGAGGTAGTGCTCGGTCTGCGCGTGGCCGCGCTGGAGGTCGACCTGGTTGCGGCGCACGAAGGCCAGGGCCAGGTGCGTGTGCGTGTCGATGGCCGTGCCCACGGAGGGGTCGCTCACCACCACGCGCCCATCGCGCAGCTCGAACCAGGGGAGCTTCGTGAGGTCCTTCAGCGAGTCGAATCGGGTGGGGTACATGGTGATGGGTACCAACGCCTATCAGATGGCCGGGGGTGGCGTCACCGCATTGGGGAGCGCGGTCCGTGATACCCACAGTGGGATATGCGTATTCGCAGCAGGCTCGCCGAGGCCGTGGCCGTGTTCCGGCTGATGTCGATGGCCGTGGTGGTCGCCGGGTGCAGCGGCGGAGGGTGCTCGTCCTGCGCGGGCACCGGGCTCGGACCCATCGCGGGCGGATATCCGGTGACCCCGGAGACGCGGGTCGCGAGGGCGCTGCAGATCCGGGTGACCGACCAGGGACTGCGCAACGTCTCCCAGCTCGGCGGAGACCTGCTGCTCGGGGCTACCGGGGGGCGGCTCCCCATCCCGCTGGTCAATGGCAATTTCGGCGTCGGGCGATACGTCGTGTGCCGCGACGGGAGCTGCGGGCTCGACCTGGTGCTGCCCTCGTCACCGCCGCCGCTGGAGCTGTTCTTCGTGGCGCCCGATCGCATCGAGGTGCGGGCGCGCATCGGCTTCCACGGGGTGATCCCGCTGCACACGTGCACGCTGTTCTGCAACGCGATGTGCGGCGGGTGCGCGGACGGCATCGACACCACGCTCACCATCGACACCTCCCGGGGCGCGCGGCAGTACATCGGGCTGCGGACGGCGATCGCGATCCGTCGCGACACGCACCCCGAGCGGCGCAACTACTACCGGGCCGAGCTGGTGCCCGCGATGGGGGCGAGCGAGGTGGTGGAGGAGACGCCCGGAGAGGGCTTCGACGACGCCTGGGTGGGCTGCTCCGGGGGCGGGCTCTGCGGGCTGCTCCCGGTGCTGCGCGGCACCATCAGCGGGGCCTTCCGAGGGGCGCTCGGAGGGGCGCTCGGTCCCATCCAGGATGCGTTGAGCCAGACCTCGATGCCGACGCCTCCGGGCTGCCCCACGGGGACCCGCGTGGACGGCGCTCGGTGCCGGTACAGTGACGGGTCGCTGGTGCCGTCGCTGCTGGGCGTGGAGCTCGCGGGCAACGTGGGTGGGTTACTGGCCTCGGTAAGCCCGGGGGTGCGCGCGCAGTCGGCGCTGGTGATCGCGGCGGGCGACGCGGTGCACGACGCGGAGGTGAGCGCGCAGGGGATGACCCTCAACGTCTTCGGGGTGGCGCAGTCGCAGGCTCACAACACCTGCGTGCCGAGACTGATGGAGCCCGCGGTGGCGGAGGTTCCGCAGTGGGCGGCGCTGCGGCAGAACGAGGCGCCGGCGAGCGCGCGGGTGTCGGACCTCGCGGTGGGCCTGTCGGAGACGTACCTCAACCACGCGCTCTTCCAGCTCTGGGACGCCGGGACCTTCTGCCTCGGCGTGACCAGCTCGCTCTCGCAGCAGCTCACCTCGGGGACCTTCACGGTGATCGTCCCGTCGCTGCGCAACGTGCTCTTCCCCGCGGCCTCGGGGCCCGTCGCGCTGGTGCTTCGGCCGCAGCGACCGCCCACGGTGAGCATCGCGCCGGGCGTGAACCCGACGCTCACGCTGCGCTTCGAGCGGCTCGCGCTCGACGTGATGGTGTGGTCCGAGGAGCGCTACGTGCGCGCCCTCACGGTGACCACGGACGTGACGGCTCCGTTGACGTTGCTGCGCGACGCGGGGGGGTTGCGGCCCTCGCTGGGCACGGTGCGAACGGCGGCGACGGTGGTGACGGGGTCGGCGCTGGTGAGCGATCCGGGGGCGCGGCTGGCGGTGTCCTTCGACGCGCTGCTGGGCACCGCCGTGGGGATGCTGGCGGGGAGCATTCCGGCCATCGGGATCCCGGCGATTCCGGTGCCGGGCGCGATGGGGATGCCGGTGGGGACGGTGAACGTGGAGCTGCCCGAGAACGGGCTGCGAGGCGTGGAGGAGGGCGGGTCGAGGTTCCTGGGATTGTTCATGGACCTGCGGTACCGGCGGGCGGCGAGGCCGGACGTGGCGGTGGCGGAGACGGAGGCGAGCGTGCTGGGCGCCGACCCGGTGAGCGACACCGCGCGGGTGCGGGTGCGCGTGGCGCCGGGCGAGTCGGCCGTGAGCGGGCAGGCGCACGAGTACGCGACGCGGGTCGATGGGATGACCTGGTCGCGGTGGGCGCCCGGGCCCTGGGTGGACGTGACGGCGCCGACGCTCGCGATGGTGGGAGAGCACCGGGTGGAGGTGCGGGCGCGCGTGGTGGGCGAGCCGGAGAGCGCGGACCCGACGCCGGTGGAGCTGCGGGTGGAGATGGTTCCGGCCGCGGGCGCGGTGGCGGTGGCGGACGAGCGGCCGAGGGTGGCGCCGACGGAGGACGCGGTGGAGCTGATCCGCGGGGGGAGGACGACGGACGCGGGCGCGTCGGGCTGCGGGTGCGGCGTGGTGGGCAGCGGGCAGAGGGGCGAGAACGGGTGGGCGTGGGTGGTGATGGGCGGAGTGGGGGCGATGGTG
>CBIHPK010000055.1:0-42589 GCA_966211675.1 uncultured Myxococcaceae bacterium
AGCGGTTGCAGGCCCGCTCGCGGGCCGTCCGCAACCGCGGAGTGGGCGGCGTCTCCGCGGAGATGTGACCAATGCTCAGACTTCAGCGGTTACAGGCCCGCTCGCGGGCCGTCCGCAACCGCGGAGTGGGCGGCGTCTCCGAGGAGATGTGACCAATGCTCAGGCCATGGTGAGCGCAGTGAACGGCCCGCCATGCGGACTTCAGCGCTTCCCCGTTGCCGTGTGTCTCAACACGCGGTGACGGACGTCGACCTGCCGATCGGATGAGGCGACGATCTCGACCCGTCGGTCCGAGGCGAGTGCGCAGGCGTCGGTGAGGGCGACGCGAGAAGACCCTGACGATGAGGAGTCGGCGTCCGGTCGCGGAACACGGTTGTGGCGAGCACCACGACCAGGCTGGGGGGCTCGACCCGCGGCGCGGTCGCTCCGGCCCACTCGACAACCGCAACGTGTGGCTCAGCGTCGACGGCGAGGGACGTCGACGAGCCGCGAGGTCATCGAAGAACGCGGTGACCTCCGCAATGCCCAGCTCGCGCGGGTGGCTGGCGTCGTGGGTGAAAGCGGTTGTCGCCTCCACCGGTGCGCGGTGGGCAGTGGGGGAATGGATCGCCGCCGAGGCGGCGTCGGGCAGGTCATGGCGGGCCACCCAGCGGCGGGCGGCGTCGTGGGCCGCGACGAGGGGGAGGTTGCGGCCGGCGGGAGAGGCGGGTACAGAAATGGTCGTCAGGGAGTTGGACGGCGGCTCTCTAACACTCGCTTTAGGTGGGTACGCAGCGGGAAGATAAGTCGATGGTGCCGACCGCTCCCGCTTCACCCACCGCCAACCGGTCCAGCCCCGTGCGACGGCACACCGGCCAGTCGTTGGGCGGCCAGTCTACGCAGGCCCTCTCGTAGTGCTGCCAGCGGGGTCGCATCCTCGTTCGCGAGTCCCCGCACCTTCTCGCTTGTGTCGGATGGCCGCGAGCGATACCTCGTATCAATGCCCAAGGACGCCAGGGTCTTCGTGTTCGATCACGTTTCAGTCGGTGTCGAGAACCTCGAGCGTGCGGCGTCGTTCTACGACGCCTGTCTGGCGCCGCTCGGCTATGTCCAGCTTTGGAAAGACGCCCGGGCCGTGGGGTACGGGCCTGAGGGATACGAAGCTGAGGCGCCCTTCGCCATCGTCGCATCTGGTCCCGACGCGAAGCCTTCCGGTCGAGGCTTCCACCTCGCCTTTGTTGCCCCGAGTCGCGAGGCGGTCGATCGTTTCCATGCGGAGGCCCTCAGCAAGGGCGGTGTCGATGAAGGACCGCCCGGCGTTCGCGAGAACTACGATCCCGGTTACTACGCGTCATTCGTTCGCGACCCCGACGGCCACCGGCTGGAGGCGGTGTTGCACGAACGCTGACCGTGCAGCCCTCGACCTGCTCGATCGCCGTGGTGGCCTCCGACGTTGTCGGCGTCCGGCCGACCTGCGCCTTGTCGCGTGGCTTTACTCATGATGCTGTCAAGCGGGTGCGCGGCGCAGAGCAACATCGGGATAAGGCGGAGATCGCGACGTGCCGCCCAACAAGCGGCTGAAGGCCGACGGTGCCGAGCTTCGCGCGTCCCCGCGGCATACCCGCCAGCCGATAGACGCCAAGGAGACCTCATGACAGTCAAGCGGATGGACAACGTCGGCATCGTGGTGGAAGACCTCGATACCGCTATCGAGTTCTTCACCGAGCTCGGCCTCGCCCTCGAAGGCCGCATGCCCATCGAAGGCGAATGGGCCGGCCGCGTCACCGGAGTGCGCGGACAGCGCGTCGAGATCGCCATGATGCGCACCCCCGACGGCCACAGCCGCCTCGAACTCTCGCGCTTCGACGTCCCCGCCGTCGCCTCCGATCACCGCACAGCCCCCGTGAACTCATTGGGATACCTGCGCGTCATGTTCACCGTCGAGGACCTCGACGACACCCTCGCCCGGCTCAGCAGGTTCGGTGCGACGGTAGTCGATGAAGTCGTCAACTACGAAGGCATCTATCGGCTCTGCTACATCCGGGGTCCCGAAGGGATTCTCATCGGGCTCGCCCAACAGCTGGGGCAACAGACCCCTCGGGAAGATCCCATGGAACGCAAGTGATGAGTACGCAGGCGTCGACGTCCAATCGGAACGTCCCACCGCCATCCCGGAGTCGCCCGATACGCGCCACATCGGCGAGGCCGTTCGGCCACCAGAGAGTACACCGGCGAGGAGGACCCCATGCCGCGGTTGATGCAGGTCGAGGCGTTCCCGGAAGAGCACCGTGTGGCCGTGCGTGCGGTCGCCGCGGCGATGGCTGCCGACGGCCGCAACCCAGACGAGTACACCGCGGAGGTCTACCCGGGCGCCCGGGGGCTGCTGGAGGTCTCGGCCCGGCACGACAGCCACCCCGCCGACTGGCACGGGCGTGGCGACGCCTGCGGACGATGCTGCGTCGCCCGGTACAGTCCCAGGACCGGTCGGGTGTTGCGGATCTTCGGGATCAGGTGACGACGCCGACCTGCAGCCAGCGCCGCGCCCCGTAGGATACCCGCAGGTCGTCAGGCAGCCTTGAAGGTCCCGAACTCTCCTCTATGATCGAAACGGAGGCTCTCCGATGGGTATCTGCGCAGTGAAGGGCTGGGGCATCACGGGCTCGAGGGGCGACGCGTACTCAGCCGAGGTCAGCGCCGAGGCCCACGGCGGAGGGCCCGTCGTTCGGATGTGGCGATCGGGGGATGGGGCCGACGGCTTCGGCGCGATGTTCCAGGTCTTCAAGGCAGACGCGTATCGCGGGAAGCGCATCCAGCTCTCGGCGGCGCTGCGCACGGTCGATGTGACCGGCCGCGCTGCGCTCTGCTTTCGCGTCGACGGCCCCGAGTCGGATGGACCGGGACGATATCTGGCCTTCGACAACATGGACGCGCGTCCACCCGTCTCCGGTACCACCGACTGGACGCGCTACGCGTGCGTGCTCGATGTCCCCGTGGAGGCCACCGCGCTCTTCATCTCCAATATCCTCTCGGGTCGTGGCGAGCTCTCCTGGGCGGACGTTCGCTTCGAGGTCGTCGACGACTCGGTGCCTGTAACCGACATGCAAGCGACGCATGCGCTGAAGTCGGCCCCGACGAACCTGGACTTCTCCGAGGCGTGACCATCGGTGCTCCTCTGCGATTCGACGGCACTTCGATGGCCTGCCCGACCCACCCCTCGGATCCGACGAGCGTGTTTCCACGGATGAAACTCCAGCTGGTTTCGCCCACGGAGAGATGTCGAGAGAGCTTCTTGCGGGCGCTTCGTGAATTCCAACACGAGGGCCTCCTCTGGTGGCTTGGAGGCGAGCTCGAGCTCGCCCAGCAGGACTTCGCCGCCTTCGTAGCCGGGAAGCTGGCCGACTCGGTTCGGCGAACCGAGACGCTCGTTCCCAAGACGCACCTGTGGGCCCTGGCGGAGGAGCAGTTCGTGGGGCGCATCTCCATCCACCACGAGCTCAACGACGCGCTCCGCGTCTCAGGCGGGCACATCGGCTACGACACCGTTCCGTCCTTCCGGGGCCGCGGGGTCGCCAAGGAGATGCTGCGTCAGGCCCTGCCATGGGCTCGCTCGCTCGGGCTGACCGAGGTGCTCCTCACCTGTGACGACACGAACGCGGCCTCCATCCGCGTCATCGAAAGCAATGGAGGCTCGCTGCGGGAGACGAAGACCCTCGATGCGAACAGACCCCTGAAGCGCTACTACTGGATCAACCTGTCGTAGCGACGTCACCCGCGAGGGCGACCGGCAGGTTCGGTGTCCGGGGGAGAGCCTTCCAGGCTGAGAGCATGCGAGGAATGGCCATGAGCCAGACTGTAGCGAAGGGCACGCTCGAGCCCGTCGAGAGCGCGCCCACCGACGGGAGGCGCTTCCGCCTCTTCTCGATCGGGCTCATCGTCGCGATCCTGGGGGCGGGAGCGATGGCCGGCACCCAGGCCGGGCGCATCGCCGCAGGAGCCCCCACGCCCTACGTCGGACTGATCGAGAGGGTGAGCTTCCATGGGCCGGGCGTGTGGATCCTCGCTCTGGCGATCGACCTGCTCCGCCAAGAGCGGGAGCGACTGCGGCGAGGCGGACCGTCGCGAGGCCTCGGAGCCGTGGCCGTCGAGGCGTAAGCCCTTCAGCGTGGGGGCAGCTCGCTCGTCGGGCCCACGAAGTCCGCGCCCGCGCGGGTCGCGGCGTCCACCAGCGGTCCTGGCCAGAGCCCGAGGCCCACCACCGCCACCACGCAGAGCCCGATCGCGAGCTTCAAGGGCGCTCCCGGCGCGGGGTTGGCCCGATCGCCGGGCTCCGTCATGTAGGCCGAGCGCAGCACGCGCAGGTAGTAGAAGAGCCCCAGCACCGCGAGCGCGATGGCGGCCGCGACCAGGCCCACGAGCCCCGCGCGCCACGCCGCCAGGAAGACGTAGAACTTCGCCCAGAAGCCCACCATGAAGGGGATCCCGGCGAGCGAGAGCAGGAAGCACGCGAGCGCCACCGCGAGCCCCGGAGCGCGCTTCCACAGGCCCGAGAGCGAGTCCTCGCCGAAGCCGCCGCCCGCCTCCGCCGCCGCGTGCACCACCAGCAGAGCGCCCAGGTTGGTGAACACATACGCGGTCAGGAAGAAGAGCGTCATCGAGGCGCCGAAGGCGTCGCCCGACGAGAGCGCCACCAGCACGTAGCCCATCTGCGCGATGCCCGAGTAGGCGAAGAGGCGGCGAAGGTCCGTCTGCGGCAGCGCGAGCAGGTTGCCCACGCCCATGGAGAGCAGGGCCATCAGCGCGAGCGGCGGCGCCCACTGAGCCCGGTGAGCACCGAGGCCGAAGAGGAAGATCGACGAGAGCGCGGAGAGGCCCGCGGCCTTCGGTCCGACGGAGAGGAAGGCCACGAAGGGCAGCCCGGCGCCCTGGTACGTGTCGGGAACCCACATGTGGAAGGGCACCATCCCGATCTTGTAGCCGAGGCCACCGAGCACGAAGACGAGGCCCACCGCGGAGAGCGGCGTGATCGGCGCGGCGCCCAGCTCCGCGAGGCGAGTGGTGCCCGCCATGCCCGTGAGCAGCGCGAGGCCGAAGAGCGAGACGGCCGTGCTCGTGGCCCCGACCAGGTAGAGCTTGATCGACGCCTCGGAGGCCCGGGTGCGATGCCCCTCGTCGTCCGCGTCGGTCTTCGCGTACGCGGCCAGCACGTAGAGGGGCAGGCTCATCAGCTCGAAGCTCACCACCAGCAGCACCAGGTCTCGCGCCCCGGGCAGCAGCACCATGCCCGTGAGGCAGAGCAGCAGCAGCAGCCAGTACTCGCCCTGGCGGCGAGGGGTTCGCTTCGCCACGGCGTCGAGTCCGCCGAGCGTTGCGAGCAGCCCCGCGGCGAGGAAGAGCCGCTGGAAGAAGAGGCTCCAGGCGTTGCCCTGGTAGGCGCCGGAGGCGGCGGTCCCGGCGCCGTCGACGAAGAAGGTCGCGGCGAGCAGCGCGGTGAGGCCGAACGCGCAGAGCACCCCCGCGCCCCGGCCGGAGGGCGTCGCGCCACGAGGCGGGGCGAGGAGGTCATGGAGCAGCACCAGCGCCGCGAGGGCGGCGAGCGAGAGAGGGAGCCAGAGCGGGCGAAGGTCGCTCATGGCGCGCCTCCTGACAGGAGCCGGGTGAGGTGCGTCGCGGTGCCGAGGTCGATCGGGTCGAGCAGCAGCCGCGGCCAGACGCCGAGCACCACCAGCGCGCCTCCGAGGATGAGCAGCGCGCCCCACTCGGTGCGACGCGCGTCGGAGAGGTCATGGAAGTCCGAGGAGGGACCGGGGCCCCAGAAGATCGAGCGGGCGGCGCGCAGCACGTAGATGGCCGTGACGAAGGCGCCGAGCACGCCCGCGACGGTCCAGAGGGGGTGGCCCGCGCGCCATGCGCCGAGGAAGACCACGAACTCCGACACGAAGCCGGCGGTGCCCGGGAGCCCGAGCGACGACAGGCACGCGAGCGTGAAGAAGGCCGCCACGCCCGGCATCACCGTGGCGAAGCCGCCCATCGTCGCGACGGCCCTCGTGTGCGCCCGCTCGTACACGATGCCCACGAGGGCGAAGAAGAGGCCCGTCATGATCCCGTGGGCGACCATCTGGAAGACCGCGCCGTCCCACCCGGCGGGGGTCAGCGTCGCAGCGCCCAGCATCACCACGCCCATGTGGCTCACGGAGCTGTACGCGACGATGTATTTCAGGTCCGTCTGGCTCATGGCGCAGAGCGCGCCGTAGAGCACGTTGACCGCGGCCACGGCGCCCACGACGGGCACCCAGTAGTGGGTTCCCTCGGGGAGCAGCACCATGCCCACGCGCATCACCCCGAAGGCGCCGAGCTTCATCAGCACGCCCGCGTGGAGCATGGACACGGCGGTCGGCGCCGAGGCGTGCCCGTCCGGCGACCAGGTGTGGAAGGGGAAGACTCCAGCGAGCGTCCCGAAGCCCAGCCAGATCAGCGGGAACACCATGATCTGCGTGTCGCGGGGGTAGGTCGTGGCCGCGAGGTGCGCGAGGTCGAAGCTCGTCGCTCCGGCCTGGAGGTAGAGCGCGAAGATCGCCGCCATGATGGCCGCCGAGCCCACGAGCAGCATCAGCGTGAGCTTCATCGCGGCGTACTGCTTGTCGCCCACCGAGAAGGTCCTCCACGCGGCCTGGAAGGGGCCCTTCGCGGGGACGGCGTGGCTCGCGCCCCAGATGCCGATGAGCAGGTACATCGGCAGCACGGCGACCTCGTAGAAGAGGAAGAAGACCAGGAGGTCCTGCGAGACGAAGACGCCGAAGACGCCGGAGACGAGCACCAGCAGCAGGACGAAGTACTCCTTGTCGCGCCTGCTCACCGTCCAGCTCGCGAGCACGCCGGCGAAGATGATCACGCCGGTGAGGAGCAGCAGCGGCCCGCTCCAGCCGTCCTGCGCGAGGCGCAGGTGCACGCCGAGCGAGGGGACCAGGGGGTAGTCCTCGACGCGCTGCAGGCCCGAGCGAGCGCGGTCGTAGGTGGCCAGGGCGTAGACGCTCCCGGCGAGGGAGACGGCCGCGCCGAGCAGCGACACGCCTCGGATGGCCTGACGCGCGCCGCCCGGGAGGAACATCACGACCAGCGCGGCGATCGCCGGGGCCGCCACGATGATGGAGAGGAGATGATCGTTCATCGCGACACCGCCCAGGCCGCGAGCCCGACGACCCCGAGCACGGTGGCCAGGACGTAGTCCGAGGCCAGGCCGGTCTGGAGGGGGCGAGCGCGGCGACCGCCCTCGAGGGATGCGTAGCCGATCATGTTGATGAGCCCGTCGACGAGGTAGCGATCGGTCCACGCGAGGCCGTCGCTCAGGACGAGGGCCACCCGCTGGAAGCCGAACTCGTAGAGGCGGTTGACCGCGCTCGCGGAGGCCACGCGAGAGAGCGCCGCGAGGGGCGCCGGGGTCGCGAGGGGGTGGGCGCCGTAGATGCGGTAGGCGAGCGCGAAGCCGCCGAGAGCGAGCGCCGCGGCGAGCACCGGGCCTGCGCCGAGGTGGAAGGCGTAGGCCTCGCCCTGGAGGCGGGCGAAGGGCGCGGCGAGCGCTCCGCCCAGCAGCGAGAGCGCGGCCAGCACCACCAGCGGCGCGCGCATCGACCAGCCGGGCTCGTGGGCGCTCTCGGCGGCCTCGCCGGAGGCTTCGCCGAAGAAGGCCACCACCACCACGCGGCCCATGTAGAAGGCCGTGAGGAAGGCCGTGCCGAGGAGCGCGATCCAGGGCAGGTGGCCGAGCCGGGGCTCCACGGCCTCCAGCACGAGGTCCTTGCTGAAGAAGCCCGAGAAGCCGGGGATGCCCGCGAGGGCGAGGGCGCCGAGGACGAAGGCCGAGCCGGTCCAGGGCATGCGCTTCGCGAGGCCGCCCATGTCGGCGATCTCGTTGCTGCGCACCGCGTGGATGGCGCTGCCCGCGGCGAGGAAGAGCAGCGCCTTGAAGAAGGCGTGCGTCGTGAGGTGGAAGAAGCCGCCCATCATCGATCCAGCGCCGAGGGCGGCGACCATGTAGCCGAGCTGCGAGCAGGTGGAGTAGGCGAGCACCCGCTTGATGTCCGACTGCACCAGCGCGAGGCACGCGGCGAAGAGCGCGGTGCCGGAGCCGACGACCAGCATCACGTCGCGGGTGGTCTCGGACTGCGCGAAGAGCGGATGGGCCCTCACCAGCAGGAACACCCCCGCGGCGACCATGGTGGCCGCGTGCAGCAGCGCGGAGACGGGGGTCGGGCCCTCCATCGCGTCGGGCAGCCAGACGTGCAGCGGAAACTGCGCGGACTTGCCCATCACCGCGAGGAAGAAGAGCAGCGTGACGGCGGTGGCCACCGCGGGCGTGAGCTGAGCGTCCCAGCGGAAGCTCCCCGTCGCGGCGAAGAGCGCGAAGAGCCCGAAGAGCAGGCCCATGTCGGCGAACTTCGTGACCCAGAAGGCCTTCACCGCGGCGCGAGCGGCGCTGGGCTTGCGGAAGTAGAAGCCGATGAGGAGGTAGCTCGCGACGCCGACCAGCTCCCAGGCCCCGAAGAACTGCAGGAGGTTGGGCGAGAGCACCAGCAGGTTCATGCTGAAGAGGAAGAGCGCGTGGTAGGTGAAGTAGCGGCCGAAGGAGGGCGGTCGCTCGTCGTGCATGTAGCCCAGGGAGAAGACCTGGACGCAGAGCGCCACCAGGGTGACGACCGCCAGCATCGGGGCCGACACCCCATCGGCGCAGACGCCGACCTCCGCGAGCACCGAGGCGCCGGAGCGCAGCCACGGCACCGTGGCGAGGGCCGGGGGGCCGCCGTGAAGGCGGTCGGCGAGCAGGAGCAACGCCGCGCCGAGGGAGGTCGCGGAGCCGAGGAGGGTGAGGGCCGCCGCGGGCGTTCCGCGACGCCGCAGGGGGGAGGCGAGGGCGAGCAGGAGCGCCGCTGCGGCGGGCGCGAAGAGGGCGACCAGGGCGAGGCTGATCGGGCGGGTCATCGGCCCATCTCGCGGGCGAGGTCGATGCGGGTGTCGCGGTGGCTACGGTAGAGGAGGATCACCAGGGCGAGGCCCACGGCGACCTCGGCGACCGTGAGGGCGAGCGCGAAGAGGGCGAAGAGCTGGGAGGAGCCTCCGCGGAAGCGGCCGAAGGCGACGAAGCAGAGGTTGGCGGCGTTGGCCATGAGCTCGACGGAGAGCAGCACCGCGATGGCGTGGCGGCGGGTGAGCAGGCCGTAGACCCCGATGGAGAAGAGCGCCGTCGCCAGGAGCAGGCAGTGGGAGAGGGTCATCGCGCGGCCTCCGTGGGCTCGTCGGTGGAGTCGGGGTCGCGGCGGCGGGCGAGGACGACGGCGCCGATGATCGCCGCGAGCAGCAGCAGCGAGAGCGCCTCGAAGGCGAGCACGTGCTGCACCAGGATCGCGCGCCCCAGGTCGGCCAGCGTGAGCGGCGCGAGCGCCTGCGGGGGGGCGGCGTCGAGCCCGTCGGTCCTCACGATGGCGGCGGCGACGAGGCCGAAGAGGGCGGAGGCGACGAGCGCCCCTCGGACGGGGTTCACGGAGTCCGTCGCGGTGGGCGCGATGCCCTCGTGGCGCCGGGTGATCATCACGCCGAACACCATCAGGGTCATGACGCCGCCGACGTAGAGCAGCAGCTGCACGCCCGCGAGGAAGGACGCGCCGAGCATGGCGTAGAGCGCGGCGGTGGCGACGAGCGTGACGCCGAGCCAGAGCACCGCGCGGATGAGGTCGACGGCGAGCACGACGAAGACCGCCGAGAGCAGGGCGCACGCCGCGACGAGGACGAAGCCGAGGGTGGCGCTCATGAGGGCTCCTTCGGGGGCTCCGCGGGCGCGGGCTCCGGCTTCGCGACGGGGGCCTTCTTCTCGACCTTCGCGGGCTCCTGAGACTCCTGGAGCATCGTGCCCCGGCCCCAGGAACGCGTCCGATCGAGGGCGTTCTGGCGCAGGCGCTCGATGCCGAGCACCAGGTCTTCTCGCTCGAAGGTGGGGCGCTCGGCCTCTCGCACCATCACGATGGCGTCGTTGTTACAGACCTGCACGCAGAGCTCGCACTGGATGCACGCGCCCAGGTCGATGACGAAGGCTTCGGTGTACGCGCGCTTCTTCCCGGTGACGGTCGACTCCCGCTTCACGCCGGGCTTCACCTTGATGACCTGCGAGGGGCAGATGCGCTCGCAGGTGAGGCAGCCGATGCAGGCCATCTCGCCGTGCTCGTCGTCGGGCAGCGCGAAGCTCACCCGGTAGCGCTCTCCTCGGGGGCGCACCACCGCGGGGAACTCCACCGTGCTGGTCGGGCGGAAGGCGGTTCGAAGCGTCGTCCAGAGGGCGCGCAGGGTGTCGTCGATGTGGCCCATCACGGGGCTCCTCGGGGCGCGCATTGCACCCAGGCGGCGGCGAGCAGCACGAGCCCGACGCCGATGGGCGTGAGCCATTTCCAGCAGAGTTCCATCAGCTGGTCGGAGCGCAGTCGGAGCAGCGTCCAGCGCACCCAGTAGACGAGCGCGAAGAGCGCGAGGGTCTTGGCCACCATCCAGGGCAGGCCCGGCGCGAAGGGGCCGTCCCAGCCGCCGAAGAAGAGCGCCGCCCCGATGGCCGAGCCGACCAGCGTGTGCACGTACTCCGCGAGGTAGAAGAGGGTGAACTTCGCTCCCGTGTACTCGGTGGTGACGCCCGCGACGAGCTCGCTCTCGGCCTCCGGGATGTCGAAGGGGATGCGGTTGGCCTCCGCCAGCATCGCCATGAAATACAGGGCGAAGGCGGGCAGCCCCGGGATCACCGGCCACACCGCGAACCAGTGGTGCGCGGACTGCCAGCGCACGATGCCCGCGAGGCTGAGCGAGCCGGAGAGGATCACCGGCACCAGCACCGCGAGCACCAGCGGAACGCCGTAGGAGATGGACTGTGCCACCGCGCGCATCCCGCCGAGGAGCGCGAACTTGTTGTTGCTCGCCCAACCCGCCATGAAGGTCGGAACCACCATGAGCCCGCCCACGGCGAGCATGTAGACGACGCCGATGTCGAGGTCCGCGGCGATCATCCGGGGGGAGAGCGGGAGCACCGCGGCGACGCCGAGGGAGAAGACCGTCGCGAGCACCGGGGCGAGGTCGAAGAGGGCTCGGTCGGCGCCGGCGGGGACGATGTCCTCCTTCTGCAGGAGCTTCACCACGTCGGCGAGCGGCTGCATGAGCCCCATCGGTCCGACGAGGGTGGGGCCGAGGCGCGACTGCATGCGACCGGCGAACTTGCGCTCGAACCAGATGCCCACGGCGACCGTGGAGAGCATCACCGCGAGCATCACCGCGCCGTAGAGCGCGCCGTGGGAGAGGGCGCTCATCGGTCCGCCTCGCCCATGATGGGGTCGAGCGACCCGAGGATGGCGACCGCGTCGCTCACCGTCGCGCCCGGCAGGATGTACGGCAGCGCCGACAGCGCGTGCAGGCTCGGCGGACGGATCTTCAGCCGATAGGGGCACGTGGGCGCGTCGCCTCCGCCGATGACGAGGGTGCCCAGCTCTCCTCGCGGCGTCTCGATGCCGACGTAGACCTGGCCCCCGGTGGCCTTCGCCTGGCCCGGCTGTCGGATGGGCTTGTGCCCGCAGATGGGGCCCTCGGGCATGCCGTCGATGGCGGCGCGCGCGAGGCGGATGCTCTCTCGCATCTCCCCGAAGCGGACCTGGGTGCGAGCGAAGCAGTCGCCCCCGCGGGCGGTCACCACCTTCACCGCGAGCTCGTCGTAGGCGCCGTAGGGCGCGTCGCGTCGAAGGTCGTGGTCGACCCCGGAGGCGCGGAGGTTGGGTCCCGTCACGCCGAGCTCCAGCGCCAGCTCGCCGTCGAGCACGCCGACCCCGCGGCTGCGCATCAGGAAGATGCCGTTGGCGAGACTCAGGGTCTCGTACTCCGGGAGCCTCGACTCGATGACCGCGAGCGCCGAGTGGACCTTTTGCCCGAAGCCCGAGGGCAGGTCGTGGCGGTTACCGCCGATGAGGTGGGTGTTGTAGTGGAAGCGCGCGCCGGTGACCTCCTCGAAGAGGTCGAGGATGAGCTCGCGCTCGCGGAAGCAGTGCAGGAAGAGCGTCGAGCCGCCGCCGAGGGCGCCACCCAGGTCGAGCCCGAAGGTGCCCAGCCAGAGCAGGTGCGAGGCGACGCGCTGAAGCTCCGCGAAGAGCGTGCGCAGCCAGCGGGCGCGGCGAGGGACCTCCACCCCGAGCAGCTTCTCGAAGGCCATGGTGAGGGCCTGCTCGTTGGTCATCGGCGAGACGTAGTCGTTCTTGTCGACCACCGGCGTCTGCTGCACGTAGGTGAGGCCCTCGCAGAGCTTCTCCACCGCGCGGTGCAGGTAGCCCACGTAGGGCGTGGCCTTCACGATGATCTCGCCGTCGAGGTGCAGGTCCATGCGAAAGACCCCGTGCGTCGACGGGTGCTGCGGACCGAAGTGCAGCAGCATCAGGTCGGCGTCGGCGTCGTAGGAGCGCATCGACCGGTGCGGGTCGACCCGTCCACGGCGAGCGCTCTCGAACACCAGGCTGGCTTGGGTCAACGCCATGGCGCGCACGCGGTGTTGGCGGGGTAGTCCTTGCGCAGCGGGTGACCCTGCCAGTCGCCCGAGAGCATCAGCCGGCGCAGATCGGGGTGACCCTCGAAGGTCACGCCCACGAGGTCGAACTGCTCCCGCTCCTGCCAGTCGGCGCCCGCGAAGACGCCCACCAGCGTGCCCACCGTCTCCGCCGTCGCGAGGACCACGCGCCAGAGGGCCACGCGCGAGCCTGCTCCGACGGTGCGCAGCCCGTAGGTCACCTCGAAGCGCTCGGCCTGCGCCTTCGCTCCGGTCTTCTCGGGGTAGTGCGTCGCGGCCACGAGCACCAGCTGCCGGTAGCCCGCCGCGCGCAGCCTCCGGGCGAGCGCGACGTGGCGCGAGGCCTCGACGATGGGCGGCGCGTCCTTCGGGAAATCCGTGACGCCGAACTCGCCCGCGAGGAGGGCCTCGAACTCTCCCGCCGCGTCGGGAGCGCTCGGCTCCGCGGGGCCGACGGTGACCGGGGCCGAGTCCTCCGGGCGCTCGTCGCTCGCGTCCTGAGCGGTGGCGTGCAGGGCGGCCTCTTCTTGCGCGAGGGTGACCGAGGGGTCGCGGGCGGGGTCCTTGAAGCGCGCCACCGAGGGGCGGGTGAGGTCGAGCCGCGAGGGGTTCTCGTCGCGCGCCGGGAGCCCTCCCTGGCGGGCGAGCTTCACCTTCTCCTGAAGGCGCAGCAGGCCGTGCATGAGCCCCTCGGGGTTGGGCGGACAGCCGGGGATGTACACGTCCACCGGGAGCACCGTGTCGATGCCTGGAATGACCGAGTAGAGGTTGCGATAGAAGTCGCCGGAGATCGCGCAGGAGCCCATGGCGATGCACCACTTGGGCTCGGGCATCTGCTCCCAGAGGGTCTTCACCCGCGGGGCCATCTTCACGGTGATGGTGCCCGCGACGACCATCACGTCGGCCTGGCGGGGCGTGGCGCGCACGATGGTGCCCATGCGATCGAGGTCGACCCGGCTGGCCGCGGCGGCCATCAGCTCGATGCCGCAGCAGCTCGTCGCCATCGGGAAGATCCAGAGGGCGTTGGTCATGCCCCACTGGAGGATCAGGTCGAGCGGCGCGACGGCCACGGAGAGCCCCGGCACCGAGAGCAGGGTCTTGTAGAGCGGGTGCTCATAGGGGAGCGCGCTCTCATCGTAGAGAGGGAGTCTCTTCCCTGTTGGGGAGTCGTCGCTCATTGCCATTGGAGGGCCCCCTTGCGGAGCGCGTAGAGCCAGCCGAGCATCAGCACGAGCACGAAGCCCACCGCGGCGACGAAGGCCTGCGAGCCCAGCTCGCGGAGCACCACCGCCCACGGGAAGAGGAAGACCGCCTCCACGTCGAAGAGGACGAAGAACAGCGCGACGACGTAGTAGCGAGCGTGGAACTGCATCCACGCGAGCCCGTCAGGCTGCTCGCCGCACTCGTAGGTCAGGCGCTTGAGGCGCGACTCGTGGCGCGCTCGAACCCGCAGGACCTTCGCCGCGCCGAGCACGCCCATCCCCAGGAGCGCGGACACGAGCAGGAAGGCGAACGCCGACAGCCAGGCCGATTGCATCGAAGTGTCCTGCGAGAGGGTTCTTGCGACGAAGGGCTCATGTGCATCGGGTACGCCACTCGCGGGGGCTGCCGATTCGCGTCCGAAGGCTCCGAGTCGCGACGCGGTTTCTGCGCGCGAGCGCATTAGTTGCGAAGGCGAGAGGGTCAGGCGCGAGGGATACGCAGCGTGAAGGTCGCGCCGCCGCCCTCGGTCTCGGAGTACGCGACGGTGCCCCCGTGCACGCGCGCGGCGTTGCGCACGATCGCGAGGCCCAGCCCCGTGCCCGACGGCCGCGACGAGTAGAAGGGCGCGAAGACCTTCTCCCGCAGCGCCTCCTCGACCCCGTCGCCGTCGTCGGACACGCACAGCAGGAGCGCGTCGCCGTCGTCCCTCGCGCTCACGTGGACGGCGCGGCAGCCCGGCGCGCGGAGGGCGTTGTCGACGAGGTTGATCAGCGCGCGGCGGAGGAACTCGGCGTCGACGCGCACCGGGGCGATGGTCGGCGGGACGCTCTGCGAGACGGTGGGCATGGGCGAGAGGTCCGCGACGCCCGCGCGGGCGGCGTCGACGGCGGCGGCGACCAGCGCGACGGCCTCCACCGGCGAGCGGCGGAGCACGCCGGGGCGGCTGAAATCCAGCAGGTCCGTCACGAGCCGCCGGAGCCGCCAGGACTCCTCGTCGATGATCTGCAGGAGGATCGCCTGCTGCGCGTCGAGGGGGCCTCGGCGCACCATCGCGAGCGCGTTGAAGATCAACCCGAGGGGGGTGCGCACCCCGGTGGCCACCATCGCGGACATCTCCCCGAGGGCCGCGGGGCGCTCCTGTCGCACGAGCACCTCGCGGGTGTCTCGCAGCGCGCCCAGCGCCTCCTCCAGCGCGCGGGCGTTCTGCACGAAGCGCGCGACCACGCTCACGCCCACGCCCACGATCACCGCCAGGATCCCGACGCTCAGCAGGTACGGCGCGGCCAGCGCGAAGCTGAACACCAGGGTGTCGTGCAGGGCCGTCGCGGCGAGGACCAGCAGCGCGACGCCCAGCGCCCTCCCGTTGGGGCCGGGGTCCCGGAGCGTCCGCACGGCGAGCACCGCGAGCGCGACGACGTAGTACATCGAGACCGCGCCGCCGAGGGGCGTCGGGACCACGTCGCGGTAGGTGAGCGCGAGCCACGGGACCTCGCGGGCGACGAGGTGGTCCGTCACCATGAGCCCGGGGACGAGGCTCATGACCGCCGCGACCAGGGCGACGCCGACCACGACGCGCTCCCAGCGAGCGAGCGAGCGGCCCCGCTGCGCGGCGTCGAAGAAGAACCAGCACGCGCCGTGGAGCCCCGCGAGGAACATGTTGAAGCGCGCGAACCACGCGTACCAGTGCGTGGGCACCGAGAGGCTGGTGATCGCGTCGCCCGCGGTGAAGAGCGCCGAGAGCACCGCCGCGAACGCGTACCAGCGCAGCGAGCGCCAGCCGGGCGCGGTGGAGATGCCGAGGCTCAGCCCCGCGAAGGTGAGGGCCGAGAGCGCCGCGCAGAGGGCGATGAACGCAGGGATCGTCAGAGCGCCCAGCATGGACCGACGGCTCAGCCCGGCGGGTCGTAGATGCGCCGCACGTCGGCGCCGCCCACGAAGGCGTAGGACCCGGCGCTGCCGTAGCCGTAGACCACCACGCCGAAGGGGCGGTCCCCGGCGAGGCGGTGCACGCCCACCGCGAGCGGGCAGCGTCGCGACTCGTACGTGACGCCAGAGAGCAGGCCCGCGGGCTCGGTGATGCACCCGGCCGGGGCGGTGCCGTCGATGGTGACGGACGCGCCCGGCTCGGCGACGACGACGCCCCAGCTCTGCGTCCACGACCCGGGGGTCAGGATGATGTAGTCCGAGCGGAACTGGTCCACCGGGGGGAAGACGGTGAGCGAGGGGTCACCGAGGTACTGACCGTCGACGTACTGGTTGCTCACCAGGATCTGCCCGACGATGACCGGCCGGTCCGAGGAGACGATCACGTTGTCCTGGGTCCAGGTGGTTCGCACCTCGCCGGGCTGCAGCGTGAAGGAGTCGAAGGGCGGGCGCAGCGAGGTGGTCACCGTGGCCGGCTCGGCCGCGCCCACGAAGCGCAGGATGTCCGGCTCGCGGAAGCCCGTGGTCGAGCGCACCGGGCTCCGCGGGATCACGTAGCGCGTGCCGATCGACTCGATGGGGAACATCTGGTCCTCGAGGTGATCGAGGCAGCACCGCTGGCTCGAGTCCCAGCCGGGCGGCGTCGGCACCTCCAGCACCCCGGCGGGCGCGCTCGTGGACTCCGAGCCGGAGAAGACCGCCACGGGCTCCGTGGCCACGATCGAGGTGCCGCTGAGGTCCGCGATGGTGCGCTGGTCGTCGCCGAAGGTGCCGTCGGCGGTCTCCAGGTTGAGCACGTCGAAGGGCCCGATCGTCGCCACGATCTCGCCGCCCGGCATCGTCGCCGTGATGGGGGGATTGCCGCGGATCCTCCACGTCGGCCGCACCGTGACGCGGGTGTTCGGCCGCACGCCCAGCACCGTCACGTACGAGCGGTCGACGATGCCCAGCAGGGGCACCGGATGGCCCGCGGGCCACCCGATGGCGCGGTGCACCCGGCCGAGCGCGGTCACGGGCAGCAGCAGCGACGCGTCGTTGGAGAAGGCGTTGGCGAAGACGTTGAACTGGTAGGCGATGATCGGCGACGTCGACCGGATGCGGAAGGCGTTGGACGAGAGGCAGGTACCCGGCGACGCGTAGTCGTTGGGGCGGGTGCCGCAGTCGACCTCGCGCGTCGGCAGCGCCACGGCGCGCAGCATCCCGGGGCTCACCGTGAGCTCGATGACGGTCATCGGCCGCACCGGCTGCCCCACCGGCGCCGTGTTGATCTCGATGGTCACCCGGGCCGGCGACTCGCCCACGTTGGAGAGCGCCACGCCCCACGGGGCGCTCGCCGGGTCGTTGAGGGCGTCCTGCTGGTCGAGGTCCACCGCCCAGAACTCGCAGCCCACGTTGGAGGGCTGTCCCTCGGCGACCTGGCACGCCGATCGGCACTCGCCGTTGCGGCAGAGCATCCCTCCCTCGACGTCGCAGGCCTGCGTCACCGCCTCTCCGGGCCGCCCGTCGTCGCCGCAGCGGTGCACGTCGTTGCCCACGCACACGGACTGGCCGGGCACGCAGGTGACGCACCCCACGCCCGTCGCGCACGCCGCAGGGCAGGCGACCGGCGTCCCGGGCGTCCGGTTGGCGTTGCAGGGCGTGTACGTGCGCCCCGAGCAGGTGCCGCACGAAAGGCTCCCGTCGAGGTCACCATCGAGGCCACCGCCGTCCCTCCGCGCCCCGCCGTCCGGGGTGGCGAAGCCCGCGGGCTCCGCGCAGCCGAGCGCGAGGACCATCGGAGCGGCGAGCAGGAGGAAGAGCAACCGGCGCATGAAGACCCTCCGACATGGTCGTGGCCCGTCCCGAACGGCTCCCACTTCGTCGTCGGCGACGATGCCACAAGCGCGCGGCTCCACGCGAGCGCTCCCTCAGCGCGCCGGGTCTTCGGTGGACTGCGCCAGCACGGCGTCGCGGACGCACCCGCGCAGCCAGCGGTGCGCGGCGTCGCCGTCCAACCGCGGGTGCCAGAGCAGCGACACGGTGACCTCCAGCGGGGGGAGCGGCAGCGGAAAGCCGTGCATCCCGTCGCGGAGGTTTCTCGTGTGTCGCTCCGGAACGCTGGCGATGAGGTCGGACCCGCGCGCCAGGGCCAGCGCGGCAGAGAAGCCTCCGACGATCGTCACGACCTGCCGCTCCAGGCCGAGCGCCTTCAGGGCCTCGTCGATCGGTCCCTTGTCGACGTCACGGCGAGAGACGAGGACGTGCCGACCGGACGCATAGCGGGCGGGCGTGATCTCGCCCCGACACAGCGGGTGCCCCACGCGCACCACGCCCATGAAGCGGTCCCGGAAGAGCGCCTGCGCGCGGACCTCCGGCCCCGTCGCCGCGCCGATGACGCCGGTCTCCAGGTCGACGCTCCCGTCGCGCAGGGACGCGCTCTCCCGGTCGGGCTTCTGCACGAAGCGCAGCCGCACGCCGGGCGCCTCCCTTCCGACGCGGGCGATGAGCTCCGGCCCGAAGCCCTCCACGAAGCCCTCGCTGGTGCGGAGCGTGAAGGTCCGAGCGAGCTTCTCCAGAGCGAGCGCCTCGACCGGGCGGAGCACCGCCTCGGCGTCCTCCACGAGATGATGGACCCGCTCCCGCAGCTCGAGCGCGCGCGGCGTGGCCACCAGGCTGCGCCCGGCCCGGACCAGCAGCGGGTCGCCGGTGGTCTCCCGCAGCCGAGCCAGAGCACGGCTCATCGCCGAGGGGCTGAGCCGCAAGCGCCGGGCGGCCCGGGCGACGCTGCCCTCCGTGAGCAGCACATCCAGCGTGACCAGCAGGTTCAGGTCCGGCGTCGACATGCGCCGAGCCAAGCACAGGCTGGATCGGGATGTGGCGTCGGACGCACGGATACAGTGCAGGCGCCGCGCGTTCCGCCATGGCCGCGGCGCGCCTATCCCTTGGCTGAGGCCTGAACCAGTCCGGTCCAGGCACAGCCGAAGGGAAGAACCGATGAACCACGACACGCTCGAGACGACCATCGAGAGGATCCAGTCGATCTGGGGACCTCTCAGCACGGAGTTGATCGAAGGCTGCCGCCGCCATCTGGAGGACCTCCTCCAGGGCCCCGCCGAGGAGGCGTGGCTGGCGGCGCTGCACAGGGAAGCTCCAGCCAACCAGGAGCTGTATCGGGATCCGACGCGCGGGTTCGTGCTGCTGGCGCACACCGAGACCGAGGGGCTCTACCGGCCGCCCCACGATCACGGCCGGGGGTGGGTGATCTACGCGATCCAGCGCGGCGTCATCGAGATGGGGACCTACGCCCGGGTCGAGGACGCGGACGGCCGCGTTCGACTGGTGAAGCGGGACTCGACCCTGGTGCGCCCCGGCGAGGTGAAGGTGTTCCTGCCCGGCGACATCCACGACACGCGGTGCCTCGCCGGGCCGGCGCTGTTGTTTCGCTTCACCGAGCGGGACCTCAAGAAGGAGGACAAGGAAGAGCGCCGCGTGACGCGCTACGTCGAGCAGGACGGCGTCTGGACCGTCGGAGCGCGATGACCGCCTCCTCCACCGAGGCGATGGGACCGGGTCTGCCGGAGCCACGGCGCACGGTCGCGATCGCCTCGGTGCTGGCGGCGATGCTGCTCGTGGTGCTGGACGCGGCCATCGCCAACGTGGCGCTGCCGACGATCGCGCGATCGCTGCATGTGACGCCCGCGACGTCGGTCTGGGTCATGACCGCCTACCAGACCGCGCTGGTGATGGCCCTGCTGCCCTGCGCCGCGCTCGGGGAGGCCCATGGGTATCGACGGGTCTTCACCGCGGGCGTGGCGCTCTTCACCGCGGCGTCCCTGCTGTGCGCCCTGGCGCCCTCGCTGCCCTGGCTCGTCGCGGCCCGCTTCCTCCAGGGGCTCGGGGGCGCCGCCGTCATGGCGCTCGGGGTCGCTCTGCTGCGCTTCGTCGTTCCGCAGCCACAGCTCGGCGCCGCCATCGGATGGAACGCCCTCGTCGTCGCGCTCTCCTCCGCGGCCGGTCCGACCCTCGGCGCGGCGATCCTCTCCGCCGCGAGCTGGCCCTGGCTCTTCGCCGTCAACCTCCCGCTGGGCCTCGTGGTGCTCGCCGCCACCCGAGCGCTGCCGCGGCTCCCGGGCACGGCGCGCGGCCCGGACCTCCTCAGCGTGCTCCTCAACGCCGGGGCCTTCGCGTCGCTGGTCGGCGGCGCCGAGCTGCTGCCATCGAGGCCCGTGCTCTCCGCCCTCCTGCTCGCGTCGGCGGCCCTCGCGATGGCGGCGCTCGTTCGGCGCGAGATGCCCCGCGAGGCGCCCCTGATCCCGCTCGACCTGCTGCGCGACGGCTCGTTCCGCGTCTCGGTGATCGCGTCGGTCTGCTGCTTCGCCGGCCAGACCGCGGGCATGGTGGCGCTGCCCTTCTACCTCCAGCACGGGCTCGGGCAGAGCCCCCTGAGCACCGGCCTCTACATGACCCCGTGGCCGCTGACCGTGGCGATCGCGGCTCCGATCGCCGGCCGCCTCGCCAGCCGCGTCTCCACCGCCCGGCTGTGCGCCGCGGGCGGGCTCTGTCTCTCGGTCGGGCTCGCGGCCGCCTCGCGCTGGCCGATGCACGGAGCCCCGCTGGCGCTCGTGCCGATCACCATGCTGTGCGGCCTGGGCTTCGGCCTATTCAACGTGCCCAACAACCGCAACATGTTCCTCTCGGCGCCGGCCGAGCGGAGCGGCGCCGCGGGGGGCATGCAGGGCACCGCCCGGCTGGTCGGTCAGACCGCGGGCGCGATCGTCATGACCCTGCTCTTCACCCAGACCTCCGCCGAGGCGGCGCCTCGGATCGGCCTCGCGATCGGAGCCGCGCTGACGCTGCTGGCCGGGCTGGTGAGCACGCTGCGCGGAGGCGCGAGCGCGGTCGGTCAGGCGGAGGGCGGGCGTCGCACCTCGGTCACCAGGGCCTCGACCGAGCGCCTCGCGTCGCCGAAGAGCATGCGCGTGTTGTCCAGCAGGAACAGCGGGTTCTCCACCCCCGCGTAGCCCGCCGCCATGCCGCGCTTCAGCACCACGGTCAGGCTCGCCTTCCAGACCTCCAGCACCGGCATCCCGTAGATGCTCGACCCGGGGTCGTCGAGGGCGCCCGGGTTCACGATGTCGTTCGCTCCGATCACCAGCACCACGTCGGTGCGAGGCAGCTCCACGTTCATGGGCTCCATCTCGTGGACCATGTCGTAGGGGACGCCCGCCTCGGCCAGCAGCACGTTCATGTGCCCGGGCAGCCGGCCCGCCACCGGGTGGATGGCGAAGCGCACCTCGACCCCTCGCTCTCGCAGCGCCGTCGTGAGCTCGCGCACCGCCCCCTGCGCCCGCGACACGGCCATGCCGTAGCCCGGGACGATCACCACCGAGCGCGCCGACACGAGCTTGTGCGCCACCTCGTCGGCCTTCATCTCGTGCACCTCGCCGACCGCCTCGCGCGCCACGCCCGGCTTCCCCCCGCCGGTGCCGAAGCCGCCGAAGACCACGCTCAGGATCGAGCGGTTCATCGCGCGGCACATGATGATCGAGAGGATGGTCCCGCTCGACCCGACGAGCGCGCCGGTCACGATGAGCAGGTCGTTGGCGAGCATGAAGCCCGCGGCGGCGGCGGCCCACCCGGAGTAGCTGTTGAGCAGCGAGACCACCACGGGCATGTCGGCGCCGCCGATGGCCAGCACCAGGTGAGTCCCGAGCACCGCCGCGAGCGCCACCATGGCGAGCAGGTACCCGAGGCCCTCGCTGCCGGCGGCGTGGACGAAGGGCACCGCGAGGCCCGCGATGGCCAGCGCGAGGCCGGCGTTGATCAGGTGCCTCCCGGGCAGCAGCAGCGGCTTGCCCGTGAGGGTCCCGCGCAGCTTGGCCCACGCCACGATGGACCCGGTGAGGGTGATCGCGCCGACCGCCGCGCCGGCCCACACCTCGATGAGGTGCACCATCTGCTCGGTGGCGACCTCGCTCGGAGCGCCCACCGGGGAGAGGTACGACGACACGCCGACGAGCACCGCCGCGAGCCCGACGAAGCTGTGCAGCACCGCCACGAGCTCGGGCATCCCGGTCATCTCCACGCGCCGCGCGAGCGTCCCGCCCAGCACCGTCGCCGCGGCCATCGCGACGAAGAGCGCGCCCGAGGTGGTCCACGCCGCGCCGGTGATGTGACCCGCGGCGTCGCGCACCACGATGCCCGCGCGGGACATCCACGACACCCCCGTCACCAGGATGGCCAGGGTCATCCCGAGCACGCCGTAGCCGTTGCCGTCCTGCGCGGTCTCCTGCTTGGAGAGGCCTCCCAGCGAGCGGATGAAGAGAACGCCCGCCGCGAGGTAGGCCACGATCAGCTCGCCGCTCATGACCGCACCCCCTTCGGGGCGACCGGAGCGCGGTGAAACATCTTCAGCATCCGGTGCGTCACCAGGAAGCCGCCGCTGATGTTGATGGTCGCGAAGAACACCGCGATGACGCCGAGCACCGAGGCCGCGTCGAGCGTGGGCCCCACCTGCAGCAGTCCGCCGATGATGATCACGCCGCTGATGGCGTTGGTCACCGCCATGAGGGGCGTGTGCAGCGAGGGCTGCACCGACCAGATCACCTGCCAGCCGACGAAGCACGCCAGCACGAACACCGTCGAGTGCCGGAGGAAGTCCGGCGGCGCGAAGCGCCCGAGGAGGAAGAGCACGGCGATGGCCGCGAAGCCTCCGACGGTGGAGCCCCAGGCGCGCCGCGGGGGCGAGCTCAGGTCCTGCTGACCGGGCTTCGCGTCGGCGGGCGGAGGGCGGGTCTTCGCTCTCGCCGCGGAGGGCGCCGGGGCCTTCGGGGGCAGCGGCGGGAGCTCCTCGCCCTGGTAGAGCAGCAGCGTCGGGCGCAGCACCTCGCTGTCGACGTCGACGCCCAGCGCGTCGTCGAGCTCGCCCAGCAGGCTCACGACGTTCATCGCGAAGAACCGGCTCGCGGTCGCGGCCATGCGGCTCGTGAGGTCGGTGTACCCGATCACCTTCACCCCGCGGTGCACCACCACCTCGCCGGGCGCGCAGAGCTCGCAGTTGCCCCCCTGCTCGGCCGCCATGTCGACGATGACCGAGCCCGGCTTGAGCTGCTCGACCACGTCGAGCGGCAGCAGCACCGGGGCCCGAGCGCCGGGCACGAGCGCCGTCGAGACGATGACGTCCACCTCCCTGGCCTGCGCGCGAAAGAGGGCCATCTCCGCCGCGATGAAGGCCGGGCTCATCACCCTCGCGTACCCGCCCGCCCCTTCGCCGCTCTCCTCCAGCTCGACCTCGATGAAGCGAGCGCCGAGGCTCTCCACCTGCTCTCTCGCCGCCGCTCGGGTGTCGAAGGCGCGCACGTCGGCGCCGAGAGCCCGCGCCGCCGCGATGGCCGCGAGGCCCGCGACGCCCGCCCCGATGACGAGCACGCGCGCCGGGGCCGTGGTGCCCGCGGCCGTCACCTGCGGGCTGAAGGGCCCCTGGAACTCGTGCGCCGCCTCGAGCACCGCGCGGTAGCCCGCGAGGTTGGCCATGGACGAGAGCACGTCCATCTTCTGCGCTCGGGTGATGCGCGGCACCCGCTCGAGCGCGATCGCCGTCGCCCGCTGGGCCCGCAGCGCGTCCGTGAGCCCCGGGTTGCGCTCGGGCTGCAGCAGCGCCACCAGCACGGCGCCCTCCTTCAGCCGCGCGGCCTCGTCGAGCGTCGGCGGGCGCACCTTGAGCAGCGCGTCGGCTTCGCTCCACGGGTCGTCCACGAGCGCCGCCCCGGCGCCCGAGTAGGCCTCGTCGGCGATGCCCGCGAGCAGCCCCGCGCCGCGCTCGACGCGCACCTCGAAGCCTCGCCCGACGAGCTTGCGGATCGACTCCGGGGTCGCCGCCACGCGACGCTCACCCGGAAGGATCTCCCTGGGAACTCCGATGATGGATGCAGCCACGGCGAGGATGTTGCGCCCGTTCGAATCGCGGGGAAGATGGGAAAATATCGATCGCAAAGAGTTCGCCAGATAGCCCTCGATACGCAAGCCCTGCACGCCTCCGGGGCCCGTCGCGACCCTCCCGGAGCGCTCGCCATCGGAGCGGCCACAGCGCCCCCTGTTCGCGGTACCCTCCCGGCCCTCCCCCATGGCCCGCGCACCCTGGCAGCGCTCCCGCGGCGTCGACGCCGTCCTCGACCAATGGCGTCACGACGACGCCATCCGCCGTGACCTCGCGCTCGACCGCACGCTCGACCCCACCGAGCCCGACGCCGTCCCGCTCCCCGAGGACCTCCCCGAGGCCGTGCGCGCAGGCCTCCGCGCCCGAGGGGTCACGGCCCTCTACCGCCACCAGCGAGAGGCCCTCGACCTCGCTCGCGGCGGGCGCCACCTGGTCGTCGCCACGCCCACCGCGTCGGGCAAATCCCTCTGCTTCAGCCTGCCGCTCGCCGAGCGCCTCGCCGCCGAGCCCGGCGCCCGCGCGCTCGCCCTGCTCCCCACCAAGGCCCTCGCCCGCGACCAGGAGCACAGCCTCGGCGCCCTCTTCCACGCCTGCGGCCTCGACGCGGTGGTCGCCACCTACGACGGCGACACCAACGCCGACGCCCGCCGCCGCGCCCGAGAGCGCGCCAACGTGGTCATCACCAACCCCGACATGCTCCACGGGGGGATGCTCCCGCACCACGCCAGCTGGTCGCGCTTCTTCTCCCAGCTGCGCTTCGTCATCGTCGACGAGCTCCACGCCCTCACCGGCGTCTTCGGCTCGCACGTCGCCAACGTCATCCGCCGGCTGCGCCGCATCGCGCGCTTCCACGGCAGCGACCCGGTCTTCCTCTGCGCCTCGGCCACGCTGGGCAACCCGGGCGCCCACGCCTCCCGGATGATCGGCGCCCCGGTGGCCACCCTCGACCGCTCCGGAGCGCCGGTCGGACCTCGCAACGTCGTCGTCTACAACCCCCCCGTCATCAACCCCGAGCTCGGCGTGCGCGCGAGCTACACCCGCTCCGCCGTGCGCCTCGCGGCCGACCTCGTGCGCGCCCAGGTGCCCACCCTCGTCTTCGGCGGGTCGCGCCACGCCGTCGAGACCATGCTCCGCTACCTGCGAGACCGGCTGCGCCCGGAGGGCGTCCCCGAGGAGGCGCTGCAGGCCTACCGCGGCGGCTACCTGCCGGAGACCCGCCGTCGCATCGAGAAGGGCCTGCGCGACGGCGACGTGCGCTGCGTGATCGCCACCTCCGCGCTGGAGCTCGGCATCGACCTCGGCGACCTCGACGCGGTCGTCTGCGCGGGCTACCCCGGGACGCTCGCCGCCCTCTGGCAGCGCTTCGGCCGCGCCGGCCGCCGCGGCGTGTCCTCGCTCGCGCTGCTGGTCACCTCCGCCGCCCCGGTGGACCAGTACCTCGCGCGCGACCCTCGCTGGATCCTCGGCGCGCCCATCGAGGAGGCGAGGGTCGACCCCAACAACGTCGAGCTGCTCCTGCAACACCTGCGCTGCGCGACCTTCGAGCTGCCCTTCGCCGCGAAGGAGTCCTACGGCGAGCTCTCCGCGGACGCCACCGCCGACGCGCTCGCGGTGCTCGCCGAGGAGGGCTCCATCCACCAGAGCAACAACCGCTGGACCTGGGTGGCCACGGACTACCCCGCGCAGAAGGTCTCGCTGCGGTCCATCAGCGAGGTGCGCGTGGCCGTGATCGAGAAGGACACGCAGCGCACGCTCGCGGAGCTCGACCACCGGAGCGCGCTCCTGCAGCTGCACGCCCGCGCGATCTACCAGCACGAGGGCTCCCCCTGGCTGGTGGAGTCGCTCGACCTGGAGGGGCGCCGCGCGCTGGTGGTCCCGTCGCCGCACGACTGGTTCACCGAGGCCATCACCCGCACGCGGCTCGACGTGCTCCACGCCGAGGAGACCGCGCCCCTGATCGCCGAGTCCGACGGGCCCACGGCGACGCTGGGCGAGGTGCAGGTCACCACCGACGTCACGGGCTTTCGCCGGGTGCGCTTCCACACCCACGAGCACCTCGGGCAGGACCGGCTCGACCTGCCGCCCTTCGTCATCGAGACCGACGCCTGCTGGATCTCGCTCCCCGCCGACCGCTTCGACGCCGCCTGCGCCCGGGTGGAGGGTGAGGGGGACGTGAGCGGGCGCGCCCGGGTGCTCGACGGCCTGCGGGGCCTCGGGCACGCGCTGCGCTCCATCGCGAGCCTCGCGCTGATGTGCTCGCCGCAGGACCTCGGCACCTCCATCGAGCTGATCGTCGCGGCGGACGACGACCCCGGGGTGGTGTCTCCGACGCTGTTCCTTTACGACGCCGCGCCCGGCGGGGTGGGCCTGGCGGAGCGGGCCTTCGAGCGACGCGACGCGCTGCTCTCCCGCGCCCGCTCGCTGGTGCTCGACTGCCCCTGCGCCCACGGCTGCCCGGCCTGCGTGAGCCCCGGCCTGGACGACAGCGCCGGCGACCGCAAGCAGATGGCCCTCGCGCTCTTCGACGCCCTGGGCGCCCCGACGCTCCAGTAGGAGCGCTCAGCCCTCGCCGAGGCGCACGATGCGCCGACGCTTCACCTCGACCACCCCGTCGGGCGACGAGGGGAGCGACACGCGGCGCTTCGTGGGGTCGTCGTCCTCCTCGATCCTCGGCGGGTCGCGCACGATCTCCACCTCGATGGAGGCCGACGGGACCGCCGGGGGAGCCGCGGCCACCACCGCCGGAGCGGTCCCCCCCAGCAGCTCGTCGAGCGCCGAGATGCGCCGCAGCAGCAGGCTCTCCTCGGTGGCGCCGGGGTGCGACCCGATGCGCCGCAGCGCGTCCTCGCGGGCCTCTCGCAGCGCTCCCGCGCGAATCTTCAGGTCGACCACCTCGGTGGCCCCGATGCGAGCGGTCTCCTCCTCCTGCGAGCCCTGGGTGATCCCGTCGTCGGCCTCGAGGACCATCACCAGCTCTTCGAGCGCGTCGCGGTAGCGCACCCACCGCGCCGCGTCGGACCTCGACGGCGCCAGATGCGCGAGCCGCCCCAGCGCGCCCCGAAGGTCTCCCGCGGCGACGTCCCGCTCGGCCTGGGCGAGGGCGTCGTCCGGGTCGGTGTTGCGCGTGGTCTCCTCCTCGCCCTCGCGATAGGGCCGGGTGTGCATGGGCTCGAAGAGCAGCGACCGCAGCGAGTCGGCGCGGCGCGACAGCTCGAACTCGTTGGGCGAGTCGGTGACCATCTCCCGGAGGAGCTCCCACGCCTCGCGGGTGCGGCCGAGGGCGATGAGCGCGTCGACGTCGGCGCGCCTCGCGTCGCCGTGGAGGTTGGGCAGCGGGATCAGCAGGTCTTCGAGCAGGCTCAGCTTGTCGGCCCACATGGGCTCGTCGGGAAACTCCCGGTTGAGCAGCCGCAGCGCCACGCAGGCCTCCAGCAGCGCCCCCTGGCGGGCGAGGGCGTCGACCCGGCCGTCGCGCAGCTGGAGCAGCACCTCGCGCCGCCGCTCGGCCCCCGGCGCCTCGGCGGCGAAGAGACGGGCCTGCAGCCGCGTGGTCTGCGACGAGGAGCGGTCGTGGGCGCGGATCGCCTCGAGCACCTCGACGCCCGCGTCGACCTCCCCCGCATCGGCGAGGAGCGCGACGAGGTCATCCGTGGTGAATGTTGCTGCGGCGTCGCCCATCGATGTCCCTCCAACGGAGCAGTGAATCCGCCGGGGACAATACCCGCGCCCGCCCCTCCGCGCGACCGCCCTTACTCCCGGGTGCGGCGAAACAGCCGGAGCAGCAGGCCGAGGTCGCTCAGGGCGATCGCGAGCAGCAGCGTGACGAGCATCGGAGCCCATAGGTTGCGCTGCGGCGTGGCGCCGTCGACGAGCAGCCAGGTGTCCGCGTGCACCGGCGCGCGGAGGGTGCCGTGCAGGTACTGGCCGACGCCCGCGTAGCGACCGCCCGCCCCGCCGAAGCGGGTGAGCCGCCCCTGGAACTCCCCCCTCGCCATGGCCTGCGCGCCGTCCTGCGAGACCTGCACGTAGATGGGCGTGCCGTCGCGCCCGGCGATGGGAAACACCAGGTGCTCGCCCGGCCAGAGGAGCCGGGAGTAGGTGACCGCTCCGGCCATGGAGGGCGAGGCGCGCAGGGTGACGTAGTGGTTGAGCCCGACGCTCGCCGGGTCGGCCGAGCGCCCGTCGCCCAGGGAGATGGCCGAGCTGGGGGCCATGGCGTAGCGGACGTCGTCGATCATCTGCGACGCGAGGAAGAGCGCCGCCACGGGGATCGCCGAGAGCAGCACGGCGAGGACGCGACGGCGGGCGCGCGGCGGCGCGGAGAGCCCGACGAGCACCTCGTCGAGGGCGTCGGCCTCGCCGGGACGCGGCGGCGCCGGGATGTCGTCAACGGTGGTCGCGGTGTTCATGGTCGCCATCGGCGGGTATGACCTTCGAGGAGCGGAAAGGTTCCGAGGAGCTGATGATACACCCCGGCGGAGGCGACCGGCGACCGCTCAGCCGCCGCGCAGCACCTCGTCGATGGCGCCCACCACCGTGGCGACGTCCGACTGCGCCACCCCGCAGAGGGCCACCCGAAGCGCGCCCGCCGAGGGCACCACGAAGACCCCGCGGGCCTTCAGCTGCTCTGCGTGGGCCTTCGCCTCCGCCGAGAACACCGTCACGAAGAACCCGCCGTCATAGCGCGGGTACCGCAGCGCCGTGCCCTCCGCCGCCCGGTTGAAGGCCGCCACGCGCGCGTCGAGCAGCGCCCGGAGGCGGTCCCGCTCGCCGTCGACCCGGGCCTTGAGCGGGGCCTCCGTGAGGCAGCGCGCGACCGCGTACTGCCCCGCGGCGTTGCAGTTGCTCCAGGTGCCGCGGCAGGCCCACGCGAGGGCCCGGTGCATCGCGTCGCGCGCGGCGGCGTCGTGGGTGCACGCGACCAGCGCCCCGATGCGCTGGCCGTACTGCGTGAAGGCCTTGCTGCCGGACCAGGCGAAGAGCACCGCGGCGCGCTCGGCCAGCGGCTCCAGGTGCTTGAGGAAGGAGCGCGTGTCCTTCGCGTAGGCGAGGTAGGCCACGTCCGCGAGCACCGTCGTGGGGACGCGCTTCGCCACGCCCGCGAGGATCGTCGAGGTGGCCGTCCACTCGGCCTCGCTCATCGAGTAGCCCGTGGGGTTGTGGCAGGGGTCGTTGAGGAAGACCAGCACCCGGCCCTGCTTCGCCGCGACCGCCTCGACCCCTTGGGCGAAGGCGTCGAGGTCGAAGCCGCCGCGCTCGGCGAACATCGGGAAGGTCGTCACCGTGCGCTCGTGCTCGTCGCAGATGGTGGCGTAGGGCCCCCAGTAGAACGACGACGTGAGCAGCGACTGGCCGCGCTCGAGGAAGGTCGACACCGCGTGGCGAAGGGCGCCCGTCCCGCCGGGGGTGGACACCGCGGTCGCGCAGTCGGCGAGGGAGCTCCCGCCCAGCAGGTCGCCGATGACCGCGCTCAGGAACTCCGGCGCCCCCGCGATGGGCGCGTACGCCGCCGCCTTCAGGGGCGGAACCTCCCTCAGCGCCTCGACCACCGAGGGCAGCACCGCGAGCCGGCCGTCGTCCTCGAGCAGCGCCCCCACCGTGGCGTTGACGATGCGCTCGCCCGCCGCCTTGCGCTGCATGGCCTCGCGGTTGAGGGCGAAGATGGGGTCGTCTCCGGGGCGTGACGCGTTGCGGGCGGGGAGCAGGCTCATGGACCCGCGTGATGCCATGACGGCACCGCCGGTGTCACCTGCGGCCAAGGGTTCCTCGACCCCGGTGGGAGCGGAGCCCGGTCAGCGGCCGAGGCGGCCGAGGCGCTCGATCATCTCCGGCAGCTCGCGGACGCTCGGCAGCACGTGCGTCGAGGGCTGGCGCCGCAGCGTCGCGGCGGTGTGCGAGCCGCTGGTGACGCCGACCACCGCGCGGGCCCCGGCGTTGCGCCCGGCGTGCATGTCCGATGGGGTGTCGCCCACCACCACCACCTCGTCGACCCCGAGCACCCCGCAGCGCTGCATCGCCTCGTGGATCATGTACGGCGCGGGCCTCCCGTGGCGCACGTCGTCGACGCAGACCACGGCGTCGACCTTGTCCTCCCAGCGCAATCCCCGGACGATGATGTCCGTGACCCGGCGGTAGAAGCCCGTGTTGAGCGCCACCTTGGCGCCGTGCGACTGCAACCACGCGAAGACCGACTCGGCCCCCGCGATGGGCGCCACGCCCGCGCGGGCGTAGGCCCCCTCCAGCACCTGGCAGAAGGCCTCGTAGCCGCGGTCGCGCAGGGCGCGCGCCTCCTCGTCGCGGCCGGGTCCCACCTGGCGGCGCGAGAGCTCGTCGAAGACCGCGATCTTCGAGAGGCCCATGCGGTCGTTGAGCTCGTCGCGCGACACGCGGAGCCCCACGTGCCCGGCGGCCGCGACGAAGCACTCCAGCACCATCCCGTCGTCCTGCACGGTGGTCCCCGCCATGTCGAACACCACCAACCGCACTCCCCAGCGCATGGCGCCGATAGGACACCCACCCGGCGACGGGTTTCAAGCCCAACCACGGCGATGGGGGGCTTGCGCCTCCGAGAGCGGCCGTGATAGCTCCAGCGCCCCTTAAACGCGGCATGGCCAGTAGCGGCCCCCCGTGCACCCAAGGAAGCACCCACCCTCATGTCGACCAACGCCCCCATCGCCAAGGCCCTCACCCTCGCCGGCTCGAAGTCCGAGCTCGTCGACAAGGTCAAGGCGCTCGCCACCGACGCCCTCTGGATCAACCGCTTCGCCACCGAGGACGGCTGGGCCCGGCTCTCCAACCGCCAGCTCGTGCGCCTGCACTCGCTGCTCACCGAGGTCGGCCAGCGCTTCGCGTCGCGCGCGGAGCTCATCGGCGCCATCGCGACCGCCGAAGGCCACGGCAAGGACGGCGACTACAAGACCTCCCTCGAGCGCCACCCCCTTCCCCGCCTCTGGGATCAGCTGAAGAGCGCCGAGCGCCGCGCCCGCCCGAAGAAGGCCGCCCCCTCGCGCAAGGCCGGCGCCGCCGCCCGCGCCGCCAAGGCCGCCGAGCCCGCCAAGGCCGCTCCCGCCAAGGCCGCTGCCAAGGCCGCTCCCAAGGCCGCTCCCGCCAAGGCTGCCGCCAGGTCCGCCAAGCCCGCCAAGTCCGCCAAGGCCGGCTGATCGCTCCGCCCGAGCTCCTCGACCTCCTCCTCGCGCTGCGCGACCGCGCCGACGCGTGGATCCAGGCCGCCCGGGAGCGCCCTCTCGCCCACATCCCTCCGCCCTCCGTCGCCCGCGCCGAGCTCTCCTCGTGGGACTTCCGCGAGCCCGTCCCCGACGCCGTCTGGATCGCCGCCCTCCACCGCTGGCTCTCCACCTACGCGCTCGAGGCCGCGCACCCGCGCCACTACGGCCTCTTCCAGCCGCGCGTCGACCCGGGCGGCGTGGCCGTCGAGGCGCTGGTCGCGATGCACAACCCCTCGCTCGCCGTGTGGGGCGCCGCGCCGATGGCCGTGGAGCTCGAGCGCCACGTGCTGCGCTCTCTCGCCGCCCTCGTCGGCTGGACCTCCGAACCCCACGCGACCTTCACCACCGGCGGCGCCGAGGCCAACCTCACCGCGGTGCTCTTCGCCCTCGCCCGGGCCTTCCCGCAGAGCGTCGAGGAGGGCGTCGCGTCGCTCCCCGCGAGGCCCGTGGTGTACCGCTCGGCGGAGGCCCACGGCTCGGTGGTGCGAGCGGTCCAGGTCGCGGGCCTCGGGCGCCGAGGGTGCCGGGAGATCGCCTGCGACCGGGCCTTCCGCATGGACCTGCGCGCCCTGCGCCGGGCCATCGCCGAGGACCGCGCCCAGGGGCTCCACCCGATGATGATCGTGGCGACCGCGGGGAGCACCAGCACCGGGGCCATCGACCCGCTCGGGCCCCTCGCCGAGCTCTCGGCCGCCGAGGGGCTGTGGCTGCACGTCGACGGCGCGTGGGGCGCCGGGGCGCTGCTCTCCCCGACGCTGCGCGCCTGCCTAGACGGGGTGGAGCGCGCCGACTCGCTCACCTGGGACGCGCACAAATGGCTGGGCGTGGCGCAGGGCGCGGGGATGTTCTTCTCTCCGCACGCGGCGCTGGCGAAGGCCGTGTTCACCGTCGAGGCCCCCTATCTGCCGGGCGGGGATCACCCCTATGCGACGACGATCCAGTGGTCGAGGAGGGCGAGCGGGCTGAAGGTCTTCGGGCTGCTGGCGGCGGAGGGCTGGGGTGGGCTCGCGAGGCGGGTCGAGCGCTGCGCGGCGATGGGCGAGCGGCTGCGCTCGGCGCTCCGGGCAAAGGGCTGGATCCTCTACGGAGAGGGTCCGCTGCCGGTGGTGTGCTTCGCCAGCGAGGCGATGCGCCGCGGCAAGGTGGTGGCCGCGAAGGAGGCCGCGCGGCTGCGTCGCGAGGGGGCCGGGTGGGTGTCGGACACGAGGGTGGCGGGGCGCTGGCCGGCGCTGCGGGCCTGCGTGGCGAACCCCTCGACGACCGAGGCGGACATCGACGCGCTGGTGGCCGCGCTGGACGGCGCTCGATCGGGTTGACGCCCGCGACGCCCCGGTGCGACCGTCCGCCGCGCGGTCGGTGCCTCCGGGGTGCCGATCCATCCACGGCGGAGCGGACGCCCGCCGCACCCACTTCAGGAGCAGCTCATGGCAGCCATCGACATCACGCGCAATCACACGTTCGGCAAGGTCGCGGTCAAGGAGAAGGTCGACCAGGTGCTGAAGCGCATCGGCAGCAGCATCGGGCTCCAGGGCGCCTGGGAGGGCGACGTGTACAAGATCTCCAAGCCCGCCACGGGCACCTTCACCGTCACCGACACCACGGTGCACGTGCAGATCGAGCTGTCGTTCCTGCAGCGCGCGCTCAAGGGGACCATCGAGGAGCGGATCAACAGCGAGCTCAACAAGGCCCTGGTCTGAGTCCGAGCCCGACCTCGCGCCGCCTCCCGCCTCTCGCCCTCTCCTACAGCCCGTGACATCGCCCCAGTGGGGTTCTTCCGTCCATCGCCGAATCATGGGATGTGTGCGCCCGAGTGGCGCCCTTTCCCCGGGATCGCAGGGTTTCCTGCGCTCCGTCTCGTTTGGGGGGAGGGCGTCCGAGATGGCTCCCGCGGTGATCGTCACGCGCGGGACGACGCGAGGAGATCACTTCCCATGGTTCGAAAGAGAAACTGGTGGCTGGCCGTATGCGCGCTGGCCCTTGGCGCAGGCTGTACCGAAGACCCGCCCGCGGTGGTGACCGACGAGGACTCGGGCATCGTCGACACGGACACGGGCACGACCCCGACGGACACGGGCACCACGCCTGAAGACACCGGGACCACCCCGAAGGATACGGGCACCACGCCGGAGGACACCG
Source organism: uncultured Myxococcaceae bacterium (assembly GCA_966211675.1). Taxonomy (GTDB): domain Bacteria; phylum Myxococcota_A; class Polyangia; order Polyangiales; genus SCUS01. The sequence goes on from CBIHPK010000055.1 coordinate 32,951, forward strand.
GCAGCACCCCCGGCGACGCCGGGATGTGCGCCGCGGGCCAGACCGAGTGCTCCGGCGCCTGCGTCGACACCTCCACCAGCGCCGCCAACTGCGGCTCCTGCGGCAACGCCTGCGCGAGCGGTCAGACCTGCGTGGCGGGCACCTGCTCCACCCCGATGACCTGCCCGACGGGCCAGACCAGCTGCGGCGGCGCCTGCGTCGACACGCAGACCGACGCCACCAACTGCGGCTCCTGCGGCATGGCCTGCGGCGCGGGCTCCGGCTGCATGGCCGGCACCTGCCGCGCGGTGACCATGTGCCCGAGCGGGCAGATCGCCTGCGCCGGCGCCTGCGTCGACGCGCAGACCGACAACAGCAACTGCGGCGCCTGCGGCACCGCCTGCGCCACGGGCCAGGCCTGCACCGCGGGCGTGTGCGCCGCGCGGATGTGCCCGACGGGCCAGACCGACTGCTCGGGCACCTGCATCAACACCAACACCGACGCCGCCAACTGCGGGATGTGCGGCCGCTCGTGCACCGCGGGCCAGACCTGCACCGCGGGCGCCTGCATCGACGGCACGACCTGCCCCACGGGCCAGACCCGGTGCAGCGGCACCTGCGTCAACACGCAGACCGATGACACCAACTGCGGCGCGTGCGGCATGGCCTGCGCGTCGGGCCTCGTGTGCCGCTCCGGCGCCTGCGCCATGGACACCATGGCCTGCCCGTCGGGCCAGACCCGCTGCGGCACCACCTGCGTCGACCTGCAGACCAGCGGCGCCAACTGCGGCGCGTGCGGCCGCTCCTGCCCGAGCGGGCAGAGCTGCGCCGCGGGCGTGTGCACCTGCGCCGCGGGGCAGACCCTCTGCGGCACCACCTGCGTCGACACGCAGACCAGCGGCGCCAACTGCGGCGCGTGCGGGCGCAGCTGCCCGTCGGGCCAGACCTGCACCGCGGGCGCCTGCGGCATCACCTGCCCGTCGGGCCAGACCCTCTGCGGCGCGGCCTGCGTGAACACGCAGACCAGCAGCGCCAACTGCGGCGCCTGCGGCACCGCCTGCCGCGTGGGACAGACCTGCACCGCCGGCGCCTGCGCCTGCCCGACGGGCCAGACGCTCTGCGGCACCACCTGCGTGAGCACGCAGACCAGCAGCAGCAACTGCGGCCGCTGCGGCACCGCCTGCGCGAGCGGCCAGACCTGCACCGCGGGCGCCTGCGCCTGCCCGAGCGGCCAGACCCTCTGCGGCACCGGCGCGGCCGCGCGCTGCGCCAACTTCCAGAGCGACCGCGCCAACTGCGGCCGCTGCGGAAACGCCTGCGCCACGGGCCAGGTCTGCGTGGGCGGCGGCTGCCGTAGCGGCAGCGCCCCGGCCAACGACCAGCGCACCGGAGCGACGGTGATCAGCCTCGCCATGCCGAGCCAGACGCTCGCCGCGGACACCACCAACGCGGCCAACGACACCACCTTCCCGACGTGCAGCTGCACCTCCGGCCAGGACGTGTACTTCCGCTTCACGCTCACCGCGCCGGAGCTCATCTACGCCGACACCATCGGCACCACCTGGGACACGTCGCTGTTCCTGCAGAACTCCACCGGGGTGAACATCACCGACGCGGGCACGACCAACGGCCGCACCTGCGACGACGACCTCGGGTTCTGCGGCGGCGGCTCGGCCGGCCGCGCGAGCCAGATCCTCGCCCGCCTCGCCCCGGGCACCTACTACCTGGTGCTCTCGGGCTGCAGCTCTGGCGCCGCGACGATCCACTTCCAGCACACCGCCGCGGGCAACGGCCCGTCGGTGCAGCTGAACCCGACCAGCACCGTCCAGACCGTGATGGGCACCACCGCGGGCACCGGCACCAGCACCAGCGCGAGCTGCACCTGCACCGGCGGCCCGGACAACTCCTACTGGTGGATCTCCTGCCCCAGCGCGACCGCGGCGACCTTCTACGCGACCTCGTGCGGCACCACGACCACCATCGACAACGAGATCGAGCAGCGCAGCCCCGGCCGCACCGCCGGCCCCAACGTCTGCAACGACGACACGGGCTTCGTCTGCGGCGCGCGCGCGACCCTCACCTCGACGCTCCCCGCGGGCGCCGGCCTCCACACCGTCATCGCCGACGGCTGCTCCGCGGGCGCCTACCAGATCCGCGTGGGCGTCGGCACCTGCGCCGCCGGCCAGAGCTACTGCGGCACCTGCATCGACCCGCAGACGGACAACAACCACTGCGGCGGCTGCAACCGCCAGTGCGGCGCTGGGACCTTCTGCCGCGCCGGCGCCTGCGTGACCCCTCCCGCCAACGACACCCGCGCGGGCGCCACGCTCATCGACACCAGCCGCCCGGCGTCGATCCTCTCGGCGAACACCACCAACGCCCGCAACGAGGGCGCCTCGTCGTCCTGCGGCTGCAGCCGCGGCAACGACGTGTTCTACCGCTTCGTGCTGACCGCCCCGGAGGTCGTCTACGCCGACACCATCGGCGCGGCCTGGGACACCAGCCTGTTCTTCCAGAACAGCGGCGGCACCACGATCACCGCGTCGGGCCTGACCAACGGCCTCGCGTGCAACGACGACGGCGGCCTCTCGGGCTGCAGCACCACGCTGCAGTCTCAGGTGATGGTCCGCCTCGACGCGGGCACCTACTACCTGGTGCTCTCGGGCTGCACCGCCGGCGCGGCGAGCATCCGCTTCCACCACCTCCCGGTGGGCAACGGCGCGCTCACGGCCCTCAACGCGGGCTCCGGCCAGGTGCTCGCGGGCTCCACCTCGGGCACCGGCCGCATCACCAGCACCTGCTGCTCGGGCGGACCGGAGAACACCTACTACTGGTACACCTGCGGCTCGTTCACGGGCGGCTCCTTCGCGGCGAGCACCTGCTTCCGCGCGACCTGGGACACGGAGCTCGACCAGCGCAGCGCCGGCCGCGCGGCGGTCGCGACCTGCAACGACGACGTCGGCGGCACCGGCATCTTCGCCTGCGGCCTGCGCTCGTCGATCAACTCCACCATCCCCGCGGGCGCCGGCCTGCACACGCTCTACGTCGACGGCTGCACGGCCGGCACCGCGTCGGGCAGCTACTCGGTCAACGTCACCCGCCCCTGATCCAGCGGGGCTCTTCCCCCGGCGCCCTCGCCTGAGGCGCGCCGGGGTCCGAAGGGCCTCTCGCTCGTCCCACCTCCCTCACCACCAACGCCCCGTCGAGGCGCTCCCCTCAGCGCTGAAGCTGGCTCAGCGCGACGAGCGAGGCGGTCTGCCAGCGCAGGTCGCCGCCGTGCGCTCGGTGGCGGTCGACCACCGCGAGGCCCGAGCGCCAGAGGGCCGCGCGGGCCCGGCGCGCCGAGGCGGGGCGCGAGGGCGGGTCGCGCCGCAGCCGCGACGCGGTGACCAGCGCGCCCGGGATCCACGGCGCGTCGGCGAGCGGGGGCAGCGCGGCGCAGCGCTGGTCGGGGCATCGCTCGCCGAGGTGGTCGACGTAGCGCGAGGCGATGGTGGCGTCGGAGGGGTCGGCGTCGTGGGCCTGCGAGCGGGCGGACCAGAGCGCGGCGACCGCCAGGTCGAGCGCGGCCGGCGAGGACCACACCGGGTGATCGGCGCGCTGCAGGGCCTCGCGCAGCACCCCGACGGCGCGGCGGCGGGCGGAGACGGCGTCCGGCCCGACGGAGCGCAGCGAGGACTCGGACGCGAGCAGGGCGTTGAGCGCGAGGGCGGTCGCCCGCAGCGGCGAGGCCAGCGGATCGCTGCCGGCGTCGAAGGAGCCGTCGGGCTGTTGCAGCGCGAGCAGCGCGTCGCGGGCGACCTGCACCCGGACTCGCGCGGCGTCGGCCTGGGTGATCTCCGCCATGGACGCGTAGGCGAGCGTGGCCCACGCGGTGGACTCGGCGTCCGGCGAGGCTTCCGGCGAGGCGGCCCAGCCCCGCGGGGTGCGCAGTCGGTCGAGGGCGATGAGCTGCTCGACCTGGTGCTCGGGGGGGAGGGCGACGCCCGCGCGGTGGGCCTCGAGCAGCGCATGGAGCACGCGCGCGGTGTCGGCGCCGGAGGGGCGGCCGGAGCCCGCGGTGAGGGCGCGCAGCGCGGCGGTCCAGGTGGCGGTGGTGGCCGCGAGGGAGGCGCTCTCGAAGGCGCTCGGGCTGCGCCACACGCTGTCGCGGGCGCTCGGCCGCGAGCCCGGACCGCGGTCGTGGAAGAGCACCCAGCCCGCGGCGGAGGCGAGGCCGAGGGTCACCGCGGCGGCGGCGAGGAGCATCCTCGGCTTCACGCCCGGGGCCGGGGCGACGGGCGACTGCACCGGGAGCAGCGCCGTGGAGGCGAGCTCGACGGAGCGAGGGATGCGCCTCGCCCTCGTGGAGGTATCGGGCGACTCCATGGCGGCGGCGACGTTGGCCCCGAGGGTGTCGAAGGGATCCGCGGAGGCGCTCTCCGGCGCCGGGTCGGGAGAGAGGAAGCGCTCCCTCGGGGTGGCCGAGGAGGGGCGGTGAGCGGCCGGGAGCTCGGCGGTCACCCGCTCGTCGGGCGGAGCCTCGGTCGGGAGGGGAGGGCCGAAGAGGTCGGCCACGACCGGGGCCATGGGGAGCGTGAGGCGGCGGTCCTCGTCGTCGCGAGAGACCGGGGCCATCTGGCGGGTGCGGGCCTCGGAGGACGACGGTCCGGGCGGCGGCCCGGCGAGCAGGTCGACCGGGGCGTCGATCATCCCGCGGGGCAGGTCGGAGGTCTCGGTGAGGTCCTCGATCTCCTCGTCGTCGAGCTCCTCCGTGGGGTTGGGGCGAGCGACCGGAGGCGCGGGCGTGGGCGTGGGCACCGCAACCAGCGCCGAGGCCGGCACCGGAACCAGCGCCGGGGAGGCCGAGGGCGAGGGCGGCGCTCCGGGCATCGGGAGCTCGACCCGCGGCCGGGAGGACGACGGCGCCGGGGGCCGTGGCGAGGCGCGCGGGGCGAGGCGCGCGGGCGGCGCGGCGGCGCGGGTCGGCGGCTGCGTGGCCTTCGGGTCGTAGAGCCGGAGCAGGTCGCCGAGGGCCTCGCCCACGGTGTTGGGACGGCGGGCGGGGTCGGGGTCGATGCAGCGCAGCAGCCACGGGTCGAAGGCGCGGGGGAGGTGCACCCCGTGGCGCGCGGCGAGCTCGGTGGGCTTCGGGCGAGCGGAGGCGTCGGGGATGCGCGCGAAGAGCGACGTGGCGGTGTTGCCCTCCCAGTAGGGGAAGCCGACCAGCAGCTCGTACGCGATGAGCGCGAAGGACCAGATGTCCGCGGCGGGGGTGACCTCCGCGCGGCCGGAGAGCTGCTCGGCGGACATGTAGAGCGGCGTGCCGATGCGGCCTCCGCCGGAGGCGGCGCCGTCGGCGGCGATGCGGGCGATGCCGAAGTCGAGCACCTTCACCCGCGCCGGGCCGTCGCTGGGAAAGCTCAGGAAGAGGTTCGCGGGCTTCAGGTCGCGGTGCACGATGCCCCGCGCGTGGACCTTGTCGAGCGCCGAGGCGACCTGCTTGAGGAGGTTCATCGCGAGCGACGGCGGGACCGGCGTGCCCTGCGCGAGCGTGTCGGCGACGAAGCGCGCGAGGTCCTTGCCGTGGAGCAGCTCCATGACGATGAACGGCGCGTCCGTGGCCTTGTCGACGTCGCAGTCGAGCACCGCGACGATGTGGTCGCTGTCGATGCCCGCGCACGCGCTCGCCTCTCGGAAGAAGCGGTCGACGCTCGACAGCTCGCCTCGCGCGTCGGTGCGCAGCACCTTCACGGCCACCCGGCGCTTCGTCACCGCGTGCTCGGCCTCGAAGACCTCCGCCGAGCCGCCGGTGGCGATGCGCTGCACGAGGCGGTAGCGCTCCGAGAGAACGTCCCCGGCGCCGGGCGCGCGACGCGACGTCGCAGGGGAGGCGGGGGTCTCGACGTCGTCCGACGGGCTCACTGCGCGCGGATGCTACTCCACCTCCGCGCGGCGGTGTGACCGCGCACGTTCGAGGCGCGAGCGGTGGGGTCGTGCGACCCGGGGCGCGGTGGTGTAAAGACCTCCGCTCCGGCGCAGAGGCGCAGGAAGAACGGTAGAGGACATGCAGTTTCGCGGTGGCATCAGTGAGCTGATGAAGCAGGCCAGTCGGATGCAGCGCAGGGTCGAGGAGACCCGCGAGGCCAACAAGGACCGCACCGTCGAGGCGACCGGCGCCAACGGCAAGGTGAAGGTCACGGCCAGCCTGGCGCGCGCCCTGGTGCGCATCGACATCGACCCCGAGCTCTACGAGAGCGACCGCGAGCTGGCCCTCGACGCGGCGGTGGCCGCGGCCAACGTGGCGCTCCAGCAGGCCTCCGAGGAGATGGACAAGGAGATCGCGAAGGTCACCGGAGGGGCGAAGATCCCAGGCATCACGTGAGCGACGCGGGCGACCCGATCCATTCGCTGGTGCGGCTGCTCACGCGGCTGCCGGGGGTGGGCGAGAAGTCCGCCCGGCGCATCGCCTACCACGTCCTCGGGGCCGACCCCGACTACGCCCGCGCCCTCGGCGAGACCATCGCGACGCTCTCCGAGCGGGTGCGGCGGTGCGCCTCGTGCGGGGCCTACACCAGCCGGGTGCGCTGCGCGATCTGCGACGATCCGCGGCGCACCTCGGAGCTCCTCTGCGTGGTCGCCCGACCGATGGACGCCGACGCCGTCGAGCGGGCGCGGGTGTTCCAGGGCCGGTACCACATCCTGCACGCGCTGCTCGACCCGCTCGGGGGCGTCGGGCCCGCGGAGTTTCCGCTCGAGCCCTTGATGGAGCGGGTGGCCCGCGAGGGCGTGCGGGAGGTGATCCTCGCGACGCCGCCGACGGTCGAGGGAGAGGCCACGGCGCTCTACCTGGCCGAGTGCTTCCACGCGGCGGGCGTCGCGGTCTCGCGCATCGCGAGCGGCGTCCCGCACGGGGGAGAGCTGGAGTTCACCGACCCGATCACCCTCGGGCGGGCGATGGAGGGGCGTCGCACGGTGTGAGAAATGTGGGGGTGATCTTCGCCCAAGGCTTCGCCTGGGCGCGCGGTCAACGGTAGATTGGGCCGCAGACCTGCGCGCACCTGAGCCATCGGGCGCTTTCCAGGGTCAATGATCATCCGAGAGCCCGAACCCGGGGCTGGAGACCCACACGCGATGTCCGACGAACCCCGCAAGGAACAGAAGGTCAAGGCGAAGGCCCTCAAGGTGAAATACAAGAGCGCGACGCTCGAGGACTTCATCGAGCAGTACGCCAAGGACATCTCCCGCACCGGGATGTGGATCAAGACGCCGAAGCCTCCCGCGCTCGGCGAGCTGTTGAAGATCGAGATCCAGCTGCGGGACGAGACCCCGGTGCTGAAGGCCGCGGGGCGCGTGGTGCAGCGGCGCGAGGAGGCCGAGGCCCGGCCCGACGCGCCGCCCGGGATGGGGGTGCGCTTCCTCAAGGTGGACGAGGGCCTCGAGGTGCTGGAGCGCATCATGGTGCGCAAGGGCGAGGGGGCCGGGCCGCACTTCGAGAGCCTGCGCCCGGCGGCCGCGAGCGTGCCGCCTCCGGCGAGCATCGACTCGCGCGCGGGGGACTTCTTCGGCAACGGCCCGCAGCCCCCGCTCCCCGCGGAGCAGGACCAGACCGTCATGCGCCAGATGAACGCCCTGCTGGGCGAGGCGCTGCGCATCGCGAAGACCCCGTCGCAGCCCGCGGCGGACGAGAGCGCGAAGGCCCTCGGGTCGATGAAGTCCACCATGGTCGGCATGGGCCTGGCCGAGGCCGCGGAGGCCGTGAAGTCCGCGCGCTCGGCGCTCGCCGAGGCCGAGGCCGCGAAGGCCGCGTCGGCGGCCGCTGCCCCGCCGGAGAGCCCGGCGACCGAGCCCGCTCCCGCGAAGGCGGCGGCGCAGCTGGTGGTGGGCTCGCCGGTGTCGCCGCGCTCCTCGGGCGGCGTGCGAGAGACGCTCGACTTCCACAGCGGCGAGCTCGACGTGGTGAAGATCCCGAGCGAGCCTCCGGGCACCATTCCCATGAAGGCCGCCGACGTCGCGGCGGTCTCCGACGACAGCACGCAGCGCGCGTCGAGGGTCGAGATCGACGCGGCCCTGCGAGCGATGCGGGAGCTCCCCGACGAGCCCACGGCCTCGCCGGAGCCCGCCCCCGCGGCGGCGAGCCCCGAGGCGAGCGTGGAGCCGACCGCGGCCGTCGAAGCGGCGGCCCTCGAAGCGGCCTCGCCCGCAGGCGATCAGCCCGTCGCCGAGGAGGCCGCGCCGGCCCCCATCGACGACGACTCGCGCGTCACCTCGGTGCCGGAGAAGAAGCCCTCCGGGGTCTCCATCGAGAGCCTGATCGAGGAGTCCGTGAAGGAGGCGCCGCCCTCGGTGCGGCCCGCTCCGGCCCCCGTTCCCCTGGCGGCGACCCCTCGCGCGACCTCGGTCAGCGACGCCGACGCCCGGGTCGACGCGGCGCCCAAGAAGCGCAGCCCGGTGATGCTCTACGCCGCCATCGGCGCGGTGCTCGTCGTCGGGGTCATCGCGATGCTGATGCAGGGCGGAGACAACACCCCGGGCGAGCCGAGCCCGGCGCCCGTCACCGAGCCCGCGCCGGAGCCCGCCGCCCCGACGCCGCCGATCCCTCCGCGCGAGTCGCCGACGCCGCCGGTGATGGAGCAGCCCCCCGTGGCGCCGCCGGTCCCGACGGTGCAGCCGCAGCCGCAGACCACGGACGAGCCCCCGCCCGCCCCGAGGCATGCGCCCACCCCGGCGGCGGTCGAGCCCGCGCCCGTTCCCGCGGTGGTGCCGCTGCCCTCCGCCGCTCCGGCGCCGCCGCCCGCGGCGGTCGCCCCCGACGAGCCCGCGATCGCTCGCCCGAGGCCCGTGGCTCGCCCCATCCTGCGCCCGGCCGTGCGCCCCGCGCCCGCGCCTCGTCCGGCGCCCGCGGTCACCGCCCCGCCCGCTCCCGCTCCGGCGCCCGCTCCGGCGCCCGCTCCGAGGCCCGCGACGCCCAGCAGCGGCGCGGTCCCGCCCAACCCCTTCGAGTGAGCGCCGGATCGTCCCCGGCGACGCAACCCTTCCCATGACCGCACCGGCCCTCCTCCTCGCCTACTCGGGCTGCGACACCTGCCGCAAGGCGCGAGCGTGGCTCGACGCCCACGCGATCCCCTACGCCGTTCGCCCCATCGTCGACGAGCCGCCCACCGTCGACGAGCTCCGCCGCTGGATCGTCGCGAGCGGCAACCCCCTGCGCCGCTGGCTCAACACCAGCGGCCAGAGCTACCGGGCGCTGGGCAAGGCGCGCGTCGACGCGGCCACGGACGACGAACTCATCGCTTGGCTCGCCGCCGACGGCAAGCTGGTGAAGCGCCCGGTGCTGGTGCGCGGCGACACGGTGCTGGTGGGGTTTCGACCGGAGGCGTGGGAAGCGGCGCTGCGGGCGTAGGCCTCAGGGCCGATGCCGGCGGCGCTTGCGGTGGGGGTTGCCGTCGGGCGGCGGCGGGGCGGCGGGCTTCGGCGCAGGAGCGGCGGTCGCGCGCTCGGCGGGGGGGCCCGCATCGCGGCCCACCGGGCGCTTCACATAGCTGACCACCGGCGCCGGTGAGCGGGACGGCCACGGGGCCGATCGCGACGGAGGAGCGGCGCTGCGCGGCGACTGCCCCTGCGGTGGTCCCTGTCGCTGCGGCTGCGAGGGCGGCGGTCCCTGTCGCTGCGGCTGCGAGG
>CBIHPK010000056.1:0-42509 GCA_966211675.1 uncultured Myxococcaceae bacterium
GAGCAGCGGGGCATCGCCGCCGCCGAGGCCTGGAACACGCGGGGCTGAGCGGGCGGCGTGACCGGCGCGGGCGCGGGCGTCGCGAGGGACTCGACCTGCGCGACCGGAAGTTCGCGAGGGAAGCGGTCGAGGCCTCAGACGTGGGCCTCGGTCACTCCCGCTTCTGCCTCCGGCAGCCGGGGCAGGCGCGCAGTGAAGGTCGTGCCCTCCTCGAGGGTCGAACGGACGTCAACGGTGCCGCCGTGGGCATGGAGGATCTCGCTCACGATGTAGAGCCCGAGGCCGATGCTCCCGGCCGTGCCTGCGTGGTCCACCCCGCCGCGTTGCATCGGGTCGAAGACCCGCGGCAGGACCTCCGGCGCGATGGGCGTCCCTTCGTTGTGGACCGTCAGGATCACCTCCGTCCTCTCCGCCCGGAGGCTCACGTCGATGGGCCGGTCCGGCATCCCGTACTTGATCGCGTTGCTCACGAGGTTGGAAACGACCTCGCTCCAGCGCACCGGGTCGCACTGCACCGTGATCGCGCCGTCGCTCGCATACCGCAGCGTCGCGCCGGGGTGGGTGGTCCGGGCCTCCGCCACGACTTCCAGGCACAGGGCGTCGAGCTCGGCCGGCACCAGACGCATCGGGAGGCCGCCGCCCAGCCGCGCCTGGGTGAAGTCGAGCAGGTGGTGGATCATCTGCCCCATGCGCTCCGCGCCCCGGTGGATGCGCTTCACGGCCTCGGCGTCGCTCGGCCCGAGCGTGCCGCGTCTGAGCAGCAGCGTGGCCGCCATCGAGACCGCGGCGAGGGGGGTGCGCAGGTCGTGGCCCACGATACCCAGAAGGCGCTCGCGCACGGCCTGTTCCTGCCGGAGCCCCTCGTTGAGTCGGCCCGACTCCGCGAGCGCATGGGCGAGATCGGCCCGCGCAGTGTCCAGCGCCTGCGCGACGGTTGCGGAGCGCCGCGCCGCCGCACGGGCCAGGGCGGCCTCGCCCGACGCGATGACCGCGCGCTGTTCGGCCCGCAGGGCCGCGCCGAGGGCCGGCAGAACGAGCTCGCAGGCGTCGACGGCCTCCCCGGCGCAGGCACCTCCGAGCATGATCAGCGCGCTTCCGTCCGCCGAGACACACGCGCACGCGTCCATGACGGCTGCGGACGTCGGGTACGCGACCTGCCCGTGGTGGACGCCCGGCACCCGACAAGCCTCGAGGAAGGCCCGCCACGATGGCCCACCCGGCAAGGTGCCCGGGAAGCCTGGTGCGGGCACCAGGCGGTCGACCAGCTCGGCGTCACGGATGAAGACCAGCACGGCCTCGGCCCCGACCTCCACGGCGAGCGCGCGTGCGCCCTCCTGTCGCCCATCAGCGGCGGTCATGGCGGCGATGTGCCGGATCACCCGACCGGACAGGGGGCTCATTCGGGCAGGACGCAGACCACGGCCGTGCAGTTGTGGAAGCCGCTGAACTGTCCCTCGGCGCGGGCGATCTGGCCGTAGGTGTTGCACCCCACGAAGGACGCGTCGCCGAGCAGGTCGGCCACGGCCTTGAGCTCGAAGCCGAAGACGTCGCCCAGGCGCAGTCGCGTGGCGACGCAGTCGAACACGAGGGCGACCTTCGGCTTGTGCCCGCCGAGCGCACCGACGGCCGCGTCGGTCGCCCGGGCGGCAGCGGCGATCGCTGATTCGGCATCGGTCTTCATGATGTGGACCCGGGCGCCGACCGGGATGTCCGCGGCACACGCCACGGACCCGTCGGCCTGCACCGCGAGGGGCACGCGGAGCTGATAGCCATCCTCGACGGCGATGCCGAGAATGTTGTGCAGGAAGAAGGGCAGCGGGTCGGCGCGGTCGAACCGCTGACCGGTCGCCTCGGCGTGGGCCTCGAAGGCCTCGACCGCAGGCAGCCCGTCAAGACCTAGCAGCCGCATGCCGTCGGCCTCGGTCACCCGCAGCCCGGGGCTCGCGGGCATCCATCCATGGCCGACCCCGATGCCGAGGGGCTTCGTCGAGAGGATCTCGAGCCCGACGGCGGCGTCCGTGATCGCGTCGGTCCCATGGAAGACGTGGGTGCGGGCGAAGCGGGCGTCGTCGCCTGCGCCGCCGCCGAAGAACTGATACATGCCCGACGTGGCAACGGTCAGCTGCTCGAGCAGGTCGTCGGCGTGGCCCGCGAGCGCGTCGGTCATCACGAGGGCCGCGCGGTAGGGCCACACGTGACCCGCGCGCCCCTGGAAGGGTGCGACGATCGAGGCCGCCGCCGCGGCCCGATCGCGGCTCAGGTCCGTGCCGACCCCGACCGTGAAGCGCATCTCGGTCGAGCGGAGGGCGAGCGCACAGGCCTGACCCTCGCCCCGGTGATCGCTCGTGAACTCGCCCGCCGACGAGGCACCCACGAGCAGCGCCGGGCGGCACGCGGCCGTCAGGGCCTTGAGGAGGACCGCGTAGTCGTATCGACCTGAAGCGAAGACCACGACGACGTCGGGCTCGGCGCCGTTCAAGGCCGTGGCGATCTGGGCCCCGAGGTCAGCGCCAGCGTCGGCGCTGTCCTCCCGGGTTGTGTGGACGACGGCGGATTCAGTCATGTCGGGTTCCTGATGTGGAGGTGGAGTCGCAGCGCTTCCATGGAACATTCCGTGCGCTTCTGGAAGCGGGGATGCGCCAGCCGGCTGCTCTTTTCTGCGCCCATTGCCCTACAGAGGCTTCGACTCGGGGGCGGGCGCACTGCTTCCGCTGAACCCAACGAGGTGCCCTTCTTTGGCCGGACGCGGCGTGGGCACCGCGGTAGGATGAGGCGTGAGCGCCACAAACGATCCGTCGATGCAGATGACGTGGGAGAAGAAGCTGGCCGACGCGATGCCCCACATCGTCTGGACGCACGACCAGGACGGCGTGGTGACCTACTTCAACGCGAAGTGGAGGGAGTACACCGGGCTCGACCTCGCCGAGACCCGCCGCGTCGGGCCCGAGACGCTCGTCCATCCCGACGATCGGGCAGCGGTCGTGAGCCTGTTCGAGGAGTCACGGGCCACAGGCACTCCGGTCGAGATCACCTATCGACTACGCCGCGCTCGCGACGGCGCCTGGCGGTGGCACGCCGCGCGGGTCGTCCGACTCCCCGACGCGGACGGCGCCGCCGCGGTCTTCGTCGGCACCGCGATGGACATCGACGACCAGCGGCGGACGGAGGAGGCCCAGCGCTTCCTGATCGACGCGACCGCCGTCCTGGGCGCTTCGCTCGACCTCCCGCGCACCCTCGACGATGTCGCCCGACTCGTCGTGCCCCACCTCGCCGACTGGTGTGCGATCGACCTGCTCACGGAGCATGGCGCCCTGGAGCGCGCGACCGTGGCCCACGTCGATCCGACGAAGACCGCTCTCGGCTGGGAGCTGTGGCGGCGTCTCCCGCCGGATCCCGCGGACCCGCACGGGACCTACGCCGTGATCCGCCAGCGCCGGGGCGAATACTTCGAGGAGATCCCTGACGAGCTGCTCGCCTCGTCCATCCGCGATCCCCACCTGCTCGCCCTGGCTCGCTCGCTCGGGCTGCGGTCGTCGATGTGCGTGCCGCTGGTGGCACGAGACCGGGCGCTCGGGGCGCTCACGCTCGTGTCCGCCGAGTCGGGCCGCCGCTACGCCGAGGCCGACCGCGCCTTCGCCGAGGAGTTCGCCCGCCGCATCGCGCTCGCCGTAGATAACGCACGGCTGTACACCGTGGTCAACGAGGCCCGAGCCGCCGCAGAGGCCGTGGCGGCGGAGGTGACGGAGCAGAGCCGCGCGGTCGAGGTCGCGCTCCTGACCATGCGGGGCGAGCGGGACCGCGCCCTGGCCCGGCTCGAGTCGCTGGAGCGCGCGCAGAACGGCACCCAGGGCGCGCGGTGATGGACGACGCCAGCGAGCGGCGCCCGGAGCCCCTGCTCCGCGACCTCGCCCGGGAAAAGCTCACGCGCGTCCTCGGTCCGGCGAAGGGGCAGCGCCTGTACGAAGAGGTTCTGGTCGAGGCGGGGCTCGCGGAGATCGTCACCCCGGACGACCTGTACGCCTTCAGCGAGCGTCTCTCGCGGCGGGGCGGATTCGAAGCGGCGGTCGGTGGAATGCTCGGCGTGGCCGCGGTCCTGCGCGGCGCTGTGGTCGAGCCCCGCGTCGCATGATCCCACGGGCCGGGTCGTCTCATGCCTCGCCCGGAATCGCTGGCCGCTCGCGAGGCGGCAGCAGGTCGCGCACGAGGCGCATGAACTCTCCGGTCGCCAGCGGCTTGGGGCAGTAGCCGTTGAACCCACAGGCGAGCGCCCGCCGCCGGTCCTCGTGCCGGGCGTGGGCGCTCACCGCGAGCGCGAGCAGCGCGGGGTGGGTCCGCCGGACCCGTTCGATCAACCCGTAGCCGTCGACCACCGGCATGGCCAGATCCGCCACGAGCAGATCGATCGATCGGACCGCGACCACGTCGAGCGCAGACCCTGCGGACTCGCACTGGACCACCTGGGCGCCGCGCCCCTCGAGGAGGGCCGCGACCAGCTCGCGCGAGTCCCGCTCGTCGTCGACCACCAGCACGAGCACTCCGTCGAGCCAGAGGTTGCTCGCGTCGTCCTCGTTCGAGGGTCGCCCGGTCGCGAGCACCGCGGGAGGGACCGGCGGAGCGGGCAGCCGAATGATCACCGTTGTGCCCAACCCCGTCCCCTCGCTGGCGGTCGTGATGTTGCCCTGATGCTGTTCGACGATGTGACGAGCGATCGCCAGCCCGAGCCCCAGGCCGCCGTGACGCCGCGTGGAGCGGCTGTCGCCCTGCCGGAAGCGGTCGAATACGAAGGGGAGGAATGCCGGGTCGATGCCGACGCCGGTGTCTCGCACCTCGATGATCACGGCAGCCTCGCGGCCGAAACAGCGGACCCGCACCTCGCCGCCCTCGGGCGTGAACTTGACCGCGTTGGCGAGCACGTTGCCGAGCACCTGGAGCAGCCGCTTGGGATCGCCCTCGATCGGAGGCACCGGCTCGGACAGCTCGACGCCAACGCGGACGCGAGCGGTCTCTGCGGTGGGCAGGATGGCGCTCACCGCCGTGTCGATGAGGTGCGGCACGAGCACCGGGACGCGCTCGACCTCGAGCTTGCCGCTGATGACGCGCGACACGTCGAGGATGTCCTCGATGAGCTGCGCCTGGAGCTTCGCGTTGCGCCCGATGACTTCGAGCGCGCGCTGGAGGCGCTCGGGCGTCGGCGCGTTCGCCGCGAGGATCTGCACCCACCCGAGGATGGCGTTCATCGGCGTGCGCAGCTCGTGCGAGAGCGTGGCGAGGAACTCGTCCTTGAGTCGCGCCGTCTCCTCGAGCGAGGAAAGCCGCGCGGCCTCGGCCTCCTTGCGCCGCGTGACGATCATGCAGACACCGGTCATGCGCACGGGCCGGTCGCCGTCGTACTCCACCCGCCCCTTGCCCTCGACCCAGCGAACGCTGCCGTCGGGCGCGACGATGCGGTACTCGACGTCGTGCGGGACGCCCTCGGCGATGGCCCGCCGGGCGGAGGTGAGGACGCGCTCGCGGTCATCGGGGTGGATCTCGCGCTCGTAGCTCGCGAAGGTCCCGTCGAAGGTGCCCTCGGGCAGCCCGTGGATGCGCTCGAGGTTCTCCGACCAGCGGACCGTGTCGGCCATGAGGTCCCAGTCCCACGTGCCCATCAGCGCCGAGTCGAGGGCGAACCGCATCCCCTCCTCGCTGCGCCGCGCCTGCTCCTCCGCGCGCACGCGGGCGATGGCGAAGGTCACCTGCG
This sequence comes from uncultured Myxococcaceae bacterium, assembly GCA_966211675.1. Taxonomy (GTDB): domain Bacteria; phylum Myxococcota_A; class Polyangia; order Polyangiales; genus SCUS01. The sequence goes on from CBIHPK010000056.1 coordinate 5,741, forward strand.
CTGCGATCACGCTCGCCAGCTGCAACTCGACGCGGCCCGGCACGCGGGGGGCGCCCTCGTAGATCATGAGCCCGCCGATCACGCGCCGCGGACCCACCAGGGGGATGAAGGCCATGGCCGCGATGCCCTCCACGCGGATCGCCGGCAGGAGCGGGGCGAGGGACGGGTCGGCCTCCACGTCAGGCACCACGATCGGCCGGGGGTCGGGCGAGTCGGGCGTCCAGGGCGAGTGGCCCTCCGCGGCGCGGCGGTAGGCCTCCGACAGGCCGCGGGAAGCCTTGACGCGCATCACGCCGTCCGGGTCGGACAGCAGGATCGACGCTCGCGAGACCCCGAGGCCCTCGGTGAGGGCGTCGAGCGCGGCCTCGTAGATCTGGTCGACCGAGATGGCTGCGCTGATCGCGCCCGTCAGCTGGAGGCAGATGTCGATCGGAGACGGGGGAGGGGCCATCGGGCGGACTCCGGCAGGCGTGGAAGTGAGGAACGGGCGGATCGTTGGATGCGCGAGCCGCGAGGCGGATCGCAAAGCCGGTCGATCCAGCAGGGTCAACACCCAGGGGCCTGGGGTATCGACGCAGCTGGGATATTATCCAGCGTCATGGCGGATTGTCTTCCGCGCTCCACCCTCCCACGTGGCTCGTCGGCACGATCGTGCTCCTTGTCGTCGTGCCGGACCTCTACGAACTGGTCAGGAAGGTCCGTGAAATCCCTGGGGCCCCGAGACACCTCGGCGGCCTGACCCAACGACACCCGCCCGAGTTCGAACCGCTTCACCGCGAGGAGCAACCTCAACTCGCGGTCCATCTCCACCGCGGTGCGTCCAGACGCGAGCATCATGCGGTCAAAGAGCGGAATCTCGATGGCATGCATCAGCCAACTCCTCTCCTGGACCCGTACCACCGGCAGCTCCGTGATCGCCACGCAGGGGTAAACCCCCTCTGGCGGGGTCACATCGGGCGGGGCGTCAGCGAGACCCGGCCGCGGTCGATGATGGTGCCGTCGAGGCGGAAGGGAGTGACCTCCAGGCGGGTCATGGTGGCGTGGATGCGCAGGAAGTTCACCACGCTCTCGTAGTAGGCCGACCAGGAGCGGGGCGTGCCGTCCTGGAGCTCGTAGAGCTGCGCGCCCGCGCCCGCGGCGACGATGTAGCGGGTGCCCCGGCGGCCGCTCACCTCCTGGCCTCGACCGTCGACCTCCTTGCTCAGCTCGAAGTCGTGCTCGTGGCCGTTGAGCACCAGGTCGACGCCGAACTCGTCGAAGACCGGCGCCCAGGTGGTGCGCACGAAGACCGTGTCGGTGGTGGAGGAGTGCCGCGACGACCCGAAGCAGGGCTTGTGGTGCACCGCGACGATGAAGGGCACCCGGGCGCGGTTGGCGCGGGCGCGGGTGAGGTCGGCGCGCATCCAGGTGAGCTGCGTGCCCGCGACGTTGCCCGCGTAGTCGTCGCGCAGCGGGGTGTCGTTGAGGAAGAGCAGGTGCACCGGGCCGTAGTCGAAGGAGAAGTAGAGCTCGCTCTGCTCCGGCGCGTCGACCTGCGGCTGCGCGAACTGCATCAGGTAGTTGATCGCGAGGGCGTCGTGGTTGCCGTGCGCCATCATCCACGGCATCACCGCCTGCGAGCCCGCGGCGCCGGTGAACCACTGCTGCCACGCGCCCTGGAGCGTCCCTAGCAGCACCGCGTCGCCGGTGAAGATCTGGAAGTCGGGGGGCTGCGCGCCCATCACCACGCGCTCCTGCACCTGGCGCCAGGTGGTGAAGTTGTCGCGCGAGTCCCCGGAGACGGCGAAGTTCACGTCGTAGTCGGTGCGCCCCGCGGCGGGGGCCGTCTTGAAGCGCTGCACGGCGCTCCAGTGGCCCTCTCCGCCCACCCGGTAGTGGTAGGTGGTGTCCGGCCGCAGCCCGCACACGTGCGTCTCGTGGATGGTCACCTCGGTCGATCCGAGGCCGCCGGTGCTCACGCTGCCGGCGGCGGTCTGGTCGAGCATCGACGGGTCGGTGCCGTACTGCACCACGGTGGCTCGGGTCTGGCTGTCGGTCTGCCACACGAACGCGATGGTGCTCGACGGGTCCGCGGGCCACGAGGTGTGCACCGCGCGAGGCTCGGGCATCGGGCCGAAGACCGTGCGGTTGCCGCGAACGTTGTTGATGGTCCCGGGCAGCGAGCTCACCCGGTGCATGCACCCGTCGGGCGTGTACGAGAGCGGCGCCCGCTCCTCGACGAGGGGGTCGCCCGCGTCACCGGTGGCGGCGTCGGAGGTGATGCCCTGGGCGTCCGAGGCGCTGCCGGTGTCCGTCGGAGGGAGCGATCCGGCGTCGTTGGATGCGGTGCCGAGCGTGTCCTGACAGGCGGCCAGCAGCGACAGGACGGAGAGCAGGGCGAGCGGTCGATGGGTTCGCATGGTGGTCCTCGGCGCGAGGGGTCAGAACGACCCCGTGAGCAGCAGGGTGAAGAGGTCGTTGTTGACGACGCCGCTGCCGGGGCGCGGGTCGTTGGTGGCGTCGCGATGCTCGGTGTTGATCGTGTACTGGGCCTGCGCCTTGAAGCCGTGACCGAGCTGGTACCAGGTGAGCCCGAAGGTGTAGGCGCGCGAGAACATGAAGTCGCGGTAGACCTCCCGCGACTGCGAGCCGGGAAGGCGCTGGCCGCAGTCGGCCCCGGCGCTCACCGTGTAGCAATTGGAGGGGTCGAAGCTCTGCGCGCGGGCGACCACCTCCAGGTGGTTTCGCAGCGCGGGCACCGGGATGAAGTAGCCCGCCTGGAGCAGCCACCCGAGCGACTGGGTGCTGGGCGCGGCGGCGGTGTCGGTCTCCTGCGTGTCGCGGAAATACACCTCCCCGTAAAGCGAGGCCCCGCTCGCGGCGAAGAACACGTCGCCGCCGAAGGAGTTGACGGTGATGCGGTTGGGCGTCGGGGTGCTCTGCCCGGGGAGCGTGACGAGGCCCACCTGGCGGATCTGGCTGGCGGCGTTGAGGCCGATGGCGAGCGTGGGGGCCTGGGAGAGGTTGATGGCGCCCTCCTGGAGGGCGCGCGGCCGGCCGAGGGGGTTGATGGCGACGCGGCCCGCGTAGAGGAAGAAGCCGTCGAGGTTGAAGGCGCTGTTGGAGCCCTTCCCGTTGAAGACGCCGGCGTAGTACTCGACGAGGTCTCGCGGGCCGGCCCAGCCCCAGACCATCAGGCCCTGGTCGAAGCTCGGGATGAAGCGCACGCCGCTGGCGTTGGCGGCGCCGGACCAGAGCGATCGGTCGGCGAACTGGAAGCGCGTGCTGGAGGTGAGCTCCTGCCGCGAGAAGGGCACGCGAAACTGCCCGATCTGCACCTGCAGCCAGCGGCGCACGGGCACGAGGGCGTAGGCGTCGAGCAGGTCGAGGTTGTTCGACATGTTGAACTCCACGCGCATCTGGAGCAGCGGGTGCGCCTGGCCGTGGAGGACCACGCGGGTGCGCTGCAGGCTCACGCCTGGAGGCAGCGAGAAGTTCGAGGTGGAGTCCAGGTTGTAGCCGGTCTGCACGATGAACTGCGGCTGGGCGTAGAAGCCCAGGTCGAGCCAGCGCTCCGCGACGCCTTCAGGGAAGCGGCTGGCCCCGACGTGTCCGCCCGCGGCGAGGGGAGGGACGAAGTCCGGCGGGCGGAGGTCGGGAGAGGCGACGGAGCCGTTGAACATCGCCGCGAGGGAGAGGCCCCCGGGGGCGAGGCCACCAGGGGGAGTCCAGCCTGCGCGGGCCTCCTCCCAGAGGCGCACGGCGCCCGCCTCGCGAGGGACCGTGAGACCGATGGAGACGCCCGCGAGGGCGATGGACCAGAGAGCCGCGCGCTTCACCACGTTGGATCGATGACCTCGTTGGAACGAAGCCTCTAGCAGAGCGGCGGAGCGGTTCTGCGGCGATCGGGTGACAGGACGGTGGAGAGACGGAACGCGCTACGAGAAGCGCCCCGTGACGGCCATGAAGGTGACCTTGTCGGTGGTGTCACGGAGGCGGGCGGTGAGGGTGCGCACGACGTTCCAGAGCACCTCGTAGGCGAGGTCGCGGTGGACGAGCATCAGGTGCTCCATCTGGTCCTTGCGGATCTCGAGCACGGTGCACGACTCGTGGACGTGGGCGTCGGCGCTGCGGGGCGCCGGGTCGATGACGGCCATCTCGCCGAAGTAGTCGCCCGCCCCGAGGATAGTGAGCGCCTCCTCGCCCATGCCCGGAACCTCCCGGGAGATGCGCACCCTCCCGGCGGTGATGAGGTACAGCCGGTCGCCCACGTCGCCCGCGCGAAACAGCACCGTCCCCAGCGGGTAGCGCTGCTCCGTGGCGATGCTCGCAACCCTGGCGAGGGACTTCGCGGAGAGCCCATGAAAGAGCGCGATGCGCGCGATGGGGCTGTCCGTCGGCGCGGTGACGTCGGTCGATTGGCTCATGGTGGGATTAGAGCGGCAGTGTGGACGAGTCTCGCGCGCCCGCAAAGCCGTCGGCGAGATCGGCCGCGGGGGAGCGGACCGCTCAGCCGTCGAGCGCGGAGACGTAGCGCTCGGCGTCGATGGCGGCCATGCAGCCGGTGCCCGCGGCGGTGACGGCCTGGCGGTACACGTGGTCGGCCACGTCGCCGCACGCGAACACCCCGGGGATGTTGGTGCGCGTGGTGCCGTGGATCACCCGGAGGTAGCCGTTGTCGTGGGCGTCGACGGAGCCCAGGAAGAGCTGCGACGCGGGGGTGTGCCCGATGGCGACGAACACCGCGTCGATGGGCATCTCGCGCACCTCGTGGCTCACCGTGTCCTGGAGCAGCACCGAGGTGACCTTCTTCTTCGAGACGTCGCGCACCTCGGCGATGGCCTTGTTCCAATGGAACTTGATCTTCGGGTGCTGGAAGGCGCGGTCCTGCATGATCTTGCTGGCGCGCAGGGTGTCGCGGCGATGCACGAGGTGCACGGTGCGGGCGAGGTTGGCCAGGTAGAGGGCCTCCTCCAGCGCGGTGTCGCCGCCGCCGACCACGATGACCTCCTGGTTGCGGAAGAACGACCCGTCGCAGGTGGCGCAGGCCGACACCCCGTGGTTCTGCAGGTCCTTCTCGCCGGGGACCTCGAGCCAGCGCGCGACGGCGCCGGTGGCGATGATGATCGACCGGGCCTCCAGGGGCTCCGGCTGGCTCTCGATCCAGACGCGCTTCACCGGGCCGTGCAGGTCGACCCGCAGCGCGTCCTCGGTGAAGAACCTCGTCCCGAAGCGCTCCGCCTGCTGGCGAAACTGCTCCATCAGCTTCGGCCCGGTGATCCCTTCGGGGAAGCCCGGGTAGTTCTCCACCTCGGTGGTGATCATGAGCTGGCCACCGGGCTGGTGATCGCTGCCGAGGCCCTCGATCATCACGGGGGCCATGTCGGCGCGCCCCGCGTAGATGGCCGCCGTGAGCCCGGCGGGGCCGCTGCCGATGATGATGACTTTGTTCATGGGGGGTGCGAGCGCCTCCGTGGGAGGGAGTGGAAGAGAGGGAGACGGAGCGGGGACGGCTACAGGGTGCCGAGGAAGGCGTTGTAGGCGGCCGCGTCCATCAACCCGTCGAGCTCGGAGGACGTTCCCGCGGTCTCGATGACGATCATCCAGCCGTCGCCGTAGGGGGCCTCGTTGACCTTCTCCGGCGCGTCCTTGAGGGCGTCGTTGATGGCGGCCACGGTGCCGCTGATGGGCGAGAACAGGTCGCTCACGGACTTGGTCGACTCGACCACGCCGAAGACCTTGCCCGCGGTGAGGGCCGCGCCGAGCTTCGCGTCGACGCTCACCAGGATGATGTCGCCGAGGGCGTCCACGGCGTGCTGCGTGATGCCCACCGTGACGCGGTTGCCCTCGACGCGGGCCCACTCGTGTTCCTTCGTGTACTTCAAGCCGGACGGGACATCAGCCATCGCCAACCTTCGCTCTCTTCTCGGACCTGTCTGGTGGAGTGGAGTCTCTCTCTCCCGCGGCGCGGTCGAGAGAGATCGACGGGATTCGCTTCAGGGGGCCGCGGCATCGGCCGCGACCTCGGCGTCCCCGGTGCCCGCGTCGGCGTGCGTCGCGAGCACGCCCGGCGACAGGAACAGGTACACCCCGAGGGCGGCCGCGAGGAGCAGCCCGAGGCCCGCGAGGGGCATCCATCCGGGGGTGACGAGGGCGTCCTCGGGGGGCTCGGGGTGCGCGTGCGCCTGGTGCCCGTGACCCTTCGCGTGACCGTGATCGTCGTCGTGGGAGGGGCCGTGTCCGTGCGCGTCTGCCATAAGGTGGCCGCCGTGGTAATCCCAACGGCGCGCGCTGGTCAACTGTGCGCGGTGGACTCCACCGGAGTCTGCGCCGCCGTCTTCAGCGCATCGAGGAAGTCTCCCCCCGGGAGCGCCGCCGGCTCGCGGGGCGCGGCCTCCGTGTCGCCGCCCTTCGACGCCCCCTGGAGGTAGGTCACCGCCACCTGGCGCAGCGGGCCCATCAGCACGTCCGCGATCACGTCGCTGGTGCCCGCCATCGCGCGCACTCGGAGCTCCCGAGACAGCTTGTGCGACACGTCTCCGGCGGGCAGGGGCATCGCCGCGAGGCCCAGCGAGAGCACCCCGGAGAGCAGCGAGGCGCCGAGCTCGGTGTCGAGGAAGGCCGCGATGCGCGCCCGAAGCGACGGGTCATCGGGGCCGAGGTGGCGCGAGAGCAGGGCCACGATGGGCTCGCGCGCCAGCTTCACGAACTGCGACCCGGCGAGGCGCCACGCGGCGTCCGTGGCGTCGACCTCGAGGGACTTCAGCACCGGGGGGATCTTCTTCTCTTCCATGGTTCGCTCCGTCTTCTGGGATGGGGTCGCCGGCGCGCTCGGCGCCGGACCCGTCGTGTGGTTGCCTGCCGTCGTCGTCACTGCCGCTACCGCCGCGTTCATCGGGACCCACTGGCCCACGCGGTCGAGCCTCGCCGCCAGCTGCGCGGCCACGCGCACCAGCGGACGCGCCACCCTCGCGTCGCCCTCCTCCGCGGAGCGCTCGGCCAGCGCCCACGCCGCCTCCGCGAGCCCCTGCGCGACCTGCGCACTGCGCTCGTCCATGGACGCCTGCGCCCAGGCCTCGACGGGCTGCGCGTGGGCCACCCGGTCGCTTCGGATGACGGCCCCTCGCAGCAGGTCGTCGACCGCGTGGTTGCCCACCACCAGCAGCGAGGCCGAGTGCTTCACCTGCTGCGTGAACACCCGCCCGAAGCCGCTCGCTGCGACGCCGTCGAGGCTCGCCCGGGTCGCGTCGATCATGGCCTCGAACACGCTCGCGTCCGGGGCGCCCGACGCTCCCCGCACCCGCAGCGGAACCCCCGCGATCGCCCCCGCCAGCGCGCGCAGCTCGGCCGCCACCGGGCCCGGGGCGTCCATGGACTGCGCCACCAGCGAGCGCGCCGCCCAGGTGAGGGTGTAGCGCGACCACCGCTCCTCGAAGCCGCGCTCGACACTGTCCGCGGGCGGGGTCGCCGCGTCGACCGCCATGGTCACCGCCGTCGCCACGTCGCAGGTGGGCAGCGTCTCTCGCAGCCCCTTCAGCAGCGCCAGCCCGAGCTCACGCCCGCGCCAGGCGTGCTCCTGGCTCTGCTGCCACGGGTGTCGCCGTAGCGCGAGGTCGAGTCGTCTCAGGGTCTCGAAGTGCAGTGGGCTCGTCATCGCGGCGTCGCCTCCCATGTCCGTCACCCTAGTGACCGACACCCCGCGCAGCAACCGGGGCTGTGACATACCCTGTCTCCCTCGCGAAACCCCTTGATGTAAGGGCGTTTGAGCGGTTGCATGGGCCCGATGGTCGACGACGCGGTGGCGTGGGTGAGGGCTCAGCGGGCGCCGATGGAGGCGCTGCTCCGGGCGCTGGTGGAGGAGAGCTCGTACACGCTCGACCCTCGAGGCGTGGACGCGGCCGGGGCGGTGCTGCGGGAGGCGGTGCCGCTCGCGTGCCGGGTGGTGAAGGGCGAGCGCTACGGGTCGCACCTCTTCTTCGAGGGTCCGCGCGCGGCGGGCGACGGGGGCGTGGTGCTGGTGGGCCACCACGACACGGTGTTTCCTCGCGAGGTGTTCGCGGGCTACCGCTCGGAGGGGGACGTGGCGTGGGGACCCGGGGTGCTCGACATGAAGGGCGGCCTGGTGGTGATGGCCTTCGCGCTGCGGGCGCTCGACGCGGCGGGGGCGCTGCATCGGGTGCCGCTGACGATGGCCGTGGTGGCCGACGAGGAGGCGGGATCGCCGGAGAGCGGGCCGTGGCTGCAGCAGGCGGCGCGGGGCGCGGCGGTGGCGCTGGTCTTCGAGGCGGGTCGCGAGGGAGACGCGATCATCACGAGGCGCAAGGGGACCCTGGCGATGACCGCGAGGGCGACCGGGAGGGCGGCGCACGCGGGCAACGCGCACGCGCAGGGGGCGAGCGCGATCCGGGCGATGGCGAGGTTCATCGAGTCCGCCGAGGCGCTCACGGACTACGCGAGCGGCGTGACCGTCAACGTCGGCACCGTGCTCGGCGGAACCTCCAAGAACACGGTCCCCGCCCAGTGCGTGGCGGAGCTCGACGGGCGCTTCGGGCGCGTCGACGACGGCGTCACCCTGGTCTCGCGCTTACGTGACCTGGTAAGATCGCCGCTGCTCGAGGGCACCTCGCTGGTGCTGGAGGGAGGCATCGCGAGGGCGCCGCTCGAGCGCTGGGAGGAGAGCGCCCGGTGGATGCAGCGGTACGCCGGGTGTCAGCGCCTCGCGGGCCTCGGGGACGCCGAGTCGCCGCCGCAGGGGGGCGGGAGCGACGCCTCGACGACGGCCTCCGTGGGGGTGCCGTCCATCGACGGCCTCGGCCCCCGGGGGAGCGGCTTCCACACGCTGGACGAGCGCGTGGAGCTCGACTCGCTGGTGCCCAAGTGCGAGGCGCTGGTGAGGTTCCTGCTCCAGCTGGGAGGTGACGGGTTCTCTCCTCCGTCGGCGTGACTGTGCGACCCTCCTCGCGTCGTGGCTGAACGCTCGCCCCCACCCCCGTCGCAGGCTTCATCCCAGGGGCACGACCCCGAGACCCGCTGGCTCTCCGTCGCGGGCGCTCTCGGGGCGCTGCTGGTGCTCTTCCTCCACGCGGGCCTCGGGCCCCGCTACCAGACCGAAGACCCGGCCGGGGAGCTGTTCTCCAACCAGATCTCCTTCCTCGCGGGCATCACCGTCGCGTCCTTCCTCACGACCGCCCCCCAGCGCCGTCGGTGGGTCTACCTCACGGCCTTCCCGGCGACGGCGTGCGGGGTGGTGTTCCCGTGGCTGCACGCGCTCTACCCCATCGGCAGCGCGGGCTACCGGCTGCTCAACGCGCTCTCCCCGGTGGGCATGGCGATGGTGGCCTTCACCGTCACCTGGGCGCTGCGGGTGACCGCGGCCGACGACGCGCTCCGCTCCTCGCGGCGCTGACACGACCTCTCGCCCCGGTGTAAGCCCGAGGACCAGGGCCGCGTTGTCCATCGCCCACCCACTCGGAGGTCCATCGCCCAATGACACCCACGCTCGTCCCTTGCGCCGGTTGTTCGCGTCACGTCCGGGCCTCGGAGGACGCCTGCCCCTTCTGCGCCTCGCCGCTCGCCCATCCCGTCGAGCGCAGCGCCGGTGGCTCCCAGGCCGCCCGCGTGGTGGTCGCCCTCGCCGCGGCGCTCACGGCCAGCGCCTCGCTCTCGGCCTGCTACGGCGGACCGCCCCACCCGAGGGCGCTCGACGCCTACCCCCAGCGGGTCAACGTCGCTCCCGACAGCGGCGCGGTGCTCGAGCAGACCCCGAAGCCCTGAGGGGGTCGACCCCGTCTGCTTCAGCGGGGGAAGAGCTCGAGCTGCGGCGGGGCTTCGGGCTCTGCGCCGATGCTGGTGACGCCGAACTGCGACGACACCAGCAGGGTCGCGGGGTGGTCGCAGAGCGCCTCGGCCGCGGAGGAGCGCGCGAGCTCGGGGGTGTTGTTGGTCTGCGAGAGGTGCATCAGCACGACGGTGCGGACGCTCCGGTCGAGGCTCCGGAGGAGCCCGTGGGTCTGGGCGTTGGAGAGGTGCCCGTGGCCGCCGGAGACGCGGCGCTTCAGGTGATAGGGGTAGGGGCCCGACCAGAGCATCTCGTGGTCGTGGTTGGACTCGATGAGCACGGTGTCGCAGCCGGCGAAGTGTTCGAGCAGCCCCGGCGGGACCTCCCCCAGGTCGGTGGCGATCGCCGCGGCCTCGCCGCCGTGCTCGAAGCGCAGCGCGACCTGCGGCGCGTCGTGGGGGACGGTCATCGCGGTGACGGAGAGGTCGCCGATGGCGAAGGGGGCGCGCGGGCCGAAGACGCGCGGCGAGCGGCGCCCTCCGAGGCGGACGCTGCGGCGGGTGGCCTCGCTCACGAAGAGGGGCGCCTGGAAGTGCTCGGAGAGCTCGGCGGCGTGGCGGCAGTGGTCGCCGTGGGCGTGCGTGACGATGAGCGCGTTGGGCTTCACCGTGAGGCGGGCGCGGGAGAGCTGCCGCTGGAGGGTGACGAGCGGCAGCCCCGCGTCGACCAGCAGTCGGGTCGCTCCGGCTTCGATGAGCATGGCGTTTCCGCCCGATCCGCTGGCAAGGACGGTCAACCGCACGACGAGGCACTGTAGCGGCAAGGGGACGCCCGGGCCACGTCTCGCATACAGCGCAGGTAAGGGACCTTGTGCATCCCCAACGCGTAGGCCATAGAGCTCATCCGACGAGGAGGGGCTTACATGACCCTACGGCTGGCTCGGCGGTATCGATGGGGCTTCACGCTGGTGGAGCTGATGATCGTGGTGATGATCCTCGGGCTGCTCGCGGCCATCGCGATCCCCTCGTACACGCGCTACGTGAAGCGCACCAAGACCAGCGAGGCGGTGGGTAACATCCGGGCCATCTACCAGGGCCAGATGACCTACTACCAGCGGAGCATCGAGGTCGGCACCGGGCAGCGCTTCGCCTCGGCGGCCACGTACACGCCGGACAACAACCCCGGCTCGACGAAGTACCCCGCGCGCCCGACCCTCTGGACCACCGACCCGCAGTGGACCGCCATCGGGTTCTCCCTCGATCAGCCGCACTACTACGCCTACGCGTCGTTCACGTCGGGCTCCGGGGAGGGGGCGTACTTCTACTCCCGCGCGATCGGCGACCTCGACGGCGACGACATCGAGTCGACCTTCTCCGTCACGGGCACCGTGGTGGCCGGGGAGATCCAGCGCGACCGGATGATCGTGACGCGCGAGCTGGAGTGATCGTCGGGGAGCGGTGAGGGGTGAGGGAGGGAGGAGGTCCCGATCAGCAGTGATCGGGGCTGACGCAGGTGCCGTTGGCGGCGGTGCACGCCGGGGTGTCGCGCCAGGAGTACTGCCAGCCGTGGGTCCACACCCGGCAACAGCAGAGCGTCGGGTTGGGCGTCGGCTGCGGGGCGGGCTGCTGGAGCGCGACCGGAGCGGTGGTGGATCGCGGCTGCGCGAAGGCCATGGGCGACGCGGAGAGGCTGACGGCGAGCATGAGACCCGAGAGACGCTTCATGGGGTGTAACCTCCTTCGCGGCGACGAGCCGGAACCCAGCATAGCACCGAGGGCCCAGACACCCACCGGGAGGTCAGTGCTCCCGCTGAGGGGCTGACGATCCGTGGGCGGGTGAGGTACGGGAGGGGCCTCCGCGGGATTCACACATCCGCCGGAGAGGTCCCAAAGGAGCGTCGAGCCGATGAGCGCAGGGAAGAGGGTGCTGGACCCGGCGGTGCGAGGAGCGATCGAACACTTCTTCGCGGAGGAGATCCCCTTCAATCGCTACCTCGGTCTGCGGCTGGTCTCGCTGGAGCACGGCGTCGCGCGGCTGATGCTGCCCTTCAAGCCCGAGCTGGTGGGCGACCCCTTCCGGCCGGCGCTGCACGGCGGCGTGGTCGCGGCGCTGCTCGACACGGCGGGCGGCGCGGCGGTGTTCAGCGAGCTGGCGCTGGGCGATCGGGTGTCCACCGTGGACATCCGCGTCGACTACCTCCGCCCCGCCCGGCTGGAGGACCTCTACGCCGAGGCGACCATCAAGCGCGTGGGCAACCGGATGGGGGTGAGCGCGATCCGCGCGTACCACGAGAGCGACCCCGAGAAGCCCGTGGCCGAGGCGATGGGGGTCTACAACATCCGCCGCGTGCAGGACCGATGAGCGACCCCACGGACGAGGCGACGCACCGCCGCTGGATGCTGGAGGCGCTGAGCCAGGCGGAGCGGGCGGCCGTCGCGGGGGAGGTCCCGGTGGGCTGCGTGCTGGTGTCGGCGGAGGGCGTGAGCCTCGCCCGGGCCCACAACCTGCGCGAGGCCCTGGAGGACCCGACGGCCCACGCGGAGGTGCTGGCGATGCGGGCCGCGGCGGCGGCGCTGGGCACCTGGAGGCTCGAGGGCGTGACGGCCTACGTGACGCTGGAGCCGTGCGTGATGTGCGCCGGGGCCTTCGTCAACGCGCGCATCGGGCGCGTGGTCTACGGCTGCGACGACCCGAAGGCCGGAGCGGTCTCGACGCTCTACCAGCTGCACCAGGACGCGCGGCTCAACCACCGGTACGCGGTGCTCGGCGGCGTGGAGGCCGGGGCCTGCGCGGAGGTGCTCCGTGCATTCTTCCGAGCGCGTCGGAAGGGTTCTGCGTTGACAGGGGGGTAGGCCTTTGCGTAGGTTTCGCGACGGAGAGCTGTCCGAGTGGTCGATGGTGCCTGACTCGAAATCAGGTGTACCGAAAGGTACCAAGGGTTCGAATCCCTTGCTCTCCGCCCGAAAGAGTTGAAGTCCCGGTGTCGGCGCGATGGCGCGCGCGACACGAGGGAGAGGTGGCCGAGTGGTCGAAGGCGCCGCACTGGAAATGCGGTGTACTCCAAAAGGGTACCGTGGGTTCGAATCCCACCCTCTCCGCAGAGATTCTAGCAGCGTTCCCGCTCCATTTTGAAGCTGGAATCGGAGCCCCCGATCGCGGCCAATAGGCCCCCGATCGGAGGGTCCATGAGCGCTGCGCTGAGCCAAGAACAACACCGGGTCGTCGACCACATCGAGCGCCTCGTCGCCGCGGCGGCGCTCACGGCGCCGAGCGACTCGCCGCCTCCCGTGGCCTGGATGCAGGTCGAGACCCGGGGCCGGGTGCGCGACCTGCTCCTCGGGTGGCGCACGGACGTCGAGGGCGCGGTGACCGTGCTCCACTGGCGGACCGCGCCGCTCGCGTCGGTGTTCCTCTCGACGCGCGAGGGCGAGGACTACGAGCTCGACGTCGACGGGCGCACCCTCGAAGGGACCGTCCGCGCCCGCGCCCTGCTCGACGTCTCCGCGGGATCGCTCGTCGAGGTCCTCACCGCCGACGCCGTGCTCTCCCGACGGGGTGGCGGCGAGTGGCGACGCGAGGGCGACGCACCTCCCTCGCTGCTTCAGCCGCGGCCGCTGGGGGCGCTGCACGCTCCGTCGCCCTTCACCCTCGACGCCCTCGACGCCGAGCAGCGGCGAGCGGTCGAGCTCCCGCGGCGCCGGGCGCTGCTGGTGCTGGGCGAGGCAGGGTGCGGCAAGACCACCGTCGCGCTCCACCGGGTGGCGGCGCTGCAGTCGAAGGCGGAGCGGTCGGGGCGCACGTTCCGCTCGCTGGTGCTGGTGCCGGTGGAGGGGCTCCAGCGCCTGTCGACGACGCTGCTCGAGCGCCTCGGCGCCAAGGACGTCGAGGTGAAGAGCTACGAGCGATGGGCGGCGGTGCAGGCGCGGCGGGCCTTTCCGGGGCTGCCACGGAGGGAGAGCCACGGAGCGCCCGCGTCGGTCACCCGTCTCAAGCGGCACCCCGCGCTGCGGCAGGCGCTCGCGGAGGTCGCGTCACGCCCGGAGCGTCCCCGCGGCGCGACGGCCACCCGCGAGGACCTCCAGCACCTCTTCGGCGAGCGGCTCCTGATGGAGCGCGTCGCGGCCGCCTCGGGCGGAGCGGTCTCCTCCCACGCCGTGGCGCAGGTGCTCGAGCACACCAACGTGCAGTTCACGGACACCACCGAGGAGGCCCATCGCCACGTCGACGCCGATCGGCTCGTCACCGTCGACGGGCTGCGCATCGACGCCGGGACGCCCTTCGAGGACGCCGGGGCCATCGACCCGGAGGACTACGCCGTGCTCTTCGCGCTCGCCGAGCTGCGCGCGACCCCCGGTGACTCGGCGCCCTCGCCGGGGGCCTACGACTGCGTGGTGCTCGACGAGACGCAGGAGTTCGCTCCGCTCGAGCTCGCGCTCATCGGCCGCGCGCTGCGCCCCGGCGGCACGCTCATCGTCGCGGGCGACGAGGGACAGCAGGTCGACCCGACGGCGTATTTCCCAGGGTGGGACGCGGCGATGCGAGAGCTCGGCGCGGAGCAGTGGGAGAGCGTGCGGCTGGAGGTGAGCTACCGCTGTCCCCCGGCGGTGACCGCGCTCGCGAGGGTGGTGCTGCGGGGCGAGGGGACGGCGGAGCCCGACGGCGCGGTGGTCGCGTGGCGGGCGAGGAGCCTCTTCCACCTGGTGGCGGCGCTGGTCGACGCGGTGCGCTCGCTGCGCGAGTCGGACCCGGAGGCCTCCGTGGCGGTGGTGTGCCGCACGCCGGAGTCGGCGGCCCGCATGGCGGCGATGCTGTCGCGAGGCGACGACCGGGTGAGGCTGGTGCGCGGCGGGGATTTCTCCTTCGCGGCGGGCGTCGAGGTGAGCTGCGTGCAGGAGGTGAAGGGGCTCGAGTTCGACCACGTCGTGGTGCCCGACTGCGACCTCGGGGCGTACCCCGAAGGGGCCGAGGCGAGGCGAGCGCTCTACGTGGCGATGACCCGCGCGTCCTACCAGCTGGTGCTCGGGACCGTCGCGGGCTGGAGCCCGATCATGCCGGGAGTGGAGGTGGAGGGAGGGCGAACGGGCGCTCCCCCTTAGCTGACGCTCAGGGTCTGGCGATCGCGGACTTCACCACGACGGTCTCGCCGGCCACCGCGGCGTCGGACTCCAGCGCCAGCAGGCGCACCCGGCCGGTCGCCACCGTGCGTCCCTCCGGGTCGGTCACCGTGGCCTCCCAGACCTGCGTTCGGCGGCCTCGGGTGATGGGACGCGCGGTCGCCCGGAGCGTCCCCTCGCGCACCGCGCGGATGAAGGACGTGTGGTTCTCCAGGCCGACGATGGACTGCCCCCGCGAGGCCGCGTTGAGCGCCGCGCCCACCGAGGCGATGGTCTCGATGACGCCCGAGTGCACGCCTCCGTGGACGATCCCGTAGGCCTGCAGGTGCTGCGGACCGACGGTCCACTCGGCGACCACCTCGTCGAGCGTGGCGCTCACGTAGCGCAGCTCCATGGCGGAGTTCCAGCCGTCGCGCTGGGCGTTGAGCATCGGGGCGAAGTCTTCGGTGGGGTCGCTCATGGGTGGCGCTGATCATTCCCGAGGAGGGTTCAGCCCGCCAGCCCGTCGACGCGGCGGAGGCGCGAAGCCCGCCATGATCCGCGCGGCGGCGCGAGGCATCCCGTTCTGCTGGGCGTAGCCCGCGACGGCGTTGCGCCAGTCGAACTCCGGCCGGTCGATGCGCAGCAGCTGGTGCATCCGCCGCACGCGCTCCATCGCCGGGAGCGTCTCCTCGGCCTCCATCGCCGGGTGCTCCCACTGGTTGGGGAAGCGCTGGATCGCCTCGTAGGCCAGCGCCGCGTGCCACGCCGACTCGTCGACCTCGCCGCGGCTCTCCAGCAGGCCCGCGTAGCGGAAGTGGTTGTGCGCCGACGCCGGGCAGGCCGCGACCGAGTGGGCGTAGAGCGTCGGGTCGTCGCGCCATCGGGTCGAGAGGTACGCGCCCGTCGCCACGTGCAGCGCGACCAGCAGGCCCACCAGCGCTCGCCGCGCGCCGCCCGACTGCCACCACGAGAGCAGCGGCGGCGCGAGGGCCAGCGCCGCGAACCACGTCGGCGCCAGGAAGAAGCGGTCGGCCATCGCCTCGGGCACCTTCCACGCGAGCCCGGTGAACATCGCCCCGGTGGCGCCCACGCAGAGCGCCCACGCGGGCTTCGAGGCGCGCAGCGAGCGCCGCGTGGACCACGCCCCGAGGCCCAGCAGCGCGAGGCCCGCGGCGAAGGGCGCCGTGAGCGCGGTCGAGGGGCGCCAGAGCATCGCGTACTTGCGCCCGGTGCAGAGGTCGAAGGGCGCCACCAGGAGCCGCGCCGCGCGGGCCAGGTACTCGACGGCGTACACGACGCGCTGCCATGGCGCCGCGCCCGCGAGGACGTCGTCGGGGGCGAACCAGCGGACGACCGTTCCGCTCGTGAGGAGGCGAGCGGCGAGGTAGAGGGCGACCACCAGGGTCATCACCGAGGCGCGGCGCCAGCCGTCGCGGGGCGTCTCTCCGTGCGCCGGGGTGAGCGACAGGACGCCCGCCACGGCCACCATCGAGAGGGCGCTCTCCTTGGAGAGCAGCGCGGCGGCGGTGGCGGCGGCGGTGACCCCGAGGCCCGAGAGCGTAGGGCGAGAGCGCAGCGCGATGAGGCCGAAGAGCAGCGCGAGGACGTCGGCGCGGCCCACGAGCGAGGCGACGTTCTCGACGTGCAGGGGCATCGCGGCGAAGAGGCACGCGGCGAGCAGCGCGGCCGGCGCCGGGAGGTGAGCGCGGGCGAAGCCGTGCGCCACCGTCAGCAGCGCCAGGAACCACGCGAGCGACGCGACGTGCATGGGCCCCGGGGAGAGCCCGAAGAGGCGCGCGTCGAGGGCGAAGGTGAGGGTGGTCAACGGGCGCCACGAGGCCGGCGGGGTGCCGAGCGCGGCGCCCCAGAAGGTGCGGCTGAAGACCAGCGAGAGCGGTCCGTGGCCGTTGACCCCGGGGTGCCCGGTGATGGCGCGGACGTCGTCGAGCACGAAGCCGCCGCGGAGGCCGGGGAGGTGCGCGAGCAGCGCGATGGACCACGGCAGCGCGTGGAGGCGGACGAGCGAGGCGGCGGTTCCGGTCGAAGTGGGGCGCTCGCTCACGGATGCCGGGCGGACGCTATCACGGCTCCGCGCGACGGCCGCGCGAGACCCGTCGCGGCGCCGAAGGGGCCCCGATCGAGCGTTGTCGATCTGGCAACGTAGTGTTGCGGAATCACCGTCTGGTACCCGACCGCGCAACGACGCAACCTGTACTCCGCAACGCAGGGTCGACCCGGAGAAACCGGGAGCCCGGCGCCTGAAGTCACCCCCAGAGGAGCAGATCCATGAGCCAGTCCAAGTACGTCATCGATGCCTCGCACTCGCACGCCTCGTTCTCCGTGCGCCACATGATGATCTCCAACGTGCGCGGCGAGTTCGCGAAGTTCAGCGGAGAGGTCGGCTACGACCCGGAGCACCCGGAGGGCACCACGGCCTCGGTGACCATCGAGGTCGCCTCGGTGAACACCCGCGAGGAGAAGCGCGACGCGCACCTGCGCAGCGCGGACTTCTTCGACGCCGAGAACCACCCCTCGATGACCTTCCGGTCGAAGAGCGCCCGCAAGAGCGGCGACGGCCTCGTCCTGGTGGGCGACCTGACGATCCGCGGCGTGACCCACGAGGTCTCGCTCACCGTCGAGGAGATCACGCAGGAGGGCAAGGACCCGTGGGGCAACACCCGCATCGGAGGCTCCGCGCACACCAAGATCAAGCGCTCGGACTTCGGCCTCACCTGGAACGCCGCGCTCGAAGCGGGCGGCGTGCTGGTGGGCGACGAGGTGAAGATCGCGCTCGAGGTCGAGCTCATCAAGCAGGCATAGTGGGCGCCCGGGGCGGCGGCGAGCACCTCGTCGTCCCCGCGAGCGACCGATGAACCTCTCCCAGCTCAGCCCTCCCCGCGTCGTAGGCCAGGTCCCCTTCCGGGCGATCACCCCTTCGCACTTCGACCTCGCTCCCGGCGGGCGCCACGTCGCCCTCTTCGGCAGCCGCTCCCTCGAGCTCTTCGACGAACACGGAGTGCGCCTCGCGCTGCTCCACCGCGACGACGTCCAGGCCTGCGGCTGCTTCCTCGACGACCAGCGGCTCGTCGTCGCCCGCTTCGACGGCTCGCTGCTGCTGCTCCGCGTCGAGGCCCTGCGCGTCGCCGGAACCCTCCGCGACGCCGCCGCGCTCGCCCTGGGCGAGGTCGTCCCCGGCGCCCCGGTCCCGCTGGCCCGCATGGCGCTCTCGCCGGACGGCGCCCTGGTCGCGGTGGCCTGCGGTGAGCCGCTCAGCAAGTCCCACAAGCCCGACAAGGCCGTGCGCGTGCTCGACGCCGCCACCCTCGCGCCGCGCCTCACCCTGAAGGGGATGCGCCGACGCACCGCGGACCTCGCGTTCTCCGCCGACGGTCGACAGCTCGCGGTGGCGGGCGACGCGGTGGTGCGGGTCTATGAGCTCGCCCGGGGCAAGGCCATCGGCGACGTGGGCGACGCCGACGACGAGGGCGTCGCGTGGCGCTCCGACGGCGCGCTTCTCACCCTCGGCCGCACCGGGGGGATCCGCGCGTGGAGCGTCGCCGACCGTTCGTTCCGGGAGCAGCACCCGTTCTCCCAGCAGATCCTGCGAGGCCCTCGGGTGACGCCCGATGGCGCGGTGATCGTGCTCACCGGCGGGTCCTTCGAGCCGATGATCGTGCACCGGCTGGAGGCGGCCTCGCTCCGGCCGCTCGCGGCGCGGCGCTTCGACCACCTGCCCGCCTGGCCCGACGCCCCGAGGGTGACGCGAGACGGAGCCGTCTGGGTCCCTCACGGCTACGCCTTCCGCGAGCTGCGCGGCCCGGAGCTCGCGCCGGTCGCGATCGCCGACGGCCACGAGGACCACGTGCGCGACTTCGCGGTGCACCCCGACGGGCGCTGGGCCGCCACCGGGGACTCCAGCTCCAACATCCTCGTGTGGGACCTCGACGCGGGGCGCGTGGTGCATTCCTTTGCCGTCGAGACGAAGACCCTCGCGTCGGGGCTGGTCTCCACCTGCCCGGTGAAGAGCCTCGCCATCTCCTCGAAGGCGCCGCGGGTCTTCCTCGCCACCGAGCGCGGAGGCCTCCGCTGCTGGGACGCCGCGGCCGGCGCGCCCGCGTGGTCCCTCGAACCCGAGGCGTTTCCTCTGCCCGTGAGGATCTTCCCGACCCCGGAGGGCGACGCGGTGCTCGCCGTCACCGGCGTCACCAACGGTCGACCCGCCCTGTCGCTGGTGGACTCCCTCGGGCGCACCCGCTGGCAGACCACCGTCGACTCGCTGCCCGATCAGGTCCATTGGGACGACGACGCCGTGGTGCTCTTCGACCTCTCCGGGAGCCTGCGATTGAGGCGCTCCGATGGCGCGCTCACCGACGTCTGGCGCGTTCCGTCGAGCCTGATGGCCCACTACCGGTCGGCGCTCGCGGTGTCCGAGGACGGCGCGACGGCCGCCGCCGCGACGGCCCTGGGCCGGCTGGTGGTCTGGAAGACCGAGCGCGCCGAAGTGCTCTGCGCGGCCGACCCCCGCCCGCTCGGCATGGCGCGCATCACCGGCATGCGATGGTCCCCGGACGGCGGACTGCTGGTGCTGGACGACGACCGCCGGGTGGACGAGCGCGACCCCGTCACCCTCGCGCTCCGCTCCTCGTTGGAACTCCCGATGCCCGCCCGCTGGACGGTGTTCGTCGTCCGTCAGGGGCGTCGCCTCGTGGTGCCGACCCACGAGGGCCCGTGGCTGATCTACGACCTCCCCTGACGCTCCCCCAATGGACCTCCCGGATGCCCGTGACGGCGAATGCGTGAAGGGTCTCCCTCCTCCCGGCCATGCACGACCCATGAACCGCGCAACCCGGGCTCGACGGCCCCGCTCCTCGGCCCTCCTCCTCTCGGTCTCCTTCGTCCTGGGCGCGTGCAGCAGCGAGGTCACCGGCAACACCGTCGGTGACGCGGGTCCGTCGGTCGCGACCGGGGTTCCCTGCGAGGTGGCCCGATCGCTCTCGCAGAACTGCCTGAGCTGCCACGGAGCCCGCCTCGCGAGCGGCGTGAGCAACCACCTGATGACCCGAGAGCAGCTGCTGAGCCCTTCCGCGGCCAACCCCGCGCAGAGCTATCTCCAGCGCGCGATCGTCCGCATGAGGGACCCGTCGGCCAACTCCATGCCTCCCAACTCGCACCTCCCGGAGGCGGACATCGCCCCCTTCGAGGCGTGGCTCGCCGCGGGCGCCCCCGCCGCGGAGTGCTCGACCGACGCCGGGGTGGTGGAGGTCGACGCGGCGGTCACCCCGGGCGACGACCTCCCCTGCGAGGTGCAGCAGCTGCTGGCCGCGGAGTGCACCTCCTGCCACTCGTCGCCTCCCCGCAACGGCGCCGACATCCCGATGCTGACGCGCGCCGACCTGCTCGCCCCCTCCGCGGCGCAGCCCGGCATGACCGTGGCGCAGCGCGCCGTCGTCCGCATGACCGCCTCCGCGATGATGATGCCGCCCGGGGGCAACCTCTCGACCGCGCGCATCCAGGCCTTCGTCGACTGGGTCGCGGCGGGCACGCCCGGCACCCGCTGCGACACCCCGGTGGTCGACCCCTTCAGCCTCCCCGAGCAGTGCACCACCATGCGCACCTGGACCGGCGGCAACCGCGAGTCGCAGTTCATGAACCCCGGCCAGGCGTGCATCTCCTGCCACAGCCGGATGCGAGGCCCGTTCTACTCCTTCGCCGGGACCGTCTACTCCACCGGTCACGAGCCCAACAACTGCAACGGAGGCGGGCCCTCGGTGGACCCGGTGATCGTGGAGATTCGCGGCGCCGACGGCCGGACCGTGCGCCTCACTCCCAACGCGGTGGGAAACTTCTACACCCGCACGTCGCTGGCGCTCCCGTACACCGCCCGGGTGATCGTGGGAGGCGCCGAGCGCCGGATGAACGGCCCGCAGATGAACGGCGACTGCAACACCTGCCACACGCAGGACGGCGCCAGCGAGGCGCCCGGCCGTATCGTCCTTCCGTAATCGAGTCAGTGGTCAGCGCGAGGCGAGGTGTTCGTCGAGCCAGCGCTCGATATCGGACATCACCTGCTCGCGCTCGGGCTCGTGGATGAGGTCGTGCACGAGGCCGCGATAGAGCAGCAGCGTGCGGTCGCGGGTGCGGGCGCGGCGGATGAGCGCCGCGGTGCCGCGAGGGTCGGTGAGCCGGTCGACGGTGCCGTGGAGCCCGAGCACGGGGACATCGAGCGTGTCGGCGCGCTCCCAGATGTGGCCGATGGCGTCGACGAGGGCGGCGGCCGTGCGGGCCGGTCCGACGGAGTGGTAGACGAGCGGGTCATTGGCCATCTCGCGGACCACCGCCGGGTCGCGAGAGAAGTCCTCGTCGGGCGTGTTGACCACCGGGAAGTTGGGCATCAGCGCGGCGGCGATGGGCGTGGCGGCGGCCTCCAGGGGCATGCGATCGACGCGCAGCGCGGGCGCCAGCACGATGAGCCCGGCGAGGTCGGGGCGGCGCTCGAGGGTGTAGAGCGTCACGATGGCCCCGCCGACGGAGTGTCCCAAGAGAAACACCGGGACGCCGGGGTCTCGCTGGCGCACCCGATCCATGAAGAGGGCGAGGTCGCCGGTGAGGTCGTCGAAGCTGTCGAGCGTGGCGCGGCGGCCGGAGGAGTGGCCGTGGCCGCGCATGTCGAAGGCGTGCACCGCGAAGCCGCGCGCCACGAGGCGGTGGGCGAAATCGCCGTAGCGGGAGCTGTGGTCCTTGAGGCCGTGCATGGCGACGAGCACGGCGCGGGGGGGAGCCTCCGGACGCCAGGACTGCTCGAAGAGCGCGACGCCGCCGCGGCCCTGGAAGGTTCCGGTCGAGTGGATGACCCCGCCGGAGGGGGCGACCGCCGCGAGCGGACGCAGGGGGAGCCAGGCCGGCGCCGCGCAGCCGGCGAGGCCGAGGGCGGCGAGGGCGAGCGTGGTCCAATGAAGCATCGGGGAGCTCATCGGGCACCCGTGAGGTCGAGCGCGAGGACCACGCCGAGGGAGCGCGTCCCCATGAACTCGCGATAGACGACGCCGAGGGCGGGGCCTCCGCCGGCGTTGACCGACTCCCAGTAGCGACGCTGACGGCCGGCGCGGACCAGCAGGCCCGCCTCGAACTCATCGCCCACCGGGAGCCAGGAGGATCCGTTGCGGCGCTCGTCGGCGCCTGCGATGAAGGCCACTCCCGCGTGGGCCGAGAGCCGGATGGGGCCGAGCGACCAGCCGAGCATCACCTGCACGGGGAAGCGCGCGGCGAGGGGGACGCTATGGACCACGCCGTCGAAGCCGACCCCGCCGTGGAGGGCGACGACGTTGCCGAGGCCCCATCGCGCGCCGACGCCCAGGAGGTGGGCGGTGAGGCCGTACACGGCGCCGTTCTCGCAGCCGCCGATCTCCCCGTCGAGCCCGGCGGCATATCCGATGGAGCGACCCAGCACGAGGCGGCTGTGGAGGGCGAAGGATCCGCTGTTGGTGAACCCATGGACGTTGGCCGGATCGAGCACCCGGGCATAGCGGCCTTGAAGGGACACGTCGAGGTGGTGACTCATGCCCTCCGGCGGGAGCTCGGAGGGCTGGGCGTAGTCGGCGCGCTGAGCGAGGGCCGCGGAGGGTGCCAGGAGGCCCGCGATGGCGGCGAGGGCCAGCGCGTTGGGGGATGGGAGCGACATCGGGCGGACCATACTCCTGCAGCGCGCTGCGTGTGATATGGCCGACGACATGATCGACATCGTCATCGAGGGTCCCGGGCGCAACGCGTTGAGCACGGTGGTGTTGACCAGCCTGAGGGACGCGCTTCGGGCGGCGGGCGACACGCCGGTGCTGCTGCGGGGGGCCGGCGGGTGCTTCTCTGCGGGGCTCAACCTGAAGGAGGTGGCCTCGCTCGATCGGCCCCGGATGGAGCGCTTCCTGTCCTTGCTGGAAGAGACCATGGAGACGCTCTACCTGCACCCGGCGCCGGTGGTGGCGCTGGTCGAGGGGCACGCCATCGCGGGCGGAGCGGTGCTGGCGCTCTGCTGCGACTGGCGCGTAGCGGGCGACGACCCGAAGGCCCGACTGGGGCTCAACGAGGTGGCGCTCGGGCTACAGTTTCCGCCGAAGACCTGGGCCATCGTCCACTCGCGGCTGCCGGCGACGTCGAGGGAGCGGGTGCTGCTGGGCGCGGGGCTTCACTCTCCAGCGGAGGCCCTGGCGCTGGGCCTCGTGGACGAGGTGACGGCGGATCCCGAAGCCCGGGCGAGGGCGGTGCTGGCGACGCTGGCGGGGCACCCGAGAGCGGCCTACGCGGCGGCCAAGCAGGCGATGCGAGCGGGGGTGGTGGCGTTGTCCGAAGGGGCGCAGTCGGCCTTCGTGGCGGAGGTGGTCCCGAGCTGGGTGAGCGACGAGGTGCGGGCGAGGATGCTCGCGGTGCTCAAGCGGTAGGGGGCACTTCGGCCACCAGGGCCCGCAGCGCCTTCCGATCGATCTTCCCCCGGTCGTTCTTCGGCAGGTCGCTCACGAAGACCACCTGCCGCGGGTACTTGTGCTTCGCCAGGCGCCCCTTGGCCCACTGCTGAAGCTCCCCCGCGAACCCCTCTCCCGTCATGTGGCCCTCTCGGATCACCACATAGGCGCGCGAGGCCATCAGCCCCTCCACCTCGACGCCCACCACCGCGACCTCGGCCACCGCCGGGTGCTCCAGCAGGCAGTCCTCCACCTCCAATGGGGACACCCAGAGCCCCGAGATCTTCAAGAGCTCATCGGCCCTCCCGCCGAACCAGAGATAGCCCTCTCCATCCAGTCGGAAGAGGTCGCCGGTGCAGCACCACCGCCCGTGGAAGGTCTGCCAGCTCTTGTCCCGATCGCCGTGATAGCCGATCGCGACGCTGTCTCCGGCCACCCAGAGCACGCCGACCTCGTTCTCCGCCACCGGCTCCGCGCCAGGACCCGTCGCCCCGGCGGGCAATACCTTGATCGTATACCCGTCGACCACGCGGCCCAGCGATCCGGGCTTCACGTCCCCCGGCCGGTTGCTCACATAGATATGGAACATCTCCGCGGAACCGATGCCGTCATAGACCTCGATGCCCCAGCGCTCGGTCCAGCGGTGGAGCAGCGCGGGAGGGAGCGCCTCGCCCGCCGACAGGCAGAAGCGCAGCGACGACAGGTCGACTTCCGCCCCCTGCTCCAGCAGCTTGCCGATCATCGTGGGCACATTGGTGAGCACCGTCGGCCGGTACCTCGCGATCGCCGCCGTGAGCGACTCCACCGTCGGGCGCTCGGAGAACATCCCCACCGACGCCCCCACCCGAAAGGGGAACATCAGATTGGTGCCCGTGGCATATCCAAAGAACAACCGGGGGACGCTCACGCAGATGTCCCCGCGCCGGTAGCCCACGGTGCCGATGGCGTAGACCTCCGTGTTGAACGCGAAGTCCCGATGCGTGTGCACCGCCGCCTTGGGCTTGCCCGTCGAGCCGCTGGTGAAGAGCCACACCGCCACGTCGTCGCGCCGCGTCGGGACGATCTCCGCCCGTCGGCCGCTCCGTTGTCCAAAGGACAACGCCGACGAGAGCGTCTCGCTCCGCAACCCCGGAATGCTATCGAACCCGACCTCCGCCTCCGGGTCGTCGCCCGTCGGAGCGTCCGGCACCACGAAGACCGCCTTCAGCCACGGCGACGTCCGTAGCCCCTCGTGCAGCGCCGCCACCACCCTCGGAACCGTCACCAGCACCGAGGCCCGCGTGTACTCCAGGAGGTACGCGAGGTCCCCGGTCGGAGCGTCGGGGTTGCCCATCGCGATCACCCCGCCGGCCTTCAAGACACCGAAGAAGGTCCACGCGAAGGGCGGCAGGTCGGGCAGCACGATCAGCGCCCGCTCCTCGTGCCGAAGGCCCGCGTCCCGGAGGAGCGCGGCCACGCCCTCCGTCCGGGAGGCCACGTCGGAGTAGGTCCAGGTCCGGTCGCCGAAGCGCAGAGCGACCTCGGCCCCCAATCCCTCCTTCAATCGATCGAAGAGGAAATAGTCCGCCAGGTTGAAGACCTCGGGAAACGTCACCGCGCTCATCCTTCCCCCTTCGGGAGCAGCTGCCCCGCGATCACCAGCCGCTGGATCTCCGTGGTGCCTTCATAGATCCGCAGCGCCCGCACCTCCCGATACAAGCGCTCCACCGCCACGCCCCGCACCACGCCCGTCCCGCCGTGCAACTGCACCGCTCGGTCGATCACCCGCTGCGCCGCCTCGGTGGCGTACATCTTCCCCATGCTGGCCTCCAGGGTCACCCGCGGGGCGCCCTGGTCCTTCGCCCAGGCCGCGCGAAACACCAGCAGGCGCGCGGCGTCGAGCTCCGTCGCCATGTCCGCCAGATACCCTTGCACCGTCTGGAACTCCGCAATGGCCTTGCCGAACTGCCGCCGCCTGGTCACCCGGTCGAGGGACTCGTCCAGCGCCCGACGGGCCATGCCCAGCGAGGCCGCTCCGACGGTGCTGCGAAACGCGTCCAGCGTGCTCATCGCGAGGCGAAAGCCGTCGCCCACGGCCCCGAGCCTGCGGTCGTCGCTCAGGCGACAAGCCTCGAAGGCGATGGTGCCGATGGGGTGCGGCGCCATCATCGGGATCGATCCCTTGAAGACGAAGCCCGGGTCGCTCGGGCGCACCAGGAAGGCCGTAATCCCGCGCCGCCCCTTCGAGGGATCGGCGTTGGCGAAGACCACGTAGTGCCCCGCCACTCCGGCGTTGGAGATGAAGGTCTTCTCTCCATCCAACACCCACCCATCGCCGTCCCGCCGAGCCACCGTGGAGAGCGAGGACACGTCCGTACCCGCCTCGGGCTCGGTGATCGCGAAGGCCGCCAGCGACTCTCCTCGCAGCACCGGCGGGAGGTACTCCTCCTGCTGCGCGAGCGTCCCAGCCAGCACGATCGGATAGCTCCCCAACCCCTGCATCGCGAAGACCGTGTCGACGAGCCCGCTCCCCCAGCCGAGCGCCTCGCGCACCAGGCAGACCGCCCGTACGTCGATGGCGTCCGGGTCGCGCGCCGGCAGTCCCCCGACGCTCGCCGGGACGCACGCCCGCAAGAGCCCCGCCTCCGCGAGCCGCCTCGCGACGGAGTGCGGGTCCTCCTCGTCCTCGGGCCAGCCCTCCATCGCCAGCGTGCGCGCCGTCTCGGCCAGCGGCGCGTGCCATGGATCGAAGAAGAAGGTCAGGTCATCACTGCTCGGCGCGCATGCTCGTCTGCTCATTGGACAACGCTTCTCCCGATCACTTCTCTCGCGACAGCTCCGGCGCCCCCTGGAACCTCGGAGCGCGCTTGGCCACCAGCGCGTCGTAGGCCTCGCGGAAGTCCGGGTGCGCCATGCAGATCGCCTGCGCCTGCGCCTCCGCCTCGATGGCCTCGTCGAGCCCCATGGTCGCCTCCGCCTCGATCATCTGCTTGGTCATCGCGTGCGCGAAGGCCGGCCCCTCGCTCATCCGAAGCGCCATCGCCAGCGCGGTCGGGACCACCTCGGACTTGGCCACCACCCGGTTGGCCAGCCCGATGCGATAGGCCTCCGCGGCGTCGATGAGATCGCCCGAGTAGAGCAGCTCCGAGGCGCGACCGAGGCCCACCACCCGAGGCAGCAGGTAGGCCGCGCCCATGTCCGCCCCGGAGAGCCCCACCTTCGGAAACACGAAGCCGAAGCGCGCGTCCTCGGACACGATGCGCAGGTCGCACGCGAGCGCGATCACCGCCCCGGCCCCGACCGCCACCCCGTTGACCGCCGCGATCACCGGCCGACGCACCCGGCGGATCGCGCGGATCAGCGCCCCGGTGATGCGCGTGAAGTCCAGCAGCCCCGCCATGTCGCGCTGGAAGAGCTGGGCGATGATGTCCTGCCGGTCGCCGCCGGAGCAGAACCCGCTGCCCTCACCCGTGATGATGAGCGCTCGCACCTCCGGGTGGCGCTCCAGCGCGGGGAAGAAGGCCCCGAGCTCGACGTAGCTCTCGAAGGTGAGCGAGTTGAGCCGCTGCGGACGGTCGAGGGTGATGGTCCCCACGCCGTGCTCGACCGCGAAACGAAACGTCCTCGGTGACAGGTCCCTCATCGATCAACCCTTCCCTTCGTCGATGTGCGCGATGGCCTCGATCTCCACCATGGCCCACGGCTCCACCAGGGCCGCCACCCCCACCAGCGCCATCGCCGGAAAGTGCTTGCCCAGCCGCGCTCGCCAGCACCCGCCGATGGCTCGCAGGCTGCCGCGATAGGCCTCGATGTCCGTCACGTAGACCGTCATCTTCACCAGGTCCGTGGGCGAGCCGCCCGCGGCCTCGACCACCGCCACCACGTTGGCCAGCGCCTGGTCGAACTGGTCCACGAAGCCGCTGGAGACCGCCCGCTGCTGGCCGTCCCAGCCGATCTGTCCGCCCACGTAGACCGTGCGCCCCGCGCCGCACGCGACCCCGTTGGTATATCCCTTGGCCGGAGCCCAGCCCTCCGGGAGCACCGCTTCTCCGCTCATGCCGTCTGCCCTCCGTCCAACGCGATGCACTGCCCGGTGATCCCTCGCGCCTCGTGCGGCAGGAAGCTCCACACCGCGTGCGCCACCTCCTCCGGGGTCATCATCCGCTTCTGAGGCGAGAGCGCCGCCAGGGCCTCCTTGCCGTCGCGACCGGTGGCGCGGGCGATGTTGCCCGCCGCGCGCTCGCTCATGGCCGTGTCGACGAAGCCAGGGCAGACCGCGTTGACGGTCACCCCGGTGCGAGCGAACTCCACCGCGAGCGAGCGGGTGAGCCCGACCAGCGCGTGCTTGCTGGCGCAGTAGGCGCTCGTATAGGCGTAGCCTCGCAGCCCGGCGTTGCTGGCGATGTTCACCACGCGCCCGGGGCCGCGCTTGGCCATCTCGGGCATCACCGCGCGGCAGAGCGCGAAGGCGGCGGTGACGTTGAGGGCCATGGTCCGGTCCCAGATGGCGTCGTCGGTGCGGGCGAGGGGAGCGCTCTCCGCGAGCCCGGCGTTGTTGACCAGCACCGCGATGGGACCGACGTCGCGCTCGACCGTGCGGGCGAGGACCTCCGCGGCCGATCGGTCGGAGAGGTCGGCCGCGATGGCCACGCCGCCGATGTCGAAGGCCACCGCGTCGATCGCGGCGACGTCGCGCCCGGAGACGACCACGTGGAGCCCGGCGGCCGAGAGGCGCCTCGCGATGGCCTCCCCGATGCCGCGACCGCCGCCGGTGACCAGTGCAACTGCGCGATGGAGTTCCATGGGGGGTATGGGACGTTGGTATCACACCACCATGCGCCAGCAGCGGTGCACGGTCTTGTTGCGGTAGTCCTCCGGAACGGTCTGCGCGGTGATCTCCTCGCAGGCCCGCAGTCGCATCCCCCCGAGCTCCGGGGCGAAGCGCTGGTGGTGCGTGGTGAAGTACAGCACCGCGCCCGGCACCAGCACCGCCAGCGTCTCCTCCAGCAGCGCCCGGTAGTCGCGGGCGAGGTCCATCTCGTCGGCCTCGCCCGACGGGCTCGCGGGCAGGAACGACGGCGCATCCAGCACCGCCAGCTCCCAGCTCCGTCGCTTCGTCCTGGCCTCGACGAGGAACTTCCTCGCGTCCGCCCGCACGGTCCAGTGCTCCGGACGATCGACGGCGTTGAGCACCAGGTTCTTGCGAGCGCGGGCGAGGTACTTCCCCGACAGGTCGACCGTGTCGCTCGACAGCGCGCCGCCCAGCGCCGCCGCCACGGTGAAGGTCCCGGTGGTGCCGTAGAGGTTGAGGAAGCGCTTGCCCGCGGCCTCCGAGCGCACCCGCTGCCGGGTCTCGCGGTGGTCCGCGCCGAGGCCCGTCTCCGGGTCGTCGTCGAGCACCACCTCGAAGAGCATCCCGTACTCCCGCACCTCCAGCCTCGTCCCGCCGCTCTCGGCCTTGGTGCGCGCCCACTTCTCGCGGCTGTGCACCTGCTCCCGCGGCAGACCCATCGCCTTCGCCACGCCGTCGCTGAGCGCGTCGACGTAGCCCGGAACCACCGCGGTCTGCTCTCGCGCGTACTCGCCCACCACGAGGCGACCCTCGTACCAGTCGACCACCGCGCGCACCTCGGGGATGTCCCGGTCGTAGAGCCGGTAGGCCCCGATGGCCTTCGCCTCCATCTTCTTCGCGAGCACCCGGTGGTTCTTCTTCACCCGGTTGCCCAGCATCTCGCCGTGGCGCCGTACGTCCTCTGGTCCCAGCATCGCTTCGCTCTTCTCCGCCTTATGGCTCCGACGCCGACCGCACCACCCGCACCCGCCGCCGCGCCGCCTCCAGCACCGGGACCATCGCCCGCTGCGCCTCGGCGTCGTCGATGATCACCACCTCGTCGAGCTCGTCGCTCTCCGCGATCCCCTGCAGGAACCACCGCATCGCGTCCCCCGCCGACGCCCGCCCGCTGCCTCGCCCCGGCAGCGAGAGCGCCACCGAGCGCAGCCGCAGCCCCGCGAGCGTGGCCAGCATCCGGGCCGTCACCCGCTCCGCCGCCGCCGCGTCGAAGTCCGACGAGGGTCCTTCGCCAAAGAGGATGAGCTTCTCGAAGGGCAGCCTCGGACGCCCCGGCACCAGGGTTACCTCATCGGGTATTCCGGTGACGCGACCGCCCAGGAGGAGGCGGGAGAGCGCGCCGCAGAGGCGCCAGTCGCAGAGCCCCGCCGGGCCCTTGAGCGGGCGCTCGTCCTCGAAGAACGGCAGCGCCAGCACCTCCATGCGGAGCTGGTCGATGCGCGCGAGGTCGAGGGGGACGAAGCGCACCTCCATGGGATCTCAACCTACCCGCGGGGCGTCGGCGACGGGGGGCTGTACGACGGTCACGTCTGCGGTCACCGGCCTCGCCCGGAGCGAAGCGGAGGGGCGGCTCTTTCGTGGCGTGGGGAGGGGGCCCTCCTCCGTCGCGAACGCGCCGCACCCCAGGGCAGGCCCGCCTTGCGCTCTCTCGCGATGTCCGTCCGTCTCCATGAGGTGAGCGCTGCTTCTCTCACGCGGTCGAGGATCGTCAACAGCTGATCGATCCGCCTGGAGGCGAACGGGGGCGTCCGCGAGCCCCGCGCTCCCCCTGCGCGTCGACCTCGGACCGCGCATCGTGCAGAGTGACGGGACCGCGCTGCCCCCCGAGAGCACCTCCACGATGGCCCAACCGACCCGCTCCTCCTCCCACCGCGCCCCTTCGTGGCGAGCGCTGGCGATCCTGCTCGCGCTGCTCGGGTGCAGCGAATCCACCCCGGCGGGGTCGGAGCCCGACGCCGCGGCCGACGACCTCGGCTCGCCCGACAAGGACCGCACCCCCGACGCCGCGACCGAAGACCTCGGCGAGCTCGACGACGCCGGGGACCTTCCCGACACCGACCTCACCCCTGACAGCGGCGCCTCCCTCGATGCCTCGCTCGATGCCACCGTCGACGTCACCCTCGACGCGCCCGTGGCCATGGACCTGCCTTCTCCGCGCGACGTGCCACCTCCGAGGGACATTCCTCCCCCGCCGAGGGACGTTCCTCCCCCGCCCAGGGACGTGCCCGCTCCGAGCCCGCCGCAGACCGGCCTCCTCCTCGACGGCGCGCGTCCGATGCCCTGCGCCGACCCCGCGCTCTTCAGCGCCGCCAATGCCGAGGGCACCTACTACGCCTACTGCACGGGCATGGCCCACGTCTGGGTCACCAGCGACTGGGCCCACTTCGACGACCGCCGATCCGCCACCCGCTTCGACCTCGCGGGCATGAGCGCCAACGGCCGGGAGCTCGGCTCATGGTGGGCGCCCGGCATCGTCTACGCGCCCGATCTGCACCAGTACGTGATGTGGGTCTCGGTCCCGGACGCTCGCGCGAGGCGGGGCGCGTCGGGCTGGGACACCCGCTCGCTCGCGGTGCTCACCTCCGACACGCCCACCGGCCCGTGGACCTTCCGCAGCATCGGCCTCGCCGCCTCCGCGACGGGGCAGCACGTCATCGACCCGTACCTCTTCCGCGACCACGACGGGCGGCGCTACGTGTTCTTCAAGCGCTACGGCGGCGGCGCCTCGTCGAGCATCATGGGCGCCGCGGTCGACGCCTCGTGGCGTCACCTGGTCGCGGGCAGCCAGGTGGAGATCATGGACGGCTACGGCGGTCCCGGGACCTGGGAGGACAACGTCCGCGAGAACCCGGCCGTCGACTACGACCCGGCCACCGGGCACCACCACCTGCTCTTCTCGGGCGGCCACTGGGCCGATGACAGCTACGCCACCGGCCACGCGCTCAGCACCTGCGGCCCGCTCTGCGTGAGCGGATCAGGCCGCTGGCGCATCGTCGCGAGCGGCGACCGAGGCATCCAGCAGGTGGTGCGCTCCAACGGCGACGCGGACTTCCGCCACGGCGGCCCCGGCGGCGCCGTCTTCCAGGACGACCGGGCGCGCACCATCGTGTACGCCGCCGCGGCCCGCAGCGCGCGCGGCGACTCGGCGCGCTACCTGATGCGCCAGGCGATCCGCTGGCGCAACGACGCGCCCTACGTCGACACCGCGGGGCACCGGCCCGAGCTGCCCTGACGGAGCCCTTGGTCTACCCGCGCGGAGCGAGCTTGCCCTGGAGCGTGGCCAGCTTGTCGAGCGTGCCGTTGACGAAGGCCGCCGAGTCCTCGGTGCCGAAGCGCTTCGCCATCTCGACGGCCTCGTTGATGGCCACCTCCGGCGGAACATCCCCGAACACCATCTCCCACGTCGCCATGCGCAGCACGTTGCGGTCGACCCGCGCCATGCGCTCGATGCGCCAGTTGGGGTTGGCCGCGCGGATCATCGGGTCGATCTCCGCCCACTTCGCCACCACGCCCCGCACCATCGCGTCGCCGTAGGGCCTCCCCGGCGCCGGGCCCTCCAGGTGCGCCCAGTAGTTTCGCAGCGCGTCGTCGACGAAGCCCTCGGACTGCTCGCCCGCCGCGTCGATGGCGTAGAGCACCTGCACCGCCGCCTCGCGCGCCTGCCGCCGCAGCCCGTTGTCGTCGTGCTGCACCTTCGGGGCCTTCGGGGCCTTGGAGTCTCTAGAAGCCATCGGCCTTGAGCACCCGCTGGAGGTTGGCCATCTCGATCGCGCTCGACGCGGCCTCCCAGCCCTTGTTGCCCGCCTTGGTCCCGGCGCGCTCGACCGCCTGCTCGATGGTGTCCACCGTCAGCACGCCGAAGGTCACCGGGACGCCCGTCGCCATCGACACCTGCGCCAGACCCTTGGTGACCTCGCCGGCCACGTAGTCGAAGTGCGGCGTGCTCCCGCGGATCACCGCCCCGAGCGCCACGATGGCGTCGAAGCGACCGCTGCGAGCGAGCGACTGACAGATGAGCGGCAGCTCCCAGGCGCCGGGGGCGCGCACCAGGGTGATGTCCTCGCCGCCGTGGCGCTTCACGCAGTCCGTGGCGCCCTCGACCAGGCGATCGACGATGAAGTGGTTGAAGCGGCTCGCCAGGAGCGCGACGCGGAGCCCGCGAGCGACCAGGTCGGCCTCGATGATTTTTACTTCCATGGGTATTCCGGGGAAAGCGACCGAGGCGGTTCATCCCACCAACGCGGGCGCCGGGTCAACCCGGTAGGCCGACGGAGAGGGGCTCAGGTGCCGGTGGCCGCGCGGTCCGTCGGCGGGAGGTGACGGTCGAAGAAGGCCTCGATCTTCTGCCACGCCTCGGGCGCGGCCATGGGGTCGTAGCCCGGGTGCAGGATGGGGCCCATCAGCACCGTCGCGATGGGATGGTCCCCCTCGGTGAGGAAGGCGTGCCCCGCGGTCGGGAAGGTGTGCACCTCGGGGACGACGCCCAGCGGCGCGAGGCGCTCGGTGAGCACCCGGCCCTTGTTGCGAAAGGGCAGGTCGCGCCCGCCGTAGCAGCCGATCACCGGCCCGATGCCGCGCATCCGCTCCGTGGGCGGGACCTTGCCGTAGTTGGTGGACACCGCGCCCCACCCGGAGCCCGCCAGCAGCGCGAAGCCGCCGCCGAAGCAGAAGCCCACGATGCCGACCTGCGCCTCCACGAGCCCCGCCCGCTCGCAGAGCCACCGCCGCGCCCGCTGCGCCTGCCGCACCGGAGCGATCTCCCCGCCCGTGCGCATCGCCGAGAACACCGCGCGGATGCAGCGCAGCGCGCCCTCGTGGAAGAGGTCCGGCGCCACCGCGGCGTAGCCCCGCGTCGCGAAGCGGTCGACGACCCGGTCGATGTCCGGCTGCCGCCCGAAGATCTCGTGGATCACCACGACGCCTCGGGTCGCTCCCGCGGGGGTGTTGGCGTAGGCAGGGGAGGGGGCGTCGCCGTGGGTGGCGTCGCCGGGGATGGTCACTTCGGTACCGGGCATCCGGGGACGCTAGGCGCCCCGCGACCCGGGGCGCAAGCGCACCCGCGGGGCCGTCACTCCCCGAGGGCCACCCGCTCGACGACCTCCAGGTCGTACGCGCTGAGCCCCACGAGCCGCCGCGGGTTGTTGGTCATCAGCCGGATCTTGCGCAGCCCCAGCGTCCGCAGCACCTGCGCGCCCATGCCGTGCTCGCGCTGCGCGGGCGACCCGTTGGCCGCCAGGTCGTGTGTCCGCGCCGGGGACTCGCCGGTGAGGATGCGCAGGTCGTCCTGCAGGTCGAAGTGCCTCGGCGGGACGTACACCACGACGCCAGCGCCCTCGCGCTCCATCCGGTGCATCGCCTCGGCGAGGTAGGTCCCTCCGCCCACGATGGCCTTGCCGTCAGGCGTGGTCGCGGGAGCGAAGAGGTCGGCGATCACCGCCCCGGGGTGCATCCGCACCAGCGTCGAGTGCTCCGCCGTCGGCTCGCCGTGCACCAGCGCCAGGAACTGCCGCCCCGCCTCCACCGAGGCCTCGAAGACGTGCGCCTCCCAGGTCTTGGTCATACCCCTCGGGGTAAACTTCACCGAGCTCACCCGACGCACCAGCCGGTCCGTGCGCAGCCGGTACTGGATCAGGTCCTCGATGGTCACCAGCGGCACCCGGTGCTCCCGCGAGAACGCCATCAGCTCGGGCATCCGCGCCATGGTGCCGTCGTCGTTCATGATCTCGCAGATCACCCCCGAGGGGTGCAGGCCCGCGAGCACCGCGAGGTCGACGCTCCCTTCGGTCTGCCCGGTGCGCTGGAGCACGCCGCCGGGCCGCGCCCGCAGCGGGAAGATGTGCCCCGGGGACACCAGGTCGTCGGGCTTCGCGTCCGGCGCCACGGCCACCTTGATGGTGTGCGCCCGGTCCGCCGCGGAGATGCCCGTGGAGACGCCCTCTCGGGCCTCCACGCTCACCGTGAAGGCCGTGCCCAGGGAGGCCTTGTTCTTCTCCACCATCATCGGGAGGCGCAGCTTCTCGATGTGCTCCTCGGTGAGCGTGAGGCAGATCAACCCGCGGGCGTACTTCGCCATGAAGTTGATCGCCTCCGGGGTCACGAGCTCCGCCGCCAGCACGAGGTCGCCCTCGTTCTCACGGTCCTCGTCGTCGGTGAGGATCACCATGCGCCCCTCGCGGATCGCCTCCACCGCCAGGCGCACCCGCTCCTCTGAGGTTCCTTCAAGCATCGTCTTTATCGTCCCTTCCCGAAACCATCGAGCAGCGCCCGCCAGCGAGCATCCTGCTCCGCGCCCGCCGCGCCGGGATCTGGCGCCTCCCGCTCCCAGGTCAACGCCCTGGCCACGTAACGCGCGATCACGTCAGCCTCGAGGTTCACCCGGTCGCCCGCTCGCCGATCGGAGAGCGTGGTCGCGCCTTGCGTGAAGGGCACCAGCATCACCTCGAAGCTCTCCCCCGCCACCGCGTTGACCGTCAGGCTCACCCCGTCGATCGCCACGCTCCCCTTCTCCGCCACGTACCGGAGCACCTCGCGCGGCGCGCGAAACACCACCCGATCGGCGCTCTCCACCCGCTCTCGCCGCACCAGCTCGCCCACCCCGTCGACGTGCCCCGCCACGATGTGCCCACCCATGCGATCGCCCAGCGCGAGGGCCCGCTCCAGGTTGACCCGGTGCCCCACCGCGCGCTCGCCCAGCGTGGTGCGCGCCAGCGTCTCGGCGCTCGCGTCGGCGGTGAACCCGCCGTCCACCACTCGCACCACCGTGAGGCACACCCCGTCCACGGCCACGCTCTCGCCGAGCTCCAGCTTCGCGAAGGGACACCCCACGCTCAGCCACGCCGAGGCCCCGCGGCGCTCGATCGCGCGGAGGCTCCCTACCGCCTGGATGATCCCCGTGAACATGTCAGCGAACCTCCGCCTCGATGCGTAGGTCGGGCCCCACCGGGCGCACCGACCAGTCCGACAGTCGTGTGACGTCCGTGAGCCGCTCGGCCCCGGCGCCGCCGATCGCGCGCAGCCCGGAGCCCCCCATCAGCATCGGCGCCACGTAGCAGACCACCCGGTCGACCAGGCCCGCGTCGCGCAGCCGTCCGTGGAGCTCGCCGCCGCCCTCGCAGAGCACCGAGACGATCCCCTCCGCGGCCAGCACTCGCAGCCCCAGGGCGAGGTCGATGCCGCCGCTGTCGCTGCGAGGCACCGCGATCACCCGCACCCCGGCGTCGACGAGAGCGCGCCTCGGGGCCTCGTCGGCGTCGCTCGCGCAGAGCACCCATGAGGGGACCTCGCGGGCCGTGGCCACCAGCTTCGCGCCGGTCGGAAGGAGCGCGTCGCGAGCCACCACCACCCGCACCGGAGCCCGCTCGAAGGGGACCTCCCGCACGGTCAGCAGCGGGTCGTCGGCGCGCACGGTCCCGCTCCCCACGAGCACCGCGTCGCAGCCCGCCCGGAGCAGGTGGCCGTCGCGACGAGCCTCGGGGGAGGTGATCCAGCGGCTCTCGCCGCCGCGCGTGGCGATGGACCCGTCGAGCGACATCGCCGCCTTCAGCGTGACGTGCGCCCGGCTGCTGGTGATGAAGCGCCTCCACGGCGCGATGCCGTGCTCGGCGGCGCGCTGCGCCTCGGGGTCGAAGCCTTGCTCGACGATCACCCCGGCGGCGCGGAGCGTGTCCCTCCCGTGGCCCCGAACATGGGGGTTGGGATCGGCCACCGCGAAGACCACCCTCGCCACTCCCGCGCGGAGCAGCGCCTCGGTGCACGGCGCCGTGCGCCCGTGGTGGTTGCAGGGCTCCAGCGTCACGAAGACCGTCGCGCCTCGCGCCCGATCGCCCGCCTCGCGAAGGGCCATGATCTCCGCGTGGTCCTCGCCCGCGCGGCGATGGTGACCGACGCCCACCAGCGCGCCCCCGGCCACCACCGCGGCGCCGACCGGGGGGTTGGGGGAGGGGACGCCGCGGCGCGAGTCCGCCACCGCGCGCGCCATGGCCTCGAGTTCAATGGGGAGAAAACCCCTGGAAATGGCGTCGCTCACAATAGGAAAGGGCCCCGCGACGGAGAGCGCCGGTCGGGCTTGTGTCCGTTGAAGGCGCGCGGACTCTAGACCCGACCCGACGCGAAGACCAGATCGCGCGCCGGACCACCCAAGGTCCACGCCGATGCCGTGGTCGGAGCGCCCATCGGTCCCGCGTGCTACGCCGCTCCGTTCGCTGCGGATCGGGTGTCACGCTGACGACCGATTTGATCGCCTTGACGTTCCGTTGCGCCCTGGAAGTCGAGGCGCTAGCGTGGGCGCCGCGCGACGCACCGGGTGAGGCCAAATCTTGATGACTGCACTGGATGAATCGACGCACCGCCCCTCCGACCAACCGCTCTGGCGCGCAGGCTCCTTGAGCGACGACGAGTTCGAGAGGGCGGCGCTGGCCATCACCCCGAGCTGGGAGCTCGGCCTCGACGCGGCGCACGCGTCGCTCTCCTCTCCACCCCCGGCCGCCGTCACCGCAGGGGCCTTCGCGGCCCCGAGCGCGGCCGTCCACTCCATGCTCGCCTCCGCGGGCGTCGAACCCTCGCCCTCCCTCCCGACACCCGCCCCGACGACCACCACCGCGTCCAGGGTGTCCGGCGTCGTCCCGGTCGAGGCCTCGAT
>CBIHPK010000057.1:0-42409 GCA_966211675.1 uncultured Myxococcaceae bacterium
CGCTCGCTCCCGCGCTCCCGCTCGCGCCCGTCACCCCGCCCAGCGCCGCCGCCGGGCCGCTCTCCCCGCCCAGCGCCTCCAGCGTCCGCCTCGCCGCCACGCCATCCCCCACGCGCGCTCCCAGCACCCTCACCGCCGCGTCCACCGCGCTACGCCAGAGCACCCGATGGCCGTCGTCTGGCGTGTTCACCCACGCGCGCACGTCCGCGTCCGGCGCCACCCAGCGCGCCAGCGCCTCGGCCCCTCCGGCGCCTGCGCCCGCCCTCGCCACCGCGTCCGTCGCCACGCCCGATGAGCCCCCTCGCGGCAGCGTCGCCACCGTCGTCACCGCGACGCCCTCCTCCCCCACGCGCAGCGCCACCCGCAGCCCGCGAACCTCCCCCATCGCCGCGCCCACCGCGTCGCGCGCCCGCTCCAGCACCCCGAGCGCCGCCTCCGGATCTCCGTAGTCCGGCGGCCGATCGTGCTCGCGCCTCGCCTCGCTCGCCGACGCGCTCCACTCGGTCAGCAGCTCCGTCGTCATCGACTGCCACCGCGCCCTCAGCCTCGGCGCCGCGCCCTCACCCAACGCCGCCACCACGTCGTCCTCCCCCTCGGCGCCGCCTCCCGCCGCGCTCATGGTCCACGCCAGCCAGCGACCCGCTCGCGCCAGCAGCGCCGCGTCCGTCGCGCACACCACCCTCGCCGCCACCGCGTCCACCACCGGGACCAGCGCGCACGCCACGCCCTCTCCCGCAGCGCCCTCCCTCGCCTCCACCCGATCCCCGAGGCCCTCCACCGGGACCATCCGGTACCGCGACGAGAGCGCCGCCCTCGCCTCCGAAGCGCTCCTCGGCGTCAGCGCCAGCACCCACGCCACCCCTTGTCCGCCGCGCTCCACCGCACACGCCGCCACCGGCCTCGAGGTGTCCACCGCACCGAGCACCGCCATCGGCACGCCCGCCCCCACCGCCAGCAGCAGGTCGATCGGAACCCTCTGCCCCAGCCGCTCGCCCAGCGCCTCCGCCGTCGCCCTCGGCCTCGCCATCGACACCCGCCCCAGCAGCCCCTCCGGAGCCGTCGGAGCCGCCGTCACCGCCACCGCCGTCGCGTCCCTCGCCGCCGTCGGCGTACGGCCGTCCCGACACGCCACCAGCACCAGCACCGCCACCCCCGAGAGAGTCCTTCGCATCGCGAGCAACCCTAGAACGTTCCGCGGCGCAACGGGAGGCCGTGACATATCCTGTCATACCTCCGGGGCCCGCGGGTATCCCCCGGCGCGGGGCGCATGCTATGGCCCGGGCTACACCCCCCATCATGGCAGCGCGCGACAGGCTACGACCCAACGGCCCCCTCGCGAAGGTGCTCCCCGGGTACGAAGCCCGGGAGGAGCAGCTTCGGATGGCCGACGCCGTCGAGCACGCGCTGCGAGAGAGCGGGACGCTCCTCATCGAGGCGGGCACCGGCACGGGCAAGTCCCTCGCGTACCTGGTCCCAGCGGCGGAGAGCGCGCAGCGAGTGGTGATCTCCACCGCCACCAAGGCCCTCGGCGAACAGCTCGTGGAGAAGGACATCCCCACCATCCGACGCCTCGGTCTGCACCCCGACGTCACCCTGGTGAAGGGCCTCTCCAACTACGTCTGCAAGCGCCGGCTGGAGGAGTACCGGCAGTCCATCCTCACCGGCGCGGTGGCCCCGGAGCACGGCATCGACCGCATCCTCGACTGGGTCGAGCGCACCGAGACCGGCGACCGCAGCGACCTGCCCACCCTCGCCGAAGACGCCCCCGTCTGGCGCGAGGTCACCTCCAGCTCCGACACCCGCATCGGCGCCAAGTGCCGCTTCTACGAGGAGTGCTTCGTCACGAGGATGCGACGCGCCGCCGAGGCCTCGCAGATCATCGTCACCAACCACCACCTCTTCTGCGCCGACCTCGCCCTCCGCAACGGCTTCTCCGGCGCGCAGGCCCTGCCCGACTACGACGCCATCATCTTCGACGAGGCCCACGCCCTCGAGGACGTCGCCACGGAGTTCTTCGGGGTGCGCCTCACCCGGGCGCGCGTCGACACCCTCGTGCGAGACGCCGACCGGGCGCTGCGGGCCGCGGGCTTCTTCGTCGACCGCTCTCGGGAGCAGTCCGTGCTGCGCACCCTGATGCAGCTCTCGTCGGGCGCGCTGCGGCTCTTCTCCGCCATCCCCCGCACCACCGGCCGCCTGCTGCTGCAGCCGTCCATGCGCCGCGGAGAGTTCGACGAGGGCGCCCGGCAGCTCATGGAAGGCCTCGACGGGCTGCTCGGCCACGTCCGCGATTTCGTCGGGTCGAGCGACCAGCTGCTCTCGGTCTCGCGCCGCGCGGCCACCCTCAAGGAGTCGCTCCAGACCGTGCTCGATGAGGAGTCGCAGACCCACGTCGCCTTCGCCGAGCCCGACGCTCGCGGCGGCGGCGCCATCGGGGCCTCTCCGGTCGAGATCGGCCCGCTCATGCAGGAGCGCCTCTGGAGCCGCAAGGGCGCGGTCATCCTCGCCTCCGCCACGCTCTCCACCGGCGGCGATTTCAGCTTCATCCGACACCGCCTCGGCATGCCCGAGGACACCGTCGAGCACTCGCTCCCCTCGCCCTTCGACTACGGCGAGCAGGCCGGGCTCTACATCCCCCGCAACCTCCCGGAGCCCCGCGAGGAGCGCTGGATGGACGCCGCCTGCGCGGAGATCCGGAAGCTCGTGGCCATCACCGGCGGCGGGGCCTTCGTGCTCTGCACCAGCGTGAGGGTGATGCGCGCCCTGCACGACGCCCTGAGCGAGGCCTGGCCCTTCCCCACCTGGGTGCAGGGGCAGCTCCCCAAGAGGGTGCTGCTCGACCGCTTCCGCGCGGCCCACGACGGCGTGCTCTTCGCCACCTCCAGCTTCTGGGAGGGGGTCGACGTGCCGGGTCGCGCGCTGCGGCTGGTCATCATCGACAAGCTGCCCTTCGACGCGCCCAACGACCCGGTCACCGGCGCCCGCATCGCCCGGCTGATCGAGCAGGGCATCAAGCCCTTCGAGGCGCTCCAGGTGCCCGCCGCGGCGCTGGCGCTGAAGCAGGGCTTCGGAAGGCTCATCCGCACCCGCAAGGACGTCGGCATCGTGGCCATCCTCGACCGGCGCATCGTGACGCGCGGCTATGGCAAGACCCTCATCGCCTCGCTCCCGCCCGCGTCGCGGCTCTCCTCGCTCGACGAGGTGCGCGCGTTCTGGACCCTGGCCGACGCCCGCTCCAACCCCGACGACCCGCCGGTCGACGAAGCCCCATGGGAGACCCCTTGATCGACCGCGACGCCCTCGCCCGAGAGCTCAATCCCCCGCAGCTGGAAGCCGCCCTTCGCACCGACGGCCCGCTGCTGGTCTTCGCCGGCGCGGGCTCCGGGAAGACCCGGGTGATCACCTTCCGCGTCGCCCACATCCTCGACGAGAAGAACGTCCCCCCGTGGCGCATCCTCGCGGTGACCTTCACCAACAAGGCCGCCCAGGAGATGCGAGAGCGCCTGCTCCGCATCGTCGGCCACGAGCGCGCCCGGGGCCTCTGGATCAGCACCTTCCACGCCCTCGGAGCGCGCCTCCTGCGGCGCTTCCACGAGCGCGCGGGGCTGCGCCAGGACTTCGCCATCTACGACGACGGCGACCAGCGCTCGGTGATGAACCGCGTCTTCGATGAGCTGAAGATCGACGAGAAGTTCCTGCCCGTGCGCACCGCGCTCGGGGCCATCGACCGGGCCAAGCAGGAGGTGCTGGAGCCCGATGACCTGATGGCGAAGGCCGTCACCCTGCACGACAAGCAGATCGCCCGCGCCTGGGAGGCCTACGAGAAGCACCTCGCCAAGAACGGCGCCGTGGACTTCGGCGACCTGCTCGCCAAGCTCACCCGCCTCGTCGAGCGCGACGCCAGCGTGAGGGAAGAACTCCAGGAGCAGTTTCAATACCTGTTGGTGGATGAGTTCCAGGACACCAACAACGCGCAGTATCGGATGCTGCGGGCCATGGTGAATGAGCACCGCAACCTCTGCGTGGTGGGCGACGACGACCAGGCCATCTACCGCTGGCGCGGCGCGGACGTGCGCAACATCCAGTACTTCAAGCGGGACTTCCCCGACGCGCTCATCGTCAAGCTGGAGCAGAACTACCGCAGCACGCAGCGCATCCTCCGCGCGGCCAACGCGGTGATCTCCAAGGCCCAGCAGCGCGAGGGCAAGACCCTCTTCACCCGCAACTCCGAAGGAGCGCCCATCGAGCTGCTCCCCTGTGAGGACGAGCGCGAGGAGGCACGGCACATCGCCCACGGGGTGAAGTCGGCATTGGCGAGGGGGGTTCCGGCGAGGGAGATCGCGGTCTTCTATCGAATCCACGCTCAGTCGAGGCCGCTGGAGGACGCCATGAGGGCGGCCAACATCCCCTATATGATCTATGGGGGCATGCGCTTCTATGAGCGCGCGGAGGTGAAGGACATCCTCGCGTACCTGCGCATGGTGCTCAATCCCAACGACGACGTGAGCCTGTTGAGGGTGGTCAACACCCCGGCGAGGAAGATCGGGAAGACCACCCTCGACCGGGTGACGGCGCACGCGACCGCGAGGCAGACGTCCATCTGGAAGCTGCTGGCCACCGGGGACCTGCCGGACGACGTGGGGGGCGCGGCGCGCAAGGCGCTCACGGGGTTCTATCTGTTGATGGGAGAGATCCGGAGGGAGGCGGCGCCGATGCTCGACCGTCCCGCGGAGGTGGGGAGCATGGTCTTCCAGAAGACGGGATACGCCCGGATGCTGGAGGACAACAAGGACGTCGAGAACGAGACCCGACAGGAGAACATCCAGGAGCTGCTGGGCTCGATGCACGAGTACGCCCAGGAGGCCGACGAGCCGACCTTGTCGGGATACCTGGAGCGCGTGACCCTCAATGAAGAGACGCCGGAAGGGGAGGACAGCCCGAAGGTGTCGATGATGACCGTGCACTCGGCCAAGGGGCTGGAGTTTCGCGCGGTGTTCATCGCGGCCATGGAGGACGGGATGTTCCCGTACAAGGGAACGGAGCTCGGGTCGGACCCGGAGGAGATGGAGGAGGAGCGGCGGCTGGCCTATGTGGCCATCACCCGGGCGAGGGAGCAGCTCACCGTGTCGTTCACCCGGTTCCGGCAGATCTTCGGGCAGACGCGGATCAATCCGCCGTCGCGCTTCCTCCTGGAGATACCGCCCGATGTGCTGTCGGGAAAGGTTCCGCGGAGGCACTTCGGAGAGGCGAGCACGCCGCCGAGGGAGAGCGGCGGCGGTGGTGGATATCGGGTGGAGCGGGACCCGGTCCCGGCGAGGGCGAGAGAGCCGGAGCTGCCGGAGGTGAACGACGGACCGGTGCTGGTGCGCGACAACCCCGGAGCGGGATGGCAGCGCGGCATGCGGGTGCGCCACATGAAGTTCGGCACCGGGACCGTGAAGACCGTGCTGACGGGCGCAGAGCTCAAGGTGGAGGTGTACTTCCCCAACCTGGGAGCGACCAAGACCCTGCTCGCGGAGTACCTGCAGCCGCTGGGGTGATCGGGGCCTCGCGCCTCCGTTCCGTGATACCCACTCGCGTCCATGAAGCGCCCCGTCGTCGCCCTCGCCCTCGCCCTCGGCCTCTCCGCCTGCGCCGCTCGCCCGGCGCGCCCGACCGTCCGCTGGCAGCCGCGCTCCGGGCCGACGCTCGACCAGCTGCTCAACGTCCACCGCGCGTGGGCCCCGTCCCCATCGCCCGACGGGCGCTCGGTCGCCTTCCTCTCGGACTCCGCCGGGCTCCCTCAGGCGCACGCCCTCACCGTCGGCTCCACCCCCGTGCCGGAGGCCTCCTGGCGTCGGCTGGTCACCGCCACCGAGCGGGTGCAGTTCGTCTCCCATGCCCCCGATGGGCGCTTCCTCTTCCTCGGTCGCGACACCGGCGGCGACGAGAACACCCAGCTCTTCCGCTCGTTCCCGGACGGCGCCTCCATGGTGTCGCTCACCCCGGAGCCGCGGGTGAAGACCCTCTTCGGCGCCCTGTCCGACGACGGCCGCCAGGTGGCCTATGCCGCCAACAGCCGCTCCGCGGGGGACTTCGACGTCTATGTCCGCCCCGCCGAGGACGGCGCGGTCCGCCGCGTGCTCGAGGCCGCCGGGCACCACGAGGCCATCGAGTTCTCCCCCGACGGTCAGCGACTCCTGGTCACCGAGGAGCGATCCAACTTCGATCAGGACCTCTTCGTCGTCGGCCTCTCCACCCCGGCCACCGCGCCCCTCCGGCTCACTCCCCACGAGGGCGATGTCCGTTATCAGCACCCGATCTTCACCCGCGACGGCCGCCGGGTGCTGGTGCTCTCCGACCACGGCCGCGAGGCCATGAACCTCGCCCTCCTCTCCGCCGACGCGCCCCTCTCCGGCGCTCCGCAGTTCGTGCTCTCCGACGATCACGACATCGAGCTCATCGCCCACTCCGGAGACACCCTCGCCCTCGTCTTCAATGTCGACGGCTATAGCCAGCTCCGCCTCTACGACGCCTCGGACCCCGCGCACCCCCGGGAGATCGCCCGCCCCGCGCTGCCCCCGGGCGTCATCTCCTCGGTCGCCTTCGCCCATGACGGGAGCGCCCTCTTCCTCGACCTCTCCCGGGCGACCGCCCCCGAGGAGGTCTATCGCGTGGAGTCCCCGAGCGGAGCCGTCTCCGTGGTGACCTCCAGCGACCACGCGGGCCTCGACCCCAGTGCCCTCGTCGAGCCCACCCTGGAGCGCGTTCGCAGCTTCGATGGACTCGAGGTGCCGGTCTTCCTCTATTCGCCGAGGGGGCTGCGGCCCGGTGAGCGCGCGCCCGTGGTGGTGTGGGTACACGGCGGCCCGGAGTCGCAGTTCACTCCGTACTTCAGCGCGGTGATCCAATTCCTGGTGGGTCACGGCTACGTGGTGGCGGCGCCCAACGTCCGGGGCTCCACCGGTTATGGCAAGCGCTACTCCCACCTCGACGACGTGGAGCGCCGGGAGGACAGCGTGCGCGACCTCGCCGCGGTCAACCGCTGGCTGCGCGCCCGCCCCGAGGTGCACCCCGACCGCATCGCCGTGCTCGGCGGATCCTATGGCGGATACATGGTCCTCGCCGCGCTGACGCTCGACCCGGAGCTGTGGGCGGCGGGCTGCGACATCGTCGGCATCGCCAACTTCCGCACCTTCCTCGAGCGCACCGCCTCGTACCGCCGCGCGCTCCGCGAGGCCGAGTACGGCTCCCTCGCCCGCGACGGCGCCGTGCTCGACCGCGTCTCTCCCATCCACCGCGTCGACCGCATCCGCGCCCCGCTCTTCGTCATCCACGGAGCCAACGACCCGCGCGTCCCGGTGGGCGAGGCCGAGCAGATCGTCGCGGCCCTGCGAGGGCGCCACCAGCGGGTCGAGTACCTCCGCTTCGACAACGAGGGCCACGGCATCTTCCGCCGCGAGAACCGCGTGGCGGCCTACGGCGCCCTCGCCCGCTTCTTCGACGAGGTGCTCGGCCGCTGACGCCTCCCTCCCCCCGCCGCCACAGGGGGATTCCCGTTGCGCCGCGGCGCCGCGCTGTGGCCCAATCGCCACCGATGCGGCGGGTCTTGGTGCTGGGCGTGACGATCCTCCTCGGCTGCGCGGCCTACCAGCGCGGCGAGGGCCTCGACGTGGCGTCGGTGCCCACCGCGCTGCAGCCCGACTACGAGCTCTTCGCCCAGCGCTGCTCCCGCTGCCACTCGCTCTCTCGCCCGCTCAACGCTCGCGTCTCCTCCGAGGAGCACTGGCGCGACTACGTCACCCGCATGCGCCGCATGCCCGGCTCGGGCATCTCACCGGACGACGTCCCGGCGCTGCTCCGCTTCTTGACCTGGTACTCGGCCGCACGGCGCTCGCCCGATGGCGGCGTGGGAGGTACGCGATGAGATCCCGCGCGTTGATGCTACTGCTCTGCCTCGTCGGGGTGCTCTCGCCCTTCGCGGCCCGTGCCATCGACCTCAACCTCGCTGGAACCCTCCAGCTCGACTA
This sequence comes from uncultured Myxococcaceae bacterium, assembly GCA_966211675.1. Taxonomy (GTDB): domain Bacteria; phylum Myxococcota_A; class Polyangia; order Polyangiales; genus SCUS01. The sequence continues at coordinate 8,007 of CBIHPK010000057.1, forward strand.
CCTCTTCAGCCCCTTCGGCCGTAGCGACCCCCGACCCGCCAGCCACACCCTCGACGGCTTCACCGAAGAACTCTCCCTCAAGCTCGCCATCGACATCTCCTCGCACGCCTCCGCCAACGTCAAGGCCTGCTTCGGCTGCCACGGCTTCGAGGTCGGCATGGCCTATGTCGACTTCCGCCTGGCCGATGAGTTCAACGTACGCGTGGGGCGCTTCTCCCCGACCTTCGGGGAGTTCGGCCTGCGCCACGACCCGGGCAACCACCGACTGAGCGACAAGCCCCTCCCCTACGACATGGGCCGCATGCTCCGAATGAACATCTTCGGCGACTCGGTGCTCCCCTCCCCCTATGTCGACAACGGCATCGAGCTCTCCGGCACCCACTTCTTCGACCGCAGCCTGCAGCTCGACTACGCCGCCCACGCCGTCGCCGGGCTGCGCGCCAACACGGACACCCCCTACGACGTCGACTTCATCGCGTCTCGCTCCGCTGCTCCCTACTATATCGACAACAACTCCCAGCCCTCCGTCGGGGGCCGCATCGGGCTCACCGCCCGCCTCGCCAGCCGGGTCGACCTGAGCCTCGGCGGATCGGCCATCTGGGGCGCCTACGACACCCGCGCCCGCATGACCTACACCGTGCTCGGCGCGGACCTCTACCTGCGCGCCGGGCGCACCAACGTGCGCGCGGAGTACCTCATCCGGCGCACGGACATGTACGCCGCCGACCAGGGCCGCTTCGAGTACATGCTCCAGACGCAGGCCGACGGATCGCTCCCGGAGCGCACCTTCCAGGTGCGGGACGGCTGGTACGTGGAGGTCGAGCAGCCGGTGCTGCGCAACCTGGACGTGATCCTGCGCTGGGACGGCATGCGCCGCCGCGGCAACACCGCCCCGGGCTCACCGCTCGACTTCGAGGCGGGCGTCTCCCGATGGACCCTCGGCGCGCAGTACGTCGTCGAGCGCGGATATCGATTGAAGGCCTCCGCGGAGCACTACTCGTGGTGGGGGATGCGCAACGGCATCGACCACGACTGGGCCTTCCACCTCGGGGCCGTCGCGACGTTCTGACCGCGTGAATCAGAACAGCCGGTTGAGCCCGTTGAGCGCCGCCACGCGATAGGCCTCGGCCATGGTGGGGTAGTTGAAGGTCGTGTTGACGAAGTAGTTGATGGTGTTGCGGCCCTCGGGCTGGCTCATGATCGCCTGGCCGATGTGGATGATCTCGCTGGCCTGGTGGCCGAAGCAGTGGATCCCCAGGATGGCCAGCGTCTCGCGGTGGAAGAGCAGCTTGAGCATGCCGACGGTCTGGCCGGTGATCTGCGCCCTCGCGAGGCTGCGAAACAGCGAGTGCCCCACCTCATAGGGGACCTTGTCCGCGGTGAGCTCGCGCTCCGTGCGGCCGAGCGAGCTGATCTCCGGCGTGGTGTAGATGCCCGTGGGGATGTCCTGGGCGAGCCGGTTGTCGCAGGAGCCGCAGGCGACGTGCGAGGCCGCGAAGCGCCCCTGGTCGTAGGCGGCGCTGGCGAGCGCGGGCTGCCCGATGACGTCGCCCACCGCGTAGATGTGCGGGAGCGAGGTCTGGTACTGGTCATTGACCTTGATCTGGCCGCGGTCGTCGGTGACCACCCCGAGCGCCTCGAGGCCCATGTCCTGGCTGTTGCCGGTGCGGCCGTTGGCCCAGAGCAGCACGTCGCTCTTCACCCGCTTGCCGCTCTTCAGGTGCAGCACCACGCCGTCCTCCACCGGCTCGATGCGCTCCATCTCTTCGTTGTGGCGAATGACGCAGCCCTGGTCGCGCAGGTGATAGGAGAGCGCGTCGATGATCTCGTCATCGAGGAAGGACAGCAGCTTGTCGCGCGTGTTGATGAGGTTCACCTTCACGCCCAGCGTGCGGAACATCGACGCGTACTCGCAGCCGATCACCCCGGCGCCGTAGATGGTGATGTTGGACGGCGTCTCCTTGAGGCGCAGCACCGTGTCGCTGTCGCAGATGCGGAAGTGCGCGAAGTCCACGTTCGGCGGTCGGTAGGGCCGCGAGCCGGAGGCGATCACGAAGGCCCGAGCGTGCAGCCGCTCGGAGGCTCCGCCGGTCGCCTCGACCTCCACCACGTTGGGCTCGACGAAGCGCGCCGAGCCGTGCAGCACGCGCACCCGGTTGCGCTCGTAGAAGCCGTGGCGCATCGACACCTGACGGCGCACCACGCTCTCCGCCGAGCGCAGCATCCCGGCGAACTGGATGGGCTCGTCGTTCATCAGCAGCGGCAGGAAGAGCGGGTTGTTGCGAAACTCCGCCAGCTGAGAGATCGAGTGCCGCAGGGCCTTGGAGGGGATGGTGCCCCAGTGGGTGCAGCCGCCGCCCACGTCGTGGTAGCGCTCGACCACCGCCACCGACAGGCCCGACTTGGTGGCCTTCATCGCGGCGCCTTCGCCGCCGGGACCGCTCCCGATCACGACCAGATCGTAGTGCTGTTCCATCGCGCCGGGCGGTGATGACCCGCGGACGGCGTCCGGGTCAAGACCCCGTCACACTCCCCGCAGCACCGCCGCCGTGGCCGTGTCCCCTCGGGCCAGCTCTTCCGGCGTGCCCTCGGCCACCACCCGTCCGCCCGCGCGCCCTCCGCCCGGACCCAGCTCCAGGATCCAGTCCGCCGCGCGCAGCACCGACGGGTGGTGCTCGATCACCACCAGCGAGTCGCCCCGGTCGACCAGCTGCTGCATCACCGAGATCAGCCGCATCACGTCCGACACGTGGAGCCCCGTGGTGGGCTCATCGAGCACATAGAGCGTGCCCCCGCCGCCGGTCTGCAGCTCCGTCGCCAGCTTGATGCGCTGCGCCTCGCCGCCGGAGAGCGTGTGCGAGCCCTGCCCCAGCGCCAGGTACCCGACGCCGAGGTCGTGCAGCAGGTCGAGCGGCCGCTTCACCTTCGCCACCTGCGAGAACACCTGCCTCGCCTCCTCCACCGTCAGCCCCAGGATCTCCCCGGCGTCATAGCCATGGAGCTTCACGTCCCGGGTCTCTCTCGAGAAGCGCGCCCCCGCGCACACCTCGCAGGGCACCACCACGTCGGCCATGAAGGCCATCTCCACGTGCTTCACCCCGGCGCCGTCGCAGGTCTCGCAGCGACCGCCGCCGCTCTCGGCGCTGGTGTTGAAGGAGAAGCGCCCGATGCCCCAGCCCCGCTTCTTGGCCTCGGGCATCAGCGAGAAGAGCTTTCGGATCTCATCCCAGATGCCCACATAGGTCGCCGGAACCGAGCGCGGCGTGCGACCGATGGGCGACTGATCGATGGCCACCGCCCGCTTCAGCGCCTTCCATCCATCCATGGACGAATAGGCCAGCGGCTCTTCGGTGGTGAGCTTCAGCTTCTGCCGCACCGCCCGCAGCAGGATCTTCTCCACCAGCGTGCTCTTGCCACTCCCGGACACGCCCGCCACGCACACGAAGCGCCCCAGCGGGAACCTCGCCGTGGTCGATTGGAGGTTGTGCCCCCGCGCGCCCTTCACGGTGAGCGCCTCGACGCCCTTCATCGACCGCCCGCGGGCCCCTTCGCCCAGGGCGATGCGCAGCGCCTTCGCCGTCGGCCCGTCTCCCGCCAGCACCTCCGCCGCCGGTCCATTGCCCACCACGTGACCGCCCGCCTTGCCGCCCGCCGGGCCCAGGTCGACGATCCAGTCCGCGCTCTGGATCACCTCCGCGTCGTGCTCCACCACGATGACGCTCGCGCCCCGGTCGACCAGCGCCCTCATGGCCTTCACCAGCCGCTGCGTATCCCGACCATGGAGCCCGATGGTGGGCTCATCCAACACGTAGAGCACCCCGGTGAGCCCGGCGCCGATCTGCGCCGCCAGCCTGAGCCGCTGCATCTCTCCACCCGACAGGGTGTTGGCCCGCCGGTCGAGGGTCAGGTAGTCGAGCCCGAGCTCCAACAGGGTGGTGAGCTTGCCCTCCAATTGGGACTTCGGCGCCTCCGCGATGATCGCCTCTCGCGCCGTCAGCGTCATCGCCGTGAGCGCGTCGCGCATCTCCTCCGGGGTGCTCGCCATCGCCTCGTGGAAGCGCTTGCCCCCTAGCCGCACGGCCCGGGGAATGGGCGCCAGGCGCGATCCACCGCAGGGGCGGCAGGGGTCTCCGTCGCTGTCCACCCCGCGGCCCTCGCAGGCCTTGCACTGCCCTTGAGGGGTATTGAAGGAGAAGTGCCGGGGGTCGAGCTCTGGAATGCCCAGTCCGCACTTCGGACACGCCCTCCGGGTGCTCACCACCTGAGGCTCGCCCACGCGCCCGGTGCGCTCGTCGCGCTCGATGACGCAATTGCCCTCCGCCAGCGACACCGCCGCGCGGATCATCTTCAAGAGCGCCTCGGGCTCGTTGGTGTGAGCGCGGCCCATCCAGAGCCACACGTCGTGCACCTTGGTCTTCTTCAGCGCAGGGACCTTGTCGGGCTCATGGTCGACGCCGTCGACCCGCACCTGCTCGATGCCCGACTTGCGCGCCCGCTCGATCACCTCTCCGTGGAGGCCCTTCCTCGCCCTCACCACCGGGGCGAAGATCGACAGGTTGGCGTTGGGCGGATAGTGGGTGGAGAGCTCCTCCACGATCGCCTCGGGGGAGCGCGCCCCGATGGGGAGATCGCACTTGGGGCAATACGGAGTGGCCACCTTCGCATAGAGCAATCGAAGGTAGTGGGCGACCTCGGTCACCGTGGCCACGGTGCTCATGGCCCCGGCGCGCGCCGTGCGCTGCTCCAAGGAGATGGCCGGGGGAATGCCCACCACGCGGTCGACGTCCGCGCGACCCAGCGAAGGGAGGTATTGCCGCGCATAGGGGGAGAGCGTCTCCAGGAAGCGCCGCTGCCCCTCGGCGTAGATCACGTCGAAGGCCAGCGAGCTCTTGCCCGAGCCCGAAGGGCCGGTCATCGCCACCAGCTTCTCTCGAGGGATCTCCAGGTGGCCGACGTGCAGGTTGTGCTCTCGCGCCCCGTCGAGAATGATCGAGTCGGGCACCGTGATGCTGGCCGGAGGCCGCACCGCCCGGGCCCGGTTGACCCCTCGCGACTGCGTGGAGTCGAGCGCGTCTCGTAGGTACGGGGCGAAGCGAGAGCGCTTGTTCTTGGCGACCTCCTCGGGCGTCCCTTGCGCCACCACCTCGCCGCCCGCGTGCGCCGCCTCGGGGCCGAGGTCGATCACATGGTCGGCCCTCGCGGCCACGTAGGGCTCGTGCTCCACCACCACCACGGTGGCCCCGCGCTCGACCATGGCGTCGAGGGTGTCGAAGACCCTCGCCACGTCCCGGCGGTGCAGCCCCGTCGTGGGCTCATCGAGGATCACCAGGCTCCCGCGGCGCACCTCCGAGAGGGCGGCCGCGAGCTTGAGCCGCTGCGCCTCGCCGCCGGAGAGGTGCGAGAGCGGCTGCCCCACGCGGAGGTAGCCGAGGCCCACGTCGAGCATGGGCTGCAGCGCCGTGACCAGGTGCGCGTCGTCGCGGAAGTGATCGGCCACCGCGAAGGCGGACATCTCCAGCACGTCGGCGATGGAGGCGCCGCGCACCCGCACCTCCAGCACCTCGTCCTTGAAGCGACGCCCGTGGCAGTCGGGGCACTGGAAGCTCACGTCCGCCAGGAACTGCATCTCCACGGTCTCGTGCCCCGCCCCCTCGCAGGTGGGGCAGCGCCCTCCCTCGACGTTGAACGAGAAGGTGCGAGAGGAGTATCCGCGCTCCTTGGACTCCGGCGCCGAGGCGAAGCGCGCCCGGATGCGGTCGTAGATGTGCAGATAGGTCGCGGGGTTTCCCCGGGTGGTGCGGCCGAGCGGGCCCTGGTCGACGTGCACCACGTCGGTGATGGCGTCGACCCCTTCGAGGGCGTCGTAGGCGAGCGAGTCCTCCGCGCGCACCGCGAGCCCGCGCGCCGCGAGCGCCCGGGTGACCGCGGGGTAGAGCGTCTCGCCCACCAGCGAGCTCTTGCCGGACCCCGACACGCCGGTGATGACCGTGAGCACCCCGGTGGGGATGACCAGGTCGACCGCCTTGAGGTTGTGCCCGCGCGCTCCGAGGAGCGAGAGGAAGCCTCGGCCCTTGCGGCGCTTCGGGTGCACCAGACCGACGGAGCGGAGGGCCTCTCCGGTGGGCGTTCCGGCGCGGGTGAGCGAGGCCGGGTCGCCGTCGAAGATGATCTGGCCGCCCGCCTCGCCCGCCTCGGGACCGAGCTCGATCACCCGGTCGCTCGCGGCGATCACGTCGAGGTCGTGCTCGATGATCAGCGCCACGTTGCCGAGCTGAGCGATGCCTCGCGCGACCCCGATGAGCCGCTCGGCGTCCCTCGGGTGGAGCCCCGCGGTGGGCTCGTCGAGCACCATCAGCGTCCCGGTGAGGGAGGTGCCCAGCGCGGCGGTGAGCGCCACGCGCTGCACCTCGCCGCCGGAGAGCGTGCGAGAGGCCCGCTCCAGGGAGAGGTAGCCGACGCCCACGTCGTCGAGGTAGCCGAGCCTCGCGCGGATCTCCCTCAGCACCCGGTCCGTCGCCTCGTCGCCGGAGGGCACGGACTCCAGCCGGGCGCGGAGCTCGGTCACCGGCAGCGCCCCGGCGTCTCCGATGGACAGCCCCGACACCCGGTAGCGCGAGACCTCGGAGCGCACCCTCGACCCGTTGCACGAAGGGCAGGTGGTGTACCTCCGGAAGCGAGAGAGGAAGACCCTCACGTGCATCTGGTAGGCCTTGCCCTCCAGCCACGAGAACCACGCGCGCACCCCGGTGAAGCCCTTGGTCCCCTCGAGGATCATGTCGCGCTGCTTCTCGGGGAGCTCGCGCCAGGGCGTGGCGGTGGGGATCTTCTGCGCCTTGCAGAGCGTCGCCAGGGCCTTGCGCTCGAAGGCCGTGGTCTTGCCCGTCCAGGGCTTGATGGCGCCCTTGTCGATGGAGAGCGAGGCGTCGGGGACGACCTTCTCCCAGTCGATGTCGATGATGCGACCGAAGCCCCGGCAGTTCTCGCAGGCCCCGAGCGGCGACTGGAAGGAGAAGAGAGCGGGCGTGGGCTCCGGGTAGCTGCGCCCGCAGTGGGCGCAGTCCAGGCCCCGGCTGTAGCGATCGACGCGCTGGTCGACCTGAGCGCGATCGACCCAGTGGACCTCCGCGCGACCGCCCTTCGCCATCGAGGTGCTCAACGCCTCGGCCACGCGGGAGCGCTCGGACGCGCTCACCTTCAGCCGGTCGGCGATGACGTCGATGCCGCCGTGGACGATCACCTCCGAGGGCGCCACCTCGTCGAGGTCCCTCGCCTCGCCGAGGATGAGGGCGCGTCGGTAGCCCTCCTCCAGCAGCCGCTCTCGCACGCCGAGGTAGCGCTCCGCGTCGTCCACCGGGACCCGCCAGGTGACCACCGCGCGCTCTCCGTCGGAGGCCAGCACGGCGTCGGTGGCGCCCGCGACGGTGCCTCGGTGCACCTCGCGGCTGCAGCCCTCGCACACGATGGTGGAGGCCCTCGCCCAGAGCAGCCGGAGGTAGTCCGTGAGCTCGGTCATGGTGCCGACGGTGGAGCGCGAGGTGCGCACCGGAGCCCCGCGGTCGACCGCGATCGCCGGAGGAACCGGGTCGAGCGAGCCCACCGGCGGCCGGTCGCGGCGCTCCAGGAACTGCCGCGCGTAGGCCGAGAAGCTCTCGACGAAGCGCCGCTGCCCCTCGGCGTAGAGGGTGTCGATGGCGAGCGAGCTCTTGCCCGCGCCGCTCACCCCCGCGATGGTGACGAGCTCGCCGGGGCGGAGGTCGAGGTCGATGCCCTGGAGGTTGTGGGTGCGAGCGTTGCGAAGACGGGTAGGTTCCATTGGGGGGGGTGCCGGAGGGGGTCTCGTCAGATGTCGCGAGCGGCGCTCCGGGCTGCCGGGGTGACCGTGCTAGATCCCATCGGGTGCGTCGCCTCGCGTTGGTTACGGTGCTGGTCGGCTCTCTGGTCCCCCGCGGGGTCTGGGCACAGCCCTCGCGCGGTCGCCTTCAGCCGGCCGCATCCGTACACCCGTTCAGTACCCTCGTCGAGGCCATCGCCGCCGCCCGGGCCCTCCTGCGCGAGGCCCGCCCCGACGCCGCGGTCGCCCTGCTCGACCGCCAGCGCCTCGCCTGGCGCCGCTCTCCCGACGCCGCCGCCACCCGCGCCATCGCCCGCTTCCAGCTCCTCGCCCCCTCGCTCGAGCCCTCCTCCGCGCGCTCGCTGACCGCGGCGGCGCAGCGCGAGCTCGCCGCGATGGAGCCCGTTCTTACACGGCACGGTAATACCCACCGCGACGACGCCCTCGCGGCGCTCACCCTCGGCCGCCTTCGCATGGTGCAGGGATCGCTCGACGCCGCCGCCAGCGCCTTCGAGACCGCGGGCCAGGCCGACCCGCGCGACCCCACGCCCTGGAACGACCGCGCCATGGTCCTGGTGGCGCTGCACCGCCTGCCGGAGGCCGAGGCGGCGCTCACCCGCGCCACGGAGCGATCGGGCCGCGACCCGGAGCCCTGGGACAACCTCGGCGCCGTGCGCCTCGCCCGCGGCGACGCCCGCGCTGCCGTCGAGGCCTTCCAGCGCGCCTGCGAGCTCGCGCCCACCTCGGCGCGCTACCGCTCCGACCTGGGCGCCGCGCAGCTCGCCGCGGGCTCTCCCCGCGACGCGGTCGCGAGCTTCGAGGCCGCCGCCACCGCCGCGCCCGACGACCCCGTGGTGCTGGGCAACCTCGGCTACGCGCTCAGCCTGACCGACCGTCCCGACGAGGCCCTCGCGACGCTGCGCCGCGCCGCCGCCATGCCCGGCCGCACCGCCACCATCGAGGACAACCTCGGTCTCGTGCTGCTACGCCGCGGCGACCGCGCGGGGGCGAGGGCGGCCTTCGAGCGCGCGGTGGCGCTGGCGCCGGAAGACCCTCGGGCCCGCGCTCACCTCGCGTCGATGGGCGAGCGCTGAGGCGCCCTCACTCGCTGCGCGGGTCGTGACGCTTGCGGGTGGCCTTGGTGTCCGACACCGGGATCTCCACCAGCTTCGGGATCACCTTGTTGACCGCGGCGGTCACGGGCGAGACGGCGCCGGGCGTCGGCGTGAACCCGCGCTCGCGCGCCACCACCGGGACGGCCCCGGAGGACAGCCGCGTGCTGTCGGGCAGCGGCAGCACGACGCGCTCTCGCAGCGTCGAGCGCACCTTGGCGAGCAGCTGCTCCCACGCGACGCGCTCCTCGGGCCGGTTGAAGACGTGCCGGAGGCCGAGGCGGCCGTGCGCTCCCCACACCGCGCGGGAGGTCACCGCGCCGCTGCCGAACTCGCTCTTCCACTCGCAGCGCACCTCCGAGTCGGGCTCGATGCGGTGGTTGATCGAGGCCCGCGCGCCGCGCATGGACACGTCGACGAGGTTGCAGGGGTAGATGCGCGTGCTGCCGCGAGGCGAGGTCACCAGGATCACGGAGATGTCCACCGGGTAGCGCCACTCGTGCCGGCCGCTGGGCTCGCGCTGCCCGCCGGCCCACTGCGCCACGAAGCGCCCCGCGTCGACCGAGGAGCGGAGGAAGCGCACCCCGAGCCCGCCTCGCACGCCCGCCGACGCGGGCCGCCGCGACTGCACCACCCCCTCGAGGAACACCCCGCAGGGCTGACCCTCCAGGCCGACGCGCAGGTCGATCGCCGCGCCCAGCGCCAGGTCGTAGAGCCCGGGGATCACCAGCGCCCCCTCCTCGCCCGCTTCGCGGAAACCCTCCCGGAGCGCGGCGCGCGACAGGTGCACCTCGACGATTTGCTCGGGAAGGGTCATCTCGTTCGAGGCCCGGACAATACCCTCGTCTTCGGGTCAGGTCCATGTCGCTGAGCAGGCTTCGTCGAACGTACGCCGGGAGTGTTCAGCCGCAAGCGCCTCTCTGGTAGAGTCCCCTCCAAGACAACAGCCATGCCCCGATACACCTCCTTCGGACAGAGCGACGTCGGCCGCGTGCGCAAGCACAACGAAGACGCCTTCATCATCGACGACAGCCTCGGACTCTACGTGGTCGCCGACGGCCTCGGCGGGCACGCCGCCGGCGAGGTCGCCAGCGAGGAGGCCGTCTACAACATCCGCGGCTGGGTGCGCCGCGAGCGCCCCAAGGTCGAGTCGCTCATCACCGACCCCTACGACGTCGACCAGCAGAACGTCGCCGAGCAGATCCTTCGCGGGGCCATCCAGGCCGCCACGTACCTCATCCACTCCATGGCCGAGTTCGACGAGACCAAGGCCGGGATGGGCACCACCACCTCGGTGCTGATGCTCCTCGGCCGCGTCGCCGTCATCGGCCAGGTCGGCGACAGCCGCATCTACCTCGCCCGCGACGGGCAGATCGCCCAGATCACCGACGACCACACCCTCATCGCCGCGCAGATCCGCGAGGGCATGCTCACGCCGGAGGAGGCGCGCTACGCGCCGCACCGCAACGTGATCACCCGCGCGGTCGGCAGCCACGAGTACGTCGAGGTCGACACCCGCGTCGTGGAGACCGTCCCCGGCGACCGCTTCCTGCTCTGCAGCGACGGCCTCCACGGCTACGTCGAGGAGCCCGACGAGATCCTCCCGATCCTCTCGCTGCCGGTCGAGCAGGTCACGCAGCGGCTCATCGACATCGCCAACACGCGCGGCGGCAAGGACAACATCACCGCCATCGTGGTCGAGGTCCACGAGGTTTGATCCGCCGGGCCGCGCTCCTCGCGGCGCTCGCGGCGACGACCTCCTGCGGCGCTCGAACGCCCCTCGGCGACCAGGCCTACGAGCCCGCCTCGCTCTACTGCACCGACGCGGACTTCGTCGGGCGACCGGCCCGGGACCTCAGCCTCATCGCGGGCGTCCCCCGCGCGCTCCGCGGCCTCGCCCGCTGGTCCGTGGTGACCTCCCCGAGCGGCTCGACGCCGACGCTGCAGAGCGACGGCGGCGAGCGCGCGACCTTCCGCTCCGACCGCGAGGGGAGCTACGTCGTGCGCGTCACCGTCCCCGCCCCGGCGGACCGCGACGCGGGCGACGGCGGCCCCGCCGCGGAGCTCTCGTGCACCCTGTCGGTGCAGGTCCGCGCCGCGGGCCCCGCGGTCACGTGCCCCACGGACGTCACCGTCGCGCCGCTGCAGCCCGTCGACCTCGTGGGCCGCGCCTCCGGGGACCGCCCCATCCGCAGCGTGTCGTGGTCCGTCGACAACGCCCCCGCGGGTAGCGCGCGCCGACCGCCGGAGCCCACCGACGAGGCGCGCACCCGCTTCACTCCCGACATCGCCGGCGACCACCGGCTGCGCTTCCGGGCCATCGACGACAACGGCGCCAGCGACGACTGCTTCACCGTCATCCACGCCGTGCCTCGCGAGGGCCTGCGCGTCGAGCTGTCGTGGGACCCGCCGGGCCGCTCGTGCCCCACCAGCGCGGGCGCCGCGTGCGACTCGAGCGACGTCGACCTGCACCTGCTTCAAGGGGCGGGCGACCCCAACTGGCGCACGGACAACGACTGCTACTTCGCCAACTGCACCAGCGGCCGCGGCCTGCGCTGGGGCGCGCTGACCCTCGACGACGACCCGCACCTCGACATCGACGACGTCACCGGCCACGGCCCGGAGAACATCAACATCCTCCGCCCGAGCGCGCGCTACTACCGCGTCGGGGTGCACTACTACAGCAGCCACGGCGCGGGCCCGCAGGCCGCCACGCTCACCATCTACTGCGACGGCCCGACCCCCGTCGCGCGCCTCGGCCCCATCACCGTCAACGCCCGCAACACCCCCGACGACGGCGACCTGTGGATCGCCGCCGACGTGCTCCCGCAGCCCGGCGGCGGCTGCCGCGTGGCGCCCATCACCCGCGGCGCTCAGCCCTGGATCGTGCGCCAGTCCGAGGCGCTCACCTCCGCGGGCCCCCCTGCGCCGTGACAGCGCTCGTCTCCTGGTGGCATCGTCCCGCGGTGTGAAGCCCCGGGTCCCGCTCGCGTTCGTCCTCCCCGCCCTCGCCTCCGTCAGCTGCAATGTCTACGACCCGGCGCTGCTCACCCGGCGCGACGCGACGGCGGATATTACCCGGGATGGTAACAGCGACCGCGGCCCGCTGAGCGACCTCGCGGCCGACCGCCCCGGCGACGCCGTGGTCGACGCCAGGGTCCCCTCCGACGCGATGGACGCCGCCGTCACCGACGGCCCGGCGCGCGACGCCGCCGTCGACGCCCGCGCGGACGCCCCCTCGGACCTCGGCCGCGACGCGCCCGACGTGCCCGTCGACGCCCCGCCGAGCTGCGCCGCCACGCTCGCCACGGGGACGCCCTGCATCGAGCCGGTGACGGGCCACCGATGGAGCCCCGACGAGCCCCGGCTGGTCACCCCCGGGGCCCTCGCGCTCACCACCGATCGGCTCTACGTGAGCGACCCGGGCAGCGCTCGGGTGATGGCCTACGACCTGGGCGTGGCACCCATCGACCCGGTGCGGCTCGCGGGCACCGGCGTCGCGGGCAGCTCGCTGGTGGGCGGCGCCGCGCGCTCGACCGCGCTCAGCTCCATCGCGTCGATGGTGCTGCTCCCGGGCGGCACGGTGCTGCTCTCCGACCAGGAGACGCACCAGGTGCTGCGCCTCCGCGACGGGCGCATCGAGCCGCTGTCGCTCTCGCTCTCGCTCCCCGCGGGGCCCTTCGGGATGGCCTACGCGCCGGACACGCGCGAGCTCTTCGTCGCGGGCGACAACCGGCTCCACGTGGTTCCGATGGACGCGGACGGAGGCGTCGGGGCGGGCAGCACCGTCGTCGGCCAGGTGTGCGGCGGCTCGTGCCCGGGCTTCAACGGCGACGGCCGCGACGGCACGCTCACGGCGCTCGCGCACCCCGTCGGCGTCGACGTGGACACCACCTACGTCTACTTCTCCGACCGCGACAACTGCCGCATCCGGCGCTACCGCCGCGACGACCCGGCGCATCGCGTGGAGACCTTCGCGGGCTCCGCCTGCGACCTCGTGGGCGATCCGCTCGGCGACTCGATGACGGGCTTCGTCCCTCGCGAGGCGCTGCGCCTCGGCCGCGTCACCGACGTGCGCTACGGCGTCGACGGGTCGATCTACTTCGTCGACGCGACGCACTGCGCGGTGTTCCAGGTGGTGGCCAGGGCGCTCACCACCGCGCGCATCGTGCTGGGCTCGCGCTACGGCTGCAACCAGGCCACCGGCTCGGGCGGGACCACCATCGGCCGCATCGGGGCTCTCGCCATGAGCGCCGACCGGAGCGCCGTCTACGTGAGCGACACGCAGCAGCAGCGCGTGCTGCGCATCGAGAACACCGCCATGGGCGGCTCACCCCGGGTGGTCGTCGCTCAGGCCCCGGGGCCGTCGCCCGCGATGGACGAGGACGCCTCGGGGCTGCGCGCGGGGCGCCCCTCGGGGCTCGCGCTGCTCAACGACCGCGCCACGCTGCTGCTCGCGGGCTCCGTCGAGGGGAGGGTGTACCGCGTGGACAGCGGGCGCTCGCGGGTGCTGCTCGGCGCGGGGACCGCGAGCCCGAGCGCGACGGCCGACGGGATCGATCCGTCGACGCTGCCTCCGACGTGGGTCGCGGGCCTCGGCGGCGACGGCTCGCACGCGCTGCTCGGGATGCCCGAGCGCGGGGTGATCGCGGACCTCGTGGGGCTCCCGATGACCCCGAGGCTGCGGCGCGTGGCGGGGCTCTTCGCGGACTCCGCGCTCGACGGCGGCGCGGACGCCGGCGACGCGAGCGTGGACGCCGGGGGCTCGGCGACGGAGCAGGGCTTCGAGCTGCCCGCGTGGCCCTTCACGCAGACCGGGCAGACCTGGTTCAGCGACGCCAGGGCGAGGGTGTGGCGGGTCACCGCCGGGGCCGCGGAGGTCATCGCCGGGAGCGGTTCGACCGGGGCGCTGCCGGATGGGGGCGTGGTGCCCGCGCGGCAGGCTCCCTTCGGAAGCGCGGTGGCCTTCGCCGTCGGCCGCGGAGGGACGCTCTACGTCGCCGATCCGCAGCGCTACGTGGTGTGGTCCATCGACGGCTCGGAGCAGGCGCGCGTCGCGGCGGGCGTGCTCGACCGGCCCGCTCCGCTCGGGGACGATCCCAACCTCGCGACGAGCCTCGGGCTCGCGCAGCCGGTGGCCCTCGCCTTCGACGGGGCGGACACGCTCTTCATCGCCGACGCGATGGCCAACCGGGTGCGCGCGGTGACGCTCAGCACCGGGCGCATGACCACGCTCGCGGGATCGGGTCCGGCGGGCGGGGCGCCTGCGCCGGGCGGGGACTACGGCCCGGCGAGGGCGGCGACGCTGGCTCAGCCGAGGGCGCTGGCGTGGTCCGCGGGGCGGCTGTACGTGGCCGAGGGGGCGTCGGGTCGGGTGCGGGTGGTGACGCTGCCGTAGCGGCGATCAGCCCGGCGGCGGCTGGTTGGCGGGGACGAGGATGTACACCTCGCGCGTGTCGAGCACCGTCACCCCGTCGCCCACCACGTCGATGAACGCGCGGAACAGCGTCGACTCCTGCGACGCGCCCTGGAACACGTTGTCGTTCTGGAAGAAGAGCGTGAAGCGCACCCGCGTGCCCGGCACCACCCGGTAGAAGGTGCTGAGGTCCGTGCGCGCGACGGCGTCGCCGTGGGCCACGCCCTCGGGCTCGGTCCAGCAGCGGTCGTTGGCGGGGTTGATCTGGCACGACGGGGTGCGGCGGCGGATGAAGCGCGTGGCGTCGACGCCGAAGGGGTTGGCGCCGTCGTTGCGGGGGATGGTGTTGATGTCGAGCGGGACGCGCGTGGCGATGGTGTTCACCGCGTCGACCACGGAGCTCACGAAGGCGGGCGAGACCGTCGCTCCGCCGCCCGGCAGGTCGAAGATCAGCGGGTTGCCGTCGAGGTCGACGGAGCCGGTGCCCTCGGCCAGCACCCGGAAGTCGTAGCAGGGGCGGCCGGGCGTGCGGCCCGACGGGCGCATGCCCTCGCAGCGGGTGCCCGACGAGGCGTTGAGGTTGATGATGCGCCCGGAGCGGGTGTTGAAGGCGTTGATCACGTCTTCGATGGTGTGCGGCGCCGGGGAGATGCCCGAGTAGGGGTTGGAGAAGGGCCCCGTCGGGTTCGCCGGGTCGCGCGACCCGTTGTGGAAATCCACGTCCGTGAAATGGATCACGATGGGCAGCGCTCCGATGCGGAAGCACGGGTGGCCGTAGGTCCCGTCGGCGCAGTTGCGGGGGGCGACCCAGCACGGGGCGCGGCCGGGGTCGCCGGTGCAGGCCGTCGGGTTGGAGCGGTCGAAGAGCCCGTCGCCCACGATGGTCTGGTAGAGCGCCTCGACCTGCGACTCGGGCCCGTCGCCGCCGCTGCCCAGGCGGATCGCGTTGGCCGTCGCCTGCACGTCCATCGCGCGCGCCGCGGGCTGCATCCCGATGCCCGAGTTGGCGATGCACCGCGGGGTGCCGGGAGGCCCGGAGCACACCGGCCAGAGCGCTCGGTCGGAGCCGCTGCCGAAGCCGCTCGCGGGGAAGTCGTCGTAGTGGTTGACCCCGAACCAGGTGTCCGGGATGAGCGCCGTGATGCTGTCGATGAGCCCGGTGCGCGGGGTCGCGATGGAGGTCTGCACGTTGCGCAGCACGCCGCCCATGGAGCCGGTGGTGTCGCTGATGAAGTACACGTCCGCCACGCGGAGGTTGGAGCCGAACTCCAGCTCTCGCGCCACCTGCGAGCCCATCCACGGGAGGATGAGGTAGTAGTCCGTGGCGGGGATGCGGGTCGAGGCCTCGGTGGCGCAGTGCTCTCGCATGTGGTTGCGGCACCAGGCGACCTCCGCGGAGTCGATCTGTCCGTCGTTGTCCGAGTCGGGGTTGCACCGGTCGGTGCCGGCGAGGCTCTCCTCCCGGTCGCCGAGCCCGTCGTTGTCCGAGTCCGTGTCGAGGTAGTCGGGGATGCCGTCGGGCATCGGGCGCGTCAGGTCGAGCGTGCGCACGTCGATCTCGCGAGCGCACTCGTTGGCGCCGGTGGCGAGGTCGTCGTCGCCGGCCTCCGAGGCGTCGGTGCCCTGCTCGCCGCCCATGGGGTTGTCGCCGTCGCTGTCGAGGTCGCGGTAGTTGGGCAGCATGTCGCCGTCGCGGTCGGCGGTGCCCTCCTGCGCGTCGGTGATGGTGTCGCCGTCGCTGTCGCGGTCGCGCCAGTCGGGGACGCCGTCCATGTCCGTGTCCGTCGGCGTCGCGGCGGTGCCCGGGGCGATCTCCGCGCTGTTGCTGATGCGGTCGCCGTCCGCGTCGGCGTCGGCGTAGTCGGGGACGTTGTCGCCGTCGGTCTCGAAGGGGTGGCACGACCAGCCGTTGGCCGCGTCTCGGTTCACCCCGCGGTCGCTCGCCCGGTAGCAGTCGAGCGCGGGGGCAACGCCGGCGCCCGGCTGCGCGGGGGACGGCGCCACCTGGGAGGCGTCGCGGATGCCGTCGCCGTTGGCGTCCGTGTCGAGGAAATCGGGCGTCCCGTCGTTGTCGTTGTCGTCCGGCGGGACGTCGCAGCGGAAGGCCTGGCCGTGGCCCCCTTCGATGCGATCGGGGATGCCGTCGTTGTCCGAGTCGGCGTCGCTGCTGTTGGCGACCCCGTCGCCGTCGGCGTCGCCGTTGCCCTCGTAGCGGGTGGAGATGCCGTCGCCGTCGGGGTCGTTCTCCGGCGCGCAGGGCTCGGCAGGAACGTCCGAGGAGGGCGCGGCGTCCGCGGCGATGGCGACGTCGGCGAGGCCGGAGTCCACGGCGGTGGTGGTGTCCGAGCACCCCGCGGAGACGACCCAGGCGCCCGCCGCCAACACGCGAAACCAGGGCAAGGACAAGCGATGCATAGGCCGGGGATGACACCCGCCCGCGGGTCCCGGGTCAAGCGCGCTCCGAGGGATCGGTCATCGCCGCGGCGGTGCGTATACTCGCGCGCCATGACGGCCGCTGCGTTTGCGAAATACGAAGGTCTCGGCAACGACTTCCTGGTGCTCGACGCCGAGGCGTGGCCCGCCGCCATGGTGACCCCGGCGCTCGCCCGATCGCTCTGCGACCGGCACCGGGGCGTCGGAGGCGACGGGCTCCTCTGGGTCGACCGGGCGGGCCTCGCCGAAGGGCGGGTGCGCCTGGTGATCCTCAACGCCGACGGGTCTCGGCCGGAGATGTGCGGCAACGGCGTGCGCTGCGTGGCCGCGTGGCTGCTCGACCGGGGCGAGCTCGCGGTGGGAGGCTCGCTGGTGGTCGACAGCGACGCGGGCCCGAGGCCCGTGCGGGTGCGCTCGGCGAAGGACGGCGTCGCGGAGGTGGAGGTGGCGATGGGCCGCGCCGCGGTGGCGGGGGCGCCCTCGACGGTGGACGTGGGCGGCGACCGGGTGGCCGTGCGCGCGGTGGACATGGGCAACCCCCACGGGGTGGTGTTCGCGCCGGGCGACGACGCGATGGGGCTCGTGCGCGCGGTGACGGCGCTCGCGGACTTTCCCAAGGGGGTCAACGTCGAGCTCGTGGCCCCGGAGGAGGGCGGCTTCCGGGTGCGGGTGCACGAGCGAGGCGTCGGGTGGACGCAGGCCTGCGGCACGGGCGCCTGCGCGGTGGCGGCGGCGGCGGTGGCCGAGGGGCGGTGGCGCGCGGGCGAGCCGGTGACGGTGCGCCTCGACGGCGGCCCGCTGGTGATCACCGTGGCCGAGGGGACCTGGGCGGTCACCATGACCGGCCCCGCGCGACGGGCCTTCTCCGGGACCGTGGGCTGATGCGAGCGCTCGACTTACGGGGGTATGTATTCTCGCCGGTGATCCCGCTGCCGCCGGGCTACGAGGTCTACGACTTCACCGAGGGCTACGACCCGGGGCGCGAGCTGGCCTCCCCCTACGGCGTCGGCCGCTACGACGAGAAGCGCCGCGGGGTGTACACCACCGAGCTCTTCGCGGGCCTGCGCGACGTGCACATGGGGGTAGACCTCGCGGCGCCGGTGGGCGAGGCCGTGCACGCCTTCTACGACGGGACGGTGCACCGCTTCGGCGACAACCCCTCGCCCGGCGACTACGGCTACACGCTCATCACCGAGCACCTGCTCGACGGGCGGCCCGTGTGGGCGCTGCACGGCCACCTCTCGGCGCTCTCCATCGAGGGGCGCTTCGAGGGCCAGCGCGTCACCCGGGGCGAGGTCATCGCCTGGGTCGGCGACCGCCACGAGAACGGCGGCTGGAACCCTCACCTCCACTTCCAGCTCTCGCTGGTGCGCCCCGAGGTGGCCGACCTGCCGGGCGCCGTGAGCGACGCCGACCGCGAGGCGGCGCTGGCGATCTACCCCGATCCGCGGCTGGTGCTCGGCCCGCTCTATTGAATCAGCTGCCCATCCACTGGGCGCTGGTGCCGAGCCACGCGGCGCCGTCGGCCACCAGGGTCTCGCCGCTCACGTAGCTGGCGCCCTCGCTCACCAGGAAGAGCGCCGCCGTGGCCATCTCGTCGATGCGCCCGAAGCGCCGCAGGGGAATGGCCGAGATCACCCGCTCGCGGGTCTCGTCGGAGGAGAGCCGGCTCATCCCCTCGGTGCCCTCGATGGGACCCGGAGCGAGGCCCACCACGCGCACCCCGAGCGGGCCCCACTCGACCGCGAGCGTGCGGGTGATCGCGTCCACCGCCGCCTTCGCCGCCGAGGCGTGGATCTGCAGCGGCGTCGCCGCGAGGTGCAGCGTGGCGGAGACGTTGAGCACCACGCCGCCGCGGTCGCGCAGCGAGGCGTCGAAGGCCGCGCGGCAGACGTTGAAGGTGCCGTTGGCGTCGATGTCCATCACCGTGCGGAAGCCGTTGGGCGACAGGGCCGCGGCCGGGGCCAGGAAGTTTCCCGCCGCGCTGTTGACCACGATGTCGATCGGACCGAAGCGCGACGTCACCGCGGCGAGCGCGACCTCGATGGCCCTCGGGTCGCGCACGTCCGCCGGGGCCGCGAGGCACGACTCGCCCATCGCCGCCGCCGCGCTGGCGAGGCGCTCGGCGTTGCGGCCCACGATGCCGACCCGCGCCCCGTGGGTCACGAAGGCCTCCGCGATGCCCCGGCCGATGCCCGACCCGCCGCCCGTCACGAGCGCCACGCGCCCGGCCAGTAGATCACTCCGGAAGATGCTCGCCATGGCGCGGGACTCTACACGCGCGACGATCCCCGTGAAGGGTCGACGGGCCTGCGGACATGCAGCGCTCCGATGAGTGCTTTCATGCGCAGCGCGTCCGAGCGACGCCGGGGATGGACGAGGGTCTGCGGCGCGCTGGCGGTGGTCGCGGGCTGCGGCTCCGAGGCGCAGTACGGGGCGCGGCTCGACGCGGCCACGGCGCCCCACGACGCCGGGGCGCCGGTCGACACGGGCGCCGCCGTCTATGTCGGCGAGCCCCCGGCGGACGAGGGGAATCCGGTCGACGCCGGCGCCGTCCCCGAGGTCGACGTGCCCACCGCGGTCGACGTGCCCCCGGCGAGGGACGTCTCGCTGGCGGTCGACACCGGAGCGCCCTCCAGGCCCGATCCCCTCGACGCGGCGCCGCGGTGCTCGAGCAACCTCACCTGGTTCTTCGGCAACTCGCTCGGCGACGCGATGAACCCCGGCGAGGCCTGCATCGCCTGTCACTCGCGGATGCGCCGGGGGCCGGCCTTCCAGGTCGCGGGCACCGTGTACCCCTCCGGGCACGAGCCGGTGCAGTGCATCCCTCCCATCAACAGCGCCGCCGGAGCGACCGTGGAGATCACCGACGCGCGAGGCGTCGTGACCCGCATCACCCCCAACCTCATCGGCAACTTCCACTGGCAGGGCTCGCTGGCGCTCCCGTACACGGCGCGGGTCGTGATGGCCGACGGGCGCGAGCGGCGGATGAACGATCCGCAGATGAACGGCGACTGCAACAGCTGCCACACCCCGTCGGGAGCGATGGACGCCCCGGGGCGCATCACGCTCCCGCCGTAATCGCCCTCCCCGCCGCCGGGTCGCCCGAGGCCATCGAACACCCCTCAGGATCACAGCGCCATGCGAACCATCCATCTCCTTGCCTCGGTGCTCCTCGTCGCGTGCGGCGGATCCCCGGACCCCTCGCTCCCTCGCGACACCGGCGCCGACCTCGGGCTCGCCGACGCGGTCGTGCTCGTCGACACTCCAGCCGCGATCGACACGCCAGCCGTCCTCGACGTCCCGCCCGTCCCCGACGTCCCCGCCGCGGTCGATGTCCCTCCCGCCCTCGACGTCCCCGCCGCGGTCGATGTCCCTCCCGCCGTCGACGTCCCTCCCGCGGTCGACGCGCCGGAGTCCCCCTGCGGAACCTGTCGCCCCGGCTTCACCTGCTACGCCGGGCGCTGCCGCAACGCCGCGGGCATCCCCGCCTTTGGCCAGGCCTACGTCATCGTGATGGAGAACGAGTCGCAGAGCTCGCTCCGGGGCAGCGCGAGCGCGCCGTACATCAACAGCCTGCTGGGCAGCGCGGCGGTGGCGGGGGCGTTCCGCTCGGTCGCTCACCCGAGCCTGCCCAACTACATCGCGCTGACCTCCGGCGGCACCCAGGGCATCACCTGCGACTGCCAGCCGGGCACCGCCAGCAGCAGCTGCAACCTCACCTGCCTGCTCTTCCCCAGCTGCAACTGCAACCGCGCCGTGACCCACCTCGGTGATCAGCTCGACGCCGCGGGGCTCACCTGGCGCAACTACGGCCAGGGCATGGGCACGCCGTGCAACACCCACAACGCGGGCTCGTACGCGGTGAAGCACATGCCCTTCTTCTATTACGACAACCTCCGCACCGACGCGGCGCGCTGCGCCGAGCACATGCGCGACCTCGGCGACCTCGCGGGCGACCTCGGTCACCGGGCCTTCTCGCTGGTCGTCCCGGACCTCTGCCACGACATGCACGACCGCTGCGCGCCCACCAACGACGCCATCCGGCAGGGCGACGACTGGCTGCGCGAGAACGTCGCGCGCATCCTCGCGGCGCCGGGCTTCGACCGCGACGGCGTGCTCTTCATCGTCTGGGACGAAGGGAACCTCTCGCTCTTCAGCGACATCGTGCTCATCGCCCTCGGCCCGCTGGTGCGCCCGGGGACCACCTCCGAGGCCCGCGACCACTACTCGCTGCTCGCGACCCTCGAGGACGGCCTCGGGCTGCGCCGACTGGGTGCGGCGGCGGGCGCTCCGGTGCTGCGAGAGATGTTCCGCTGAGGAAGGACAGGTCCGCGGCGGCCGAGCGCCCTCAGCCCGCCTCGCGCTCGAGGCTCGGCAGGTAGACCTTGAAGGTCGTCCCCACGCCCGGCTCGCTCAGGCAGTGGACCATCCCCTCGTGCTGGCGCACCACGCCGTAGACGATCGCGAGCCCGAGGCCCGAGCCCTGCCCCTCGGACTTGGTGGTGAAGAAGGGCTCGAAGACCCGGTCGAGCAGCTCCGGCGCGATGCCGGTGCCGGTGTCCGTCACCGTCAGCAGCACGTAGCGGCCGGGCCTCGACCACGGGTGCGCCTCCACGTACTCGCCGTCGACCACCACCGGCTCGGTCTCGATGGTGAGCCTGCCCCCGCGAGGCATCGCGTCGCGCGCGTTGAGGCAGAGGTTGAGCAGGATCTGGTCGATCTGCGTCTCGTCCGCGGACACGAGCGGCAGGTGCGGGCCCTCGATCACGTCGATCGCGATGGACGTCGGGAGCACCCTGCGCAGCAGCGTCGCGAGCTTGCGGGAGCGGGCGTTGAGGTCGAGCGGCGCCAGGCGGAGTTCCTGCCGGCGGCCCAGGGCGAGGAGCTGCCGGGTGAGGTCCCGCGCGCGCTCCACCGCGTCGAACAGCATCGCGACGGCGGCGCGCCCCTGCTCGCTGAGCCCCGGCTCTGCCTCGAAGAGCGTCGCCGTGGAGCGCATCACCAACAGCAGGTTGTTGAAGTCGTGGGCCACGCCGCCCGCGAGCAGCCCGAGGCTCTCCAGGCGCTGGCGGTGCGCGAGGCGGCGCTCGATGTCGAGCCGGTCGGCGGCGGCCTGCGCGCGCTCCTCGGTGAAGCGGATGCGCGCCGCGGCCACGGAGACGTGGGCCGCCATCGCGATGAGGTACTCGAGCTCGGCCTCCGACGGCGGACGCGGGCCCTCGTCGCCGAAGGTGCCGAGGCCCATCGCCCCGAGCGGCCGGTCGATGAAGCGCAGCGGGACGTTGATGATGGTGCGGTTCCTGAGCTGGTCGACGATGGCGTGGTTGACCCGCGGGTCCGTGAGCGCGTCCTCGATCACCACGACCCGGTCGCCCTTCGCGATCTGCTCCATCATCCAGTCCCCGTCGACCGGGATGACCGTCGCGTGCTTCCACACGTCCTGCTCGGCGGGGCCGGTGACCGTCAGCACCCGCGCCTCGCGCAGGCGGTCGTCCGTGAAGACCGACAGCCACGCGTTGTCGTAGCCGAGGGCGTCGCGCACCTCCTCGGCCACGAAGGCCGTCAACCCGGCGAAGTCCACCGCCCCTTGGAGCCGGCGAGCGAACACGAGGAGCCGCGACCCCCCGAGGCCCCGGTCCCCGTCGGGCGGCATCTGTTCATCGCCAGGCATCGGAGAGAGTATGGCCCATGCGCTACGCCGGGGGCATCGGCTCCCCCGGTCTCCGTCAGCGGCCGGGCGCGCTATCGGCGGGGCTTCGGGTCGATCGCTCCGCCGCGCTCGGCGGTGGCCCGGACGTGATCGGCGAGCGAGCCCGTGTCGAGCAGGGTCTGCAGCCGATGGCCGTCGTCGACCTCGACGAGACGCACCAGCGCGGGGCTCCCGGTGGCAGCCAGCTCCCGGCTGTGCTCCAGCGGGACCACCTCGTCGTGGACGCCGTGCACGATGGTCACGGCGACCCCTTCGGGCAGCCGGTTGGGCACGTCGAGCCGGGCCGCCGCGGGCGCGAGCAGCACCGTCGGCCCGCGCCACGCGCCGCGGTCGAGCATGGCCACGGCGATGGCGCCGCCGAAGGACGAGCCCACCACCACGTCGGGGTCGATGGTCGCGAGGGCCGCGATCTGCGTCGCGATGGCCCCTTCGAGGTCGCGGGTGTCCATGGCCGGCGCGGCGAGGTCGAAGTGCTCCGCGAGGAAGCGCGGCTTCGCGCCCTGGGGGCTGCCCTCGAGGCCGTGGATGAAGTGGACGCGGAGCCTGCGGTCCAAGCGCTCGCCCCGCCGCTCAGATCGCCGTGAGCCAGCCGTGCGCGTCGCGGCGGGTCCCGTGCTGGATGCCCGTGAGCTCGTCGTAGAACGACTGCCCGATCGGCCCGACCCCCTCGCCCACGATCATCCGCCGGTCGGCGGTGACCAGCTCGGACACGGGGCTCACCACCGCCGCGGTGCCGCTGCCGAAGACCTCCTTCAGCTTGCCGCTCTCGTGCGCCGAGACGATCTCCGCGAGGCTCAGCGGCCGCTCGGTCACGGTCATCCCGCGGGCCTTCGCCAGCGTGATGATGCTGTCGCGCGTGACGCCCGACAGGATGGTGTCGCCCAGCGCCGGGGTCACCAGCTCGTCGCCCAGCACCAGGAAGAGGTTCATGGTGCCGACCTCCTCCAGGAACTCGTGCTTCGCCCCGTCGAGCCACAGCACCTGGTCGTAGCCCTCCTTCTTGGCGCGCATCGCCGCCTGGAGGCTCGACGCGTAGTTGGCGCCCGCCTTCACGGCCCCGAGGCCCCCCTTGGCGGCGCGCGTCTGGTGCGTCTCGACCCAGATGCGCACCGGCTTCAGCGTGTCGCCGCCGTAGTACGAGCCCACCGGAGAGAGGATCACGTAGAGCAGGTACGAGTGCGCCGGGCGCACGCCGAGGAAGGGCTCCGTGGCGATGAGCGTGGGGCGGATGTAGAGCGCCGTGTTGCGGGCGCGGGGCACCCAGTCCGACTCGACCTTCAGCAGCTCGGTGATGCAGTGGGCGAGCATCTCCGGGTCGGGCGCGGGCATGCAGAGCCGGGGGGCGCCGCTGGCCATGCGCTGGCAGTGGCGGTCGAGGCGGAACACCCGCACGACGCCGTCGTCGCCGCGGATGGCCTTGATGCCCTCGAACATCGCCTGGCCGTAGTGCAGCACCGCCGCCGCCGGGTCGAGCGAGAGCGGGCCGTACGGGACCACGCGCGCGTCGCTCCACCCCTGCGTCTCGTTGAAGTCGACGAGCAGCATGTGGTCGGTGAAATGCCGACCGAACCCGAGATCGCTCTCCGGGGGATGGGCCTTCGGGGCGCTGGTGCGCTCGATACGAACCTCAAGCTTCATGGACTCTCCTCCGTCTTCCGTCGCCGGGAGGCCCCTCGCCGGGACCGCCGTGCGGCCCCCCATACACCAATCCCCAGCAGCGCGACCATTCCCCCCGGCGTCTTCGGCGTACGCCCCGGAACGGCGCACCCGCAGCCGCCGTCGTCGGTCCCCGTGAGGGTCACCGGGGCGCCGCCGTCCTCCGCGACCTCGCCCGCGTCGACCTCCACCGGCACGTCGCTCCCGGCGTCGAGCACCTCCGGAGGCGCCACGCCGATGCCCCGCACCGCGACCCTCACCCGGGGGTTGTCCGGGTCGCTGGTGGTCACGACCATCGTCCCCTCGACGGGCCCCGGGCGCACCGGCA
The DNA here is from genome assembly GCA_966211675.1 of uncultured Myxococcaceae bacterium. Classification (GTDB taxonomy): domain Bacteria; phylum Myxococcota_A; class Polyangia; order Polyangiales; genus SCUS01. The sequence continues at coordinate 32,496 of CBIHPK010000057.1, forward strand.
TGAAGGTCACCACCACCTCCGAGCGCGAGCGCACCGGCAGCGGCCGAGAGCTCATCGGCGAGCTGAAGGGCCCGTCGCCGGCGATGGTGAGCAGCCGCCCGTCCCCCTCGCCCACGTTGCGCAGCGTGACGTTGCGCTCCTCCGCGCGGCCCAGCGTCACCTCGCCGAAGTCCACCATCGCGGGCTCGGCCGTGATGTCCGGCAGCCCGAGGCGGGCGACCGCCGGGTCGAAGCGCAGGTCGCGCGGGACCGGCCCCACGTCGACCGGGATCTCCGGCAGCCCGATGGTCCACCGGCGGCCCGCGAGGGAGACGTAGAGCCCGGGGTAGAGCCGCACGCCGACGGTGTAGTCGAGCACCCCTTCGAGCACCGGCTGGTACTCCACGAAGGAGCCCGCCATGAACACCGCCTGCACCCGCCGCATCCCCTGCGTGATGGGGTCGGCCTGGCCCCCGAAGGTGAAGCGCGTCGAGCGGTAGCCCGCCTCGACCTCGCCCATCGCGTCGAGCGAGAAGCCCCCGGAGATGCCCGGGATGCGCACGATGGCGTCGGTGATCGGGATGTCCGCGATGTGCTGCCGCATGGTGCGCCCCTGCGTCGACACGCGGCTCCAGGCCCACGGCTCGAAGGCGCTGGCGGACATCGCGCGGAAGTCGATCATCGGCAGGTACGGCAGGTTGCCCTCCCATCGGATGGGCCCGCCGACGCCCACGTCGAGCGCCAGCCGGGCGCGCGCTCGAAACACCAGGCCGTAGTCCACGGAGATGGATCCGCCGCCGGCGGTGGGCTCGACGGTGAGGCTCATGGGCTCGGGCCACGCGCCCACCAGCGAGCCGTCGAGGGAGACCTGCGTGTTGCCCGCGAGCACGGTCTCGATGCGCACCTGCACCGGCGACCCGGAGGGCACCCACCCGGTGTCGAAGTTGAACTCCACCGGCAGGCCCTCGCGGTGCTGGTAGTGGATGGGCGCGCTCGCGCACCCGAGGTAGTCGCCGCCGCAGCCGGTCTGCGCGGAGGCGGCGGCCGGGAGCATCACCGAGGAGAGGAAGAGGCCGGAGAGGACGAGCGCTCGCATCAGGGCCGCGATGCTACGCGAGCCCACCGGCCTCGCGCGAGTGCGGCGCGCGGGGCACGGGACTCCAGGTCAGAGGGTCTGGACGCGGAAGAGCTGCTGGCCGAGCAGGAGGAAGTCGCCGTTGCGCACGGCGCGGGGGCTGTTGAGCCGGACGTACGAGCCGTTGGAGCTGCCCACGTCGGTGACCGTGAGGCGCCCCTGGTTGACCGCGAGCTGGCAGTGCAGCCCGGAGACGTAGCCATCCTCGGGGAAGAGGATGTCGCCGCGCTCGCGGCCCAGGTAGAGCCCGGTGACGGGCACCGGGAAGGCGCTGGCGAAGCTCTCGCGGCCGGTGACCAGGACGATCTTGCCGACGAGCCCCTCGGCCTCGGCGCCGATGCGCTCGGTGCCGTCCGCCTGGCGGGGCATCGGGTGGAAGGCCTCGAAGCGGAGGATCTCCTGCCCGATGCGGAACACGTCGCCGTCGTGCAGCTCCACCGGCTGCTGGCGCTCGATGCGGATGTAGATCCCGTTGAGCGAGGCCTCGTCGCGCACGGTCACGGTGCCGTTGCTCACCGAGAAGGACGCGTGCCGGGGCGACAGGAAGGGGTCGTTGGCGAACACCCCGCCGGACTCGCGCCCGACGGAGCTGTCGCCCTCCATGAGCGAGTGGTGGCCGCCTTCGGTGCCGTCGGGGCGGATGAGCACCAGCCGGGCGCGCTCGACCGCGGCGCGGGGCGGCTGCGCCATCGGCTGCGGGGCCGAGATGGGCGGCGTCGGCGCCTCGGGCATCGCGTCCGGCGCCTCGGCCACGGTGGCCATGTCGAAGCCGCAGGTGATGCAGAAGCGGTTGCTGCGGGGGTTGGGCGACGCGCACTGCGGGCACGACGAGGGCATCGCCGCGGGCGGCCGGCTGATGGGCGCGGCGGCCATGGGGGAAGGGCCGCTCTGGGGCATCGGCGCGACCTGGGGCTGCGGCGGCGCCATGTAGGGCTGCTGCGCGACCGGCGGGGGCGCGAAGGGCGGCGGCTGCTGGGGATAGGGCGGCTGCACCGGGGCGTAGCCGGGCGGCTGCTGCGCCTGGGGGAAGGGCCCCGGGGCCTGCATGGGCTGCACGGGGGGCGCGACCGGAGCGAAGGGCCCCGGCTGCGAGACCGCCGGGGGAATGCCGCCCGGGACCGCCGAGCCGCGACCCGAGTCGACGATCGGGTTGGCCGTCGGCGTCGGGGCGCGGAAGGCTCTCCCCCCGCCGCTGTCACGGGGCAGCTCGTTGCCGCACCCCAAGCAGAACTTGTAGTGGTCCTGGTTCTCCTTGCCGCACTTGGGACAAACGATCACGTCGCGCCTCCATCCATTCGAGACTGAAGAACCGGACTAAGCGGAGATGTCCACACGGAGCAGCTCGCGACCGATGAAGAGATAGTCCCCGTGGTTGAGCTCGCGCTCGCCGCGGATCGAGAGGTACGTGCCGTTCTTGCTGCCCGTGTCGAGCAGCACGAAGCCGCCCTGCGGGGTCTGCTCGACGCGCGCGTGACGGGTGGACATGTACGGGTCGTTGGGGAAGTTCATGTCGCAGCCCTCGCGGCCGACGGTGAGCGAGTTCTCCCGTGCGCACACCTGCGTGGCGAGGATGCCGTTGCGGAGGATCTGCACCACGCGGAAGGGCGAGACCCGCTTCGGCGACGAGTAGAACTGCGTCCCCTCGGCGTCGTTGCCGTCGGAGGGCCGAGGCGCCGTCTCCAGCCGGAACACCTGCTCGCCCGCGAGGAAGGTGTCGCCCGGCTGCACGGGCATCGGCGAGCGCACGCGCACGAAGACCCCGTTGAGGGAGCCCTCGTCGCGGATCACCAGCTTGCCGTCGTCGCGGTAGAAGAAGGTCGCGTGCAGGGGCGAGACCCACGGGTCGTGCTCGAAGAGGATGTCGCCCTGCGTGCGACCGCAGGGGTGCTGCCGGCCGCCCAGCAGGTAGGCCGTCTCGTCGGAGGGGTCGCTCTGGAACCCTTCGCCCTTGATCAGCACGAGCTTGGCCTTGCCGGGCTCGAGCATCCGGCTGAACATGATCGTCTGCGCGCCGAGCACCTCGCGCGGCACGGGCTCGCCGCAGCGCCCGCAGAACTTGTGGCCCTGGGGGACCGGGGAATAGCACTTCTTGCAGACGTAGCTTCGGGCCTGATCCATCAGCGCCTCCGTGGGAGCGAACCTGAGCGGGATGCGGTGCGGACCCACGGGCGGACCCGCGGGCTCCGGACGAGGGGGAGGGAGCGCCTCGCCCAGCGAGGGGTAGGTGGGCTCGAGCACCTCGCCGAGCGAGGGCAGCGGCTCGATTTCGGCTTCGATGGGCTCGTCGACGACCGGCGCGGGCTCCGGCATGGGGACCCGGAACGGCGCCGCGGGTGCCTGCTCGTCGAAGCCCAGCGGCCTTGCGCAGCGCGGGCAGCGCGTGGCGCCGAGCGGGGCGTAGGAGTCACAGTGGCTGCAGACATAACCGACATCGAGATCCATCGAGCTTGTCGGCCTTCGAGAGCGAGTTTCAGGGCCGTGTCCCGCCGCGCCGCGAGAGCCTAGAGGGAACCGCCGCGCACCGTCAACGAATCTTCCACTTCCGGGGCATCGCTCCCGGCGCTCCGGGCGGCGTGCTCCGACCAGCGGTAGAGCAGCGCGCAGGGCGCGAGGCAGAGGACCATCGCCAGCACCACCGCGGCGTTCAGCCCGGCGAGGTCGGCGGTGATGGAGCCGGCGTAGCCCCCCGCGGCGATGGCGAGCGCGTTGAGGCTGGTGAGCACGGTGTAGTGCAGGGCCGCCCGCTCGCGGTGCGTCGCGCTCATCAGGGCCGCGAAGAGGATGGTGGTGCCGAGGCCGCTCGCGAGGTGCTCGGCGATGATGGCCGCGAGGGTGAAGCCCCGGGGCGCGCCCTGCGAGGCGGCCACCAGCAGCGGGATCATCGACGCCGCCTGCACCGCCGCCGCGACGCCGAGCGCGCTGGCCTCGCGCACGCTCCGGTGCAGCAGGCCCCCGAGCGCCGCGCCCACGACGGAGGCCCCGGTGCCGTAGAGCACCACGGCGTCCTTGATGGCCTCGCGCGACCAGCCGTGGTCGACCAGCATCGGCTTGATGAGCGCGGCGGCCGTGTGCGCCCCGAGCTTGTACGTCACCGCGAGCGCGGCCACGCGCCAGACGTCCCGACCGACCACCGCGCGGAGCTGGTCGAGCACCACCAGCAGCGTGGGCCGCGGGGCCGCGACCGGACCGTCGGGCGGAGGGACGTCGTGGCGCAGCGCGAAGGCGCCGAGGCCCGCGAGGAGGATCAGCGCGGCGCAGGCGAGCAGCGTCGGGGTGGTGCCCCAGCGGGTCTGGTAGTGCAGCAGGGCCACGCCGCCGAGGACGATCCCGACGCGGTAGCCGGCGACCTGCGCGGTGTTGCCGTAGCCGCGGCCGAGGGCGTCGAGCGAGCGCACCGCGAAGGCGTCGACGAAGATGTCCTGCGTGGAGGCGATGAGCGCGGAGACGGCGGTGAGGAAGAACCAGTAGCGCAGCCCCGACGCGATCGGGAAGAGGGCGTAGGAGGCCGTGGCGAGCGCGAGCGCGCACTGCAGCGCCAGCAGGATCTGGCGGGCGTAGGGGCGCACCCTGGGGTGGTCCCCGATGGGCGCCCAGAGGGGCTTGAGCTGCCACGGGAGCTGGAGCCAGAAGAGCGACGCGATGAAGGTGCGCGAGTAGCCCATCTCGCGCAGCACCACCGGGAGGTACTCGGCGGCGAGGCCGAAGGGAATACCCTGGGCGGTATAGAGGAGCGCGAGGGCGGCGAGGACGTGGCGGGTGCGCGGGTCAACCCGCATCGCCGTAGACCCGGGAGAGGAAGCGGAGCACCTCGTCCTGCAGGCGCTCGGGCTGCTCCAGCGGGGCGGTGTGCGAGGCGCCGTCGAGGCGCACGAAGGTCGCGCCGCGGATCTGCCGCGCCATCTGCTCGGCGTAGCGGACGGGGGTGAAGGTGTCGCGCTCGCCCGCGATGACCAGCGTCGGGGCGGTGACCTCGGGCAGCAGGTCCTCCGCGCTGTGCGCCCCGGCCGCGGCCAGCATCCGGAGGAACATCCCCGGCTCCAGCCGCCCCACGTGCTCGAAGTAGGGCGCGAGGTCCTCCGGGCGGAGGCGCAGCGCGTCGACCTCGCCGAGCGCTCGGGCGAACCAGAGCGAGAGCCCCACCGGGCCGCGCGACCAGAGCGCCCGCATGAGTCCTGGGTAGCGCCTCTGCAGCTCCATGGCGCGGGGCAGCGCCACGGCGAGCAGGTCGCTGCCGTGGAAGGTGCGGGTGATGAGCCCGTAGCTGCCGCAGATGAGCACCATGCCCGCGACCACGTCGTGGCGTTGCCGCCACGCCTCGAGGGCGACCTGCGTGCCCATGGAGTGGGCGATGATCACGGCGCGCGAGACGCCCGCGTGGGCGAGGACGCAGTGCAGGTCGCGGGCGTGGTCCTCGACGCCGACGCGGTCGGGATCGACCGGCGGGCCCGAGCGGCCGTGGCCCCGGTAGTTGAAGTGGATGACCCGGTGCGCGGGGGTGAGGGCCGGCTGCAGGTAGCGCCAGATGAAGCCCTCGCAGGCGATGCCGTCGCAGAGCACCACCGCGGGCCCGTCGCCGTCCGACTCGTAGAACAGGCGGGTGCCGTCAGGGCCCTCGGCGAAGGTCATCGGCTGCGGTCGGTGGGGGCAACGGAGGTCGTAGGCTGGGATGGAGCGCCGGAGTGGCTCAGTCCTCGTCGCGGCCGCGGGGGTCGTCGGCGGCCTCCATGTCGGGCACGTCGTTGACCGACGGGAGCTTGCGGATGTCCTGCCGCGAGAGCTTCCACGCGCGCTGCATCACCCAGGAGAGCGAGCGGTCGAGCCGCATGGCCTCCTGCTGGATCTCCAGCAGCATCGACTCGGGGAAGTAGAGACTCTGCTTGCGCTTGTCGCTCTGCGACATCGTTGCACCTGTTGCCGTGATCGGCGGTTTGCGGTCCGACGCTGCGGTCGGCAGCCTCGTCCAGTCCATTGGATGACTGACTCCTAAAGCCGATACCGAGGCGGACGGGGGAGTGTCAAGCGCGGCGCAAGTCCGCGGGGTCGTCTGCGCCCCCGCGACCCCTCCCGGAAGGGGAGGGCCGCGAGCGTCGGAGGGAGGTTGGACGATCAGGGAGGAGCGGAGAGGGAGGGCCCTGAGGGGCCCTCCGAGCGATCAGGGAGCGGCGCTGGCGGAGACGCTCAGCACGTAGCTGGCGATGGCGCCCGTGGTGGTCGTCGCGTCGCGGAACCCGCGGGCGCAGACGTAGTACACGCCGGCCGGGAGGTGGTTGGCGTAGGGGAAGACCGCGGCGCGGGTGCCGTCGATCATGGCGCAGCGGCCGAGGGCGGAGTTGGACGAGGCGCCGCGCCAGGTGGTGCCGTCGGTGCCGTACATGTCGAGCGAGATGCCGCCCGGGAAGGGCGCCGGGCAGCGGCCGTTGCCGTCGCTCACGAGCGCGGTGACCGAGCCGTTGGCGGGCACGGTGACCGCGACGCAGTCGACGTCGCCGAAGGGCAGCGAGCCGCCGCGGGTGGTGGTCGTGGAGATCGGGCTCGCCATGACCGCCGAGGGGCTGTCGTTGGGCTCCGTCTCCATGCCGGTGAGCGCGGCGCAGGTGCCGGCGTTGTACGCGGTGGCGCCGCAGACCTGGCCCGACGGGCAGCGGACGGTGCCGCTGAGGGGGTTGCACATCCCGCCCATCGCGGCGGTGGTCTGGCAGACGCCCGCGGCGAGCGCGGAGCTGGAGCAGGTCAGCCCGGTGCCGCAGGGCATGTCGCCCGCGCGGCACTCGGCGCCGGCGACGGAGCCCTCGGCGCGGCAGGTGCCGGCCGTGAGGCTGCCGTCGTTGAGCACGCAGGTGAGGCCGTCGGCGCAGCGGTCGACCGGGCGGTTGCAGGGCATGCCGGCCGCGACGACGTTCTGGCAGAGGCCGTTGGCGGGCGTGTCGGTGTTGCTGCAGGTGAGCGTGCCGGAGCAGGCCGCGCCGGAGGCGTTGCAGCCGCCGCCGAGGCCGCCGTCGACGCCGCAGCGGCCGACGAAGCGGTCGCTGAGGTCCGTGAGGAAGCAGCGCGAGCCGTCGGCGCAGTCGTGCGTCTCGTCGCAGACGGCGCCCATCGCGGCGACGTTGATGCAGCGGGTGGCGGCGCCCTCGGCGGGCGCGCGGCACTGGAGGGTCCCGTCGCAGGGCGTCATGCCCGCGCCGGAGCGGCAGGCGGCGCCGGCCACGGTGCCGTTGGGGCGGCAGTTGCCGATGAGGCCGCCGTGGACGGTGATGCAGGTCTCGCCGACGCTGCACTCCACGCGGTTGGCGGCGCACTCACCGCCCGGGGCGGCCTGGCGAACGCAGGTCGGGGTGGTGTCCGTCGGGTCGAGGTCGGCGGTGCAGACGAAGCCCGTGTCGCAGCGGCCGCCGGTGGCGCCCACCGGGCGGCAGGCGGTGCCGACCGCGGTGCCCGCGCGGGTGCAGACGCCGCGGATGGAGAAGGACACGAGCGAGAGGCAGGTGCTGCCGGCCTCGCAGGAGTGGAAGGCGTCGCAGGGCATGCCCGTGGCGACGGTGTTCTGGCAGATGTTGCCCGCCGAGCAGGTGAGGCCGGTGTCGCAGGCGGGCTCGCTGGTGCGGCAGATGGAGCCGGCGACGGAGCCGCGCACGCGGCAGGTGCCCATCTCCGAGCCGGGGTCGTTGCCGACGCAGGTGAGGGCCGGGGTCACGCTGGTGTCGCAGATCTGGCTGCGGCCGTCGATGCGGCAGGCGCCGCCCACGGCGACCGGGGTGAGCTCCTGGATGCTGAGCTCGAAGGGACCGTGGTCGACCGTGGCGCCGCCGGTGGAGGGGGGATAGAAGCCGCCGAGGACCACGAAGACCGTGGTGTTGGCGGGGAAGACCTGGGTGGTCACGCTCGACGAGACGCGCCGGTCGGCGGAGGCGGCGAACTCGGGGTCGTCGTCGTTGCAGGCCGCCGCGGAGAGCGTGGTGATGCAGCGGTTGGTGACCCAGAGCACCGTGTCGAAGGTGCGGGCGGTGCCGGGGTTGGTGGTCGAGATGCGCAGCGCCGTCGGCATCGCGCCGGTGGTGTACGAGTAGACCAGCTGGCCGCGCGAGGGGACGCAGGCGGTGTTGCTCGTCGGCGGGCGGACCGGCGAGTTGGCCGTCGGGCGGGTGCCGGGGTTCTGGGCCATGTACGCGGCGGTGGTGTCGCCCATCACCCGCGCGGTGTCGCCCGAGGTGGGGCGGGCGACCGCGCTGATCGGGAGCGAGCCGCAGGTGGGGCCGGCGTCCGGGCGGTCGGCGCCCGTGTCGCGGGGGCCGGTGTCGCCGGGGCCGGTGTCGCCGGGGCCGGTGTCGCCGTTGCCGGTGTCGATGGCCGGCGTGTCCATGGGAGACCCGGTGTCCGTGCCGGCGTCGACCGGCGTGTTGACCGGGTCGGTGCCACAGGCGCCGAGCGAGGCGCTGAGGAGCGCGATCGCGAGGTTGCGCATACGTGTCATGAAAGGATTCCTCCGTTGACGCCCAACGCCGGGGATGAATGGCGGCGGAGGGACTTTCCCAATGGGCGCTCGAACGCCCGAAGCAGCCGCGTCTTCTCTCACACTGTGCGGAAGCGTCAAGGGTCGGGCCGGGCGGGCGTCGTACCGATGCTGCCCCGGGGGCGCGTTCGGGGTAAGAAGCCGCCCGGGTCCCACAGGGCCTGCGAGACGTGGAGCAAACGAGTGCGATCGAGACAGCGTTGGGTGCAGGGCCTCGGGGTGGTGGCGCTGGCGGTGGGCGCCTTCGGGGCGGGCTCGCTCAGCGGCCGGGGGGCCCACGCGGACCCGCCGTCGGCCTCGCCGTACCGCCGGCTGGGCGTGCTCTCGGAGGTGCTCGCTCACGTCGAGAACAGCTACGTCGACCCGGTGAGCGAAGACCGCCTGCTCGACGGGGCGATCCGGGGGATGGTGGGCGCGCTCGACCCGCACAGCAGCTACCTCAACCGCGAGGAGTACGCGCTGCTCCAGAGCGACACGAGCGGCGACTTCGGCGGCGTGGGCGTGGAGATCGACGCGCGCGGCGAGTACCTGATGGTGGTCGCCCCGATCGCGACCTCGCCGGCGGAGCGGGCGGGCGTGCGCGCGGGCGACGAGATCGTCTCCATCGAGGGCCGGGACGCGAGGGGCCTCTCCGTCGACGAGGCGGTGCGGCGGATGCGCGGCGCGGCGGGCACGCGGGTGCGGGTGGTGCTGCGGCGGCGAGGGGCGCCGGACCCGATCCGGCTGGAGCTGGTGCGCGAGATCGTGCACGTGACCAGCGTCGACGCGCAGCTGCTCCCGGAGCGCATCGGCTACGTCAACCTCAAGAGCTTCCAGGACCACGCTTCGTGGGAACTCCAGCTCGCCATCGAGCGGCTCACCACGGAGGCCGGAGGATCGCTCCGCGGCCTGGTGCTGGACCTGCGCAACAACCCCGGCGGACTGCTGGACGAGGGCATCAGCGTGACGGACGAGTTCCTCCGCGAGGGGATCATCGTGTCGACACGCGGGCGCAACGGCGCGGCGCAGGACGAGGCGCGCGCGCAGGGCCCCGGCACGCTCCCGAACTTCCCCATGGTGGTGCTGGTCAACGAGTACACCGCGAGCGCCGCGGAGATCGTCGCGGGCGCCCTGCAGGACCACCACCGCGCGACGCTCGTGGGCGTGCGCACCTTCGGCAAGGGCAGCGTGCAGACGGTGATCGACCTCTCCGACGGGGGCGCTCTCAAGGTCACCATCGCCCGGTACTTCACCCCGTCCGGGCGCAGCATCCAGGCGCAGGGCATCGCGCCCGACGTGCAGGTCGAGCAGGTC
>CBIHPK010000058.1:0-42088 GCA_966211675.1 uncultured Myxococcaceae bacterium
TGGCGGCGGCGAGGCGGTCGTCGCAGCGCTCCTGCGTGGCGATGGCGGCGGCGATCACGGCCGCGGGCATCGAGGCCTGCAGCACGGACACCGCGATGGGGGCGCCGTGGAGCGAGAGCGAGCGCACGGCGAGGAGCGCCAACAGGGGCGAGAGCACCATCTTGATCGCGAGCGAGGCGAGAAGGGGGGAGCGCTGACCGCGCAGCACCGAGAGGTCGAGGCGCATCCCGAGCGCGAGGAAGACCAGCACCGAGGTCGAGGCGCCGACCCACTGGAGCAAGGCCAGCAGCGCGGCCGGAGCGTGGAGGCCGAGGAGGTTGGCGCCGAGGCCGACGAGCACCGAGAGCGTCGCCGGTCGCAGGAGCAGGGCGCGCAGATCGGGCCGCGCTCCAGCGGCGCCGCGGCGGTCGCCGAAGGCGTGCGCGATGGCCACGCCGACGGTCCAGAGCAGGGCGGTGGTGTCGATGGTGTCGATGAGCACCGCGGCCTGCGCGGCCTCGGTGTGCTCGGGGAAGAGCGCTCGGGTGATCGGGACGCCGAGGAAGCCGGTGTTGCAGAAGGCCGCGCAGAGCATGACGGTCCCGCGGACGGGGCGCGACCAGCCGGCCAGGGCGGCGACGAGGTAGCCCGCGGCGAGGGAGGCTACGAGGGCCAGGGTGCTGGGGACGAGCGACCAGGCCACGGCGACGGTGAGCTGCCGACGGAGCAGGACATCGAGGGTGAGCGCCGGGAGCGTGACGTCGACCACGAGCGCGGTGAGGGCCACGGCGGCGCGCTCGGCGGGGATCCCGAGGCGGCCGGTGCGCCCGAGGACGACGCCGATGCAGACGAGCGCGAGCAGCCCGAGGAGCGTGGGGAGCAGGGCGGCGACGGCCATGGTCGGGGGCGCCTCAGCGCTGGCGCGCGTCGACGTAGAACATGTAGCCGACGAGGCACGCCACGCAGCAGAGCGAGATGCCGAGGACGAGGGCGGTGAGCACGAGCGCGATGCGCCAGCCGGACGGGGGCACGTAGCGCGGCGGCTCGGCGGGGGCAGAGGGTTCGAGGGGGTCGCTCACGGGCGGAGGTATAGGTCCGAGCGGGGCGATGAGGCTAGCGGGAGCAGCCCCAGCGGCGGCGCGGCGGCTGGAAGGACGGCGGCCTCACGACGGGGTGCGGCTGCTGCGGCGGCTCGAAGCACCGGATGCGGCGGAAGACCGTGGGCTCGTCGATCTGCGCGCCGCCGTCGTTGTTCACCGACTGGAACTCCTGCAGCGCGGTGTCGATCACGCCGCTGAAGTTGTCGAGGTTGTAGCCGAAGGGCCGCGGCCCGCAGAACACCTGGCGCACCTGCCAGCGGGTGCCATGGAAGTTCAGGCGCAGCCCGTCCATGGTGCCCTCGGCGGTCTGAGTGACGACCCAGTGCGAGAGCCCCGGCAGGCACGGACCCGGCTCGCTGACGTTGGGCGGACTGTCCCAGGAGTAGGCGTCGATCTGCCCCGTGAGGCGGTTGCCGTTCTGGTGGATCTCCAGCACGAAGGAGTACCAGGCCTCGTTTCCGGGGTACCAGCGCAGCGACTTCCAGACGCCCTCGACGGGGTTGGGGCACTGCGTCCGGTCGGCCGGAGGCGGGAGGCGCGAGCGCTGCTCCTCCACCGTGGCGGGCGCGAGCGAGGGCAGCAGCACCAGCGCGCCGATCAGCGACACCGCCCCGCCGAGCGCGAGGCGACGCTTGCGGCGCGGGCTCATCGCGCGCACCCCGAGCGCGGCGGCGGACGAAACGCCGGGGGCGCCACGACCGGGTGCGGCACCACCGGCGGCTCGTAGCAGCGCACGCGACGAAACACCGTGGGGTCGTTGATCGCCCTGCCGCCGTCGTTGTTCACCGATTGAAACTCCTGGATGGACGGGTCGATCAGCCCGGTGAAATGGTCGAGGTTGTAGCCAAACGAGCGAGGGCCGCACCAGACGTTCTGCACGGACCAGCGGGTGCCCCAGAACTCGATGCGACCGCCGTCGGCGAAGCCCTCGGCGGACATCCCTACCTCCCAGTGGTGGATGCCCGGAGAGCACGCCGGCGGCTCCGAGCCCTGCGGTCCTCCGCCGAACCAGGCGTGCGCGGTGATGCGACCCACCAGCGGGACCCGGCCCGACACCCCGCGGAGGTTGGGCGACGCCGCGCCGCGCGGGTCGCGACGCACGTCGAGGGTGAAGATCATCCACTCGTCATACGGGGACTCGTATTTGTGCGAGACCCAGACGCCCTCCAGCGGGTCGGCGCAGACCGCCGGCGGGGGGAGCCGAGCGCGCTGCTCCTCCACCGTCGCGGGGGCCAGCGAGGGCAGCAGCACCAGCGCGCACCCGAGGCCGATCAGCGCCCCAGTGAGCGCCCGCCGCCGGGAGCGACTCACGGGGTCGACTCCGGACCGGCGATGTCGTGCAGCACGCCGTTCATCTGCTCTCGGGCGGCGGCGTCGTTGGCGGTGGTGGTCCCGTCGAGCGAGCGCACGTCCGTCGTGGAGAGACCTACGCGGGTCGCGAAGGCCTGCGCGTGGAAGGCCAGCACCGACCTCGCCGCGAAGGCCTCCACGGACTCGCCGCGCGCTCGCGTGGACTCCGCGCAGGTGAGCTGAGTCCCGAGCGGAGAGCGAAGGCACACGCGCAGCGCCGTGTCCGAGCCGGTCACCAGCACCTCGAAGCCGCGGTCGTCCGAGCGCAGCCGCGGCGATCGACCGAGCAGCGTCCCGGTTCGCTGGACCGCCTCGCCCGCTCCGGTCGCTCGGACGTGCGCCGGGAGCGCGAGCCCGAGGCGCCGCAGCGTTCCCGCGTCCTTCTGCATCGCCCGCTCGTAGTACCCGTACGACGCACCGTCGCGGCCGAGGGCGCGCGCCGCTTCCGCCGCGACCGCCGCCACCCTCGCCTGCAGCAACACCTCCGCCGTCGGCAGCGAGGAGAGCGCCCGGTCGGCCAGCGTGAGCGCCCTCCCCTCGTCGCCCTGAGCGAGCCGCACCTCCGCCTCGAGCGCGTCGTGCAGCGGACGGATCGCCGGGAACGCCGCCTCCTCCCGCCGCGCGTCCCGCAGCGCCACGGCCACCACGCCGGGCCCGAGCACCCGCACCAGGTCTCCCACCAGCCAAGTCGGGACCGGCTCGATGCCCCGGCGCACGTACATCCGAAGCGTCGCGTCGAGCCGGAGCTCGTCGGTGAGGGCGTTGGTCACCCGCTCGTCGTCGGGCCACGCTCGCGCCCGCGTGGCGAGGCTCCCGGCGCTCCCGCCGACGCGACCGGTGAAGCCCGAGGCGCTCGCCCGCTCGGCCTCGAGCTCGGACTCCAGCGTGCGCAGCGCGCGGCGCAACAGGGCGTGCGCGCCGAGGGCCTGCTCCTGATCGCTGGCCACGAGGCCGCGGCGGTCGGGTCGGTCGATGGCGCGGTCGATGAAGCGCAGACCGGCGCCCCCCTCGCCCGCCACGAGCAGCACCGTGGCGACGGCGACGTCGGTCTCGGCGCGGTCCTGGTCGCGGAGGTTGGCGGGCTGACGAACCCGCCAGCGCTGCATCTCGCGCAGCGCGTCGACGGCCTGCACGGTGCGGCCCGTGTCGAGGTAGAGCCTCGCCAGCAGGCGCCACGGGTTGGCGGTGGTGAACTCGAGCCGGTGGGTTCCTTCGAGGAGCATCCGCTCGGCCTCGTCGAAGCGCAGCACCGCGAGCGCCCCGAGGGCGGCGTTGTACGCGTGCACCGTCACGTGCGGCGAGGTGGCCGGGTTGGTGTCCGTGTTGCCCACGGCGCGGCGCACGGCCGTCTGGTAGGCGTCGAGGCAGGCCTGGTACTGGGGCTGCCGCGCGCGAGCGGCGCCCTCGACGGCGCACAGGGCGTTGCGCCCGAGCGACTGCTGCCACGGGTCGCTGGTGCGGATGGCCCGCTGCGCGAAGTCGCGCGCCTCCGCGAGGCGGTCGAGGTGCACCAGCGGCCACGCGTGCTCGGCCAGCAGGTCGGGGTCGTAGAGGAAGTCGTGAAACTCCAGCACGTGGAGCTGGTACTCGTACTCCTCCATCTCGCCCGCGAGCGCCTGCGTCGCGAAGAGGATGTCCCGGTGCAGCTGCCACGGCGCGCCCGCCACGCGGGTGCTTCCATAGCGGGTCTCGTACACCTCCCTCGCGTGCCCGAGGTGGAACATCGCCCTCGACAGCGAGCCCTCCGCCTCTCGCAGCACGCACCCGAGGACGTAGTTGCCGACCATGGAGTCCGGGTCGGCGCGCAGCACCGCCTCGGCCCTGGCGCGGGCGGTCACCAGGTGGTTCTCGTTGTAGAGCCGCAGGGCCTCCTGCTCGAGCGTGGTGGCCTGCGGAGGGACGTTCTGCGCGACGCCCGAGCGGCCGCCGGACAGCGCCAGCGCGCCGGCCAGCAGCAGCCAGAGACCCCGTCGCATCCGTCGTCCTCCGGGGGCGGTCATCGTCGCATCGTGCTCCGGGTGAGGCGCTCGAGGGGCTCGGTGAGGCACTCGCGCAGCACGGCGTCGACGTTGTCGGTGCCGGGCGCGAGCTCCAGCCGGTGGCCGAAGATGTACGGCGCGAGCGCCTCGACGTCCTCGGCGCTGACGTAGTCGCGCACGCGGGTGAGCGCCCTGGCCTGCAGCGCCGGGATCATCAGCACCAGCGAGCGGGTCGAGGCCCCCTGGAGGATGCGCGGGTCGGAGCGGGTGCGGCCCGCGATGTCGACGAGGCACTCGCGCACCTCCGGCGCGACGTGGATCTGGTTCTCCACGACGGCGCGCGCGTCGACGATCTCCGTGCGGGTGACCCGGGCGAGGTCGCTGCCGGCGCCGGCGCGGCGGGCCTTGAAGCTCGCGAGCACCTCCAGCTCCGCCTCGCGGTTGATGTGGTGCATCTTCACCTTGAAGAGGAAGCGGTCGAGCTGCGCCGACGGCAGGGGGAAGGTTCCGGCGAGGTCGAGCGGGTTCTGCGTGGCGATGACGAAGAAGAGCTCGTCGAGCCGGCGGGTGCGGTTGTCGATGGTGGTCTGCTTCTCGGCCATCGCCTCGAGCATCGCGGACTGCACCTTCGGCGAGGTGCGGTTGATCTCGTCGGCCAGCACCACGTGCGCGAAGATGGGCCCCGCGCGGAAGAAGAACTTGTTGGTGTTGGGGTCGAAGATGGTCGTCCCGGTGACGTCGCTCGGCAGCAGGTCGGGCGTGAACTGGATGCGCCGGAAGGTCGAGATGTCGTCGTCGGGCTTGTCGTCGATGATGCAGTCGCCGAGGGCCTTGGCGAGCGTGGTCTTGCCCGAGCCGGGGTAGTCCTCGAGCAGCATGTGCCCGTCCGCGAGGAGGGCGATCACGAGCAGCTCGATGACCTCGTCGCGACCCCGCACCGCCGTCTGGAGGCGCGACCGCAGGCGCTGCACCACGCTGTACGCGCCGTTGAGGTCGGTGATCGGCGGCGCCGGCGTGTGCGTGACGTGCTCGCTCTGGATGAAATCGCTGTCCATGGCTTTCGTTCTGTCTCCTGTGGTCATCGCGCGTCCAGCCACGAGGCCGGGTGCAGCAGGCCCAGCACCCGCCGCCAGCGCTTGGTCCCGGCGCGCAGCTCGCGCCGCAGCGAGCGCAGTCCGTCCCGCCAGTGCTTCCTCGACAGCGCCTCGGCCCCTGGGCCGAAGTTCGAGGGGTCGCCGAGCCTCGCCGAGAGGTGCATCGACGTGAGCTTCGCGAAGGTCGGCGCGACGGCTTCGACGCGCGCCGCGAAGCGCTCCCGGGGCTCGCCGTACTCGCGCACGAGGCCCGCCTCGGCCATCAGGTCGAGGGCCTTGCGGTAGCCCACCCTCGGGAGCGAGCGCGACGCGGAGAGCGTCACGCGCGCCCGGCGCCAGAGCTTGACGAGGTAGAGCGACGCGAGCGCCGCGCCCAGCAGCCCGAGCAGGCCGTAGCCGACGTCGCGGCCGTAGTGGTGCTGCGGCGGGCGGTCGCGGGGCCGCGGGGTCTCCGGGTTCGGCGGCACCTGGCGGGCCATCTCGCCGAGGATGCGCTGCAGGTCCTCGTCGGTGCCCTGCCCCGGCGGGTCGAGGTTTCGCTCGGCGGCGATGTCGAGGACGATCCAGCCATACCCGGTCACGTAAAGCTCGGGCCAGGCGTGGGCGTCGCCGCCGCGTAGAAGGATGGTCGATCCGCCGCGGCGGTTGCTCTCGTCCGAGTGGTAGCCCGCGCTGATGCGCGAGGGGATGCCCAGCGAGCGCCACAGGAACACCGCGCTGTGCGCGAAGTGCACGCAATACCCGGTGCGGTTGCCGAACAGGAAGTCCGAGGTCGGGTCGGCCACCCCCGCGTGCCGGGCGCGCGTCGAGTAGATGAGCTCGTGGTCGAGGTAGAGCTTGATCGCGAGCGCCTGGGCGAAGGGGTCGCTGCGCAGCCGCTGCGGGAGCCGCTGGTTGACGATGCGCTGCGCCAGCTCGTGGTAGCGCGGGTCCGTCGGGCCCTGGGTGAAGTAGGCGCGCACCTCCGGGGTCCAGCGAGGGTCGCCGGCGCCGTGTCCGGTGAGCCGACGGTAGTCGATGCTCTGCGAGAGCGACTCGAAGCGCCACGCTCGCAGGAAGCGCTGCGGGTTGGGGTTGCTGGCCGGCTGGTAGCGGATCGGCGACTCCAGCGCGAAGGGGTACGTGTGCTGCGCGAGCACTGCGATGAGGCCGTGCACCCTCGTCCGGCCGTTGACCGTCGCCGGGTCGCGGACGCGCAGCTCCATCGTGGGGAAGTCGTCGACCACGTCGCCGTCGACGTCGGTGCGCGTGGTGCGCACGAGGCGCGGGCCGCTGAACTGGCTCCACACCTCCTGGCGGAAGTAGTACGCGCCGGACGGGGGCGAGTAGTCGTCGTCGAGCACCACCACCGCCATCGGCGTCGGCGAGTTGCTCGGGGACTGGTCATCGTCGAGGCGCTCGCTCGCCGACGGGGGAATGGGCCGGCCGCCGTCGTGGGCGCCCGATCCGCCGCCTCCATCGATGTCGATGAGGTTGGGCATGGGCACGTCGCCCGCGTCGGCCCCAGCGCCCCCGGCACCGCCGTCGCCCGCGTCCGTCGCTCCGCTGCCGCCGCCGCCGTCCTCGCGGCCGCTCGATGAGCCGCCGTCGCCCGCGTCGCCGCCCGCGCTCTCGCCGCCGTCGCCCGCGTCGCCCCGCCCGCCCTGCTCACCCGCGTCCCCGGCGTCCGGACCGCCGCGACCGCCGCCTCCGTCCGGCCCGCGGTTGGGCCCGTGCCCGTTGCCCGCGTCGGGCGTCGGCCTCGGGGGCTGCCCCATGCCCGCGTCGCTGATGCCGAGCTCGCTCATCGACTGCGGCATCGGGGCGCCCACCACCTGGATCACCCCGACCGCCGAGAGCGCCAGCAGCACCAGCAGCACCAGCGACGAGAGCGCGCGGCCGCTGCGCGTGTCGGCCACCAGCAGCACCGCGAGCAGCGTCACCGCCGCGCCGCCGATGGCCAGGAGCACCTGCGCCGGGTCGATGCCCTGCTGCCAGGCCCAGTCGGAGAGCCACAGCGGACGCGCGATGACCCCCTCGCGGTGCGAGGCGAACACGGACGTGAACGCGACCGTGACCAGCCCGAGCTCGAGCGCCGTCACCGCCGGGCGGCGCACGGCCATCATCCGGAGCGCCGCGACGACGGAGAAGGACAGCGCCCCGAAGCGCAGCACGCTCGCGGTCACCAGCGCGTTGGCCGGACCCGCGAGCTCGGCCAGCAGCTCGGTGCCCACCGCCAGCGCCGCGAGGCGCCACAATACGAAGGCCAGTAAAGCCAGCGCCCCGACGCCGACGGTCGGGCGGACGCGGGAGCGGCCCAGCGCCTCGCCCGCGGCGACCCCGAGGATGGCGCCGATCATGGCGGCGGCGAGGGCCTCCCCGAGGGCGACGCCCCAGCTCAGCGAGAAGGCCGCGAGGGCCATCGCGAGGGCGCGCACCGGGTGACGCCAGCCGGCGAGCGCGCGGCGGAGGAGCTTCACGCGGCCTCCAGCGAGCGGTGGTGGCCGCCCGGGTAGACCCGCCCGCCCGCGCGGTCGATGAGGGTCACCGGAGCGCGGGTGGTGGCGAGCGCTCGCAGCACCGCGGCCACCTCCGCGCCGGGCGCCGGGGTGACCGGGCCCTCGTGGGCCTCGGGGCGGATCTGGAACGCCAGGCGCGACCACCAGGTGGACTTCACGATGGGCACGATGCCGTCGGTGCAGACGACGAACTCCACGGGGGACTGCATCTGGTTGGGGGCGGTCCTGGCGCGCACGGTGGCGATCACCCGGTCGAGCCAGGGGCCCGGTCGCCCGGGGACGAAGACCACGGCGCGGGCGAGGCCGCCGGGCGTGGCGCGGGAGAGGAAGTCCGAGAGCCCGGAGCCGCCGAGCTCGGTCGGGGTGGAGGCGGAGCGGGCCAGCACCTCGAGCGCCTGCACGGGGGACTTCGCGTAGGTGTCGTTGCCGTCGGCCCCGAGGACCCACTCGGCGCCGAGGGCTCCGGTGTCGACGGCGACGCGCGCGGCGCCCGCGGCGGGCTCGTCTCCGGGGCCGGTGACGAGGTACGCGACGGTCTGCCTCGTGGGCGCGATGGCCCGCTCGGGGGTGCGCACCACGAGCTGCCGGGAGCGGGCGAAGACCTTCCAGAGCACGAACTTGATGGGGTCGCCGGGCGCGTAGTGGCGCAGGTCGACGCGCTCGCCCTCCGGGGGACCGGCGGGGTTGGAGATCTCGTCGCCCCCGGCGATGGAGCGCACGACCCGCATCTGCCGAAGGGCGCCCATGGAGGGGACGAAGCGCACGACCCGCTCCTGCCGGAGCGTGAAGGTCAGGCGGGTGAGGCCGAAGGCGTCGCTCACCTCGATCCGGCGGGCGATGGTCTCATGCAGTCCCCGGCGCAACGGCGTGACCTCCTCGTGCAGTCGCCGCTTGAGCGGGACCAGACGCACAGACGCCTCGGGGACCTCCCAGTTCCATCGGACGCGCACGAAGGGGACGAACCAGAGGTTGGACATGGAGAAGCCCGTGCGCGCGGCGTACCCGCACTCGAGGCGAAGGGGCTCCTCGTCGCGCATCTTGCGGCCGCGGTACCAGAGCGCGAAGGCCGTGAGCGTGGTGCTGAGCAGCGCGGCCAGACCCAGCGCGAGGCCGACGGTGCCCACCACGAGCAGCAGCAGGTCGATGTGCCGGAGGCCGTAGCGGACCAGCGCCCAGGCGCAGCCGGCGACCACGAGCAGCCCGAGCCCGGTGAAGGGGAACGCCTCGACGGCCCGACGCCCGAGGGCCGAGGCGCGACGGACGAGGGGCCTGAGGGTGCGTCGGGGGGTCACGGACGGCATCGGTGGGGTCAACAGCGCTCGAATTCACCGGAGGACGAGAGGGCGCGGCAGCATGGCATACCTCAACCCTCCAGTTGGCGATGTTGATCCCTGTTGCCAGCCGGCGCCCGCGAGGGGGGAGGGAATTCTCACTCGATGGAGGCGAGCGCGCTGCGCCACTGCGAGACCTCCGAGGCCTTCAACGCGACCTCGGCGCCGTGCGCCAGGGCCCCGATGAGCGGCGCCTCAGCCTGAGCGACGGCGAGGATGGGCACGAGGCCCAGCACCGGATGCGCCCGGAGCGACCGCAGGATCGCGAGGGGGTTGAGACCCAGCAGGTCGAGGTCGACCACGATGGCCGACGGCGGACGGAGCCCGAGCGTGAGCAGGTCGTCGTAGAGCCCCTGGTGCACCGCGAGCCGCCAGCGGGTCGGCAGGTGCTCGCCGAAGCGATGGAGCACCTCCGGGTCCTCGGTGAGGACGACCACGGTGCGGGGCTCGGCCGGGGCCACGCTGGCCACGGCGAGGGAGATGCCCCGCGACTGCAGGAAGGCCGCCGCGTCGGGCAGCGCGATGCGGACGCTCCGCCCGACGGTGCGCGAGGCCCTGATCTCTCCGCGCCGCACGGCCTGGAGCACCGTGGTCTTGTGGAGCCCCGCGAGGCGCGCGACCTCGCCCGCGTGCAGCAGCTTCGGGGGCCCGGGTACCGGCACCGGGGCGAGCGCCGGCAGGGGTGCGGGCGCCGGGGCTGACGCTTCGGGCGGTACCCGCGACTTCGGCATCGCCGCAGTGATAGCCCGAGCCCGCTCGGAGGCGCCATCGGCGGCCGCGGGAGAGCGCGCCGGAAAGTTGTATGGGCCCGGCGGCATCGCCCACAGAGGTCAGCCCATGGGACTGGTCGTGGTTGTGCTCGTCATCGGCCTCGTGGCGTCGGACCTGGTCGGCCTGCTCCAACGCGCAAGGCAGTGATCGGGCTTTCCCCTTCGCCGCCCGAATGTCGGATGATGCGCGTGCGGATGAATGTCCACGACCTGACCTGCACCAGTCGCTCGGTAACCCCCGATGTCGACCATGGCACCCACCCTCGTACGATCCCTCCAGCTGCTGGATGTCCACGTGACCCGTGACGACGACAGCGCCCCTGCGTACGTCCAGCGAGCCCGGGAGGGCGACGCGCGGGCCTTCCAGGAGCTGTTCCGCGGCCACCGGCGGGACGTCGCCCGGCTGGTCGGCCGCCTGCTGGGGCCGAGACCCGAGGTCGAGGACGTGGTGCAGGAGGTCTTCATCCAGGTCTTCCGCTCGCTCCCCAACTTCCGCGGTGAATCGCGATTCACCACCTGGCTGCACCGGGTGACCGTCAACGTCACCCTCATGCACCTTCGCGCCGCGCGAAGCCGCCCGCGGCTGGGCAACGAGCTCCTCGACGAGCCCGCCGCCCCGGAGGGCGACTCCCCCGTCGACCACGCCGCGCGCAACCAGCGTCTGCGGGCGCTCTACAAGATCCTCGACACCCTCTCCGAAAAGAAGCGCGCCGTGTTCATCCTCCATGACCTCGACGGAGTCCCGGCCGCGCAGATCGCGGCCATGGTCGACAGCCCCGTGCTCACCGTGCGCACGCGGCTGTTCTATGCCCGGCGCGAGGTCTACGCTGCGATGGCAGAAGACCCGACGCTGGAGTCCATCGCCCGGGACCTCGCTGCGAGCGATGGCGCCTCGGAGACTGTGAGCCCGCGATGAGCGACCATCCCTCCATCGACGCCCTCCAGGGCCACCTTGCGGATCCAGACCCCGCCCTTCGCGCGCACCTCTCGACCTGCGCCGAGTGCTCCCGCCTCCTCGGCGGCCTCTCGGCCCTCGACGAGGCGCGCCGCCACAGCCCCGTCCCCCCTCCCTGGGAGCGCCTCGACGAGGTGCTCGCCCGCGAGGCCCAGAGCGTCGCGCAGGAGATCCGTGCGGGGCGCCTCAAGCCCTCGCCGAGGGTTCCGTCGTGGGTCGCCGCGGGGATGGCGATGGCCGCGGGCGTGGGCCTGCTGCTGGGCGGTCGGGCGCTGCTCCAGTCGCGCGGCGCTCCCGTGGACGCGCCCATCGCGGCCCGTCCCTCGCCGGCTCCGACCCCCGCCCCCGCGCCGACGCTCGCGCCCTACGAGGGCGTCGTGCTGCTGGCCTCCGGTGGCGCCCGGTACCTCGAGCGCGCCGACGCCGGCGCGGCGCTGCTCTCTCGCACCACCGGGCTGCACGAGGGCGCGAGCGTCGAGACCTCCCCCACCGCCCGCGCGGTCTTCACCGTGCGCTCGGGGTGGACCGCCGACCTCCGCAGCGGGTCGTCCATCGAGCTGACGCAGCTTCGCACCGAGGAGACGGCCGTGACGCTCCACCGCGGCGAGCTGGCGCTGTCCCCGGCGGCGGGCGAGGCGCGGCCCGCCCGGGTGCTCCACGGGGGCTGGTCGGTGGAGTCGCAGGGTCCGGTGCTGGCGAGGGTCGAGTCCTCGGTGCTCCGGGTCGTGGTGCTTGCGGGCCGGACGGACATCCGCCGGGAGGGGGCCGAGGCCCTCACCGTCACCGGTCCGCTGGTGATGGACCTTCCCCTCGATGGCAGCGCGCCGTCCCGATCGACGCTCTCCGCCAACGACCCGGCCGCCCTCGACCTCGCGGCGCTCTCCGCGCAGGGAACGGCCTTCGAGATCCCGGCCATCGACCCGTCGGCGACGCTGACGCTGCTGCACCACGGCGCCCTGCCGTCGGCGCTGGAGTCGGTGCGCCTCGCAGGTCCGGGCACCATCCAGGCGCGCATCGGCCGGTCCGAGATGCGCCTGGAGCTGGGCTCGGGTGGCGCTCCGCGATGGTCGGCCTTCCACAGCCAGACGGCGCCGGTGGCGGCGCTCAACCGCATCGGCGCCGCGACGCCGGTCGTCCCGGTCGGGCCCGTGCCCACGGCGCGAGGACTGTCGCCGGCGGCCCTGCGCGCGGTGTCCAACAGCACCGCCCGCCGCATCGGGCACTGCTTCACCACCTGCCTCGAACAGAACCGCTGCCGCGAGCCGATGAGCGGCGCGGTCACCTTCGAGGTCTCCGAGGACGGTCGGGCGAGGGTCTCCTCCATCGATCCGTCGGCCGCCGGCGCGCGACGCTGCATCGAGGGCGAAGCGCCCGCCCTCCCCGGGCTCCGCACCGGGAACGCCTACGACTTCCAGGTCAACATCGTCCGCTGACCCCTCCCCCGCCCTTACTGCACCTCGTAAACCACGCCCCCGAACACCGCCCTCCCGGGCAGCGGATAGCCCAGGAAGTCCTGGATCGGAGCGGTCACCGCGGACACGTCCCCGATCGGGTTGCAGAGCGTCTGGCTCGCCGTGCGCTGGTCGAGCAGGTTGGTCACCTCCAGCGTGGCGCCCCATCCCCCGAGGAAGCGCGGGGACCATCCGAGGCGCAGGTCGGCCAGGGCCCGTGCGGGGATGGCCGTGCAGTTCGATCGGTCGAGCCACGCGGACGACACCGCCGACACGGAGAGCGCCGCGCGAGCGCCGCCGAGCCGACCCTCCAGGGTCACCGAGAGGTCCCCCCAGGGGACGCCCGGCACGCTTCGCCCGCGGCCCCCGTCGTCACCGAGCAGCGCGGCGTCCAGCAGAGCGCCCGCCACCGTGAGGGTGAGGTGATCGCGCCAGCGCACCCGGGCCCCGAGCTCCATGCCGGTGATCGACACCCGGCCGAAGTTCTCCGCGCGAAAGCGGCCTGGGCCCACCTGCACCAGCGCGATGAGGTCCGTCGCGTCGCGGAGGTACCCGCCGAGCTCGGCGCCCACGGACCATGACCCGGCGCGGGCGTCGACCACCATCGACGCGTCGACGAAGCGCGATCGCTCCGCGCGCAGCCCCGCGTTGCCCACGATCACCCCGCGGTCGCCGAAGCGCTCGGGCAGCGTCGGGGCCCTCGCCGCGAGCCCGCCGTGCACCCGAAGCTCGAGGCCCGGTCGAAGCGCGAGGTGCATCCCCACCCGCGGGCTGAGCAGGCTCATGGCCTCGCTCCGAGAGGGCGTCTGGTCGGCGATCGCCTCGGCCACGAAGCCCGCCGAGGCCCGCAGCGCGCCGAGCGACAGCGTCGACTCCAGGCCCGCGGTGAGAGCGCTCCGAGAGGCGTCCACCAGCGTCGCCCCGGCGCCCGGGACGAAGCCCTCCTGACGGCCGCGGAGCAGCGCCTCGTGGGTGACCCGCCCGGAGCGACGGCGCACCCTCGCCTCCCCCTGCGCTCGCCAGGTGTCGCTGGTCGCGCGGTAGCCCGTGATCGACACGCCGCCGGTCACGCCCCGCCCGTCGAAGAGGTCGGCCCGCACCATCGCGGTGCTCGACAGCTCCACGTCCCAGCCCTCGCGACGCCACGCCCAGGAGCCCCTCGCCAGCAGGCGGCGCTGCTCCTGGAAGGGTCCCAGCACCGCGGTGTCCCCGGGGCCCGCCACCCCTCGGTGGAGCCATCCGCCGAGCACGAGGAGGCAGCCCGTGGAGCGAGAGCCGGGGGCCCCGAGGCAGACCCGGTAGAGCCCGTCGAGCGCGTCGCCGCCGTTGTTCACCCGGTCCGTCACGCGGCCCGCGGAGAGGCTGCGATTACCGGGCTCGTAATAGGAGAAGTCGCCGTCGGTGCCGCGGTAATTGAGCGCGAGGAGCATCCGCAGCGGACCCACGCCGGCGCCCGCTCCCGCCGACGCCCGCCTCGCGCCGAAGGAGCCGGCGCCCGCGGCGGCCCACGCCACCGGTCGCCCGGAGACGTCCCGAAGCCGCAGGTCGACGGCCCCCCCCAGGGCCCCGACCCCGAGGCGCACCGGGACGATGCCGCGGTAGACGTCGGCGCGGGCGATCAGCGCCGGGGGGATCGAGGACAGGTCGACCCCGTCACTCGCCGCGTCGTTGAGGACGACCCCGTCGAGCGCCACCGTGACGTGCGCCGAGGAGGCGCCGCGGAGCACCAGGGACTCGGTCGCGAGGTCGCCCCCGTTGCGACGGACGTGCAGCCCGGGGGCCTCTTCCAGGAGCGCTCCGACCCCGGCCGCGAGCCGCCCTCGCTCCCGAAGGTCGATGGAGGTGCTGGCTCCGAGGGTGTCGGAGGGGTCGTCGCCGGAGGCGCGACGGGGGGCCCGGACCGTCGCCGCCGGGACGACGGTCTGCGCCCACGCGCCCGAGGCGAGCAGCGAGACTCCGAGCGACGTCCATGCAGCGTGGCGCAGCAACACCGGGCGGCGGCCGGTGTACTCCGAGACGGCGCGCGAAGGGTGGGACCTCGCCGAGCGATCGTCACGGTTGGGGTTGCGCCCCTCGGGAGCCATGGGGCACCCTGACCGGCACTCGGATGCGTCGGGTTCTTCTGGTCGACGACAGCCCAGCACTTCAGACCGCGATCGCGCAGAAACTGGAGGATGCCGGATGGTCCGTTCGCGTCGTCTCGGACGCTGAGGAGGGCCTCATTTCCGCGCTCTCCGCCCCTCCGGATGCGGTCGTGACAGACCTCTGGATGCCCGGGCTCTCGGGGCTACAGCTCTGCCAGCTGCTCCGCGGCGAGCCCGCCACAGCGCACATCCCGGTGCTGCTCTGCACCACCAGCCCCGACCGTCGCGCCCGCTTCTGGGCGCAGCGCTCCGGAGCCAACGCCTTCCTCGACCGCAACGACCCCGACCGCCTGGTGAGCGAGCTGGAGAAGCTCGTCCCCAAGGGCACCGAGTCCCCTCCGCGCACGCCGCTCGGCCCCGATCCGGGCCTGCGGCGCAGCACCATCCCGGGGCGCCTCTCGGTGCTCCTCGACCACGCGCTCTTCGATGCGGTGGTGGTCGGCGAGCTGCGCTCCCTCGCCTTCGACGCCGCGGACATCGACGGCCTCTTCAACGCCTTCTCCCGGCTGATGACGGACATCGTGGCGTACTCCTGGCTCGCGCTCTCGGTGCCGCGCCGCCACGGCGTGCGGGTGTTCATCCACCAGCACCCGCGGCATGGCGGTCGGGCGATCCCTGGCGCGGTGCAGTCCGTGGTGTCGCCCTCCGACGGTCCAGTGGAGCTGCGGGTGGTCAACGACGAGCTCGCGGCGGACGAGCTCCCGGAGGGGATCGTCACCGCGCTTCCAGTGCTGCTCCGGGGCAAGCTCCTCGGTCGCGTCGGGCTCTGCGCCTCGCGCGCCTCGCTGGGTCGCGACGAGGACGCGGTGCTCACTCTCGCCGCCCGCGAGCTCGCGCTACCGCTTCACGCCGTGGGCCTTCTGGAGGAGACCCGTCGCCTCGCCTCGACGGACGCCCTCACGGCCCTCGCCAACCGCCGCGCCGCCTCGGTGCGCCTCGACGAGCTCGCTCGCCGCGACCCGAAGGACAGCACCCTCTCCATCGCCCTCATCGACGTCGACAACTTCAAGAGCATCAACGACACCTACGGCCACGCGTCGGGCGACCGGGTGCTCTGCCACGTCGCCGAGGTGCTGCGCGCCGTCGCCCGCGGCAACGACCTCACCGCGCGCTGGGGCGGAGAGGAGTTCCTGCTGGTGCTCGACGGCACCTCGGCGGCCACCGCGCGCGTCGTGGCCGAGCGGGTGCGCGGCTCCATCGCCCGTACGCCCTGCCTGCTCGACAGCGGCAAGAGCGTTCCGATCACCGTCTCGATCGGCGTCGCCACCTTCGATGGCAACGGGCTCGACGCCTTCATCGACTCGGCCGACCGCGCTCTCTACCGGGCCAAGAGCCGGGGAAAGAACCGCGTCGAGGTCGCCGACGAGGTCACTCTGCCAGAACGAACGTGAAGCAGAACTGCCGCGCCCCGGCGTCGGGCGTGGTCACGGTCATCGTCGCCTCGCCCCGCGCGTAGGGCAGCTCGAAGCGGTATCCGGTGACGCCCTTGCGGTTGACCGCTCGCACCTCGCGGTCGATCTCGGCCTGACCCTCCAGGCGAAGCGTGAGGCGCGCGGTCACCACCGCCCCGGTCGGAAACCAGCCCGCGTCGTCGATGCCCACGGCGCCGATGAGCGACCGCGCGGGCGGAAGGTCGGCGAAGCGGAAGGTGAGCGTCCCGTCGGACTGGGGGTGCGCGTAGATGCACCGGAGCTCCGCGCCGTCGAAGCGGTGGGGCTCGGCGCGCACGCGGTTCCACTCCGGGCCGTGGCAGCCGAGGACGGTGCCTTCGAGCGGGCACGGGCCGTTGTCCGCGCCGCCCACGCGCTCGGCGGTCACCCTCGCCCCGAGCTCTCGCGTGGCGTCGAAGACCACCTTGCCCAGGTGGTGGGCGCCCACCTCCCAGCGCAGCGCCCGGCCCTCGCGATCGACCATCGACCCCGATCCGAAGCGGCCCATCAGCGGCGCCAGCGCCGAGGCCGTCGGGGCCACGCCGTAGAGCCGCCGCACGCCGTGCAGGTCGTCCATCTGCGGAACGCCCCACAGCGCAGGCACCGGCGACGCCATCGCCACCAGCTCCGGGGCCTCGTCGGTGACCACCACCAGGTCGCGCGGACCTGCCTCCCGGCGGATCATCCGCACGACGGCGCGGCGAGGGTCGGTCTTCTCCCTCGCGCGTTCGAGCGCCCACCAGGAGCCGCCCAGGGCGGCCACGCCGACGAGCACCGCGAGGGCGTCGCGCGCGATCGGCCTCACCGGGCCTCCAGCCATCGACGGCGCCAGTGCTCCAGCACCAGCAGCGAGTAGAGCAGCTTGCGGTGATCGCGGGCGCCGGAGAGGTGCTCCTGCATCGCCCGCTCGACCACCGTCGGAGAGAACCACCCGGTGGCCCGCAGCCTCGCGGGCGAGAGCGTGTCGAGCATCAGCTCGCGCAGGGGGCCGCGCAGCCACCGGCCCACCGGCGCGCCGAAGCCCTTCTTCGGGCGCTCCAGGATGGACCTCGGCACCCGCTCGCCGAGCGCCTTGCGCAGCAGGTACTTGGTGGTCGTCCCTCGCAGCCGGAGGTGCTCCGGGAGCGCGAGGCAGAAGGTCACCACCTCGGTGTCGAGCAGCGGCGCTCGCGCCTCCAGCGAGACCCGCATCGTCGCGCGGTCGACCTTCTGGAGCACGCCCTCGGAGAGGTAGACCTGGAGGTAGAACGCCGTCGCCGCGTCGAAGTCCGTCGCCGCCCCGAGGCCCGCCGCGCGCGCCGCGTCGAGCGCCTGCCCCGCCCCGCTCCGGAGCGCGTCTCCGAGCAGCGCGGGGAGCCCGTCCGGATCCACCGGGGCGAGCCAGCGGGCGTGGCGCTCGGCCCCGCGCGCCCGCATCCCCTGCGCCATCTGCTGGAGCTTGAAGGCCGTGGAGAAGTTGGCGTCCGTCGCGGGCATCAGCCGAGCAAGGGCGCCCAGCAGCCGCCCCGCGGTGGCGCTCGGGGGTAGCCGCGAGAGCACCTGGTCGGCCACGAAGGTGGGGTAGCCCGCGAGGATCTCGTCGCCGCCGTCGCCGCCGAGCGCCACGGTGACGAAGCGCCGAGCGAGCCTCGCCAGCAGGGTCGTCGGGAGGATGGAGCTGTCGGCGTGAGGCTCGTCCATCGCGTCGAGGGTCGGCGGGACGAGGTCGATGAGCGCGCCCTCGGAGAGCACCTCGGTGACGTGGTCGGTGCCGAGGTGGCGGGCGACGAGCTCGGCGTGGGCGCTCTCGTCGAAGCTCGGGTCGTCGAAGCCGATGGCGAAGGTGCGCACGCGCGGGTGCGTCGCCGCCGCGCAGGCCGCCACGAAGCTGGAGTCGATGCCGCCGCTCAGGAAGACCCCGACGGGCACGTCGGCCACGAGGCGACGGGAGACCGCGCGCTCGACCCGGCGGGAGAGCTCCTGGGTGAGCTCGCGCTCGTCGCCGCGCAGCCGTACGCCCGTGCGAGGCGCCCACCAGCGCTCGCGGGAGATGCCCTCGCGGGCGGTCCATCGCAGGCGCTCACCGGGGCCGAGCTTTCGCACCTGCGCGAGGATGGAGCGCGGCTGCGGCACGAACTCGTGCACGAGGTACTGCGCCACGGCCACCGGGTCGACCTCGCGGCGCGCGTGCACCTCCGGGTGGACCAGCAGCGCGGCGAGCTCGCTCGCGAAGGCCACGCCCCCGCGGCCGGTCTCGTCGCCGAGCGGGGCGTAGTAGAGCGGCTTCTTTCCGAAGCGGTCGCGCACGAGGGTGAGCGATCGGTCCCGGGCGCTCCAGTAGCCGAAGGCGAACATCCCGTGCAGGTGCTGCAAGGCGTCGTGGCCCCAGGCGTCGAGGGCGTGCAGCAGCACCTCGGTGTCCGAGCGAGAGCGGAACACGTAGCCGAGCGAGACGAGCTCCTCTCGCAGCGCGGCGAAGTCGTAGATCTCGCCGTTGAAGGTGAGCATCGCGGACCCGTCGGGGGAGCACATGGGCTGCGCTCCGAGCGGGGACAGGTCGACGATGGAGAGCCTGCGGTGGCCGAAGGTGCAGCCCGGCATGGCGTGCACGCCGTGGGCGTCGGGGCCGCGGTGCGCGAGGCGGTCGGCCATCGCGCGCACGAGGTCCACCTCGGGGAGCACGTCGTCAGGGAGCGCGAGGCCTGCGATGCCGCACATGGGACGTGGAGGGTCTCAGGCCTGGCGCGCGGGCCTGATGGACGCTTCGAGGTTGACGGTCTCGCCCACGAGGTAGGTCTTCTTCCCCTGGGACTCGTGATAGGTGCGGATCAGGATCTCGCCCAGCAGACCCATCAGCAGGAACTGCACTCCCAGCGAGAACAGGAACACCGCGAGGAGCAGCAGCGTTACCGGCTGGAGCCACTCACCCGGCCGGTGGAGCACGTGCTCCTTGATGAACTGCGCGACGAAGATCACGCCGGAGAGCGTCCCCGCCGCGCAGAGGGCGAAGGCGGGGCGCCCGAAGAAATAGATCGGCTTGGTGGAGTAGCCGCCGAGGAAGGTGACCGTGAGCAGGTCGAGCAGCACCTTGAACACCCGGCCGAGGCCGTACTTGCTCACGCCCGCGCGGCGCGGGTGGTGCGTGACCTCCATCTCCGTGACGCGAGCGCCCGCCCACGAGGCGTAGATGGGGATGAAGCGATGCATCTCGCCGTAGAGGCCGTAGGGCTCGAGCACCCAGCGGCGGTAGGCCTTGAGGGTGCAGCCGTAGTCGTGGATGCGGACGCCGGTGACCCAGCCGATGAGCCAGTTGGCGATGACGCTCGGGAGGCGGCGGGTGAGGGCCTTGTCCTGTCGGTCCTTGCGCCAGCCGGAGACCACCTCGTAGCCCTCGTCGAGGCGGGCGAGGAGCTTGGGGATGTCCTTGGGGTCGTTCTGCAGGTCGGCGTCGAGGGCCACGATGATGGGGCCCTTCGAGTGGTCGATGCCCGCGGCGATGGCGGCGGTCTGCCCGAAGTTTCGGCGGAAGCGCACCACCCGCAGCCACGGACGCGAGGCCGCCGCGGCGGTCATCAGCGCGAACGATCGATCGCGCGAGCCGTCGTCGACCAGCACGGCCTCCGCGGGCTGCGGCAGGGTGGGCATCGCCGCGTCGAGCGCCTCGAACAGCGCGGGCAGCGACTCCTCTTCATTGAAGACCGGGATGACCAGGCTCAGGGCTGGCGCGCTAGGGGCGTCCGTCGGCACCGGCGCGGTCTATCACAAAACACATCGGGGCCGCGAAGGGACTCTTCATCCCCGCGCGACCCCGATGACGCTCAGAGCGTGGTTCGATCAGTCGTGGGGGACGCCGGCGTCGCCGGTGCTGGTCCCGCCGTCGCCGCCGCTGCCCGCGCCGCCGCACACGCCAGAGGGCGCGGCCGCGACGGTGGTCGGGAGGATGGTGGCGATCTTGGTGGCGAAGCCGAGGCCCACGCCGATGCCGCCCTGCGGGGCGTCACACGAGGCGGTCGGGGTGCCGGTGGCGATGTCGACGAAGCCCTGGATGAGCGGGCCGGCGGCGTCGCGGAACTGCATCAGCGCGGGGATGGTGGTGAGCGCGGTGATGAGGTCGGTCTGGCGGAGGTAGCCGCCGAGGTTGCCGTTGGTGCCGTCGGTGGCGCCGGGCGTGACGCGCAGCTGCGTCTGGTAGAGGTCCAGCTGGAGGTTCTGCCCCATGAGCGGGAGCGGCAGCGAGAAGTTCGGGGCGGCGGCGTTGGCGGCCGGGGGGTTCACGCGCAGGCGGCCGTTGACGATCTGGCCGTCGAACTGGAGCTTGGCGCTGTTGAGGTCGCCCGCCGTGTTGAGCGAGCGGTTGTCCACCGAGTACATCTGGTTGCCCATCTGGATGTTCGCGCAGTTGCCGAAGGCGGCGTACGCGAAGGGATAGACGGAGACGTGGACCGAGGAGTCGTTGAGGGACGGGCCGAGGGTCCCGTTGACGCCGCTCAGGCGGACGAGGATGAGCAGCTTGCCGGAGTCGATCTGCTCGTTGAGCAGCGCCTGCACGTTGAGCGAGGCCTGGAACTGCATGATCGTCTGCGCGACGTTCGGCAGCTGGTTGTCGACGCCGCCCTGGCACATGGCGCCGCCGCCGGCGGTGCCCGCCATGCAGGTGCCCATGTTCTGGTCGGGGTCGACGGTCGAGAAGTAGTCGCCGTGCGAACAGTCGGCCGCCTGCTGGCTGGCGGTGCGGCTCGGGGAGTTGCGGCCGTCGAGGTTGAAGCCGAAGAACGCGCGGGTGGTCACGCCCGGCTCGGCGCCTTCGTCGAGGAGGAGGCGATTGATGACGTAGTCGTAGGTGCGGGCTTCGCCGGCATCGACGGCGGGGGTGCCGCTGTCGGTCGCGGGGAGGCCGCTGTCGACCGTGGGGGTGACACCGGTGTCACTGCCGCAGCCGGCGGCGAGGGCGCCGAGAAGACCAAGCGAGGCGAAGGGGAACAAGAACTTCGTCGAACGTGCCATGTGTCGAACTCCTCTACGATGGTTGAAGTGCCCGCGGAGCACGCACGCGCTAGGCGTGCGGCCCATCGGGAAAGCCAAGATGCTTCCGATGGCGGCACGCCGCGCAGGCCGTGAGCACCCGACGACGCGCTCGGCTCTCTAGCATCGAAACTGACGGGCATTCAACAAGCGGATTGATGCCGTCATATCGCCGGTCATGACGCGGTGTTTTGACGCGCGGAAGTTGGGTCGCGAGGTCGTGCGTGCTAGCGCGACACGGATGTCAGAGCCCGCGTTCGTCCACCTCCATGTCCACTCCCAGTACTCGATGCTGGAGGGCGCCATCCGGGTGAAGGAACTCTGCTCCCGGGTGAAGGAGCTGGGCATGCCGGCGGTGGCGCTCACCGACCACGGCAACATGCACGGCGCGATCGACTTCTATCAGAAGGCCAACGCGGCGGGCATCCAGCCGATCCTCGGCTGCGAGGTGTCGGTGGGGCACGCTTTCCCGGGCGATCGGCCGGACAAGCACGGGCTCCATCGGGCCTATCACCTCCCGATGCTGGCCTCCTCGGAGCAGGGCTATCGCAACCTGATCGCGCTGGTCTCGCGCGCCTGGCTGGACAACCCCGAAGGGGCGCCGGTGCAGACCGACCTGGAGGTGATGTCCCGTCACGCGAAGGGCCTCGTGGTGATGACCGGCTGCCTCGGGGGCCTGGTCCCTCAGGGGCTGTTGCAGCACTCGCCGGAGGTCGCGCGCACCCTCCTCGGCACCCTCAAGGAGATGCTCGACCCGGGGCACCTCTTCGTCGAGCTGCAGGACCACGGGCTGCTGGAGCAGAGCCCCCTCAACCGGTGTCTGCTGGAGCTCGCGAAGGAGCTCGACCTGCCGGTGGTGGCGAGCAACGACGCGCACTACCTCAAGCGCGACGACGCGGGCGCGCAGAGGGCCCTCACCTGCATCGCGGCGGGCATGAGCCTGGACGAGGCCGAGGCCTCGGGGGTGCAGTCGGACGAGATGTTCCTGAAGAGCCCTCGCGAGATGGCGGAGGTCTTCGGGGACGTGCCCGGCGCGCTCTCCAACAGCCTGCGCATCGCGGAGATGTGCAAGCTCAAGCTGGAGCTCGGCAAGCCCATGCTGCCGAACTTCCGCGACGAGAACGGCCAGGTCATCGAGGCCATCGACGAGTACTTCGCGGGCCTCTGCCGCGGCGGCCTGGAGAAGCGCTTCGCGAGCTTCCGCAAGCAGAGCAAGCGCTTCGACGCCAACAAGTACCGCGAGCGCCTGGAGGTCGAGGTCAAGGTCATCTGCGGGATGAAGTTCCCGGGGTACTTCCTCATCGTCCAGGACTTCATCAACTGGGGGAAGAAGAACGGCGTCCCGGTGGGCCCCGGCCGCGGCTCCGGCGCCGGCTCGCTGGTGGCCTACGCGCTCGGCATCACGGACATCGACCCCATCCCCTACGACCTGCTCTTCGAGCGCTTCCTCAACCCCGAGCGCGTCTCGATGCCCGACTTCGACGTCGACTTCTGCATGCTCAAGCGGGAGCGCGTCATCGACTACGTGCGCAACAAGTACGGCGCCGACTCGGTGGGCCAGATCGCCACCTTCCAGGTGCTCAAGGCCAAGAGCTGCGTGCGCGACGTGGGGCGAGTGATGGGCATGCCCCTCGCGGACGTGAACGCCATCGCGTCGCTCGTCCCCGACCCGGTGCTGGGCAAGACCGTCTCGCTCAAGGAGGCGATGGAGAAGGAGCCCAAGCTCAAGGCCAAGTACGACACGGAGCCCGCCTCGAGGGCCACCATCGACATGGCCATGAAGCTGGAGAACCTCAACCGGCACGCGGGCATGCACGCCGCCGGCATCGTGATCTCCGAGGGCCCGCTCTGGAACACCGTCCCGGTCTTCCGGGGGACCGGGCAGTTCGCCGTCACGCAGTACGCGAAGGACGAGGTCGAGGCCGCGGGCCTGGTGAAGTTCGACTTCCTCGGGCTCACCACCCTGACGGTGCTCGACTTCGCGGTGGCGATGATCCGCCGTCGCCCGGACGAGATCGAGCGCGTGGCCAAGGGCGGAGAGCCCTTCAACGTCGACGACATCCCGCTCGAGCCCAAGGACCCGGACCCGGAGAAGGCCAAGAAGGCCCGCGAGACCTTCGAGCTGCTCCAGTCGGGCGAGACCACCGGCGTCTTCCAGCTGGAGTCGTCGGGGATGCAGAAGCTCTTCAAGGACCTCAAGCCCGACTGCTTCGAGGACATCGTGGCCGCGGTGGCGCTCTACCGCCCGGGCCCGCTCGGCTCGGGGATGGTCGAGGACTTCGTCGCCCGCAAGAACGGCCGCGCCAAGATCGTCTATCCGCACGACAGCCTGAAGGAGGTGCTGGAGTCGACCTACGGCGTCATCGTCTATCAGGAGCAGGTGATGATGGTCGCCCGCAAGATGGGCGGCTACTCGCTCGGAGGCGCGGACCTCCTGCGCCGCGCGATGGGCAAGAAGAAGGTCGAGGAGATGGCCAAGCAGAAGGCCACCTTCGTCGAAGGGGCCAAGAAGCTCGGGCACACCGAGGAGAAGGCCGTCGAGGTCTTCGACCTGCTCGAATACTTCGCGGGGTATGGCTTCAACAAATCCCACAGCGCCGCGTACGCGCTCATCACCTATCAGACGGCCTACCTGAAGCGGCACTTCCCCGCGGAGTTCATGGCCGCCACGCTCTGCTCCGACCTCGGCAAGATCGAGAAGCTGGTCGGCACCATCAACGAGGCGCGCAACCTGGGCATCCCGGTGCTCGTGCCGGACGTCAACGAGTCGGACCGGTACTTCACGGTGGTCTACGCGGCGAGCCCGCAGCCCGTCCCGCGGCGGCCGGCCAACCGCATCGAGGCCGACCCGTGGCGCCCGCGCATCCGAGTGGGGCTCGGCGGCATCAAGGGGGTCGGCGACGCGGCGGTGGAGTCCATCCTGGAGGCGCGCCAGTCGGGGCCCTTCGTGGACCTCTTCGACTTCACCGCGCGCATCGACCCTCGACGGGTGAACAAGTCCGTCGTCGAGGCCATGGTCGCCAGCGGCTGCTTCGACGACACGCTCCAGCGCACCGGCGCCTCGCGGGCGCAGTGCCACGCCGCCATCGAGCGGGCGCTCGAGCGCGGCAAGGGGGCGGCCAAGGAGCGCTCCAGCGGGCAGATGGGCCTCTTCGGGATGAAGGAGGCGCTGCAGCCCACCAGCGGCTACCCCGAGGTGCAGCCGTGGGACCTCACCGACGGGTTGAAGCGGGAGCGCACCGCGCTCGGGCTCTACCTCACCGGGCACCCGCTCGACCGCTACGCGGCGGAGTCGGCGCGCTTCGCCACCACCTCGACGGCGCAGATTCCAGAGATGGCCAACAACACCGAGGTGACGCTCGCGTGCGTCATCGAGGGCTATCGCGAGAAGGTCCCGAAGTCCGGCGGGCGCATGGCCTTCTTCTTCATCGAGGACCGCGCGGGGCGCGTGGAGGCCATCGTGCGCGCCAAGATCTTCGACTCGGTGGCGGGCAAGCTCAAGGAGGGCGAGGCGCTGCTGCTCAAGGGCAAGGTGCGCACGGAGTTCAAGCGCGAC
Organism: uncultured Myxococcaceae bacterium; assembly: GCA_966211675.1. GTDB lineage: Bacteria > Myxococcota_A > Polyangia > Polyangiales > SCUS01. Next base: position 24,639 of record CBIHPK010000058.1, read on the forward strand.
GAGGAGGGCGAGCCCGACGACACGCCCGACGCGGAGCTCGCGCGCACGGTCTGGGTCGAGGAGGTCACGCCCCTCGGGGACGCGCTGCGGCAGCGAACGCGCGCGGTGCTCCTGCGGCTGGACGCGAGCAACCTCAAGGAGTCGGAGGTCGCGCGGCGGCGGCTGGAGCTGCTCCGTCAGGCGCTCGCGGCGCACCCGGGGCGCATCCCCGTGCAGGCCGTGGTGAAGCTCCCGGGGGGCGAGGTGGGCGTGCGCATGGCGCGCGTCGGCATCGACCCCTCGGAGGAGCTCATGGCCACCATCGAGCGCATCTTCGGCTCGAAGGTCGCCGAGCTGCGAAGCTGATGGGGGCACCGGTCCGGCGATGACGCACCTCGCGACGCCTCCCCCGCCGCGCCGCCGACGGCTGCGGGCGCGGGCGCGCTACCTCCTCGCGCTGCTCAAGCGCTTCCGCCTGACCATGGCCATGGCGGTGGTGTTCTTCGGCGCCGTTCCGCTGGTGTTCAAGACCCTCTACCGGGGACCCGGCGGGTCGCACATCACCTTCGGCGAGGCGCTGCACCACACGTACTTCCTGATGTTCGGGCAGCCCTCCCTCCCCTACGTGGGCAACGTCTTCCTGGAGCTGCTCAACTTCGCGCTCCCGCCCTTCGGCATCGCGGTCATCGCCGATGGCGTGGTGCGCTTCGCCTACCTCTTCTTCGCCCGACGCAACCACGACAAGGAGTGGATCACCGTGATCTCCGAGACCCTGCGCTCGCACGTCATCGTCTGCGGCGCGGGCCGCGTGGGCTACCGCGTCGCCGCGCAGCTCCTGGAGCTCGGGCACGAGGTGGTCGTGATCGAGAAGCGCCCCGACGCGCCGTTCATCGCCGTGCTCCAGGCCCACGACGTGCCGGTGCTCATCGACGACGTGAAGAGCCCGCAGGCGCTCCAGCGCACCAACGTCAAGCACGCCGCGGCCATCGTGTGCGCGACGGACGACGACCTCGCCAACCTCAACACCGCGCTCGACGCGAGGCGGCTCAACCCGTCGATCCGGGTGGTGCTCCGGCTCTTCGACGACGACCTCGGCGCGAGGGTGCGCGACGCCTTCCAGGCCGAGGTGCTGTCGAGCTCCGCGCTCGCCGCCCCGGCGCTGGCGCTCTCGGCGCTGGACCCTCGCATCGCCCACAGCTTCCACGTCGGCGACCGGCTGATGGTGGTCTCGGACTTCCAGGTGGGCGCCCCCCTCGCGACGCTCACCGTGGCCGATCTCCAGCACCGGTTTCGCGTGGTGACGCTCTGCGTGCGCCACCGCGACGACCCGCAGCTCCACCCCAAGCCGTCGCACCGCTTCCGTGCGGGCGAGGTGGTGACGCTGCAGGGGATGTACCCCGACTACCTGGAACTGCGGAGGTTTACCGGGGAGAGTACTCCGCCGGTCTCCGCGGCGGGTCGGACGGACCTCGCGCCGCTGCGCACGCCCGATCCGGAGCCGGAGAGCGGCGACGGCGCGATGGAGGGGTAGCGAAGGGGGGGTGAGCGGTCAGGGACGCTGCGGCATCGCCACCCGTCGGAGGTGGCGCAGGACCCCGACGGGCTCGGCGGCGATGGCGCTGAAGAGGCCGCCCGCGAAGGCTCCCATCACCCCCGCCGCGCCCACGTCGCAGCCCGACAGGAACAGGTTGCGGATGGGAGTCCGGGGCCGCAGCCACGGGTTGCGGTAGCGCGCGGGCGTCGACACCACGCCGTAGATCGCGCCCGCCGCGGGGTTGGCGAAGTGCTCGGTGGTGAGCGGCGTCGAGAGCTCGGCGTGGCGCAGCATCGGCTCGAGCCCCGGGCGGTGCTTGAAGAACTGCGCCAGCATCCGCGCCTTGATGTCCTCCTTGATGGCGTCGTACTCCGCGCCGCGCTTCATCCACGCGCTGCCGCGCCAGCGCTCGAAGGCCTCGTAGGGCACGAAGGTGACGAGCTCGCCGGTGTGCAGCAGCGACGGCCCGGGGTCGTGCGAGGGGTCCTTCAGCGAGGGGTAGGAGGTGTAGAGCAGCGGCGGGGGAGTGCCCGGCTCGGTGAAGTCCCAGGCGGTGATCTCCGGATCCCAGGTCTCCCAGAACCACTGGTTGGCCGCGCCCGCTCCGGCCTTGGTGATGTCGCCCTCGAAGCCCATGTAGAGGCAGACGTGGGCGGGCGACGGCGGCATCGACTGCACCGCGTCGGCCCACGGCTTCGGGCGCGCCTCGGGCGGCACGAGCTGCGACACGGTGACCAGCGCGTTGGCGGCGCTCACCACCCGGCCGGCGTGGATCTCCTCGCCGTCCTTCATCCGCACGCCCACCGCGGCGCCGTCCTCGATGAGGATGTGGTCGACCTCGGCGCGGATGCGGGTCCAGCCTCCCGCGTCGGCGACGGTGCGCAGCAGGGCGCGAGCGATGTTGCCCGCGCCGCCGACGGGGTAGTACGCGCCGTGGAGGAAGTGGTGCACCACCCCGGCGTGGATGGCGAAGGACCCCTGGCTGGGCGGAGAGCCGTAGTAGCCCCACTGCCCGGAGAGCACGGTCTTCAGCCGCTCGTTGCTGGTGAGGCCGTCGAGCACCTCGCGCAGCGTTCGGTCGGTGTAGCGAGACGCGGCGCTCATGGTGAGCGGGGTGAGCGCGGTGGCGATGCCCTCGGGCAGCACCCGCGAGGCGTAGTAGCCCCACATCGAGGCGACCGCGTGGCGCACCTCGGAGAAGTACCGGTCGACCGCCTCGCGCTCGTCGGGGAAGGCCTCGTAGAGGTTCTCGCGGTACTGCCGCTGGTTGTCGGGGAAGGAGATCTGGAAGCCGCCGGGGTAGTGGAAGTGCTCGTACTCGGCGCCGAGCGAGGCCCACTGCAGCCGGTCGCCGGTGAGGTCGTGGAGGATGCGCCCGAGCAGCGCCTTCCGGGTGACCTCGCCGATGGCGTGGACGCCGACGTCCCAGTGCCAGCGCTTGCGCTTGAAGGAGTGCGTGAAGCCGCCGGGGACGTAGTGACGCTCGAGCACCAGCACCCGCTTGCCCAGCTTCGCCAGGAGGGCCGCGGTGGTCATGCCCCCCATGCCCGAGCCGATCACGATGTAGTCCCAGCGCTGCGCCGGAGCCGTGCGGCTCCAGGGTCGGTCGTCGTCTCTCTCCACGGCTCGCTAGTCCTCCGAGCGCCGTCGTAGCGCGCATCGGCGCCCGATCGCAACGCGCTCGCGCGAGCCATCGGTCGCCCTCGTGCTGAACACGAAGACCGCCGCGGCGAGGGTCAGGCCCGCGAGCACGTCGATGAGGTAGTGCCAGCGCAGGTACATCGTGGCGACGATGATCTGCGACGCGACGAAGGCCACCACCGGCCACGTGTAGCGGAAGGGCCGCTCGCGCCGATGGTGGAACGAGAAGAGCGCGAGGAAGGTGGGCGCCGCGGTGTGCAGGCTGGGGAACACGTCGGCGCGAGCGCCGCCGGACGCGACGAGTCGCCGCATCAGCGGGTACCAGAAGGGACCGTCGAGGTCGCGGGAGAAGGTGCCGGCCAGGTGCACGTACGGTCCGTACGCGGGGACCACGACGTAGAGCATCTGGCCCGCGCAGTAGAGGGTGGCGATGCCGAGGGTGAACGCTGCGACGATGTTCCGACGCCGCTCGACGAACACGATGGGGAAGATGTGGAGCGCCAGCAGCGCGAAGTAGCTGAGGTAGAAGAACGACAGCCACTCCGTCGCGGCCGGGGTCACGTGGGCGTCCCAGGCCACCGCCGGCTCGTAGTGCATCCAGCGCAGGTCGGCGCCGAGGAGCCGGTCATCGAGGCGCCGCCACCTCGTCGCGGCGGGCAGGATGATGTGGAGCTGCGCGAAGGTCGCCACCACCGGCACGCAGGCCGTGGCGCGGTACGCGAGCGTCGAGGACCGCGTGGGGGCGTCTCCGCGGAAGACCACGATCGCCCCGCAGAACAGCGCGAGGTCGAAGGCGAGCCAGCCCAGGGCCGCGCCGCGGGTGGGCCCCGCCCCCGCGAACACCGCGAGGAGCAGGCCGAGCAGATAGGCGATCTGGATGCGCTCCAGGAGCGGCACCGCTCGGAGCGCGTCGAGCAGCGGGACGCCGACGGCGCGGCCGTCCAGATGCGGCATGGTGCCACGGGTGTTCATGCGGTCGCTTCCTCGCCGACTGAGGTGGTTCGTCGGTTGGTGGGTCGCGAGGTCCTTGAGCAAGCCACGCGCCGCGGGGCGCGGGAGGGCGCACACGCAGTGGGCGACGGGATCGCGCGTGCGGATCGACCGACGATCGCGGTGAGCGTCGTGGTCACCTCACGCGCCGGTGGCGGACGCGCTGGCCACCGGCGGCTGCGCGCGTCACGTCCGCGGACGCGCTCAACCCACCGCGGCGTCGAGAGCTGCGCTCACCATGTCCGCGAATCCCGTCTGCCGCTCGGCGGACCCGAGGCTCTCGTGCGTGACCAGGCTGTCGCTCACCATCAGCACGGTGAGCGCGCGCACCCCGAGGCGCGACGCGATGGCGTAGAGTCCGGCGGCCTCCATCTCCACGGCGAGCACGTTGTACGTCGCCCAGCGCTTCCCCCCGTCGGGCTGGTCGACGTCATAGACGGCGTCCGGCGAGAGCACGTTGCCCCCGTGCACCTTCGATCCGCGAGCGCTCGCGGACTGCCAGGCCCGATGGAGCAGCTCGAAGTCCGCGGTCGGCGCGAAGGTCATCCCCGGGAAGCGCCGCGTCACCGTCGAGGAGTCCGTCGAGGCGCTCTGCGCCAGCACCAGGTCGCGCAGGCCCACCTGGGGCTGCATCGAGCCGCAGGTGCCCACGCGGATCAGCGTGCGCGCTCCGTACTCGGTGATCAGCTCGTGGGCGTAGATGGAGATCGACGGCACGCCCATGCCGCTGCCCTGCACGGACACGCGCCGGCCCTTGTAGGTGCCGGTGTAGCCGAGCATCCCTCGCACCTCGTTGTAGAGCGTCGGGGCCTCGAAGAAGCGCTCGGCGATGAGCCTGGCGCGCAGCGGGTCTCCGGGCAGGAGCACGAGGTCCGCGATGTCTCCGGGCTTCGCGGCGAGGTGGGGAGTGGGCATTGGGATGGATCCTCCGTGGACGAATCGGGTTTCAGTGGAGATGCGGCGGGTCGCTACCCTCGCGGGTCGAGCTTGTCCCTCAGCCAGTCGCCGGTGAGGTTGAAGCCCAGCACCGTGGCCGTGATGGCGAGCCCCGCGGTCACTGCGAGCCGCGGCGCCTGGAGCAGGTGGGCCGTGCCCTGGTCGAGCAGGGCGCCCCAGGAGGCCGACGCTCCGGGGCCGAGGCCCAGGAAGGACAGGGAGGCCTCGGCGAGCACCACCGCGCCGAGCCCGAAGGTCGCCTGCACCACCAGCGGCCCCGACGCGTTGGGCAGCACGTGGCGGAAGAATACCCGCCCCGGTAGGGCGCCCATCGCCCGGGCGGCGGTGACGAACTCCCGCTCCCGAAGCCGCAGCACCTCCGCGCGCGCCACGCGGGCATAGCCGACCCAGCCGGTGACCGAGAGCGCCGCGATGAGGTGCAGCACCCCCGGGCGAGCGACCAGCGCCAGCACCGCCATGTTGACCAGGACCGAGGGGAAGGACTGCGCCGCGTCGGTCACCCTCGCGGCGACCGCTCCCGTGCGACCGCCGAGGAAGGCCGCGCCTCCGCCGAGGAGGGTCCCGACGAGCAGGGAGATGAGCACCGTGGCGACGGAGACCACGCCCGCGAGGCGAGCCCCGTGGAGCAGCACGGAGAGCACGTCGACGCCGTTGTCCGCGGTGCCCAGCAGGTGCCTCGCAGAGGGCCCTTCGAGCGCGTGAGCGAGGTCGATGGCGCGCGGCGAGTAGGGAGAGACCCACGGGCCGAGCAGGGCCATCGCCGTGAAGACGCCGACCAGGGGGAGGCCGAGGCGAGCGCGGAGGTTCATGGCCGCTACGCCGTCACCCGGATGCGCGGGTCGACGGCGGCGTAGAGCAGGTCGATCACCAGCTGGATGACGGCGACGGTGACGCCGAAGGCCACCACGCAGGCGAGCACCACCGGGACGTCGCGGCGCAGGAGCGACTCGAGGAAGAGCAGCCCCAGGCCGGGACGCTCGAAGATGCGCTCGGTGACGACGGCGCCGCCGAGGAGCGCCGAGAGCTGCGCGCCGCCGACCGTGAGCAGCGGGACCAGCGCCGTGCGCAGGCCGTGGCGGATCAGCACCGTGGACTCCGGGAGACCCTTGGCGCGGGCGGTCGCGATGTACGGTTCGCGAAGCACTTCGCGAAGTGCCCCGCGGCCCATGCGGGTGAGGATGCCCGCGAGGCCGGCGCCGAGGGTGAGCGAGGGCAGGACGAGAGAGGCCGGGCCGCTCGCGTCGGGCCCCGGGAAGGGCAACCACGGGAGCGCGACGCAGAAGAGGAGCACCAGCATCGGGCCGATCCAGAGGGACGGCAGGGCCATGCCGAGGAGGGAGAGGACCCCGACGGCGGCGTCGGTGCGGGTTCCCGGCCGGGTGGCGGCGAGCAGGCTGAGGGGGATGGCGATCGTCCACGCGACGAGCACGGCGCAGAGGGCGAGCGCGACGGTGGAGGGCCACACCGCGCGCACCTCGGCGAAGGCGGTGTGGTTGGGGTGCACGAAGGAAGGGCCCATGCCGCGCAGGAGCAGGTCGCCCAGGAAGCGGACGTACTGCACCGGCAGCGGGTCATCGAGGTGGAGCGTGGTGCGGAGCGCGAGGCGCTCGGCGGAGGTGGCGGTCTCGTCGAGGAGGACGTCCGCGGGGTCGCCCGGGAGCGCGTGGATGGCGACGAAGCTGAGCGAGGCGACCGCGAGCACGGTGAGCGCCCCCGCCCCGACGCGTCGGAGCAGAAACGCCAGCGGGCTCATGGGACGGCGGGCGCGCAGAAGCCCGCGGCGCGGGAGGTCGTGTCGATGAGCACGTTGCAGCTCTGGCCCGCCGGGAGGATGCCCGTGGCGTTGGCGGTGTTGACGCAGGCGCGCGGGTCGGGGTGGACGCAGCGGTACTCGGGGGTGCGGCAGTCGTCGTCGACCTCGCAGCCGGCCATGCAGAAGCGTCGCTCGAGGCGAGGCGCGTGGGCGTCGAAGCCGATGCAGAGGGCGTTGTCGGGGCAGCCGTTGGGGTCGCAGTTCTGGACCGTGCAGTAGCCGTTGGCCTCGGAGAGGTCGCACTGCCGGTCGCCCGCGGCGCTGCAGTCGGTGGAGGCGCTGCAGCCGTCGCCGATGACCTTCTTGCAGGCCCCCGCGGAGAGTCCGACGGCGAGGAGGAGGGCGAGCGTTCGGAGGGTTCGGGGCATCATCGGGCGCGCGGAACCTACTGGAACCCCTTACCCGCGCGCAACCATCGGGTCCGCGAGACCCTTCCCCTCGATGGCAACAGGCGAAATGTCGCGCCTGCCACCGGTGATCCGAACGCGACATGACCATGGTCAAGAGCCTCTCCCACCCTTCGCTTCATCCTTCGGGGGGACCGGGAGCGAGGCAACGGGTGCCCTGATGTTGCGGTCGAGCGCAGAGAGACATTATCGCGGAGTGCCGTTGAGCGGCGGCGTGGCGCTCGGTCGCGTGTGCCTCTTCGTCCCTGCCTCGCCGGTCTCCGGCACGGACTCCGCGGGCCCGGAGGTCGAGAAGCGTCGCCTGCGTGACGCCCTCACGAGCCTGGGTCGGCGACTGGAGTTCCTGGCCCTCGACGCCGACGCCACGGTGGGCCCGGGCGAGGCGGCGATCCTCCGGGTGCAGGAGATGATCCTCCGCGACGAGTCGCTCTGGGACGCCTTCGTCCAGGGGATCGAAGGGTCCGGGGCGACGGCCGAGGGCGCCGTGAGCGGCGTGCTCGGGCGCTTCCGCGACAAGCTCACTCGCGCCGGGCCGGGCCGACACGCCGACCGCGCGGGCGAGCTCAACGAGCTCGAGAGCAACCTGCTGACGGAGCTCGGGCGGGAGGCCCCGACCACTCGATGCCGCGACGCGATGCGCTGCAGGCTGGGCCAGTGCCACCTCCGCAACCCGCACATCCTCGTGGTCTCCGAGCTCACCCCCGCGCTGGTGATGGAGGTCGACGAGCTCACCCTCGGGCTGCTCACGACGCGGGTGGGGCCCAACTCGCACGCCGCGATCCTGGCCCGCGCGCTGGGCCTGCCCGCCGTGAGCCTGCGGGACGGCGAGCTGATGGAGCGGATGCCTCTCTCGGCGCCGCTCCTCATCGACGGCGACCGCGGCGAGGTGATCGTCTCGCCGGGCCCGGAGACCCTCCTGGCCTACGACGAGCGCCTTCGCCCGGGGCCCCGGAAGATGCGCGTCGCGCAGCCGGTCGAGGAGCTGAAGGTGCTCGCGAACATCGGGCGCGTGGCCGAGCTCGACGCGGCGCTCGCCGCCCACGCCGAGGGCGTCGGGCTCTACCGCACCGAGATCGAGCCGCTGTCCATCGGGCGCCTCCTCGACGAGGAGGAGCAGCTCGCGCGCTACGCGGCGGTGGTCGCGGCCATGGACGGCCGCCCCGTCTACATCCGGCTGCTCGACCTCGGGGGCGACAAGGGCGCCGACTTCCTCGGGCTGCCCTCGGAGGAGAACCCCGCCCTCGGGCTGCGAGGGGCGCGCCTGCTGCTCGCTCGCCCGGAGATGCTGCGGGCGCAGGTGAGGGCGCTCGCCCGGGCGTCGCTCGCCGGCACCATCCAGGTGATCGCGCCGATGATCATCGACCTCGAACAGTTCATCGCGCTGCGCGAGCTCTTCGAGGACGAGGCCGCGCGCGTCGAGGGGCGATCGCTGAGGCTCGGCGTGATGCTGGAGATCCCCTCGGCGTGCCTGCAGGCGCCGCAGCTCCTCGCGGCGGCGGACTTCGCCTGCATCGGCACCAACGACCTGACGCAGTACCTCTTCGCGATGGACCGCTCGAACGCAGCCGTGGCGATGGAGCAGGTCCACCAGCACCCGGTGCTCTGGAGCGTGATCGACAACCTCGCGAAGGCGGCGAGGGAGGCGGACCGGGAGCTGAGCGTGTGCGGTGAGCTGGCCGGGGACGCCGCGCTCACGAGGCGCCTGATCCGGACGGGCATCCGGCAGGTGAGCGTCGCGCCTCGTGGGATCGCGGAGGTGCGGATGGCGGCGAGGGCCCTCAGTGGCCCGCTCGAGGGTCGAGCACCCGGCCCATGAAGAGCACCGCGCCGTTGCGAAGGTCGCGGATCAGGAACACGAAGGGGTGGTCGACGGCGAAGAGGGTCGGGGGCGCCATCGGGGCGGCGGAGCCCGCGCGGGCCATCACCACGGCGGTCGCGGCGGCGGCCTCCGTGCCGGCCTCGGCCACGTCGACGAAGACCTTGTGGAAGGCGTCGGAGATGAAGAGCCGGTCGTCCGGCGACGGGGGATTGGCGATGCCGGTGAAGTCGGCCTGGGCGCGGCTGAAGGCGAGGTTCATCCCCAGCGCGGTGAGCGCAGTGCGAAGCGAGACCGAGTCCGTGGCGACGCGGAAGCGCGGCAGGCGGAGCACCACCTGCGTGGGCGCGAGGGCGTCCACGGTCGACTGGATACCCTCGCCGGTAAGCCGGGCCTCGAGCGCCGAGAGCCCGTCGCGCGCGTCCGGGAGCAGGATGTCCATCGCGAGCTGGCCGCCGCGGTAGGGGATCTCCAAGGCCTTGAAGCCCTGCCCTGTCGCCATCGAGAGCCGTCCGCTGCGGCTCATGGTGGGCACCGGCGTGGCGGTGGCGCCCCCGACCCAGAAGGTGTCGTCACGGGTGGCGTAGTCCGGAAACGGCGTCTCCCACGGGGCCCGCAGGTACATCGCGTTGACCAGCACCAGCCGCGTGTCGCCGTCGATCGAGCCGTCCGGCAGCAGGTCGCGGATCTTGTCCATGGTCTGCTCGGCGACCCAGCCGTTGATGCGCTGCCGCGCGGGCGTCGCCTGGGCGAAGTCGAGGCGCTCCAGGGGAGCGGCGAAGAGCGACTGGGTGAGGCTGAGGTAGGGCGCCTCGAAGGTGTAGCGCTGGTGGCCGAAGAGCCGGTTGGCGGTGCGCGCGGTGACCCCGTCGCCGAGCCCGCCGTTCCAGCGGGCGGAGAGGGCGCCGAGGGCGGCGGACTGGCGCGCCTCGTCGAGGCCCGAGTGGAGCACCCGGCGCATCTCCGCGAGGGTCTCTCCGCGCGCCCCGGCCTCGGTCATCCCGAACGCGAGGGCGATGCTGCCGGGCGCGAGGCCCAGGTTGCCCGGCCGCGCACGGAGCCGGGCGTAGAGGTCGGTGCCGAGTCGGTTGAGGCCCTGCGCGGCGGCGCGTTGATCGTCCATCGGTGACTCCGGTGCGGGGGCTGGGGCGGGTGCGGGGGCGGGCGTCTGAGCGACGGGAGCGACGGGCGGCGCATGGACCGCCGGGGAGTCCGCGGGCTGCACGGGGGACGGCCGACGCGCAGGACACGCGGCGAGCGGGAGGGCGAGGAGGAGCGAGGCGCCGTGGAGCTTCATGCGGGGAGATGGATGATCGGCCCCGCACGGTCCTTGGCGCAACGGGTCAGAACACCTCGACCGGGAGGTCCATGAGGTCCATGGAGCTTCGCTCGACGAGGCCGCGGGCGTGGGTGACGTTGGGGAGCACCTCGCGGCAGAAGAAGCGCGCCGAGGCCACCTTGCCGTCGTAGTACGCGCGGTCGTCGTCCGAGGCGCCGTCGCGCTTCAGGAGGGCGATCGCCGCGTGCCGCACCAGCAGCCACGCGAGCACCGTCTCCGCGGTCGCCATCAGGACGCGGTTGCCCTGCAGTCCGACGTGATGCACCGACTCGCCCGCCTTGCCGAGCATGGTCATGTAGATCGCCTGCAGGTCGTCGAGCGCCGTCGCGAGCAGCGCTCGCTCGCCGGTCAGCCCGGGGCCGCCCTCCCCCGACTCCAGGGTGTGCTGCACCCGCTCGAAGAGGGCGGAGAGCGTCGCGCCGCCGTCCCTCGCCACCTTGCGGAAGAAGAGGTCGAGCGCCTGGATGTGCGTGGTGCCCTCGTAGAGCGAGTCGATCTTCTGATCGCGGAGGTACTGCTCCGCGGGGAAGTCCTCGACGTACCCGGCGCCGCCGTAGCACTGCAACGACACCGAGAGCAGCTCGAAGGCCCGCTCGGAGTTGAAGCCCTTGATGAGCGGCAGCAGCAGGTCGTTGAGCCGGTCGAGCTCCTTGGAGTGGCCGTGGCCGCCCTGCTGCTCGATCTCGTCCTGCAGCGAGGCCACCCAGAGCGCGAGCGCTCGCATCCCCTCGGCGTGGCTCTTCTGCAGCATCAGCATCCGCCGCACGTCGGCGTGCGCGATGATGGGCACCCTCGGCGAGGCCTTCTCCGCGGCGCGCGGCAGGTCCGGTCCCTGGACGCGCTCCTTCGTGTACGCGAGGGCGTTGAGGTAGCCCGTGGAGAGCGTCGAGAGCGACTTCATCCCCACCGCCATCCGCGCCTGCTCGATCACATGGAACATCTGCCGGATGCCGTCGTGCACCTCGCCCATCAGCAGGCCGCGGGCGGGCGTATCACCACCGTAGACGATCTCGCAGGTCACGCTCGCGCGCAGCCCCATCTTCTTCTCGAGCTTGGTGCAGCGCCAGCCGTTGCGCTCTCCCAGCGAGCCGTCCTCGTTGACCCAGTACTTGGGGACGATGAAGAGCGAGAGCCCCTTGGTGCCGACGGCGCCGCCCTCCGGTCGGGCGAGCACCAGGTGCACCACGTTGTCGACCGTGTCGTAGTCGCCGTTGGTGATGAAGCGCTTGGTCCCCTCGATCTCCCAGAGGTCGCCGTCGACGTGACGGGCCCTCGTGCGCCCCGCCCCGACGTCGCTGCCCGCGTCCGGCTCGGTCAGCACCATCGCCGCGCCCCAGCGCTTCTCGACCATCTGCGGCAGGTAGCGCTGCCGCTGTGAAGGCGTCCCGAGGCGGTCGATGACCCGCGCCATGAAGCTGCCGAACAGATAGAAGGCCGCCGCAGGGCACGAGCCCACGACCATCTCGAAGGAGGCCCACACCACCGACGGGGGAGCGCCCACGCCGCCCAGGTGAGTCGGGATCTCGAAGAGGTGCCAGCCGCCCTCGTAGAAGGCCTCCATGGCCTTCTTGAGCGAGTCCGGCAGGAGCGCCTGGCCGTCGGGGCCGAGCTTCGGGGGATGGCGATCGGAGGCCGCAAAGGTCGCCGCGAGGTCCTGGCTGCAGACGCGCTCGAACTGCCGAAGCGACTCCCGGGCGGTCTCCTCGTCGAGCGTCGCGAAGGGCGCCTTCCCCAGCACCCGACGGCCCACTTCCAGAAACTCGAACAGGTTGAAGAAGACGTCCCTCAGGTTGGACTTGTAGTGATGCACCGTGCTCATGGCCGGGCATCGTAGCGCGATCGCGCCGCTCGCTGAATGCCGGTTCAGTCCGCAGGTCATGTACATTGGCCAGGCGATCGGGTTTCCAACGGCGAGGTGTGCGCTTGCGACGACGATCAACCCTGGCGACGGCCCTGGCCTGCCTCTCCCTGGCCGGCTGCCTCGATGGCCTCTTCAACACCCAGGACGCGGGCGGCGTCGCCCCGGCCGGCGCGGGCGTCGGGGCCTCCTGCGAGCGCGACAACCAGTGCCGCCCCAGCCTGCGCTGCGACCTCATGACCCGGGTCTGCGCCCTGCGCGGCGACGCCAGGGCGGGCGCCAACTGCGTGCTCACGGGGGAGTGCGGCGCGGGGCTCTTCTGCAACGGCGCGGGCGTGTGCGCGACCGCGGGCGCCTCCGGGGACGGCGAGACCTGCGGCGACACCGGGAGCTGCCAGCGCGGCCTCGTGTGCGTGCGATCGCTCGGCGAGCTCTTCGGTCTCTGCCGCTCCCCTCGCGGCGCGACGCCCTCGACCGGCGACGCGGGCGTGAGCGCCGCCGCGCCTCGCGACCTCGACGGCCCCTGCGCCGACCTGCTCGACTGCCAGGCGGGCCTCGAGTGCCACCCCACGGCGCACACCTGCTACTCGCCGGGCGTGACGGCCGCGATTTCCGGCCGCGACGGCGGAGCGGGAGCGCCCGGGGTCTGGGCCGGGGAGCGATGCACGGCCGACGAGGACGGTCCGGCGCGGGCGTACTTCGAGCTGCCCGCGATGGACGGGACGCCGCCGCACGACTTCTTCCGTCTGCCCTTCCCCAACGACGTCCGGCGCGACGCGAGCACCGGACGGCTCAACCTCACGGGCTTCCCCCACCCGGGCACGGCCCTGCTGGGCTTCGACCTCCTCGACCGCTACCTGCGCGCCACCGAGCGCTCCGTCGACGGCTTCGGCACCAACCAGCTCATCTACTTCCGCTTCTCGGGGCGGCTCGACTTCGCGACCCTGCGCCTCAACGAGACCCTCCGGCTCATCGACCTCACGACGGGTCACCCCACCGGCACCGTGCGCTACGCGGCCAACACCGCGGGCAACCGCTACCTCTGCGGCAACCCCGTGCTGATCGACACCGGCCACGGCGCCCCGATGGAGCCGGGCCACACCTACGCGGCCCTGGTGCTGAGCGGGGTGCGAGACGCGATGGGCCGAGCGGTCGAGCGCGACGCGGACTTCCCGGCGATGCTCGCGGACGCGGCGCCCGCCGACCCGGTGAGGGCCCGCGCGCACTCGGCCTACGCGCCCCTGCGTCGCTACCTCGCGAGCGAGCGCATCGACCCGGCGACGGTCGTGGTCGCCACGGTGTTCACCACGCAGCAGCCGCGGCGCATCGTTCCGGCGCTGCGCGAGGCGGTGCGGGCGGCGGCGGCCCCGGTGCCCGATGGCTTCGTGCGCTGCGACACGGGCGTGCGCTCGCCCTGCGACGACGGGCTCACCGGCGCCGATCACGTGCGAGGCTGCATCGGCCCGGCGGACCCGGCCTTCGACGAGCTCCAGGGGACCCTCTCGCTCCCCTACTTCCAGTCGGGCACGAGGCCCTATCGCGAGGCCGGCAGCGGCGCGATCGCCACCGACGCCACCGGTCGTCCGATGGCGCAGGGGAGCGAGCGGGTGTGCGTGACCATCACCATCCCTCGCGGCGCCGCGGCGCCCGCCGGGGGATGGCCCGCGGTGCTCTACGCCCACGGCACGGGAGGGAGCTTCCGAAGCGTGGTGGGCGAAGGGCTCGCTCGCTCTCTGTCGGGCGTCGACCTCGGAGGCGGCACCACGGTGCGCTTCGCCACGGTGGGCTTCGAGGGCGTGATGCACGGAGCGCGTCGCGGCGCGGGCGTGACCACTCCCCCGGACCAGGCCTTCTTCAACTTCGGCAACCCGGAGGCGGCGAGGGACAACATCCTCCAGGGGTCGGCGGACGTCTTCTCGATGGTGCGGGCGCTCTCCGCGGTGACGCTCCCGATGCTCCCGCGGGCGGGTGAGTCGGTGCGCTTCGACCCGCGGCGGATCTACTTCTTCGGTCACTCGCAGGGCTCCACCGTGGGCCTGCCCGCGGCGGCCTACGAGCCAGAGATCGCGGGCATGGTCTTCTCCGGAGCGGGCGGCGACCTGCGGCTCTCGCTCACGTCCAAGGTGCGCCCCATCGACATCGCCTCGCTCGTCCCGGCGGTACTACAGGACCCGGACGCCCGAGGCGCGGGCCACCCGGCGCTCAACGCGCTGCAGACCTTCTTCGAGCGCAGCGACGCGGTGAACTACGGCCGGCTGGTGCTGATCGATCGCCCCGCGGGCGTCGGCGCGAGGCCCGTGCTCATGACCTACGGCCTCGGCGACTCGTACTCACCGACCCCGACGATGCAGACCGTCGCGGCCACGCTGGGTCTGCCCGCCGCGGGCTCCATCCCCGGCGGGATGAACGCCTGGCCCTCCGGAGCGGGGCTCCCCTTCCCGGTGATGAACAACCTCGCCGGGGTCACCGCGGCGCTGCTGGAGGTCGACCCGGGGAGCGCCTACGACGGGCACTTCGTGGTCTTCCGCGACCGCGAGCTCAACGAGCGGGTGATGCGCTTCCTCGCCTCGGCGGCGCAGGGCGCGGCGGTCATCCGCTGAGCTCGACGGTCGCCTCCTCGCCCATCACGTCGACCACCCGCAGCAGCACCCTCCGCCCCGCTTCCACCCTCGCCGTCGTGGGGAGCGGCTGCTTCGGGGCGCGCGTCACCCGCTGGCGAGCGCGAAATACCGCGCCGTCGTGGTCCGTGTCGATGAGCCAGTAGTCCACCCACGAGGACCAGTGGGCGACCGCCGGGAGCCCGCTCTCCTCCGCCCCGTCGACCTCGAAGCCCTTGAGCTCCACGGTGGCCCCGGACCCGCTCCTGGACAGGGCGCCGAGCGCGCGTCGGGCCGTCGGGCGCGGCGCCGGAGCGACCGTCGCCAGGGCCCACGGCTGCGTCGCGGGCAGGTGCACCAATCGACGCCGCGTGGTGGCGATGGCCGCCTCGCCGACGTCGATGGCCACCCAGCGACGACCGAGCTGCTCGGCCACGGCGGCGGTGGTCCCGCTGCCGCTGAAGCAGTCGAGCACCCGGTCGCCGGGGCGCGTCGCCCAACGCAGGATGCGGGCGAGCAGCCCCTCGGGCTTCTGCGTGTCGTAGCCCATGTCCTCTCGCTTCGGGCAGTGCCGCAGCGGCCTCACCTCGGCGTCGTCCCAGAGGGCGTCGATGGGCTGGTCCTTGTACCAGCGGCCGTCGTCGCCGGGCCGGAGGAAGTACTTGATGGACACCTTGCCCGTGGGCGAGTCGTGCACCCGCCCCTCCTCTCGCAGCCTCGCGATGCTGAGGTCGGTGTAGTCGCCCCGCGGCGCCGTGGTGAACCAGAGCCCTCTCGCCTCGTCCCACTTCGCTCCCGCGGGCCGTCCCTTCGCGTCGAGCGCCACGGCGTCGCTCCTCCGCGGGGCCTCGCCGCGAAAGGGAGCGCCCGCGGTGCGCGAGTACACGAAGACCGTGTCGAGGGTGCGGCCGAGCTGCCTGGACGCCGCCTGCCGACCGAGGTTGGGCGCCCTGCGCCACGCGATCTCGTTGCGGAAGCACGCCGGCCCGAAGAGCTCGTCGAGGAGCACGCGGAGGTAGCCGTTGGCGCGCCAGTCACAGTGGACGAAGAGCGCCCCGTCCTCGGCGAGCAGGTCGCGCAGCAGCACCAGCGTGTCGGACATGAACGCGAGGTAGGCGTCGAGCCCGGCGCCCCAGGTGTCGCGGTAGGCGTGGCGCCGGAGCGTGGCCCCGTCGTCGAGACGGCGCGTCGAGTGGAAGCGGCCGCCGGTGTCGAAGGGCGGGTCGATGTAGACCGCGTGGAAGCCCGCGGCGTGCGTGGGCAGCAGGCTCGCCAGGGCGGCGCAGCGGTCGCCCTCGATGAGGAGGTTGGGCTCGGCGGAGGGCTCGCCGTGACGCTCTCGAAGCCGCAGCGGCGAAGGCTCGCGAGCGGGGGTCACCCGCTGCCCGTCGAGGTACTTGCCGCGCCAGACGAGCTCGGTCATCGCCGCACTCCGACCGCGTCGGTCAGATCTTCACGGAGAGGAAGAGCTTGGTCAGGAAGAAGTCCGCGACGAGCACCGCGATGGCCGCGGCGACCACGGTGCGGGTGGTGGAGCGCCCGACGCCTTCGGTGCCGCCGCGGGTGTTCATGCCGTAGTAGCAGCCGATGATGGCGATGGTGATGCCGAAGAAGGGCGACTTGCCGATGCCGGACATGAAGTCCTGCATGTTGATGGACTCGAGCGCCGTGCGGAAGAAGAAGCCCATCGGGGTGTCGAACTGGAGCTTCGCCACGCCCATCGCGCCGCTGAAGCCGATGACGTCCGCGAAGATGGTCAGCACCGGCATCAGGATCAGGCAGGCGATGAGCCGCGGCACCACGAGCTTCTTCACCGGGTCGGCGCCGAGCGCCCGGATGGCGTCGATCTGCTCGGTGACGGCCATGGAGCCGAGCTCCGCGGCCATGCCCGAGCCGATGCGCGAGCCCACCACGAGGGCGGTGAGCGCGGGCGCGAGCTCGCGGGTGATGGAGAGCCCGATGACGCGGCCCACGTAGTCGGTGGCGCCGAAGCGCTCGAGGCCGAAGGCGAACTGCACCGTCATGACCATGCCCACGAAGAGCGCGGTGAGCAGGGCGATGGTGACGGACTTCAGCCCGAGCGACTCCAGCTGGTAGATGATCTCCTTCAGCTCGAAGGGGCGGGCGAAGGTCGCGACGACGGCGTCGCGGAGCAGGATGGTCATGCCGCCGAGGTCGTCGAGCGACTGCCTGGAGTTCTCGATGTACGACCGCCACGCGCTCACCACCGGCGCCGGCGCCACGATGGAGGGCCGGCCCGGGGGGATGGAGGTCGGGCCCCCGGGGACCATGAACGCGCGCTCGCCCGGCGGCGCGAGGCCGGTGGAGGCGGGCTGGGAGGGCGGGACCGAGGTCGTCATCGGAGGGGCGCGCGATCTACTGCTGGAGGGGCGACTGCACGGTGCGGAAGCCGCGCACGAAGGCGTCGAAGGCCGGGCGGCCGGCCTCGAAGCGCTCGGGCGGAGCGACGAAGCCGAGGTCGTAGACGCAGCCGTCCTTCTTCATCACGTAGAGTTCGA
>CBIHPK010000059.1:0-41543 GCA_966211675.1 uncultured Myxococcaceae bacterium
TCCGCGCCCGACGCGTTCGTGCGGTCCACCGACGGGCGCTTCCGCTCGGCGACCGTGTCGAACGACTACGAACCCGTGTGGGACGAGAGTCGTGGCGACGGGCCTCACGCCCGAGCAGCTCGCAACGCCCATCGAGCTCGACCTGCTCGACGACGACGCCTGGCCCGCCTCCAGCGGCATCACCGAGGAGTCCGACCTCACCGCGCGCTTCCGACTGCAGCTGAGGCCCGAACAGATCGCACCCGGCCGCTTCGAGCTCATCGCCGGCCAGCCCGGTCTGACGTGGGTGTCGCTCATCATCGAGCTGCGACCGGCGCGCTGAGGGCGCGACTGATCCATGAGCCGCAGAGTCCCTACGTCGGGTTCGACCTTCCGGCCCGAAAGCACATGCCGCGGCAGCGGTTTGTGCCGGACCTCTGCGCAAGCATCGGGTTGCGCGCGGTCCGGTCGGCGCCGGCGAGCTCTTCGGAACCACCTGCTCCTCCGATCGGCATCGATGGGTTCGAGGTGTCCGTGATCGCGCCGTCGTTGCTCTCGCAGACGGAGGCGATGACGACGCTCACTCCGCCGCGGCCAGCATCCGCTGACGGTGCAACGGCACGCCGCCCGACGGCGGTCGGGGCGTGGGTGGGGGCCACCGGAGCGTCGCGCGCTACGCCCTCGCCCGACCCGCGGTATCCCCTTCGCCGTCATGACCAGCGCCCCGGGACATTGCGGCGTTTGACGAGCTGCGCCTATCGTCGCCCACGATGAGAGGGGGGCGGACAGCAGCGATTGCGGCGATCGCATTCACCCTGGCAGTACGGGGCGCCGGGGCGCAGCCCCTCCCGCGCATCGAGGCCGCCGTCGAGCTCGGCGTCCAGTCGTTCCAGTCGTCAGACTACGGTGAGGTGCTGTCGGCCTTCGACCACGCGCCGCTCCGTTGGGGCTTCCAGGCGAACGCGCACGTCCTGAGGGTGCTGACGCCGCGGCTCCGCGTCGGGGGACGCGCGGGGTACCTGCACACGTCGTCGTCGTCCCAGGGGAGCAGCCCCGGCGCCGCGGCCGAGCCGCTCGTGGTCAACCTGGGCGACCTCGGCGCGACGCTGCGGGTGGTGGTGACCAACCCCCGCGCCACGGGGCTGAGCGTCGACCTGGGGCTCGACGTCGGCATGCTGGTGGGCTCCATCGATTACCGCAACGTGGGGCAGCTCGTGGTCGCGCCGCGCATCGCCCCGTCGTTGTTCATGGGCTACGCGCGCCGCCCGCAGGGGCTGCTGCTGGGCGCGAGGGTGGGCTACGTCGCGGCGCCCTGGGACGGCGCCGGGGGCAGCGGTTGGGACCCCGTCTTCTCGGGGTTCAGCGTCGGGGTGGAGGCAGGAGTGGACCTATGAAGTACCCATGGCGGTGTGCGCTGCTGGCCGCGGCCTCGCTCGGGTTGACCGACTGCCTCTGCGAGGAGACCTACCTCTGCGGGGACCCGATCAGCGTCTGCGTGTCGACCACGGAGGCGCTGGTCGCCGAGCGCGTGCTCGACTTCGAGTCGGGCTGCGCCAACGAGCGCTGCGACGCCCAGACCGTCAGCGGCGTCGTCGAGGTCGGGGCGTCGTTCCACCCCGGCGACCACGCACTCGTGCTGTCGGCGTTCGCGGTGGTGGAGATTCCGGTCTCCGTCGACGGCACGGCCGACGGCGCCTCGCTCGCGGTCAACGCCCGGTGCGACGAGGGGAGCTCGCTCCGCTTCGAGGGCAACGGCGTCGTTAGCCTCGCGGGCGGTGAGAGCCTGGTCTCCGACTCGCCCGTCTGGCGTCGTCGTACCTTTGAGCTCAGCCGCGCGACCCAGGTGCTCCAGTCCCTCTCCGAGGCTCAGCGGGGTGTCACCCGCGCCACGCTACGGTTCTCGATGCGGGGCCCCGGTCAGTGCCAGCTCGACCGGTTGAGCTACCGGGTCAGCGCCATGGTCTGCACGGCCCACGAGAGCGTCCGTCAGCAGTGCTGCCGCCTCTCTACCGCCGAGACCACCCCGCCTGGCGACGGCGGCGTCACGGGGCGGTAATGTCAGACAGTGCGGGAGCGCCGCGCCCGCCGGTGGCAGGCCCGGACCGCGTCGCACGAGTCCCTCACCGGGCTGGTGAAGCTCATCGCATCGACCTCTGTATCGGATCGCGCGCTCGTCGATTGTCACGAAGACGCCGAGGTCCCGCGCGTGGCAACCGTCGATGGTGTCTGCCGATGGAGAGCATGAGCAACGGGCGCTCCGTGCGGATCATCGGCCGAGCGCGCCGTGCGTCACGCAGGCGCGAGCACCAGACTCCATCGCGATGGCCCGCCTCGCCCATCGCCTTCCCGAGAACGCGCCCGGCGACTTCTTCGTCGACGATCGCTGCATCGACTGCGACCTGTGTCGACAGCTCGCGCCGGACACCTTCTCCCGCGCCGACCGCCCCGGGCAATCCTACGTCGCCCGGCAGCCCGGCTCCGACGGCGAGCGCAACCGCGCCCTGCGCGCCCTGGTGACCTGCCCGACGGCCTCCATCGGCCTGACGCGCCGGATCGACGCGGGGGCCGCCGCCCGCTCCTTCCCCGAGGTCGTGGAGGGCGAGGTCGGGTTCTGCGGCTTCGCGTCGGCCGACAGCTACGGCGCGGCGAGCTGGTTCGTCGAGCGACCGGGGGGCAACGTGCTCGTCGACTCGCCGCGTGCGGCCCCAGGCCTCCTCGCGTCCCTCGCCGCGCGCGGAGGCGTACGGTGGATGTTCCTGACCCACCGCGACGACGTGGCCGACCACCGGGCGTTTCACGAACGCTTCGGCTGCGAGCGGGTGCTGCACCGCGACGACGTCGGCCCCGACACCCGCGACGTGGAGCGCATCCTCGACGGCTCCGGGCCGTGGCGGCTCGACGACGACCTGCTGGTGATCGCCGTCCCAGGTCACACGCGAGGGAGCTGCGCGCTGCTCTACCGCGAGCGCTTCCTCTTCAGCGGCGACCACCTCTGGGCGTCCGACGACGGCACCGGGCTCGCGGCCGGTCGGGAGGTCTGCTGGTGGTCGTGGGACGCGCAGCGCCGGTCGATGGCGACGCTCGCCGAGCATCGCTTCGCGTGGGTGCTGCCGGGCCATGGGCGGCGCTTCCACGCGGAGCCCGACGCGATGCGCGCGGAGGTCCTGCGCCTGGCGTCTGCCATGTGACGCACGCGAGCTCAGCGCGCGTCGGTCGAAGTCCCTCGCGCGGCGGCCAGCGCGCTCACCCGCACGGTGTACTCGCCCTCCACGGCCCACGGGTCGTGCTCCATCACCCGCACGGTGTACGGCCCCGTCCGCGGCGCCTCCAGCTCCACCCGCGCATCCATCGCGCCCGCGCCGTCATCGTCGTGAGCGATCACCCGGTCGCCGTCCAGCAGCGACACCTCGACGTCGTGCCGCGCGCAGAGCACGCCCCGCGACCGACCGCCGCGCACCTCGACGCGCACCCGCTGGCCGACGTCGAGCGCGAGCGACCAGTCGTCGGCGTAGGTCCAGTCCGCGAGCCGCGCGTCGCCCGGCGCGAAGCTCCCACGTGCGACGGCGCCCACGGTCAGCGCCCCGGCGGACGGCGCCGTCACGCGCACCACCTCGCGCGACGGCTCGCTGGCCTCGACCGCGCGCGTCGGCATCCCCAGCGAGGGGACGACCTTGTCGTAGACGGCGGCGGTCATCCCGACGTGCTCGCAGCACGCGGTGGCGAACACCGCACGGTGTTCCCGCACGGCGTCGGTGAGCGCCCCGTGGGGCTGTACGACGAAGTCCACGGCGCGGGCCCGGAGCTGCGCCGCCATGGCCTCGACGTGGGGCTGCGTGAAGCGGCCGCCGCCGTGGACGCAGACGAAGCGCCGCGGCGCCTCCGCGGTGGAGGCCCGCAGCCACGACGTGAAGGCGTCCTCTCCGCTGTAGAGCCCGTCGATCACGACCACGTTGCGCACCCGGTCGGCCAGGTCGCGGCGTGCCAGAAGGCCGCCGATCACGGGTCCGCCGGCGCTCGCGCCCACGAGCGTGAGCGAGCCGACCTCGTCGAGGGTGTGGCCCCCGCCGAGGCGCTCGACCAGCGTCTCCTCCAGCAGCTCGCGCAGAAACTCCCTCAGGAAGCCCGCGCGCTGGAACGCCCCGGAGAAGTTCGCCACCCCGTGCGGCGCGAGCTGCGGGGCGATCAGCAGCGCGTTGACCCGGGCCCTGTCGTGACGGGCGGCGAGTCCCCAGCCCTGGCCCCGCTCGCCGGTGACGGGCGCGAGGTCACCGGCCACCACCCACCAGGCCGCGTGCGACGCGATGCCGTGGAAGAGGATCACGAGGTCGAAGGGCCGGCGGGCGTCGAAGCCGGGCGGCGCGTGGACGATCACGTCCGGCAGGTCGTGGGTCGTCAGCGGGCGGTGATGCAGGCGGAAGGCGGCGGTCCAGCCAGGACGGGGCGGCGTGGACGGTGGCGCGACGACGCGCGGAGCGGAGGCGACTGGCGGGGGAGAGGGGAGTCGCCGGGAGGGCTCCTCGTGCGAACCGCACGCCGCGAGGAGGGCGCCCGAGAGCACGACGAGAGAGCATGGCGAGCGCATCGATGGGATGGTGCTCCTGCGGCCCGGCAGCGCTGGCTGTGGGGCGCAGGCAGAGGGGTGTCAGTAGGTCGTGGCGCTGGCAAGGCGGAAGGTGTCGCGCATCGCCGTTCGCTCGCCCGGAGCGCGGCAGCCTCCGGGCCCTACGCCTCGGCGACGAGCCGCAGCCGCTCCGCGTAGCCGTTCCACTTCGACGGGATCATCCGCGCCAGCAGCGGGGTGAGCAGCCGGAAGGCGCCCGTCACCGCGAGCTCGACCTCGTAGGACAGCTGCGTGCCGTCCCCGCGCGGCTCGAGCGTAAAGCGCTGGACTGGCCGCAGCGAGAGCCCCGCGACGGCCCGCACCGACCAGCGCCGCCCAGGGTCGCAGTCGAGCACCTCGAAGGTCTGCGACGCGCGGCCCATGAACCGGAGCACCTCGGTGTACCTCGCACCGACGCCGCTCCCTTCGAGGGCGGTGGCCTCGACGACGTCTCCCCGCCAGCGCGGGATCTGCGTGGGGTCGGCGAGCAGGGCGAACACCGCCGCCGGAGACCGACCGATCTGGATCGAACCTCGCGCGTGCACCATGGCGTCTCCCCCTCTTATCCCCGGGCCACGCCGAGCTGCGCCAGGAGCGGGGTCGGGTCGTGGTAGACGTGCCACGACGCGATGCGTCCGCCCCGCACCCGGACGATGTCCGCCGACTGCCACGAGACGGCCCGCTGCGTCGGCGGGATCTCCCCCTGCGGCGTCCGCAGTACGTGGCGGTGCGTGCCGGTGAACCGCGTCTCGGCGGCGTAGGTGTCGCCCGACTCGATGGCGTGCAGCGTCGAGGACGCGAAGTCCGGGAACGCCCCGACGTAGGCCTCGAACATCGCGCGGATCGGCCCGGACCCCCGCATCGGCGGGGCGCCGGGCATCACGAACTCGCACTCCGGCGTCATGTGCTCGTCGAAGGCCCGCGCGAGGTCGCGCGCCGCGAAGGCACGCCAGAACGACTCGACCACTGCCGAGGGACTCGGCTCCTGCTGATGGGACATGGGCTCTCTCCCTGCTCGTCCGCGAGCTCCCTGCTCGCGGTCACCTGTCCCCTACCTACGCCCTCTCCGGTCGACGATCGAGTGCATGGTTCGCCTATGATCGATGCACGCCATGCAGCTATCGGGCATCGACGCCAACCTGTTCGTGGTGCTGCACGCGCTGCTCGAGGAGCAGAGCGTGACTCGCGCCGCCCGCCGCGTCGGGCTGTCCGCCTCCGCGACCAGCCACGCGCTCTCGCGGCTGCGCGAGGCCCTCGCCGACCCGCTGTTCGTCCGCGTCGGCCGGCGCCTCGTGGCGACGCCGCGCGCGCTCGCGCTGAGGGACCCCATCGGCCGCGTGGTGGCGGACCTCGAGCAGGTGCTCCAGCCCCCGAGGGAGGTCGACCCCGCGGGGCTCGCGAGGGCGTTCCGGGTGGAGACGACCGACCACGTGCAGTTCGTGCTGCTGCGCGAGCTCGACGCGGGCCTACGGCGCGAGGCGCCCGGCGTCGACGTGTACTTCCAGCCGCTCCAACCGGAGACCTTCGCGCGCCTCCGCCGAGGCGAGGTCGACCTGGCCGTGAGCGTCTACTCGAGCTGCGACCCGGACATCGAGCGGCAGAAGCTCTTCGACGACCGGCTCGTCGCGGTCGTGCGCCGCCGCCACCCCGCGCTGCGCAGGCCCGTGACGCTCGCGTCCTTCGCGGCCATGCAGCACCTACTCGTCGCGCCCAACGGGAGCCCGACCGGGCTCATCGACCGCGTGCTCGCCGAGCGCGGCCTCAAGCGACGCGTCGCGAGGACCTCCTCGACCTTCCTCGACGTGGCCTTCCTCGTCGCCGAGTCGGACTACGTGGTGTCGCTGCCGGAGAGCCTGGCCGCGCCGCTCCTCGACCGGCTCGGGCTGACCCTGCTGAAGGTCCCGCTGCGCCTGCCGTCGTTTGCGATCTCCATGGCGTGGCACCGGCGCAACACCGCGGACGCGGCCCACCGTTGGTTCCGCGACGCGGTCGCGGCGGCGGCGGTGGGCCCCCCGGCGAGGCGCCCGCGCGGGTGACTAGACGGCGAGGAGATGCCCGAGGGCGACCGCGCCGCGCTGGCGCCGACGGGCGATCGGGCGCGGGCGGCGCGGCGCGGTTCTCGACGACGTGGGACCCGCACCGCCTCTGGCTCACCGCGATGGAGGAGGAGGGTGACTGGCTGACGATCCGCGGCGAGGGCCTGTCCGTGGGCGACGTGGGCGAGATGCTCCTCCGGCTGCAGGCGAGCGTCTACTTCCGCGACGTGCGGCTCGAGCGCACCGAGCAGGTGACGGCCGGCGACGACGCGCGGCGGGTGCAACGCTTCACGCTGGTCCCGCGGCTCGGACCGAAGCCCTCCTCACGCCGAGCGACGCGCCGGCCCCGACGCACCAGCTCCCACGCGGGTGATACCGTCGCCCTCCGTGGAACGCCCCCCGGCCTCGCTCCTCGCGCTGGCGCTCCTGCTCTCGTGCGCCTCGACTCGCGCCCGTCCGACGGCCGGTGTCGCCACCTGTCCCCCGGTCGCTGCGCCCGCTGCCGTGGCCCCTCCCGCGCCCGCCGAGGAGGAGCCCGTCGAGGTCGCCCCCATAGCGACGCGCGGGCGCCGAGCGCAGTCGCCGCCCGACTGCGGCGATCCCGACGCCTGGTGCTCCGAGGCCCACCGTCTCGGCATCTACCAGGAGCTGCTCGACGCCGTCGCCGCGCAGGTGCTCCTCGCCGCGCCGCGCCCCCGCTCGACGCGCGCCTACGCCGACTGGGACCGCCGCACGATCACCCCCGCGATGCGCGCCGTCGGCGACGAGGTCGGGCTCACCGGCCGCGAGTGGGCCGCCATCGCCCGCAACGGGTTCACCGTGCTGCGCCGCGCCCGCTACACGAGCCCCTACGAGTCCTACAAGGACATCTACCGGATGCAGCTGCCGCTCTTCGTGTCGGCGGACTCCATCCTCCACGCCGTGTTTCGCGGCCACGAGAAGGTGCTCGAGCGCCTCGAGCCGCGCCTGCAGTCGTCCGTGGTGACCGCCCTCGGCCGCATGCGAGAGACGCTCCCGACGATGCGCGCGGAGCTGCCCGACGAGGCCGTGCGCGACCTCGACGTCTACCTCTCCGTGGCGCTCGCCCTCGCCACCGACGAGGCGCCGACCACCGTGTCTCCCGAGCTCTCCGACGAGGCCGCCCGGCTCGTGAGGGCCGCGCGCGAGGCCTCGGAGATCGACGACCACGCCACGCTCTTCGGCCGCGTGCGGGTGATGGACTACACCGCCTTCGCGCCTCGCGGACCCTACGCGGAGAGCGAGGAGCGGCAGCGCTGGTTTCGCGCCGCGCACTGGCTCTCGCGGGTGGAGTTCAACGTCGTCTCCCGCGACTGCCGCAGCTCGCAGCCCGGCGTCACGCCCGACCCCGAGGAGACGCCGCGCGAGGCGCTCGACGCCTTCGCCCTCGCCGCCGTGGCCGCGCGGGCCGACGCGCTCGCGCCGCTGGAGTCGGTCTCCGCGGCGTGGAGGGCCATCGCCGGTCGCCGCGAGGACATGGGCCTCGCCGACCTGGAACGCGTCCGCCATGAGTCGGGCGTCACCTCGCTGCGCGACCGCGACGCCTTCGCCCGGCTCTCGGCGGCCATCGGCAGCGGCTTCGCCCGCACGGCGCGCACGCACCCGATGCCGGAGGGCGTCGCGCGCCTGCCCGTCATCGCGACGATGCTGGGGGTCAGCGTGGTCCCGGACGCGGCGATGACGCGACCGCTGGTGCACGACGAGATCGCGCAGCGCTTCCGGCTGGGCGCGGCCGACGTGGCCTTCGCGATGGGTCACGAGCCCGCGGGCCGCCTGCTTGCCGAGGACCTCGCCCGCTTTCCGACGCTGCGCGCGGGCTACGGGAGAGCCCGTGAGGCGCTCCGGCGCGCGGGCGAGGGGGACGACCTCTACAGCGCGTGGCTCTCGTCGCTGGTGACGCTCGCGACGCCTGCGAGGGGCGCCGTGCCGTCGTTCATGCGCACCGCCGCCTGGGGGGACCTGCGCACCAACACCCTGGCGGTCGGCTACGGGCAGCTCCGACACGGCAACGTGCTCTACGCCTCGACGAGCTACGACGGCAACGCGTGCCGTATCCCCGACGCCTGGGTCGAGCCGGTGCCGGAGCTGTTCTTGTCGCTGCGGGTCTATTACCGGCGGCTCGGCGAGCTGGTGGTGCGGCTCTCCCCGAGCGGCGCCGACACGGGCGTGGGCGCCTGGATCGACGAGGTCGACCGCGACCTCCGGGTGCTGGAGCGCATCGCGCGCGACGAGCTCGCGGATCACGCGCTGACCGAGGCGCAGCGGCGCTTCCTCGGCTACGTGGCCGAGGTGCTGCCGTCGAGCGAGGGCGAGCCCACGCACACCGGCTGGTACGTCGAGATGTTTCCGAACGACACCGACGCGATGGAGTCGTCGCACTTCATCGCCGACTACTACGCGAGCACCAACGCGCAGGAGGTGTCGTACGTGGGCTCCGCGGGCACGGTGCTGGGCGCCTTCGTGGTCGACCGGGGCGGCTCGCCCCGGCTGATGGTCGGGCCCGTCGCGGATGGATTCGAGCACCACGGTCCGCTCGCGCGGCGGCTCGACGACCGCGGGGCGCGGCGACTCCCGGCGTCCGAGCGGAGCGCTCCGTGGGCGACGAGTTACGCGCTCGACCCGGTGGCGACGCCGCGCTTCGCCTTCGCCGATCGAGGCGAGGAGGAGGGCGAGCGCCCCGCCGCGCTCGCGGGGCGACTGCGCGTCGAGGGCGCGGCGACTCCCGGCGTGCTGGTGGTCGAGTACCTCTCGCGACACCACCGGGTGCTGGCGCGAGGGGCGGCGACGGTGGGCGCTCGCGCGACGCCGCTGCTCGTGCGCTGGCTGCCGGGCATGGCGCCGCGGCGGCCCGCGGAGTCCGAGGAGGAGGAGACGGAGCGCCCGGCGAACGACGAGCGCGAGGTGTGCGGCGTCCGGCTGCGCCACGGCTCGTGGGTCGAGACGCGGAGCACGGACCAGTATCCCTTCGGCGACTGGTGCGAGGAGCCCGAGCTCGCGGGCGCGCACTTCGGCGGAGCGCCGCGGGCGCGCACCGTCGGCGAGGAGCCCTCGTCCGAGGGGGGGGCCGACGGCCCCGAGTGAAGGGCTCGGCCGCGCCTGCCTGGAGGTCGCTGGGGAGCGAGCGATCGCAGCGGTGGCATCGCCATCGCCTCCGAGAGGCACGTCGCCCCGAAGCGTGTACGGTCCCACGACGATGCCCATCGCCCGACGCCGCAGCGCCGTCCTCGTCCTGTCGCTGGCTGCCTGTGCGTCCAGCGATCCCGCGCCCCAGCCGTCGTCCTGTCAGAACGCGCCAACCACCTGGGACTGCGGCACCCGCCAGATCGCCGCGACGATCTGCGGTGCCCGGACCTCCTGCCACGTCTGCGTGCAGCGGGTCGACGCTTCGGGGCGTGCCACGACATGGGCCGCCGTCGAGTCGCCTGCCTCCTGTGACTGCGGCGCGCCCTTCGTCGATGCGGCCACGCCCTGACGCGTAGCCTCGTCGCTCCCTCGCTCGCCAACTGAAGTCGATGGGAATCCTCGTCGGCCCCGCCGGGTTGTGCCTGCCCAGACGACCATGCGACGGTGACCATGCGGGTCATTCGTCTCAGCGAGTCGGAGTCGACTCGACGAGGTCGACGGAAGGGGGAGACGAGCGATGAGGCTTCGATGTGGGGTGGGGATGCTGGCCTTCACGCTCGGTTGCTCCGAGGCGCCTCCGACGATCCGGCCGACCGGCACGGACGCGGGCCCGGTGCGCCCGTGGGACATCGCGATGACCTCGGCCCCGGCGCAGCCGCCGCTCGCGGGCGGGACGCTCCTGGTCACACCCGACGGCGCCAGCGCGGTCGTGGCCGACCCGGACCACGCGCGGCTGGTGGTGGTCGACCTCGTGAAGCGATCGGTGCGTGGCGAGATCCCGCTGGGCGCCGAGGACGAGCCCGGTCGCGCGGCCGCCGATGGGGCCGGGAGGGTCTTCGTCGCGCTGCGCCGCGGCGGGGCGCTGCTGACCATCGATTCGCTCACGGCGCGCGTGGTCGAGCGCCGCGCGGTGTGCGCGCAGCCGAGGGGCGTCGCCTACGACGCCGACCGCGACCGCGTGCTGGTGGCCTGTGCCGAGGGCGTGCTGGTGGCGCTGTCGGCGGGCGGCGAGGCGACCGCGCGAGTGGCCCTCGACGACGACCTGCGGGACGTGATGGTGCGCGGGGACCGGATCTACGTGAGCCGCTTCCGTAGCGCGGACGTGCTCGTGCTCGACCCGGAGGGCGCGGTGCTTCAGCGGCTCCCCGGCGGGGCGGATCGCGAGGTCGCGTGGCGCACGGTGGTGACGCCCGCGGGCGACATCGTGACGCTGCACCAGCGTGCGACCTCGGGGAGGGTGTCGACCGGCGACCACGGCTATGCGGGCGGCGGAGACGGCGACGCGGGCGTGCCCTGCAACGGCGGCATCGTGAGGCCGATGCTGAGCGTGCTGCGCGTCGAGGGTCAGTCCTCGCGCTCGCTCTCGCTGGCGCCCAACTCGCTCTCCATCGACCTCGCGGTGTTGCCGAGTGGGATGGCCGTGGTCGCGATGCCCGGCAACTGGGGGAGGGCAGGCACCTCGGGGTGGCTGGAGTTTCCGACAGGCCTGATCGAAGGGGATCGCTGCGTGCAGCGCACTCCCCCGAGCGCGGGCATGTCGATGCTCGGCCAGGTGGTGGCCGCGGCGGCGCTGCCGGGCGGCGGCGCCCTCGTGCAGACCCGCGCGCCCGCCGCGCTGGTGTTCACCAACGACCTCGCGAGCATTCCCATCGGCGGGAGCGCGGAGGCGGACACCGGGCACCGGATGTTCCACACCAACCCGGAGGGGTCGATGACCTGCGCGTCGTGCCACCCCGAGGGCAACGACGACGGCCACACCTGGAACTTCTCCGACGTCGGTCCTCGTCGCACCCCGATGCTCCGCGGCGGCCTGCTCGGCACCGAGCCCTTCCACTGGAGCGGCGACCTCCGCGACTTCGGCCACCTCGTCGACGAGGTGCTCACCCGGCGCATGGGCGCCCCGCGCCCGTCGCCCGCGCAGTCCGAGCGCCTCGCCCGCTGGGTCGACGCGCTGCCGGCACTCAGGGCACCCGCGGCGGCGATGAGCTCGCCGGCCGCCGCGCGGGGGCGTGAGCTCTTCGCTCACGCGGACGTCGGGTGCGCCACCTGCCACGGCGGGGAGCGCTTCACCAACAACCAGACCGTCGACGTGGGCACCCACGGCGCCTTCCAGGTGCCCTCGCTGCTGGGCCTGCGCTGGCGCGCGCCGTACCTGCACGACGGCTGCGCGGCCACGCTGCGCGACCGCTTCGGCGCGTGCGGCGGGGGCGACAGCCACGGTCACACGTCGCAGCTCGCGCAAGCGCAGATCGACGACCTCGTCGCCTACCTCGAGACGCTGTAGGGCGATCGATGCGACCTGGGTGCGGAGCCGTGATCCTGATGGGACTGGCGGCGCTGGCGCTGTCGACCCGAGAAGCGCGCGCGGAGGCCGGGATGGTGCTGGTCGACGCGACGATCGACACGGGTGGATGCGCCGTGAGCGCGAGCTGTCCCTGCGGGTACTTCTGCGTGTCCAGACGCTGCCGGTGGAACCCGAGCCCAGCGCCTTCGTGCACCTCGGACCGGGACTGCCAGACCTCGTGCTCGGGGCTGCACTGCATCGGCGGGCGCTGCGTGGCGCCCGACGGTGGGACCACGACGGACGTCGGAGCGGACGGCACGACAGACGCCGACGGATGGACCGTCGATGTCCACGCGGTGATCGACGTCGTCGCGCAGGACGACACCGGCCGCGGGCCTGCGCAGGACGCTGCGATGGACACCGACGTCCGTGCCGTCGACCCTGCGGACAAGGGCTGCGGATGCAGCGTCCAACCGACGCGGACACCCCGTACGGGACTGCTCGCGCTGCTGTCGATCGTGGGCGCGTCGCTCGCACGCCGTCGTCGCGGCTCACGCCACGATCCACACCGGCCCGTCACCACGGCTTGCAGTCGCCCGCTCCGACCGATGTAGCCGATACACCGCGCGCGGCTTGCGTCGGCGCTCGTTGCCGATCACCTGCCCCACCGCTGCCCCGGACCGAGCGGCCCCGCGGCCATAGCCCTTCTTCGTCTCGTTCGTCATCGTGCGCTCGGCTCCCATCCCAATCCCCCCGGGACGATCCCCGTCCAGATCAACCGGGTGCGCATCAGCCGCGGGAAATCGCTACGGCGCGGTACCGAGCGCTGCGCTGGCGGCCGACTCCTGCTGCTGTCGACGCACCTTGATGGCGAGCGCGATGAGTCCGACCCCGACGGCACCGAGCGCCGCAGCGACGCCGACCTTGCCGAAGAGCTGATAGATCGCCGCGAGCAGCGCGTGCATGCTGGCGGGCCGGTGGTCGCGCTCGCGCGCCGCAAGGTCGGCGTACTCCTCGAATGCTCCGGCGATTGTCGCGACGCCAAACACCAGGAACCACCACCACGCCATGGGCCGCCGCTCCGGGGGCACGTACGGCTGAGGGACGCGGGCGGCCGCTTCGCGATACCCCGCGCCGTCGTTGCTCACCGCCTGTGTCGTCGTGAGGCCCGACAAGGCCGACACGTCACGAGCGAGCGACGCTCGTCGGAGTCCCAGCGTCAGTCGCTTGAGGTCACCGTCCGTGCGTTCGATCCAGGCAGGAAAGTACCAGCGGGCGATCGACTGCGAGGCGCGGTTGCGTAGCCACCAGAGCGCTGAGAAGAACCACACCACGATGACGGCGACCGCGGGCCCGCTCAGCGCGTCGCCCGTGGCAGACGCGGAGGCGACCGCCAGCAACCCGAAGGGCACGCCCAGCGCGACCGCGAGCGCGCCGAGCCATGAGACGATGCGGCGCGCGACCAGCCGTCGATGGCACCCCGCGCAGACCGGCAGCAGCAGTGCCAGTGAACGGGTGATCGACACGACGATGAGGTCGACGCCGCGGGTGACCGGCAGCTTGACCGCCGCAACCGCGGGCGCATCGCAGGCGGCGCACGTGGCTGGGAACCGCACCCTCTCGGCGTCGATCTCCAGGAGGGTGACGGGGTCCACGGGCCGGAGGATATGCCCGCGGCGCATCAGGGCGGGAGCGGTCTGCCGCAGGTGGGAACGGTGCGCTGCTGGAGTGAGTCCTGAAGCGGCCGGCAGACGAGCCCCGTGGGGCAGGGGCTGCTCTCCGAGCAGCGTTGCAGGCATACGCTGACCGTCGTCAGAGGACCGCTCGACCCCCGGTAGTAGGCCTCGACCGTGCCGCAATAGAACGAGCCGCCACCTTGCATCGAGCTGCACATCGCGTCGCCCTCGGGACCGATGCGGCAGGTCGCCGTGCAGCGCCCACCGAGGCAGCTGACGGTGCGGCACTGCTCGTTCTGGTCGCAGGCGTCACCGAGGTTGCGGGTGGCGTTGGCGTAGGGGGCCTCGCACAGGAAGCAGACGCGGTCCTCGGCGCAGGCGTTCCAGGCCCCGCACACCGCGTTGAGGCCGCAGTCGTCGTTGCTGCGGCACTCGTTGCGGTCGCGAATCTGCGGGTCCTGGCACACCGCGGTGCCGCCCTGGATCAGACAGCGGCCGCCGTTGTAGCAGGCGATGAGGTCGCAGCAGGGCTGACCGTGCTGTCCGCAGTCGGTGCGGGCGGGGTTCGGGTCGTGCCAGTCGTCCTTGCCACAGCCGAAGAGTCCCAGCGCGAGCGCGAGCGGTACATGCCTCGTCATGCGAGATCCTCCGGGCGACCCCCTCATGAACTCATGGTACCCGATGCTGCGGATGCCCGTCCCGCCAGTCGGTGAGTTCAACGCGCGGGGCGCCGCGAACACCTTGCCGCCGAGCGCCTCGTCCATTGGTCACGCGCTAATCATCGCAGAGAGACGGGCGCGGCTCTCACGGCCACAGCGGTCGAAGGCGCGCTCAGCGGGTGACCGTGATCGCGACCTCGCCGCACTCGGTGAAGCGCTCGACGCCGAACAGCCGGGTCTCGTTCCGGGTCGTGACGAAGCTGCCCGAGAGCCCGCCGCATTGGGCCGGCGCCGGGTCGCCGCACTGGTCCCAGGCGGTGATCTGCGCGGTCCCCGTCGTGAAATGAAGCGGCTCGCCCAGCGGCGCGTCGACCCGGAAGAACGCCCGCGGATGGGCACCGCCGCAGATGCCCGCCGGGGCGATCGCGCAGCCGCAGGTGTTGAGGCGCAGGGTCGTTCCGAGCGCGACCAGCGGCGCGGTCTCGCAGCGGTTCATCGCGCAGCCGCCGCCGCCGGACCCAGGCAGAGAGCGCGTGATCGGAGTGAGCGTGGCGTGGTGACAGACCGGCCCGCACGTCGGACCGTTGGGTGTGGACGTCGTGTATCGGACGCTCTCCGCCGCCTCGGCGAGCACGGTACCGGAGGGCGGGTGGGAGACCCGCACCACGAAGGTGTCGCCGTCGCGCGCGCTGTACGAGTTGCCGAACGCAACGTCGAGGCGGTAGCGATCGGGGGAGACGTTCCAGACGATGCAATGGCCGTCGGCGTCGGGCGGCAGCCCGCAGCCGACGCCCGAGGTGGGCTGCTCGGGCAGGCGCGCAGGGGTACCCATGACGCAGGTGCCGTTGCGGCAGAGGTACACCGTGATGGCGCGCATCTCCGCGCCGGAGACGGTCACCAGCCCGGGGAGGCTGATGCTCTCGCCACACCCGATGAGTGAGCAGTCCAGGGGCCTGACGGAGCCCGCGTCCGACGGACCGATGAGCTCCGCTCCGCAGCCAGAGGCGAGGAGCGCCGCGAGGAGGACGGACGGACCGGAGGGAGGAAGGGTCTTCACGGTTCAGGGGCAGAGCATCGTACGTGCCTCCCTTGATTCGCGAGGATTCCGTTGGACCTCTGCCATCGTGGGCCCAGTCGTCACCGCAGGCTGCGACGGTCCCGCATCCCGAGCGGATCCCCTTAGCGGCGCGCAACAACGGCCGCTGCGCCTCGGTCCCTGGCACGAACCGCGATGTCCGTCGTAGCGTGCAGCGACACCAGCGTGGGGGATCGCAATCCGATGAACACGGCCGCGACGACAGCACTCGTGGCGCTGTTGGGCGCGACGGTCGCGTGTGGTCGGGTCGTCACGACTGCCACGGACGGCGGCGGCGTGGACGACGTCGCTCCCGTCGACGCGCCTGTCGCGCTCGAGGTCGCGACGGTGGCCGACGCGGGCGCCGTCGACGTCCCCGCGGAGATGTACCCGGTGTGTCCCGATCGGTGTCCCGAGGGGCGCCCGATCTGCCTCCACGGGTCATGCATCGGGGTGGCGCAGGTCGCCGTGGGCGGCTGGTATACCTGCGCGCTCCTCACCGATACGACGGTCTGGTGCTGGGGTGGCAACGACCAGGGGCAGCTTGGCGACGGGACCACCACCGCGCGCTCGACGCCTGCCCCGGTGTCAGGACTGCGCGGCGCCGCGGGCATCGCGACGGGCTACCAGAACGCCTGCGCGTGGATGCTGGACGGCACCGCGCAGTGCTGGGGCACGGACCTCGGTGTGTCGCGGGTGTCGAACGGCCCGCGGCACCTCACGCCCGCGGTCATCGACGGGCTCCACGACGTGGTGCAGATCAGCGCGCGTGCGACGACGGCGTGCGCGCTGATCGGCGATGGCACGGTCCGCTGTTGGGGAGACAACGGCCTTGGGCAGCTCGGGCTCGATGCCTCGGTCGACCTTCAGCCGACTCCGGCGCGCGTGCCGACGCTGCACGACATCGCGCAGGTGTCGGTGGGTGATTTTCACTCGTGCGCCCGGGACGTCCGCGGGCAGGCCACCTGCTGGGGGATGAACCTCAATGGACAGCTCGGTGACGGGACCGACCACAGCTCGCACACTCCGGTCGAGGTCGTTGGCCTGGCGGACGCGGCAGAGATCTACGCGGGCGTCTTCTTCTCCTGCGCGCGGCGACGCGGCGGCGCGGTGCAGTGCTGGGGAATGAACACCAACGGGCAGCTCGGCGACCGGTCGCGCATGGATCGTCACCTCCCTACCGACGTCAGCGGGCTGCACGACGCGACGCAACTCTCGACGGGGCTGCGCTCTTGCGCACTGCTCGCCGACACCACCGTGCGCTGCTGGGGCTACGAGGAGGTCGGCCCCGCCGAGGTCGAAGGGCTCACCGGGGTCGTCGAGGTGTCGACGAGCATCCGGCACGCGTGCGCCCGGCTGCGGGACAACTCACTGCGATGCTGGGGTCCGAACTCCCAGGGCCAGCTCGGCGACGGGACCACCGACGGTCACGACGCACCGGTCGCGGTCGTGTGGTGAACGCCCATGGCAGCGCCCTCGAGTTCGCATGAATGCCAGGCGCTTCTCGCTCGGTCGCACGACAGGGTCCGTGAGCGGATGAGGCCGACGGCCGTCGCTCCTCGACGCGACGGATGAACTGCATGCGCTCGGGATGCCTGGCGAGGTCGTCCAGCGGGCACGTCCTCCACCTCAATCGGCGCGTCGGCCATCACCCTGAGAAGAAGCTCCATGGTGGAGAGCAACCAGAGCCGATCACTGTCTCGTGTGCCGGTGTGAGCGAGGGCGCCACCGGCCGAGCGGGGAGCGCGATCGGCGGGGGTGACTGTCGGGCACAGCAGGCCATCAGCGCGACGGACGCGACGAGCGATCGGGCCGACGACCGGGGGAGGGCGCGCACGGGGAGCAGTGGCGACGAGGGCCCGGTGATCGCCCAAGGGGACGCACGGCGGGTCGGAGGCTGGCGAGTCAACGCGAGGCCGGGGCGGGGGCGGCGGGGGCGGCGGGGCGGAGCGCGTAGCGAAACACGTCGCCCTCGCGCGAGGCCTCGAAGTGGTAGCGAGGTGCGAGGCTGGACTCGAGGGGCGCGGCCATCCAGGCAAACAGTGCGAGGGGCCCGATCGAAGGGCGGGCGTTGCCGTGGGGTAGGAGCAGGATATCGAACGACCCTTCGACCTCGAACCAGCCCGCGACGGGCGCGGCGGGACCCGTCGCGGGTGCGAGCGCGACGGCGCCCGCGGTCGCGCGGCTGGCGGAGAGCACCACGGCGTGGAGCCCCGCGACGTTCACCCACCGGGCGAAGCCGCCGGGCACGGCGACGACGACGCCGCGGCGGAGGCGCACCCGCGCGCACGGTACGGCCGACGCGGCCAGCGCGCAGGCGGCGTCGGCCGCGGAGGTTCCGGCCGCCAGCTGGGCGTAGGTGAAGAGCCGGCCGGACGCGGAGCGACCCACGCCGACGCGCTCGAAGCGGGGGGAGAGCGGCGTGCCGTGGGGCAGCAGCGGCGGCGCGTCCTGGAGGAGCGTCCGCACCACCGCCATGGCCCCGAAGGGCGCCGAGAGCACGTCGCTGTTGTGGCCGCCTTCGCGGACGTGCTGGTCGAAGCGGGTGTGGTCGAGGTCGCCCGGCGCGCGGTCGCCGGGGAGCGCGAACGCGCCGAGCCACGCCGTGGCGGCGTCGACGTAGCGCGGGGTCCCAGAGGGAAACAGGCGCGCCTCGGGGATGGAGACGTCGTCGGGAGGGCCATACCCGGGGCCGGCGCGCTCTGCCTCGAAGGTCAGGGAGAGGCCGTCGACCTCGGCGAAGACCGCGTAGCCAGCGCGGCGCGCGAAGGGCCCTCGGGGGCCGCGGGCGAACTCCAACGCGAGGGCGGAATCGCCTACCGCGCCGGCCATCGCGAGGGGGATGGCGTCGGGTTCGAACATGGGCCCGGGGCCGCCGCGGTCCCTGACGGCGAGCATGCTGCCCAACCCCATGAAGAGGGTGCTGTAAACCTGCCGCTCGGGGATCGCCTCGATGCGGAGCGCCGCATCGCGGAGTTCAAGCGGCTCGGCCTCCCCCGCGGACGCTTCGCCGAAGCGCAGCGCCCTGAGCGCCCTCGCGGCGCGCTCCACCAACGAGGTGCGCTCCGCCTCCGGCTGGCAGCCCAACAGGGGCTCGGTGTAGGCGTCCAGCGCCACGAAGCGGGCGTTGGACGCGACGGCCATGGCGCCGCCTGCGCTCGACTGCTGGAACACGACGGCGAAGTCGTAGCCGGGCACGTCGAGGCTCACGGGCGGCGGGTCATTCGTGCTCGCGGTGAGCCAGGCCCGGAGCGCGGCGACGGTGCGGGCGCGGTCGCGCGTGGGGATGAGGATACGGGTGACGGTTCCTCCGGCGGGGCAGTGGTCGAGCACCGTCATCAGCGCCCTCGCCTCCGCCGACCGACCCCTCCTGCGGAGCTCGGCGCGGCCGTCCGCGCTGGAGGCCACGCGGTCGAGGTACGCGGGCAGGTCGGGTGGCACCTCGACGCGCGACGCGAGCTCGATCACGCGGTCGAGGTACGCGCGCAGGTCGGGTGGCACCTCGTACGTGGCGCTGCGGACGGGGCGATACGGGTCGAGGGCGAACTGCCCCGGCGCCCCCGACCTCAGGAACATCCAGCCGTCGACGAGGTGCACCCGCCCCCGGGTAAACTCGCCGTCGACCAACGGCGCCGCGAGGGGGGCGAGCCGCGGGACGTCCATCACGCTGCGGAGGACGGCGTTCGCGGGCAGGGCGTCGTCCAGCAGCGGCACCGCGACCGGCGCGGCGGTGGCGGGCGCGGCGACCGGCGTGGCGGTGACGCGCGCGGCGACCGGCGCTGGAGTGGAAGCGCAGCCGAGCGCCAGGAGCGCGAGCGGCCCGGCGGGGGACGGACCCTTCATGGAACCTCCTCGCGCACTCTAAGGTTGATCGCGCCCAGGCTGCCACTCCGCCGACGTAGCCACCATAGAACGCCACCACGCCGGTGCGGAGGGGCGGGAGCCGGGTCATCAGCTTCCGCAGACGAGGTCGGGAGAGCCCAGCCGATGCCGGGGGAGCTCACTCCTCTTCGGAGAGCCACGCGAGCGCCTCGCGCCGACCGCCTCCAGCTGCGCTCGTCATCGCCCGGCGCACGTCCTCGTCAGTACGAGCAGGACGCGTATCTCGGCAGGGCGGAGGGGACGTGGAAACGCAGCTCCCGCGTGCCGTCGGTGAGAACGTAGTCACCCTCCGGCAGAGGCTCGGCGGTGCATTCGACGATCGGCTCCGAACAGGTGGTGACGAGGTCGCCCGAGGGACAGTCGACGTCGACGGTGATGTGCCCCTGGAGATGCAGGGTGCGGCCCTCGCGTCGAACTGAGCAGGCGCTCGCGACGAGCGTGTCGCAGGGTCGGCGGCACGTCCGCAACGACGAGACTCCGATCGTGACGCGCATGGGTTGGTCGGCGACGAGCGCCCCATCCCCGTTGGCCATGACGCAGATCTGATCGAGCGTGAGCTCCTCCCTCACCGGGCCGCAGGCGAGGAGCGCGACGAGCGGCAAGACCAGGCGATCCATTGGGTGGGCCATGGGACGACGCATGTCCTCGATGGGTACTCCAACGCCCCGACCTGGGACCGCTCCCGCGGTCTCGGCGCTACTCGACCACGCTCAGGTCGAAGGGGTAGTTCACCGTCACCACGTTGTCCGTCGCGGGGAACTGCCACCGCCGCACCGCGTGCGCGACGCACTCGCCGAGTGGCGTCGACCCCGTGGCGTTGTCCGTCACCTCGGACGCGAGCACCGCGCCCTCGCCCCCGATCACCCAGCGCACCGCGATGCGCCCCTCGGCGTTGGGCACCAGCGCGAGCGCCTGCTCGTAGCAGTGGCGCACCTGACCGAGGTTGCGCTGCACCACGTGGCGGATCGCGGCCGCGTCGAGCGAGGTGCCTTGGCTCAGCGCGCCGCAGCCGCAGTAGCCGCCGTTGCCGAGGCCCATGCCGACGCCGTGATCCGTTCCGTGGCCGTGGGTCTGCACGCGTCCGAGGCCGACGAGCTCGTCGCCGCGGCCGCCTCCGCCCCAGCCCCGTCCCAGCAGTCCGAGTCCCTCGAAGCCTCGCGCGTCGCCGAGCGTCGTCCCGTACATCGCGCCCGACGCGTGACGGTCGTCGGAGTCGCCCGTCGTCAACGCGCCCCACGGTCCCGCGCCCGGAGCGCCCAGCGCCGAGAACACGCCACGGTGCAGCACCCGATCGGCCGCGCTCGCGGTCGTCTCGGCGCGCGACGGTCCGCGGCGGGGCGGCCGTGCCCAGGTGCGCGAGGTCTGCGGCGCCCGTCGCAACCCCGACGCTCCCTCGTCGCCCGGCGCGCGGAGTCCGGTTCCACCCTCGGTGCCGACGCCCCCCTCGGCGTGCGTCGGCGCGTACGACACCGCCCGCTGCGACGGACCGTGCGCGATCAGCATGCGCAGCGTGTCGTCGTCGCGGGTCAGGAGGTCGTCGTGGTCGACGCCGCGCAGCCACGCGCCCGCCGCGAGGGTGCCGACGAGGGAGAGCGCCGTGGCCGCGCCGAAGAGGCGGTCCGTGCGGCGCGGCGGGAGCCGCTCGGCGACGGGGACGTGGCGCACCGCGTAACGGACCCCGTCGTGATCGATGACGGTGCGTTCGTCACGGGCCAGAACGAAGGGCGCGCCGCCGGGCGGCGTCACCTGGCAGTCGCGGCCGATGCGCTCGACGAGGGGGTGCGCGCCGCGGTCGATCGCGGGGTGCGAAGCAGGGCGCGTCGGGGTCGGTGCTCCCCTGGGACGCGAGCACGAAGCGCTCACCGGGCCGGAGGTGCGCGACGGCGAGCGGGCAGTCGTCGCCCCAGGACACCACCACCTCGACGAGCGTCTCGCCGAGGGGAAGGCTGGCGGTCTGACGCGCCATCCTGCGGTATGCGGGCGCCATGGGGATGTCGTCGTCGGGGATCACGCGCTCCCTCCAGGCAGCACGGACAACGCCCGGGTCCCGGAGGTTCCGCGGCGCGCGAGAACTCAACGCCTTTGATGCGGCCACGCTTCGGGGAGCGCGGGCGACGACGCCATCGGGCAGCTCACTGTGCGTCGATCGCTCGTGGCTTCTTGGCGCTTCCGAGAGCGGGCTTACTCCACGGTGACCTGGAAGTACCGGTTGATCTCCGCAGCCCGCAGGTCGATGTCGTGCTCCGCCCCGCTCGCCGCCTCGCGCAGCAGGAGCCGCCGCGGTCGCGCGCTCGCGCCGAGCCCGAAGGTCACCAGGTTGCACGGCTGTCCGCGACCGTCCGAGGCCATCGCGAAGGCCGTCAGCCCGCCGGCCTGGTTCTCGAAGACCCCGGTGCTGCCGGAGAGCGAG
The DNA here is from genome assembly GCA_966211675.1 of uncultured Myxococcaceae bacterium. Taxonomy (GTDB): domain Bacteria; phylum Myxococcota_A; class Polyangia; order Polyangiales; genus SCUS01. Next base: position 21,743 of record CBIHPK010000059.1, read on the forward strand.
CGCCCCATCGAGGTCGAGGCTGACGATCGCAGGGGTCTCTCGGAGCCATGCGAAGGCCCGGCGCGACGAGGCTCTCGTCGGAAGCGGCCGTCGCAGGCGCGGTGCGCGCAGGCGAGGGGAGCGGGCAGGGGACCCACGGCGCGCAGGCGCCTGAGGGCAGGACAGGCGGTGGCGGCCGTGGGCCCGAGGGTGTTGGCGCTCCCCGCGCAGTCACGGCGCCGATCGACGGCCGCGAGGTCGTCGATCCGGGCGATGGCCGGCGGTCATTCCACGGTGATGCGATCGAGCGCGAAGGTGCACCCGCTCAGCGGAACGCCCCACCCGGGCTGAGAGCGCACCGAGCGGTTCTCGATGAGGAGCCAGCGTGCGCCGGTGCCCGGCAGCGCGCCCTGCAGCACCCTCGCACCGCGGTCGGGCACCTCGGTGGCGGCGCCGATGGGCAGCGCGACGTGACTCCCGCCCTGCGCGACGACCCAGACGGAGAACTCATCGAGGCTGGAGCAGCGGAAGGAGAACTGCGCGGTCAGGCGGGTCGCGCCCTCCAACGGTCCCAAGGCCACCAGCACCCGGTAGGGTTGGCGGCCGCCCTCTCCGCCTCGCAGCGCACCCTCCGTCGTGCCGATGGACCAGTCGGCAGCGACCGCTCCGGCCGGTGGCGAGGTGGTGAACTCGCGGTCCGTCACGACGGCGCTGGTGGCGAGTGAGGCGATCGTTCCGTCGAGGGAGAAGGTTCGCCCCATCGCGTCGCGCAGCCCGCCGAGGTCGACAGCGACGGGCGCCCCGGGGGGTAGCCACGAGCGGGCCTGGACCGAGAGGACGCCGTTGTGAAGGGACGCGTCGGCGGGCACGACCACGCCGCTCACGAGCAGGCGAACGACCGAGACGTCGCCCGCGACGGGCGCGCTGGGGATCAGGTCGACGGCGCCTCGCGGGGTGACCGCGTGGTCCGATCGAAGCGTCGGCGCGGGGGCGTCGCCGGCGGGGCAGAGCGACAACGTCCCCTCCGCGAACTCCGGGGTGTCTGTCGTGCCGTTGAGGTTGCCCGAGAGGCTCAGGTCGAGCCCGCCCGACGGCGCCGCCATGCGCCCGCGAAACGACAGGACGCCGCCGTACATCGCGGTCCAGTCGAGCCCCGTGGCGCCGAGGTCGGCGCCGAAGCGGCCCTCGACCACGGTCAGCGCGTTCGACGGCCAGTAGGTCGGAAACGCCAGCAGGATGGGCGCCCCCGCGACGCGCCCCTGGGGGAGATAGAGGTCGAGGTCCTGGCGGAGGTACGAGGCGGGCCCGGCGTCGCGATACGCCAGGCCCTCGCCCCGAAGGTGGTAGGCGACCGGGGCGGTGCTTGTGATGGGGCACGCGAGCGGAACCGGCCTGTCGGGGAGCGCGGGGTGGTCGTCGAGCGGCGTCGGCCAGTCGGGGGCCGTCGGGTGGTCGTCGAGCGGCACCGGCCTGTCGGGGAGCGCGGGGTGGTCGTCGAGGATCGTCGCGTCGATGGGGCGCGCGTCGGAGGCGGCATCCACTGCAGGCGGAGGGATGACCGCGACGGAGCTACAAGCGCTCAGGACGAACAGAAGCGAGGGGAGTGCACACTTCATGGGACCAAGAGGCTCCGATCGACGATGGCATGTGTACCAGTGAAGTTGGTCAAACGAGCGGCTGAACGCTCGCTCAACCCATCCATCCGCTCGGCTCGCGCTCGTGGGGTGGGACCGCCGTGCGGAGTTCGCCGCGCCTCATGCTCGGCGGCATCGTGGGCCTCCCATGAAGAGACACGCCCTCCGCGTGGCTGCCATTGCGCTCTGCTGCGCGAGGAAGTCGCCGCGCATCCTGGTCTCGGGTGACCACGGCACCGGGTCCTACGACGAGGTCAACGCGATGCGACGCTACCTCGAAGGCCACGGCGTGCCCGCCGAGCACATCTTCATGGACCACGCGGGCTTCACCACCTACGACACCCTCTACCGCGCCCGCGAGGTCTTCGGCGTCCGGCGCGCGGTGGTGGTCACCCAGCGGTTCCATCTCACCCGCTCGCTCTTCGTGGCCGACGCGCTGGGGATCGACGCCGAAGGGGTCGTCGCTGATCGACGCCCCTACACGCTCGCGAGCCTCGTGCGCTCCAACGTGCGCGAGGTCGGCGCCCGGGTGAAGGCGGCCGTCCAGTCGCTCGCGACGCCGCTCCCGCGCTACCTGGGCCCGCGCATCCCCAGGGGAATGGTCGGGAGCACGAGCGGGAGCGTACTCAATACCCGCAGCCGAGGGCGATGGACGACCCCGCGAGTCTGCTCGGACGACTTCGGGTTCGGCTCCATCGATGTCAACGACGACGCGATCGTCGATGTCGTGATCCGCCCCTGTGTCGCAGCGGAGACATCAGAGCCGGACCGCTACCCCTCGACTGTCTCGCTCGGCGACGCAGCCCTCGGGGACTTCGGCGTCGCGCAACCGCTACCGGGTTGCGACGTGCTGAACATTCCCCCAGCACGCGTGCGAGCCGTGGGCGTAGATGACCTCAACTGCGACGGTGTCACCGACGTCATCGCGAGCTCCGGCACGTCGCGCTTCGTGCTGCTGGGCGGGCCCGGTGGGCTCTCGGCGGCCCGCTGCGCGGCCGCGCCCGCGACGCCCTGACGGAGCGTCCGTAGCATCCTTCCTTCAGTGCGTGACGTCGCATGCGCAGTGCTCGCCGCAGGGTAGGGAGGGCACCTTCGAGACAGCGTGCTCCCGATCGGCACAGCGCCATGGCGCCCGAGGGCGTGACCCGCTGCATGGCGCCGGGCTCCACTGCGAACTCCCTTCCAAAGGGATGTAGGGGTTGCGAACGGGCATCGGCCTTCCTTGGGTGCGGTCGACGAGCGCGATCCCAGTCTGAGGTAGTCGAGCCCGCATCGAACCGGAAGTCACTCCCGGCCAGCTTCGCGCCGTCGCGCCGTCGGGTCACCGCGCGAGGAAGTGGCCCCGCAGCCAGCGCCACTCGGCCTCGTCGGTCTCCCACTCAGCATACAGCGCCACGCCCTGGAACGCGGCCGGCGCCCGCTCCCCGAGGCCCCGGTGGATGCCCCGCAGCGCCACCGGGAGGTTCTCCACCCACGGCCGGTGCCAGGGCTTGTCGGCATCGTCGTAGGTCGGCACGCCCAGCAGCACCGGCGTCGGCGCCGCGTCGCGCAGCACCTCCCGGGTCCACCGCGCCATCAACGCCTCGTACGGCTTCGCGACGGGGATGGACGTGTCGTACAGCATCACCGCGAGCTGGTCGGAGCGACGCGCGACCGCGCGCAGATAGGCTGGGGTCCAGTGGATCTCCAGGTCCGCCTGCCACCGCGTCGGCGGCGGGTAGGCGGCCACCGAGAGCACGCGACCCGGCGGCAGGGCCGCGCGGATCTCCTCGAGCAGCCGCAGCATCCCCACGTTCCCCGACGGCCAGGGCTCGACGTTCAGGTGCACGCCGGCGAGGCGCGGGTGCCGATCGAGCAGCCCCCGGAGGTTGCGGGCCAGGTGCCGGCGGAACACCGCGTCGTCGGGCATCACGTGGCGCTCGAAGACCCCTCCGACCCACGGCATCACTCGCATCCCGTCTGCGGCGTCGAGGAAGCGCGCGGTCTGCGCGTCATCGTTCGGGGCGGGGCCTTCGCCCGCGAGCGGACAGAGGTGGGGGAAGAGGTCGGTGACGTGGCCCGCCCGCAGCCGCCCCATCAGCGCGCCGATCGCCGCGGGGTCGCGGAAGCGCGCGGGGTCGCGGCCGTTGCGCGCGAACCAGCCGTCGTCGCCGAGCCAGCCGTGGGCGAGCCACGCGGCGTTGCGACGGCGGTCGTGGCGCCCGTCGGTGCGCTCGAGCCCGGGCGACCACAGCGCGTAGGTGAGCAGCGGCAGCAGCGCCACCGCGAGTCCCACCGCCCAGCGCGTGCGCCGACTCATCCTCATGGCCGATCGTAGACCCGACGGGGCCGCCGGTCGGGATGGCAGTGCGAATTCGCTTCGGCGCGCGATGCCGAGCACCTGCGGCGAAGGCACCGACGTGAGCTACCCGGCGATCCGCACCGCCACCTCCCGCCCGATTTCCGTATACAGCCCGCGAATCCCGCCCCCGCAACAACCGCTGGTAAGATCCGACTCCCGAACTTTCGGGGGTCGGATCTTCCGCTTTTGGGGGTTGTAGGAACAGCACGAGCGGGAGGAGCGCGGGCGAGGTCGACGCCGTCGTCCTGGGGTACGAGGCGCAGCTCTCCGGCGTGGAAGAGCCGCCGCAGCGCCTCCCGTCCCCAGAGGGCCTCCTCCCCCAATCGGGCGTCGAGGTCGAACACCCGTTCAAAGAACTCGTCGGGTCTCGGGAGGGGGATAGGCTCCCCGGCCTGGGCGCGAAGGCTCGCGATCGCCTGCTTCTCGGTGAGCGCCTGGGCTTCCAGGTCGCGCAAGGACTCAACGACGTAGGCCGAGCGGTCGCCGTCCGCGAGGAAGCCGACGAGCCCCTTGATGCGAGCCTCGGTGTGCGTCCTGGGCGCTCCTCGTGCTCGCGTAGCTTCGCCGTGGCGGTGCGCGAGAACTCCCCCAGCTTCTCGGCGAGAAGCTTGCGCGCGTGGAGGACGCCCTCCGGGGAGACGAGGCTCGCCACCGGTCACGCCGGGCGTCACGGCACCGCAGGCTGACAGAGCCACGGTACGTCCCGCCCTGGCGCGCGCCGACGCTCCGCGTCGGGATCGCCGACCCCATCATCCTCGGTGCCTCGTCGCCCGACGCTCGCTGGACGGCATCAATGCGCTCGGCTGGCGAACCGGACCAACCCGCCGCGGGGACGTCGTTACGGTGAGCTCCTGCTCTTCTTCGGCGCGGCCTTCGGGGTGCCCTGCGGGTGGAACGTCTCGCCCTGCTTCAGCATCTCGACGAAGCCCGCGATCTTCTTCGCTCGACCGGCCTCCGTCTTCATCGCGAGCGTGCGGAACGTCAGCGCGAAGCGGTTCTGCGACGAGAGCGTCTCGTACATCGCCGCTGCCTTCGGCTCCGCCTTGATCGCCGCGAGCAGGTCCGCCGGGGTCTCGGTCTTCGCGACGCGGTACGCCCGGGCCCAGCGGCCGTCGGCCTTCGCGGCCTCGACGTGCGCGAGCCCAGACGGCTGCATCTTCCCCGCCGCGATCAGGCGCTCGACGTTGGCGACGTTGATCTGACTCCAGACGCTCTTCTTGCCGCGCGGGCAGTAGCGCTGGAGGAAGCTCACCTCGTCGAGGCCCTTCCGCACGGCGTCGATCCAGCCCCAGCACAGGCACACGTCGATGGCCTGCACCGGCGTGATCGAGGCGTGGCCGGAGCGCACCTTGAAGATGCGGATCCACACCTCGGGCTCATCGTCCCGGTGCTCGCTGAGCCACTGGTAGAAGCTCTCCTCGTCGACGTACTCGCGCACTCGATTCGGGTCGACCTTCACCGCTGCCATGGGCCCACGGTACGCCGTCGACGCGCCGGATCGCAGGCCGATCTCCAGACCGGAGGGCCGTCGTGGGTGGGACGGCCCCCGCGGAAGCGTCCGATCGGTGGCCGACCGATCGCACGGATCGCTCGCGGCGGTCCACCGGGCGGCGCGGCGCGGTCACCGTCCCGCGTCGACCTCGACGACGCCGCCAGGCGCTCGTCGCCGACGACCACGAACTCCGCCACCACCGTCCCTGCTGCGCGTGTCAGCGGCCGTTGGCGGAGAAGTGTTGGTAGTCCCGGTCGCCGCGCCAGTGTCCGCCCCACGCCCAGCCGACGCGGGCGAAGGCGCGCACGACGGGGCCGCCGTCCGTGACGAGGCCGCGCGCGGGCCGACGCCGGACGAAGGCCGCGCCTTCCGGGGGCGACGCGCGGGTGCCCGAGACGTAGGGGTTCTGGACGGGGTTGAGGTCGATCGCGAGCCCGTAGGCGTGCTGCGACCAGACCCCGGGACGCCCGGCCACCTCGCGGCAGTTGAACGCGGAGGTGTTGTTGGCGGACATCGAGCGATGGTCGTCGGCGCCGTAGCGGTCCACGGGCTCCATGCGCTCGATCGCGAACCGCGCCGCGAAGAGCGCGCCGAACACGCCGACGAGCGCGCGGGCGTGCGCCCGGTGCACCACCAGCCGGCCGGTGTGCACCGCGCCGTCGAAGCCCCAGTGGTCGAGCTCGAGCACGCGCAGGTCGGCGAGCACGACCGGGCACCCGGGGCGCCACGACCCGCCGGGACCGGTCATCGACGCCCGCGTCGGCGCGTCGAGCGGCCGCACGCGCCCGCGGTAGCGCGGCTGCGCGGCCGACGGGGCGCCGCAGAGCATCAGCGCGAGGAGCGCGGTCGCGGCAGCGCGTCGTCGGGGCGGGGCCATCGGGTCCGCGCAGGGTACCGCGGATCACCCACCGCCTCGATCGGTCCCGCCGGAGGGCGAAACACGACGTCGTCAGGCCGTGGTTCCTGAGGCGGTGCGAGTCCGCTCCGGTAAGCGCCAGAGCGCCCGGTTGCGGGCGACGGGCACGCGACCCACGGGGCGTCGCGACGTCCCCGCGAGGTCGTCGTGGTACGCAGGGGGATCGCGATGAGGCCGCGTTGACAGGGGACGCGCGTGTGCGGCAACTCGGTGAGCGCGGCGGCGCCGACGGGGCAGAGATCGCCGCGCTGCCGAGGGCCGCGTTGGAGCTCGCCGTCGACCACCGGGCCCGGTGCGCGCGCATGGCCGACGCCACCGTCCGCTGCTGGGGGCCGTCACGCGAAGAACTCTCCACCGGCGTCGAATCGTCGCGTGGGACCTTCGCGCGCATCGACGGGCTCCACGGCGTCGAGCACGTCGCGGCGGGGCGCGCCCACGTCTGCGCGCTCGACCGTCGCGGCGCGTTGCGCTGCTGGGGGTCGAACGCTCACGGCCAGATCGACCCGGCCTCCAACATCTCGATGACGTCGCCGCGTCTCGTGGGCGAAGGGCTCGCGAGCGTGGTCACTGGCGACAACTTCACCTGCGCGTTGACCGGTGACCGCGCGGTGCGCTGCTGGGGCGACAACAGAGACGGTCAACTCGGGACCGCGAACCCGGAGGAGCACGGCCCGTTCGCCGTGGAGGGCCTCGGGCGCGTGCGCGGGCTCGCGGCGGGCGGGGCGTCGGTCTGCGCGTGGTCGGAGGACAGCAGGGTTCGCTGCTGGGGGCGGTTCTTCGGCGGAGAGGGGCGACGCCGCGAGGTGGCCGGGCTGGGAGCCGTGCGAGAGATGGCGGAGGCGGGTGATCGCTGGTGCGCGCGCGACGATCGGGGCCGCGCCGCGTGCTGGATTCCGTGGGAGCGCGGCGCGCGGGGACGACCTTCGTGGCAGACCGTCACGTCGGTGGCGCGCCTGGTCCCCGGCGTCGACCCGTCGGACCGCGACCACAGCGGGATCACGGCCAGCCTGTGCGTGATCACGACGGACGGGGCGATGCGGTGTCGGGCGAGCACGGGCGATGAGCCCGAGCGGTGGTCGGAGGAGTCGCAGGGGGAGATCGTCGGCGCGTGGGTCGATGGGGATTGGGAGCACACGGCACGCGCGGACGGCTCGTTCTCCGAGGAGCCCGAGCCCTCGGGTCTGACGGACGTCGCGGCGGTGGCGTGGTGTCGCGCCTACCGCGGGTGCGTGTGCGCGCGCTTGCGGGACGGCGACGTGGCCTGCCGCGGGGACAACAGCGCGGGCCAGCTCGCGGACGGCGGAGCCCCGCCCGAAGTGCCCGCGTTGGTTCAGGTCGAGCTGAGGGAAGAGTGAGGTTCCGCCACCCGAGCAGCAGACCCCCAGTGCGCACAAGACGCCGTCGCATGAGCAGACTCGTACGCCGGTCGACACGTGGCCTCGAGGCCGCGAGCGCGGAAGCGAAGGCGAGGTTCCTGGGATCGCTGGTGACCTTCGACCGGAAGCGGTGACGGGAGGCCCAGTGAGGTGACCGTCGGGCGACGGTTGCGGTCGCGCCGTATGTTCCACCCGGGGTCGGACCGCCTACTGCGCGGGTGCCTCATACGGCGCGCCCTCGGCGACCCAGCGCTCCACGAGCGCGATCTCCTCGTCGCTCAACGCCGGCAGCGCGAGCGGCATCCCCCGAACCCCCGGGACCGGCCGCCCCGCCTCCTCCGCCTGCCGCGCCCGAAGCACCCGCACCAGGGTCGCCGCGCCGTCGGCGCCCGGCCGCAGGATCGACACGCGCCCGCCGCCGTCGTCGAGCGCCCCGCCGTGCACCGCCTCGAAGGACGAGAGGTCCACCCCACGGGGCGCGAAGCCGAAGCCGCCGACGTTGCCGGGACCGCCCTCGCCGCGCGCGTAGTCCACGTCCGCGTGGCAGTGCCAGCACGTGCGCCGCAGCACCCGCGCCGCCACCTCCTCGTAGCCCACCGGCCTGCGCAACGCCTCGCCGCGCAGCGGGGTCGGCACCGTCGGTCGCGACGCGAGCGGGGCCGTCAGCACGAAGGCCGCGAGGTCCCGCGCCTCGACCTCGCGCAGCCCCAGCTGGGGCATCCGCGCGTCCGGGTCGAGCGAGCGCGGGTCGACGAGCTGCCGGACCACCGCCGACGGGACCCAGCGGGCGCGCGTCTCGCGGAGGTCCGGCGCGAGCCGACGCGCTCGCTCCGCCTGCGCCGGGTCGAGCGTCACGGCCAGCGGGAGCGGCGCGTCGAGGGCGACGCCGGAGAAGCGATGGCAGCCCCCGCAGCCCTTCGCGACGAAGAGCGCACGCCCCCGCGCCGGGTCCCCGGTCACCGCGCCCGGCGCACCGCGCTCGCGACAGAGCCACGCCGCCAGCGTCGAGGCCTCCGCCGCCGTGAGCGCGAGCCGCGGCATCCGCGCGCCGAGCGCCGGGCGGACGACGTGCGGCTCGCGCAGGAACGCGCGCACCCAGCGGGGATCGAGCCGCCGACCCAGCGCGTGCAGCGACGGGACCTCGCGCAGGTGAACGATGCGCTCGCGCCACCCGCGCCGGACGTGGGCGTCCCCGAGGGGGGAGGTGCCGTCGACGATCTGCGCGTGGCAACGCACGCAGTGCCGTTCGAGCGGGACCGCGGCCAGCCCGAGCCCCTCGTGGCATCGGTGGCATTCGAAGCGTTCCGCGAGCGCCGCGCCCCCCGCCGCGTCAGGCCCCGCGGGGGCGAGGGCGGGGTCCCGCCGGGTGACGGTGCCGTCGCTGCGGCGGCAGGAGAGCGCGACCAGGAGGAGCAGGGCGGTCGCAAGGCGGACGGTCACCGCGCCGCGACCGCGGCCCCGACCTGACAGATCGAGGCGGCGCGGGCCATCGCCCGGCAGCGCAGGAGGGCGGTGTCACGCTCGGACCAGCGGCGGTCGGCCTCCCGCGCCCGCGCGACGAGGGCCCAGGCGTGGGCGGACGCCACGACGCCGCGGGAGGCGAGGTCGTCGAGCATCGCCAGGCCGGCGGCGCGGGTCGACGGCTGTCGTGCGAGCGCCTCGGCGTAGTCGGTCTGCGCCACCGCGGCGGTGGGACGGAGGTCGCGGAGCTCGCGCAGACGCGCCACGGCCCACGCCACGGCGGCGTCGCGACGCGCGGGCGTCGATGCGGGGAAGCCCGCGAGCCCGGGGATGTTGCCGCCGGTGCGGACGAGTGCGAGCGCCACCACCCGCGCCGCGCGCGACTCGATCGACCCCCGCGAGCCCCGGTACTGCGCGACGCCCGGGTGGGTCTGCGCCACGGCCTGCGCGGCGGCGGCCTCACGCGCCGAGAACAGCAACCCCTCGGCGCGTTGCAGCGCCTCGACCCGAGGGTCGACCACCCGGCGGACCACGTTGTCGCAGGCGTTGGAAGGAGCGGGCCGCGCCGCCAGCGCGACCAGAACACAGAGGGCCGACCAGGTCTTCGTCACCGCTTCACCTCGTGGTCGCGGTAGACAACGGAGCGGCGCGGGGGTTCCCGCGGTTGGTGTCAACGCCCGGCCTTCGGTCGGGAGGAAGCGCCGCGAGAGAGCGGCCAATGGGTGGGCGGATCGTGGCAGAGGCCTGCGCGGAGGGGGAGGCGCGCGACGATAGGCTGGCCCCGTCGAACGTGTGGCCCGCTACGTTTTCGGCCTCCTCGGCGCGCTCGCGCTGCTGGCATCGCGGCGGCTGCCGCCTTCATCGGAACGCGCGAGCTGGTGCCGCGGGCACTCTACCGCGCGGCCGTTCGGGGGCATCGCCCGCACGTCGTGGTCCATCGCGGGGGACGCCACCGACGGGATCGAGAACACCACGAGCAGCGCGAGCCGTGCGGGCCGGGGAGGGAGGCGACCGCACGCTCTCCGCACCGCGCCGTCCGATCCGAGGAGCGGCTGTTCGAGCGGCGCGCTGCCTGGGGCCGGCGTCCGCGTACACTCTCTGGCCGTGACGCCCAACCGCCCGCTCCTGCTCGTCGCCGCGTCGGGCTTCGTCGTGGGCGCGGCCTTTCATGGCGCTGCCATCGCGCGGGGCGGTCCCGACCCGGGGTCGTCGCCCGCGCGCCACGCGGCCTTCGTCGCGATCAACCTGCTCTGCGCCGCGGGCTTCGTCTGGCGGCCGCGGGGGTTCACCGCGCTCTTCGCCGCGCTCACGGCGCAGCAGCTCGCGAGCCACGGCGCCCTGGCCTGGCGGCTCTGGCGTGACGCGCGCCGCCTCGACGCCCCGTCGCTCGTCGTGCTCGTCGCGATGCCGGCGCTGCTGGCGATGCTGCTGCGCGACCGCGCGCCGACCGCACCGGCGTCGCCCTGAACCCGCCGACGATCGTGCGACCCGCCTGGAGGGGCGGCCCGCCTTGCAGTGTCCCGGCCGCGGACCTGCGGCTCGAGGCGCTGCCCTCCGACCGAGCTCCGGGCAGCGCCGACTGCGGTGCCGCCGAGGGTCGCGCTCGGCGTCCACCGCGACTGCGATGGAGGGCCCGGCGGCGAGCGCGGGGAATCGCGCGGGCGAGATCGCGGTGTCGGTGAAGGGCGCGGCCACGGGCGACACGACCCAGCGAGGCGTCCGGGTCAGAACGTCAGCGCGAGCCCGGCGAGCGCGCCTCCGCGGGTCGGCAGCAGCGACGCCCCCACGAGGCGCACCGATGACCGCGCCTCGCCCGCGTCCCAGAACCGCCGCGCGGTCTCGACCGACGAGGGGACCGTCAGCGAGTACACGCCGAGCGCGCCGGTCGGCCCGAGCCCTCCTCGCGACGGGACGCTGGCGCCGCGGCGAGGGCCACCAGCAGCGCCGCCGCGAGCGTCAGTGCCAGGCGCCCGGCCGCCATCGCCTGGCCCATGGCGAAATACGGCCTCTCGGTCCTGGCGACGCCCGTCGCGGTCTGGGCCGTAGGCAACGCCCGCGGTCGAAACGGAGGCTTCGGCCGCGCCTTCGTCGGCACTCTCCTCGGGGGCTTCGCCGGCATCGGCGTCGGCCTGACCGTGGGGCGATCCAACGTGCGCAAGGGCTCCGAGCCGGGCGGCGATTGCATCGCGGGCATGGTAGCCGCCTCGGCCTTCGCGGCGGCCGTGTCCTCCGGCGGCGCTGTGCTGGGCTACGAGTCCTCCAACGACGCCACGGAGCCGCGCTCGCGCGGGATCGCACTTCGGCTGTTCCCGTCGTTCACGCCGGTGCGCGGGGGCGCCGTGCTCGGCGTCGGCTTCGGCCTGTAGCCCCGACGGGCGTGCGACCGCCCGCGCTTCAGCGCTGAAGCGTCGCGAGCAGCGCCACCGAGGCCGCCGCCGAGGCCACGCTCAGCGCCACCACCGCGCCCACGCCGTAGCCTCGCCACCACCGCTGCCGCGCCCGCAGCGCGTCCAGCGTGCCCGCCCGGTCGTGTGTCGCGGTCACCTCCGCGGCACTCCGGTACGTCGCCGTCTCCCACCCATCGGGGACCACCACGCAGACCGCCGCGTCGTCGTCGTGCCCGGGCGCCCGCACGCCGACCTCGCCGAGCCGGAGCACGCCGTCGGCGCCCCGTCGGGCCTCGGCCTCGGCGCGGTCGTCCTCTCGAGCGGCCCCGACGTGCGCCCACCCGCGCTACCTTCGCGCCCATGACGAAGCCCGCCGCCACCGCCGTCGAGGGCTTCGCGGGTGTGCCCGCGAAGCGCCTCAAGTCCCTCGCCAATCGCATCCTGAAGGCCCGGTCCGGCTCCAGGATCGCCGAGGAGATCGGCAAGCTCGTCGGCGACGCGGCGACGCCGTCGGCCGTGATGCGCCACCTCGTCACCGCCGGGCACCTCGACCCGATGCCGAGCGGCGTCGTGCTCTCGTACCTCGCCCGCTGCGCCCCCGACGCCGCCACCGCGGCCGCCGTCGCCGAGGCCCTCGCGCGGCGCGACGAGGCGGGTGGCACGCTCGCCGTCCGCGCCTCCGCCCTCGACTGGATGGACGGCTGGCCCGCGGAGCTCGACGAGCTCATCTACCGCGCCGCCGCGGCCTCGCCCGCGGCCTTCGCGGAGCGCTCCGACCGCTACGCTCCGGCGACGCGGCGCGGGCTCGCGTTCGTCGCGCGCCGGCGCGGCGAGCAGGTCGACCCGGTCGCGGTGAGCGGGGTGCTCTCTGCGCTCGCGCAGGCGCAGGCCACGGGCTACGGCATCTCGGGCAACAGCGACTGCCCCTTCGTCGACGACGACGGCCGCGAGGTCGCCCACAGCGTCGACCGGCTCCCGGGGCTGCGGGTGCTCGCGCTGCGCATCGGCCCCGCGGCCGAGTGGGACCGCGCCCTCGTCGAGGCCACCCGACGCAACGAGTGGGGCCTCATCGCGAACGTCGCCAGCGCCCTGGAGCAGCTCCCGCTCGACGAGCTCACGGGGCTCTTCGCGGCTCGCTCGCGGATGTTCGGCGACGACTCCGACGCCGAAGACGTCGTCGCCGCCGTCATGGACCGCCGCGACGACCCGCCCGAGGCGCTGCTCGGCGAGCCCGCCCACACGCCCGCGACCTGGCAGGACCTGGTGCGTCTACGCGCGGTCTACGCGCGGGCTGCCGAGCGCCGGCGGGGCGGACGACCCCCCGTCGGCGGCCCGGTCAGCGAGTCCCGAGAGCACTGACGCGTGTGACCGGTCGCCGGTAGAGGATTGAACCGAGGCGCTCGCTGATGAGCGTGGGGTGACGTGAGCGAAGGACCGCCCCGCGTCGCGTCGTCGAGAACTCCTGCCCACCCCCCGCGGGGCGTAGCTCGCGGATCGATTCCGACGACTCACGCGCGCCGCTCACGGCGGTGCGCCCCGGAGGTGTGCGGCCAGGCTCCGGAGGAAGTTGCGCAAGAACTGGTCGCCGCACGCGCGGTAGTTGCCGTGGCTCGGGTCGCGGAAGAGCGCGCTCAGCTCCGGCTTCGACACCGCGAATCCCGCGCGCTTCATGATCGCCACCAGGTCGTCGTCGCGGAGTTCGAAGGCGACGCGAAGCTTCTTCAGCACCGTGTTGTTGGTGACCGGGGTTCCGGCGGGCCGCGGCGCGGCGGGCCCCTTCGGTCCGCGCCGGTGGACGATCAGCCCGTCCAGGAAGCTCGCCATCACGGCGTCACTGCAGGCTTGATAGCCGCTCTCGTGCTCGTGCCTGAGGAACGCGCTCACCTCGGCGGCCGTGATCTGCGCGCCGCCGAGCTGCCCAATCGCCGCGAGGGCCTCGTCGCCGACGTTGAGGATGTACCGAACGCTGCGCAACACGTCGTTGTGGATCATCGCTGCCGTCTCCTGGGAACGCCCCGCAGCTTGACCCACTCCGCGGCGACCGCGGCGCGATTTCGCGCTCTGTCGACGCCGCGTCGCTCGACGCCCTCGGCCCTCACGGGTCGGGGGCGTCTCTCATTTCGGGGTCCAACCCGCTCTCGCGAGCGTTGGCCGGAGTTCCCGGGACGCCGCCTTGGAGAGAATGGACGTCCGTAGCGCAGAGCCTCTCGTGGCAAAAGGCCGTTCCCAATCCGCGTGGGAGTACCTCGCTCGCGCTGACGGCAAGAGCCAGGCGGCGTTGCGAACCTTCCTGCCCACATTACTGGGTGCGATACACCCTGAACAAGCCGCGCAGCATGGCTACCATCTCGCGCACGATCGCTACCGGAATCGCCTGATCGTCCGCACCGAAGAGCCCGAGCAGCGCGCCGTGAGCGTCTCGCAGAAACGCTGTCGCCGCTACCACGCCACGGGCGCCGGCGCGGGTGAACTGAACATCATGCTCAAGGTTCCCCAGCACCACACGCTGCGGTCAGTTCGCAACGCGCACGCCCCCCACACGCCGGTGAACACGCGCTCGACCGAGTCGAGCCCGCCCACGCGGCCCGGATGCGTGGCGCACACGCCCGACCCCAGGATGCCCGCGCAGTCGTCGGGTGGGTGGAAGCCGAGCGCGCCGTCGTGGCCGTCGCCCCAGCACTCGACGGAGCCGTCCGTCATCGCTGCGCAGGTGTTGTACGAGCCCACCGAGACGTTGCGCACGCCCGTGAGTCCCGGATCGACCGGCGTGGACACAGACATCCTGCCGTCGGAGGTTCCATTCCCGAGCTTCCCGTCGGGGTTGCGGCCCAGACACCGGATCGTCGCGTCGGGCAGGCGATAACAGATATGGTTCGCACCGCTCGAAATGCCGTCGATCTCGGCCTCGCGCGGGATCACGTACATGGCACCGAATCCGCTCACGACGTACTCGCCCGAGCGGAGGCGGAAGAGCCAGCCGAGGGCGAAGGACCACACGCGCGCGACGTTCGTGATCGACGGGACGAGCATCGGGGTCGGAGCCTCGTCGACCCCGCCGAGGCCGAGCGTGTCGCCCCAGCACCAGAGCGATCCGTCGCGACGCACCGCGCACGTCGCGATGTCGTCCACCGCGATGTCGACCACGTCGGTGAGCCCGGGGACGATCGTCGGGACGGTCCGGCACGCATCACCATCGAAGCAGCTCGAATCACCGTCGTGACCGGTCCCGAGTGCTCCGTACTGATTGTCGCCCCAGCATCGGACCGTGCCGTCGCCGTGCCGCGTGCAGACGATCCAACCGCCCCCGCCGATCGCCACCTGTTCAACGTCGCAGAGCCCCGAGATCTGCCCGTGGAGCCTCGAGCTCAAGCCCCATGTGCCGTCGCCGAATTGGCCCATGGCGTTGTCGAATCCGGCGCAGCGCAGCGTCCCGTCACTCATGCGCGCGCACTGCATCGTGATCTCGTCCACCGCGAGGTCGACGACGGACGGTGCGCCGCCCGCGTCGCGCGCCATGCACGGTGGCAGCGGGCCCGTGATGCCTGCATCGTGGATCGTTCTCGCGTCGACCGGGCCGCCCCCGTCGACCGGACCGCCGCGGTCGACGGGGACGTCGACACCCGCATCGTGCGCCGGCGGCGCGCACGCACACGGGTCGTAGGTGCCCCGCTCGTTGCAGCTCTGCGCGCCCATCGCTCCGTCGACGCAGGCGCAAGAGATGGTCATGCCCGGTACGCATGTCGGAATGACCAGCGTCGACGCATCGATCGGAGGGGCCACGGTCGGCATCGCGGTGGATCCGCATGCCGGCAATGCCGCCAGCAGGGTCGCGACGACCCCGGTCGACCAGCCCCGATCCCACCCTCGTTGGCCCATGGCTCCGAGATGGCCAGCACGTCGCGGCGCCGTCAAGGCACCGTCCAGAGTCGGTCGAAGTGGGAGGCCAGTCGTGGCGCATGAGCCCGTGTTCGTGGCGACGTGACACCGTTGCAGCCCAGGGCGTGTCGATGAGCGGCACGATCGCGAATCCCCGGCGGATCGCCCTGGGGCTTAGCTGACGGCGTGAACGGACCGCGTCGTTCGCGGACAGGCTGCCGGGGACGGCCATGCGCCGCCTGCTCGCCCGCTGCCCGGATCGCCACCGACAGGCCGAAGTGTGGGTCTTGGGCGGGCCCGCAGCCGACTGCGATCACGACGTCCTGCGCGGCGTCCCCGGGGTTGACGTGCCGCAGGACGGCGCCGTAGGGCGGCCCGAAGGTGCTGCTCGCGAGGCAGGTCGTGGCGGCGCAGGACGAGAGCACCCGGATCGCCACTGGTACGTTCCAGGCCATGGCGACGGTCGCTGTCAGCGCGGCCCCTGCGGGGATCGTGGTGCGGAAGTAGCGTGCGTGCCCACCCGTCCCGGCGGAGCATGGGAGGGGGCCGCTCGCGAGCGAGAGGTCCTGGTCGACGAGCGTCGTGCCGTCGACCACCGGGGTCGCCGCCGCGCACGCGTCGTCGGAGGGGGGCGCGTCGAGCGCGACGTCGAGGTCGAAGGTCCCGGACGCCCCGGCGCCGGCCCCGCCGACGGCGACGTGGACCTCGGCCGGGCTCATCGCGGGGTCCACCCACGCCGCGCTCGCAGCGTCGCTGGAGAAGAGCGGCGACTCGACGGCGAAGCACGTCGCCGCGTCGCAACCCGTCGCGAGGCGAACGACCGGCGACCACGCGGGCTCGCCGGTCGGCGTGGCCGTCACGCGAAGGCGATTCCGTGGAGGGACCGTGGCGATGTAGTGGAGCGCCGCCCCGTTGTCCCCCGGCGCGCAGGCGATGGACGAGGCTGCACCGGCGCGGGCGTCCTGGCCGGTGAGGTGCGCGCCCTCGGTCACCGCCGCCGCCGTCTCGCAGGACCCGTTGCGCGACGGCAGGTAGGTCGAGAGCGTGAGCGAGTACGTCCCGCCGGCGCCGGCGCCGACCCGATCGACGAGCACGTAGTAGTCGCCTGGGTCGAGCACGGCGCGGACGAGCGGGTCGTGTGTCCCTCCCGGGCCGTCGTCGTTGCACGCGACCTCGGTGAGCGGACGGTCGCACGCCGTGCGGATCGCGATGGCGGTGTCGAACGACGCGTGGACGCGCAGGACGAGTCCCGTACGCGCCGGGACGCGCAGCCGATAGAGCTGCTCCGGCCCGTTCCCTCCGACCGTCGCCGCGCACGTCGCGCTGGCGCCGCGGCCCGTCCCGGAGAGCATCGCCGTCACTGTGTCGGCCGGCAGCGAGAGCGCGTGCTCGGCGGCGAGCGTGCACCCCGCCTGCGCGTCGCCCGGCGCGTCCGGGGAGGCGTCCGCCGTGGCATCGACGGCAGGAACGTCCTCAGGCCTCGACGACACCGAGCCGCA
The DNA here is from genome assembly GCA_966211675.1 of uncultured Myxococcaceae bacterium. Taxonomy (GTDB): domain Bacteria; phylum Myxococcota_A; class Polyangia; order Polyangiales; genus SCUS01. Next base: position 38,704 of record CBIHPK010000059.1, read on the forward strand.
CCCCGTCACGAGCGCGACGATCCCGAGCCAGAGCAGCAGCGGTCTCATGTCCAGTGTCTCCTCCACGGAGCTGCCCGGGGCATCCGCAGCCGGGCACCTCTCTACCGTGAGAGGTCCGCGAATCGATCGTTGTCGCGCTCATGCCCACTCTGGCTCCCGGGCCCCGGCGCATCGGCGATCCATGAGTCGTGCATAGGAGACGGGGTCGGGGGTGAGAGTTTGACTCAACTGATGCGCACCCGGTTGATCTGGACGGGGGATAGTCCAGGAGGCTGGGATGAGAGACGAGCGCACGAGGACGAACGAGACGAAGAAGGGCGCGGCCGCGGGGCCGCTCGGGCCGGGGCAGCGGTGGAGCCTGAGCCGCAAGCGCGAGGTGGTGCTGCGCCTGCTGGACGCGATGCGCAGTCCCCATGGCAGTAGGCGTTGAGCGAAGCTGGGACGCTCGCGGTCATGCGACCTCCCAGGCCATCCCGGTGACGCCCCACGAGGTCTCTCGTAGCCACGTTGAAGCCCTGGCCGGTAGCGGCCAGACCGTGCGTGCCTACGCCAGTGACCACGGCCTCAAGGTCGACACCCTGTACCGCTGGCGACGACGCTTCCCTCCGAGCGCCACGGATGTCAGATCCTGGAGCCGAGTGACGTCGGAGACGTATCACGCCCAGATTCCGGGAAAACTGACTCAAACGCGGCCCTATCAACGGGCGGGGTGGCCACGATGGTCCCGCAGGAGGCCTCCCACCCTTGGCGACGACCTTGAGGGCCCTGGTTGGCCAGGGAGAGGTCGGCCACCAGCTGATTGAGCCGTCGGTTCTCGTCCTCCAGCGCCTTGAGCCGCTGGGCGTCGGTGACCTCCATGCCGCCGTACTTCGCCTTCCAACGGTTGTAGGTCGGCTGGCTGACACCGTGTTTGCGGCACACGTCTGCGACCTTCGCCCCCGCCTCGACCTCCTTCAGTATGCCGATGATCTGTGCCTCGCTGAATCGACTCTTTCGCATCGTCCCGTCCTCCATCGTGCCAGAGGATGATCACAGTCGCTGGACCAGCTTTCGGGGGCAGGTCAGTCAGGTCAGCCCCACCGTCGGGACCCGGGCATCAGCCGGGCGACGGGCTACTTCTCCCGCGCGTTGACCCGCGATTTCCCCACTGAAAACAGCGGTTCCCGCTCACCCCGCCCCGGGGAATCACTATCCAAAGGTCGAAGGCCAGGGCGGTCCAACCACTTGAGTCACCATCGCCTCAAGCCCGGTCACCGATCTACCGCCCGATCGGCGCCACTATCTCCCGGCCGATGTCCGTATACAGCCCGCGAACCGCGCCCCAGCAACCACCAAGAAACGCGCACCTGGCTTGACCGCCGGGTGCGCGTTTCTGCATCTGGGGCTGCCGCGGTCGCCGCCTCAGCGTCCGCCGTCGCCAGAGGCGGGGCCGAGCACGAAGTGACGCGTCGCGAGGATCTCCCGCGTCAGCTCGGCGCGGAAGTCCGGATGGGCGATGTCGATCAGCGCCTCGGCGCGCTCGCGCAGGGTCAGGCCGTGGAGGTTCACGGCGCCGTACTCGGTGACGATCCAGTGCACGTGGCCGCGGGTGGTCACGACGCCGGCGCCGGGCTTGAGGGTGGTGACGATGCGGGAGAGGGTTCCGCGCGAGGCCGTGGAAGGGAGCGCCAGGATGGGCTTGCCGCCGCGGGAGCGCGCCGCGCCGCGGATGAAGTCCATCTGGCCGCCGATGCCCGAGAAGATGCGGTGGCCGATGGAGTCGGCGCACACCTGTCCGGAGAGGTCGACCTCGATCGCGGAGTTGATCGCGACCACCCGGTCGTTCTTGCTGATGAGCGCCGTGTCGTTGGTCCGATCGCAGGGATGGAACTCCACCATCGGGTTGTCGTGGACGAAGTCGTAGAGCGTCTTCGTGCCGTTGATGAAGCTGGTGACCGTGCGCCCGGGGTGCACGGCCTTGTGGCGGTTGGTCACCACGCCGCCCTCGATGAGCGGCACCAGTCGGTCGGAGAACATCTCCGTGTGCACTCCGAGGTCATGCTTTCCCCCGAGGCGCGACAGCACCGCGTCGGGGATCGCGCCGATGCCCATCTGCAGCGTGGAGCCGTCCTCGATGAGGTGGGCGATGAGCTCTCCGATGCGACGCTCGACGTCTGACTCCTCCGCGGGCGCGTGCTCTGGCAGCGGGCGCGAGGTCGTGATGTAGGCGTCGAAGCGGGAGAGCGGGACGAAGGCCGGGCCGTGGGTGCGAGGCATGCGATCGTTGATCTCGGCGATCACGAGGCGGGCCGAGCGCACCGCGGCGAGGGCCGCGTCGACGGAGGTCCCGAGCGAGCAGAGGCCGTGGGCGTCGGGGGCCGAGACCTGCACCAGCGCGACGTCGAGGGGGATCGCGCCGGAGGTGAACAGACCCGGGATGTCCGCCAGGAACACCGGGATGAAGTCCGCGTCGCCGTCCGCGACGGCCCGACGCAATGGCTCGCCGACGAAGAGCGACACCGAGCGGAAGCGCTCCTTGCACGCCGGCGCGGTGAACGGGAAGGGCCCCGAGGTGTGCAGGTGATAGAGCCGCACACCGTCGAGGTCGTCGCGGGCCGCGAGCGCTTCGAGCAGGGGGGTCGGGGTCGCGGCCGCGCCATGCACGAAGATCCGAGCGCCTGAGGGGATGAGCCGCACGGCGTCGGCCGGCGATCGAGAGCGGTCGAGGAGGGAGCTGGTCATCGCCGCGGAGGATAGCGACGAGCGTGCCGCCGTGGGAGGCCGACGAAGGGGTGGCTACGGGCCTGGTCCGAGGAAGGGCGCCTCGATGGTGAGGGCCTGGCCTTCTCGCTGGGGCCGCA
>CBIHPK010000060.1:0-41308 GCA_966211675.1 uncultured Myxococcaceae bacterium
GCCTTCGCGGGACTCTCTGCAGGCGCATCGAGCGCTGGAGCGCTCGATGAAGAGGGCATAGGTGCTCACGCGCAGCAACAGGGCAAGCCACCGATCGCCCCATGGAGTTCCATCATGGCGGTCGATGAACTCCCGACGGTTGCGCCAGCAACCGGCGCTCCTGCAGGAAGTCCCGCGAAGGCGGGACGCTCAGTTCCAGGCTCCCACTTCAGCGGTTGCAGGCCCGCTCGCGGGCCGTCCGCAACCGCGGAGTGGGCGGCCTTTCGGTGGAGAGGAGACCACCGCCCGAGGGCTGAGACATCTGTCGGCGCGGGCTCCGGCGCTTCCATCGCCCCCGTCGCGGCTCTACGACTGCTCCCCATGCTCACGCTCCGGCGCGGCTGCATCGCGGTCACCCTCCTCGTCGCGGCCTGTGACTCCTCCGTCCCCGCGACCGACGCGAGCGCGCTCGCCCGCGACGCGAGCGACGACCTCACCCGCGCCGACGCTCCCCTCGTCGACGCCGCCGACGCGGGCGCCCGGCGATGCACCCGCTCCCTCTCCGTCGAGCGCGTCGAGGACCTCGGCGCCTTCTCGCTCCCCTCCGACGCCGTCCTCTCCCGCGACGGCGTCTCCTCGGGCCTCTTCCGCGCCCGCATCGCGTGGACCTTCGGCGACACCTTCCTCACGCGCCGCAACCCCATCGACGACAGCTCCGTGCTCTCGGCCACCGCCGGCTGGAGCCGCGCCGACGCGCCCCTCACCCTCAGCGAACCCGTCGACGACGCGGGCTTCCCCCACCAGCTCGTCCCGTACACCGACGAGGAGCTTCGGGCCAACCGCGCCGACGCCCTCAACGGCTGGGCCCTCTGGCCCGGCGCCGTCATCGACACCGGCGCCCCCGAGGCCCTGCTGCTCTTCCAGCGCGTCCGGCGCATCCGCGGCTCCGGCTTCGAGAGCCAGGGCATCGGGACCGCCCGTCTCGCCGAGGGCTCCACCCTCGCCGTGCGCTCGCCCGCCGACCTCTTCCCCGGCGCGGCCGACGCGGGCGTCCCGGTGCTCTATGGCTCCGGCGGCGCGAGCGTCCTCGACGACGCGGTGTACCTCTTCGCGTGCGGCACCGTCGGGTTCCTCAACCAGGGCTGCCGCGTCGCCCGCGCGCCCCGCGCTCGCGCCGGAGAGCGGGCGGCGTATGAGTTCTTCGACGGCGAGCGCTGGGTCGCCGACCTCACCCGCGCGGCGGTGGTCATCGAGCAGGTCGGCGGCGGCGTCTCGGTCTCGCTCAACCCCCACCTCGGCTGCTACCTCGCCGTCACCGGCGGGACCCTCCACAGCTCCCTCATCCTCCGCACCTCCGATCGCCTGGAGGGGGGATGGGGCCGCGCTCAGGCAGGCGTGACCATCGAGGCCAGCGCCGACGGCGGCGTGCTCCCGGCGCCCGACGGCTACGACTACCTCTTCCTCGAACACCCCGCGCTGCGCTCGGCCGACGGCCGCCAGGTCGTCGTCAGCTACTCTCGGCCCCTCGGCAATTTCCGCGGCGAGGTGCGCCTCGCGCGCGTCACCCTCGGGCGCTGATCGTCGCCCCCCGTCAGCGCAGCACCGAGGCCAGGGTGTCGACCAGGGTGTCGCGCGAGTAGGGCTTGGCCAGGACCCCTCGGCAGCCCTGCGCCATCAGCCCCTCGACGCGCTCGTCGACGTCGAAGCCGGTGGTGACCAGCACCCGCACGTCCGAGTCGATCTCGCGCAGGGCGCGCAGGGTGGCCGGCCCGTCCATGCCCGGCATCGTGAGGTCGAGCAGCACCGCCCGGACCTCCCGCCCCCGCTGCCGGTAGCGCTCCACCGCGGCCTCGCCGCCGTCGGCCTCGAGGGTCTCGTAGCCGATGCTCTCGAGCAGCCGCACGGTCGCCTCGCGCACCGGCGCGTCGTCGTCGACCACGAGCACGAGCCCGCGCGCGGGCGACACCGCCGGGGCCGCGGGCGCCGGGATCGAGGCGGTGGGGGCCGCCACGCCCGGGAAGCTGAGCCGCATCGTCGTGCCCGTGGGGACGTGGTCGAGGACCTCGATGGACCCGCCCAGCTGCTGGACGATGCCATGGACGGTGGCGAGCCCGAGGCCCGTGCCCCGCTCGGCGCCGGCCGGCTTGGTGGTGAAGTAAGGCTCGAAGATGCGAGCGCGCAGCGCCTCGGGAATCCCGGGCCCGGTGTCCTCCACCTCGAGCACCGCCCGGTCGCCCTCGTCGCGGGTGCGCAGCGTGAGGTCGCCGCCCTCGGGCATCGCCTCTCGGGCGTTGAGCGCGAGGTTCATCACCACCTGCTCGATGCCCGTCTCGTCGCCCAGCACCGCGAGGCCCCCGCCGGCCTCGACCTGCACCCGAACCTGCCGGTCGAGCGTGCGGCCGAGGAGCGCCGCCATGCGCAGCACCACCGTGGAGAGCACCACCGGCCCGGTCGCGCGCCGGCCGCGCCCGGCGAAGCTGAGGAGCGTGCGGGTGAGCGCCGCGGCGCTGTTGGTCATCGCGTCGATGGTCTCCAGGTCGCGCTGCCGCACGGGGTCGGGCTCGCCGTGGCGCAGCACGCTGGTGAGGGCCTTGATGCCCGCCAGGAGGTTGTTGAAATCGTGAGCGATGCCCCCGGCGAAGGTGCCGATGCTCTGCATCCGCTCCGAGTGCCGCGCGCGGGACTCGCTCTCCGTGCGGGCGATCTCGGCGATCGCCTCGCGGCTGATGTCGATGAAGGCGATCACCACGTGGGTGATCTCGCCCCCGTCGTCGAAGACCGGGCGCGCCGTGGCGCGGATGTACACCCGGCGGCCGTCGGGCCGGTGGATGACGATGTCGTCGACGATGACCTCGCGCCGCGTGAGGAGGGCGAGCACGAAGGGCATCCGGTCTTCGGAGTAGAGATCGCCGTTGCGGTCGTGGATGCCATACGGGGCGGCGTATTCGCCCGAGGCCACGTCGTCGCGCCCGCCCATCCCGAGGATGTCCTGGAAGGTCTTGTTGGCGTAGACGAACTCTCCCCCCGGGGCGCGCGCCACCCAGACCCCGCAGGGGAGCTCGGCCGCGACCGAACGGATGATCTCGTCGTTGCTCGGAGAACGCTGTCCCATCGAAGGGCTCCGACCGTATCGCGGGGGCCGCGGGTTTGAGGGACGCTCCATCAGCGCCACGGGCAGTATGGCGCGCGCCCGCTCCCTCCGCGACGGGGACGACAGGTCGCGCCGCGTCCTCGCGCCCGCTGGATGGGCCCCAACGTCGAGCTGGCCGTCCGCGAGGAGCGCGCGCGCCGATGCGCGACGGCGCGCTGGTGGTTACTCCGTCCGTGCTGCCCGCTCTCGGACGCGACGTTGCGACGCCAGCGCGGGCGCACGGAAGGCGCAACTCCGATGAACAGCTTCCTCCTCCTGGTGCTGGTCGTGGCGGTCCTCGCCGCCGTGGGCGTCGCGGTGCTGCGCGCCCGGCGGGCCCTCCCCCACCCTGCGGCTCCGCTCTCCCCCATCCGGCGCGCTCTCGTCGTCTACGAGTCCATGTACGGCAACACCCAGCGCGTCGCGCGGGCCATCGCCGAGGGCCTCTCGGGCGCCGCGGTCGTGGACGTGATCGAGGTGGGCGAGGCGCCCTCCGAGCTCCCGCCCGGGGTCGACCTCCTCGTGGTGGGCGGTCCGACCCACGCCTTCGGCATGAGCCGCCCCCGCACCCGCGCCGACGCCGCGCGGCAGGCGGGCGCCCGGGTGATCTCCGAGCGCACCGGCGTGCGCGAGTGGCTCGCCTCGCTGCGCCCCGCGGGCCGCGCGATGGCCGCTCTGGCCTTCGACACGCACGCCTCGCACCCTCGGTTCTTCCGGCACATCGGCTCGGCGGCGCAGGACATCGCGGGAGTCCTCGCCCGCCTCGGCTTCCACGTGGCTGCAGCGCCCGAGCACTTCTGGGTCGCCGGGTCGCAGGGCCCGCTCGACCCCGGCGAGGAGCAGCGGGCGCGCTCCTGGGCCCGTGGATTGCTCGCCCCCGCCGCATGGGAACGATCGACCGCCTCCTCCCCGCGCCCCGAAGCGTCGAGCTCGACTTCGTAGACCTCGCGGCCCCGCCCGACCCCGTCTGGGAGCGCCTTCGCCACGGGGCCCTGCCCCTCTCTCCGCTCGCCCGCGCCCTCTTCGCGATCCGCACGCTGCCCGACCGGCTCGCAGATCGTGCGCCGCCCGCGCCGCTCGTGCGCCTCGGCGACCTCCGCTCGACGCCCGAGGCCCCGGGCTTCCGCATCCTGGCCGAAGGGGAGCGGGAGGTGGCCGTCGGCGCCATCGGCAAGGTGTGGGTGCCGGACATCCCCTTCGTTCACCTGGCCGACGCCGAGGCCTTCCACGCCTTCGCCGAGCCCGACTACCTGAAGGTCGCCTGGGCGCTGCGAGTGCTGCCGCACGGCGACGGCGGGAGCCGGGTGGAGTTCGAGCTGCGCACCGAGGCGACCGACGAGGGAGCGTGGGAGAAGTTTCGGAGGTACTTCCTGCTCATCGGCCCGGGGTCGCACCTCATCCGGCGCTCCGCTCTCCGTGCGCTGGTTCGGGAGTACGGCGGCCCCGGCGCCCACGAGGACGACCGCCCGCTGGAGGGCGACGAGCTCCTCCCCGACGCCGCCGCGCAGATCACCCACTCGATCGCCATCGCCGCGAGGCCCGAGCAGGTGTGGCCGTGGCTCGTGCAGATGGGCTGCCGGCGCGGCGGCTTCTACAGCGTCGACGCGCTCGACAACGGCGGCGAGCGCAGCGCCCGCGAGCTGCACCCGGAGCTGCAGCGCCTCGCGGTGGGCGACGTCATCGCCGCGACGCCGGAGGGCCGGGACGGCTTCGAGGTGCTCGCGCTCCGAGCGCCGCGCGCCCTGGTGCTGGGCGGGCTGCACGACGTCGCCGGGGGCCGCCAGCTCCCCTTCGACGCCGCGCGACCGGAGCGCTACTGGCACGTCACCTGGAGCTTCGTGCTGGAGCCCCTCGACGGAAACTGCACCCGCCTCCACGCCCGGGCCCGCGCGGCGTGGTCGCCCTCGGAGGGGCTGCACGCGACGTGGATCCGCCCGGTCCACCACTTCATGCAGGAGGCGCAGCTGCGGGAGCTGGCCGCTCGCGCCGAGGGGAGGTTGGCCCGCGACGACTGGCGCGACGTGCTCGAGGGCGCCGGGGGCGTGGCCTGGATGCTGGGGGCGCTCGTCACGCCCTTCCTTCGCGGCGCCCGCAACCACTGGGGCCTCGACGAGGGCGAGGCGGCGCGCGCGAGGCCTGGGGACGAGGTGATCCCCGAGCCCCGCTGGTCGTGGACGCACGCGGTCGAGATCGACGCGCCCGCCTCGGAGGTGTGGCCGTGGGTCGCTCAGATCGGCGCCGACCGCGGGGGGTTCTACAGCTACCAGGCGCTCGAGAACGCGGTGGGCTGCGGGGTGCGCAACGCCGAGACGGTGCACCCGGAGATGGCGCACCGCGAGGGCGACACGCTGGTGCTGCACCCGAGCATGCCGCCGCTCCGGGTCGCCTCCGTGGCCGAGGGCCGACACCTGCTGGCCGTGGGCGCTCCGGGCGCCGACGCGGTCGCCACCGGCGAGCGATGGACCGCCGCCACCTGGCTCTTCCAGGTGGAGCCCCTGGGTCCCGGGCGATGCCGCCTGGTCAGCCGCTACCGCTGCGCGTGCTCCGACGACCTCGCGACGCGGCTCTCCTTCGGCCCGACCCTGCTGGAGCCCGTGGGCTTCGCCATGGACCGACGGATGCTCCTGGGCGTGAAGGCCCGCGTCGAGCGCTACACGTCTAGCGGTCGGGCGCTACACGTGTAGCGGTCTGCGCGCTGCCGACACCAGCCTTCAGCGGTGACGACCTACCAGAGCGACTGGACGATCTGGCCCGAGTGCAGCGTCAGCGGGTTGCAGCCGCTGATCAGCTGGACCATCGCCGCGAAGTCGCTCCAGGACTTCTGCGACTTCGCCCAGTGCTCCTGGATGCCGGCGTCCGACTCATAGATCTCGGTCAGGACGTAGCGCGTGCTGCCGGTCGGCGCCGACGAGGGGTCGAGCGCGTTGGAGAGCTCGGGGCCCTTGGCGAAGTTGTAGCCGAGCAGGGCGTTGGCTCCGTCGCGAGGATGCGTCTCCCGCATCCACGCGGCGTGGCTGGCGACGAGCTTGTCGACCTCCTTCACCTTCTCGGGCGGAGCGACGAACGTGATCACGAGCTGAACCTTTCCCAGGTGCGCCATGACGAACCTCCTTGTGCACCAACGCCCCCCAATAGGCGCCGCAGAGCCCTGGAAATTACGACCCGACGAAGCCGCGGACAAGTCCGTGATGGACTTCGTTGAAGCCCCTTAGGGTCGCGCCTGTCCTCGACATGCGACCTCAGCGCTCCCGAGCGGAGGCGGAGGTCAGTAGCCCGGCGTCCGGTTCTGCGTGGAGATCACAACCCTCACGAGGGAGAAGTCGTGCGTGTGCCCCTGCGACTCGCCCGCCGTCGCCGCTACGCCTCGGCGCCGTTGCCGAACGCTCGGGCCACGACGCCGAGCGCGTCGGCCACGAGCTGCACCAGGCCCTCGCGCTCCTCGGCGCCCACCTCCTGCGTGCGCAGCCGCGCGGCCGCCCGGTCGGCGGCGGCGGCGACGAGGCGCTCGATGGACTCGGTGTACCCGGCGCTCCCTCGGGTGGCGGCGCGCAGGGCCTCGATGGCGGAGCGGAGCTCGTCGCTCTCGGGATGGATCGTCATGGCCATGGGAGGTTACCTCGTCGGCGGCGCGGCGGCCCATCAGCCGAGCGCGGCGCGCGCCCGCTTCACGAGCGAGACCATCGCCCCGCGCACCTCGTCGCTCGTGGCGACGGGCGCATCGAACGCGAGGCGCGCCGCCTTCGGGCCCTTCGGCGTGGTGATGGCCAGGTCGAAGCCGTAGCGGTCGACCGCGGTCATCGTCACGGCGCTCGCCTCGGTCACCTGGAGCAGCCCCCTGGCGTAGTCGAGCAGGGCGGCGCCGTGGTCGTCGTTCATGTGCGCGAGGATGCCGGCGGCGGCGCCCGCGAGGGGGTCGGGCTCGGCGCGCGCGTAGTCCTCGGCGCCCACCCACGACATGCGGCCGAAGCCGCCGACGTAGCGGAGCGCGGTGACCTCCAGGCGGTAGAAGGCGAAGTCGTCGAAGTCGACGTAGTACCCGGCGCGCGGCTGCGCGGCGAGGAAGAGCGCTCGCACCTCGGCGACCTCCGACGCGGGCACCTTCGCGCAGCGCCCGAGGAGCGTGACGCGCCCGAGCGCGAGCACCTCCTCGTGGCGGCCGGGGGCCTCGGTCACGAGCATCGAGGCCTCGGCGTGCTCGTCGAGGTTCTGCGTGTGCTCGGCGAGGCGGGAGAGCAGCATCAGGGGCCTCCCGAGACGGTCCCACGCGACGGTCACGAGCGAGCCGAAGGGGTACCCGGCAGGCTCGCGCGCGATGGTGCAGAGGGTCGCTGATCGCGCGCCGTCGACCAGGGTGCGGCAGCGCTCGGCGTGGCTCGGCGTGCGGGCGGCGAGCAGCTCCGGGCGGTCGTCGTCCGCGCCGTCGCCGCGACCGTGACGGCCTGTTTGCGTGGGGTTGTTGGCCATGCGGGAGAGCTAGCACGGCGCGCCCGGAGAGGAGCCCACCGGCGTCGCGGTCAGGCGCTTGACGCGCATCTGACCCTTTGGTTAATTAACCTGGTGGTTCAGTTGCGCGATCCGCTCAGCCAGACCTTCGCGGCGCTCGCCGATCCGACGCGCAGGGCCATGCTCGCGCGGCTCTCGCAGGGGGAGGCCAACGTCTCCGAGCTGGCCCGGCCCTTCCTCGATCAGATGAGCCTGCCGGCGGTCACCAAGCACCTGAAGGTGCTGGAGAGCGCGGGGCTCGTGACCAAGGGCCGGTCGGCGCAGTGGCGGCCCTGCACGCTCAACGGCGCCGCGCTCCGAGACGTCGCCGATTGGATGGAGACGTATCGGCGCTTCTGGGAGGAGAGCTTCGATCGACTGGACGTGTACCTGAAGACCGTGACCGCGAGCGGGAGCTCGAAGAAGAAGCCGAAAGGAAAGAGCCGTGGCCGAAAGAAGCAAGTCGAATGAGATCCGTATCTGCCGTGTCTACGACGCCCCCGTGCAGGCGGTGTGGGACGCGTGGACCGACCCGGAGCAGGTCGCGCAGTGGTGGGGGCCGCGGGGCTTCTCCATCACCACGCACAGCAAGGAGCTTCGGCCCGGCGGCGTCTGGCACTACACGATGCACGGCCCCGACGGCGTCGACTATCCCAACAAGACGCTCTACTTCGAGGTCGAGCCGGGCAGGCGCCTCGTCTACGACCACGGAGGCAATGACGAGCGAGCGCCGTTGTTCCGCGTGACCGTCGAGTTCAGCGAGGTCGGCGGGAAGACGAAGATGGACATGACCATGACGCTGCCGACCCCGGAGGCCGCCGAGCAGACGCGCGCGTTCGTGAAGAAGGCGGGCGGCAACGCGACCTGGGATCGACTGGCGGAGCACCTCGCCGGCTCGCACGGGGAGAGCTGCTTCTTCATCAACCGCAGCTTCGCGGCGCCCATCGAGACGATGTTCCAGATGTGGACCGACCCGGAGCACTTCTCCCGGTGGCTCGCCCCGACCGGGTTCACGATGCAGTTCATCCGGGCCGACATCCGGCCGGGAGGCTCGACCTTCTACCGGATGACCGACGGCGGAGCGGTGAAGATGTACGGCCGCGCCAGCTACCTCGAGATCGAGCGCCCCGGCCGCCTCGTGTACACGCAGCAGTTCTGCGACGAGCACGAGAACGTCACTCGCCACCCGATGTCGCCGACCTGGCCCGCGACGATGCTCACGACCGTGACCCTCACCGAAGAGGGTCCGGCGCAGACGCGAGTGACGGTGAAGTGGGAGCCGCACGGGGCGACCACCCGAGAGGAGCTGGAGACCTTCCTCAAGGCCCGAGGCGGCATGACCCAGGGCTGGACCGGCTCCTTCGACAAGCTCGACGACTACCTCGCTCGCTGAGGCTCATCGGGGACCACGGATACGCCGAAGGCCCGCCGCGTCGTCGCGGCAGGCCTTCGGGTGGTCATCGATGGGAAGGAAGAGGAGCGGCGGGGACGGTCAGTGCTGGATCGCTCCGGTGTTCACGGCCTCGAAGGCGGTGCCGGGGATGTCGTTGAGCTGGCCGAGGTCGTCGTCGTTCCAGCGCGAGTCGGTGGCGCCGGAGATGTACCAGTTGAGGCCGGTGTCGGCGACGATGAGGCCGTAGCGGCGGAGGGCGTTGAGGATCACCCGCGCGTGGCCGGTGACGTGGGAGATGTCGAAGTCCGCGCGGAGGCGCAGGCGCAGGCCCATCACCGGGGCGGTGGAGTCCGAGTCGCCGCCGGGGTGCGTGGCGGGGGCGATGAAGCCGTTCTGCGTGTGGTTGAAGGTCACGCGCAGGGCGTGGCGGATCTCGCCCGCGTTCACCTCGTCATAGCGGGTGAGGCCCGGGAGGATGGGCAGGCCGCCCTGGTCGGCGGAGGTCCAGCGCAGCGGGCGCAGCGCGTTGGTGGTGAGGTCGAAGATGGCGCCCGAGCCGGCGGTCCACCCGGAGCCCGAGCGGGTCGAGTGGTAGGTCTCGAAGAGCTGGCAGGAGCCCTGCTCGAGCACGAGCACGTGGTGGTCGTTGCCGCCCTCGATGAGCGCGTCGCTGGGGATGGGGTAGGGCCCGGGGTCGCTCTCGCTGCCGTACTCGTTGAAGGTCACCGGCACGCGGGCCTGGCCGCGGGGAACCACCGTGAAGGGGATGCCGTACTCCCGGTTGGAGCCGAAGTCGGCCTTGATGGTGGTCTCACCGTGGGCCTGGATGTTGGCGATGATCGCCGACGAGTCCGAGCGCACCGGCAGGGCCGAGACGTCCTGGTTCCAGGCGCTGTCGGCCGGGAAGATCTGGCACCCACCGATCGTCGGCACCGACCCGGACGCCGTGGGCGCAGGAGCCGGAGCAGGAGCCGGAGCGGGCGCAGGGGCCGGAGCGGGCGCCGGAGCGGGCGCCGGAGCGGGCGTCGGGGTCGGCGTCGGCGTCGGCGTCGGGGTCGGCGTCGGGGTCGGCGTCGGGGTCGGCGTCGGGGTCGGCGTCGGGGTGCGAGCAGGCGTCGGCGTCGGCGTCGGGGTCGCGGCCGGCGTCGGCGTGGGCGTCGGGGTGCGAGCAGGCGTCGGGGTCGCGGCCGGCGTCGGCGTCGGGGTCGGGGTGCGAGCAGGCGTCGGCGTCGCGGCAGGCGTCGGGGTCGGCGTCGGGGTCGCGGCCGGCGTCGGCGTGGGCGTCGGGGTGCGAGCAGGCGTCGGCGTCGGGGTCGGCGTCGGGGTCGCGGCGGGCGTCGGCGTCGCGGCGGGCGCAGGCGCTGTGGCCGGGGCCGGGGTCTCGTCCGGGGTGCGGTCGGTGGCGGCGTTCGGGGCCGCGGCGCTCCCGCGCATCTCCATGAGGTTCGGGTCGCTGGTGCGCAGGGTCGCGGTGCTGGCGGTGTCGGCCGCGGTCAGCTCGGGGCTGACGCTGCTGCCCGCCTGATCACTGCCATCGGCGGCCGGGGCGCAGCCCGCGGCGAAGGCCAGACCGATCACGGAGAGGATGCCCAGGGAGGTGTTGGTGGAACGCATGGGCCGCAGGAAAGCGGTCGCCCCCCGAGCGGGCAACGCTGTTTTTCAAGGCTCCGCGCTCGCTACATCGGTGCGCCGTGTGCCGAATCGGGCGCCCCAAGTGCCGACGGGTGACCCCGATGCTCCGACGCACCTACCCCGAAATTGGCCAAAGTCTGGAAAGTATCCGGCACCTCGGGGGCAAGGCGGGAATGCACCCGCCCCGGCATGGGCCCACACGTGCGCGGCGGGCCTACTGACGATTTCTGACCTCTGGAGGGGTGCGAAGGGTCCGTGACGGGGGGGTGCCGCCGTTTTGGAGCCCTCGAAAGGGCTGAAATCCAGGTAGGTCCATGTGCTCGGCGGTGGCCGAGACTCAGACGTCGCTGTCGTCTCGCGTCGAGCGGCCGCGGGCGGTCTTCGAGCGGTTTCCGAAGTGCGCCGACGTGTGCGAGTGCTTCAGGTTGATCTCCTCCATCGGGCGCCCGAACTCATCGGCCCACGCGCGAAGCTCGCCCAGGAGGGCGTTCAGCTCCGGGTCGTTGCCCGCGTAGGCGGCGACGCGCCCGGCCACGCCGAGGAGCTTCGCCGCGGCCTCGGGGAAGCGGCCCTCGCGGTTGAGCACCACCGCCGCGAGGCGAGCGTCGTTGGCGTAGTAGCGCGCGACCCGGCGATCGACCGAGAGGTCGCGGGGCTGACGGTCGACCAGCTCCCCCGGCGCGTAGACGAAGCGGACGGTCTGCACGGGCGCGCAGAGGTTGCCGTCGCCGTCGAGCACGCTGACGTCGAAGGCGCGCGCCTCGCCGACGGCGCCCGCGGGAAGCACCACGGAGAACACCGCGTCGAGGGTCTGCTGCGAGACGAGGTCGCCGAGCTCCACGCGAAGGGCGCGGCCGGTCCAGGCGGACTCGAGGCCTCCGAGCACCTCGACGCGGCCTCGGTCGTGCGGGCGCACCTCGACGGCCACGCCGCGGCCCACGACGTCGAGGCCTTCGAGCACCTCCGCGCGCATGTGCTCGATGAGCTCCTCGGGGCGCTCGGCGAAGTAGAAGCGCCCTCCGCCGGCGTCGGCCATCGCGCTCAGGAGCGACTCGTTGAAGCCCGCGCCCAGCCCGAGGCACGACGTGGCCACGCCCTTGCGGCGCAGCACCCTCGCGTGCTCGCAGAGCGTGGCGGGGCGCGTCTCTCCGACGTTGGCCTGGCCGTCGGTCAGCACGAGCACCCTCGCGAGCGCGTCCCCGGCGCTGCCCGCGACCTGGGCGCAGCCCTCGGCCCAGCCCCCGCTGAGGTTGGTCGAGCCGCCCGTGGTGAGAGCGTGGCAGCGCTGCAGGGCCTCGCGCTTGCGCTCGTCGGAGGCCGGGCCGAAGCTCATCGCGACCTCGCAGTCGCTCTCGAAGGTGACGAGCGCGAAGGCGTCGCCCGCGTCGAGGAGCGCGACGGCCTCGCAGACCGCGCGCCCCGCGAGCGCCAGCGGCGCGCCGGTCATGGAGCCCGAGCGGTCGACCACGAAGGCCAGCCGGAGCGGCGGGCGCACCCGGCCCGACGGGGCGCGCGAGGCCTGGAGGGCGAGGCGGAGGTGACGTCGGCCGCCGGTGTCTCCGCGGACGTACTCGCGGTCGACGGAGAAGGTGCAGCTCGCGACGGGCGAAGGGAGCGAGACGGGGTCGTTGCGCTTCATGGGATTCGAGCCTCCTCGAGGCCGGGGGTGGGCCTCTCCAAACCGTATGGCGATTCAGGCCTTGCGAAAGATGTCCCGGGCCTGCTGCAGCAGTTGCTTCACGCGCCGCTGGGTGAAGGGATCGAGCGGGCGACGCATGTGGAGCTCGACGCCGTCGGCGATGAGCACGTGCTCCCAGGTGCTGCGCGCCGGGTCGGCGGACGCGTCGACCGCGGCGGGCGAGGGCAGCGAGGCGGGTGCGGGCGAGGCGGCGGGAGGGCCGTGCTTCGGGAGCAGGCCCGCGTGGCGAAGGTAGTCGAGCGCCGACGATCCAGCGGACGCGCGCGGCGGCGCCTCGACCGGGCTGTGCTGCGATGACGTCGGCAGCGGGAGCCCGGCGGCGTCGAGGGCCTGCAGGTCCTTCGCGATGCGCCCCAGGCTGAGCCCCTCGGACTGGCGCTCGCGGATCCAGCGCACCCGCGCCACGTACTCGAAGGGGTAGCGCGCCCTCGGCCCCGACGCGTCCGGGCCGCGCAGCAGCCCCTGCATCACGTAGAACCGCAGGGTGCGCGTGGACTCCCCGGTCTGCTCCGCGAGCTCCGTGAGGGTCACCTCGTCGTCCGCCATCGTCGCCTCTCCACCCCGCGCCCCCGACCCTCTGAACCCCCGGCCAGGCAGCTATAGGCTCACGACAGTATCAGTGTCAACTGTCGTGATGTTGGTGGGACGGGCGGACGTCGCGCGCGGTGATGGGCGCCGGGTGGTCGTATCGTCGGCGGTGGCCTACGGCGTCGGCGTCGGCGTCGCGACCTTCGTCCCCGTCCGCGACCGCGGGAAGAACCCCTCCGCCCCCGCTCGCCCGAGCTCCTGCACCAGCGCCCCGTAGGTCTTCTCGACCTGTCGCCGCCACGCGTCGGTCGCCTTCGCGACGAGCGTCCCGGCCTTCGCAGCCTCGGTGCGCGCGTCGTCCACCGCCGTCACGCCCTCGCGCCACGCCTTCAGCCCCGCGACGAGCGCGGGCAGCAGCGCCGTCCTCACCTCGTCCGCTTTCGGGAGGTGATCTCGATGGCGACGGCTACGCAGATCTCCTGGCGAGATGGCGTATGGCTGGGCTCCCTGCGTACGCTCCTATGCCGTTGCGTGTCCTCTTCGGGACTCCCGATGGCCCCATCCGCCCATCGCCGGAGATCGACCTGTCGCTGGGCCACTTCTATCGTGAGTATGTCACCGTTGGAGACTTCAATGGAGACGGGACAAGGGACCTCGCGGCGTACGAGGGTCCGGGCCTGGGGGACAACTTCATCGGAAGCAACGCATTCACAATGAGCTTCGCGGGGCCGGGGCACACCATGACGCCGGTGGGCTGGCTGAGCGTCTGCTCCGCGACCATCGGGGGCCAGCCATAGCAGGGGTAAGCTTCGAGGCGCTCGACGCCGACGGCGATGGCTTCGACGACCTCCGCCTCCACCTGGGTTACCCCTTCCACGGAACGGTCACCTGGTACGGCTGCCCGAACTTCTTCGCCAGCGGCAGGTGCACCTTCGAACCGTAGGCGCGGCGACGAAGACCGAGACGCGCTCGATCGGCTCGATGGCGGTGCCAGGGGGATAGATCGTCCAACGCAGGACAACTCTGGAGCGAGATCACTCCGGTCTACGAAGCACCCAGACTGCGAAGCTCACCGGCAGGTGACGTGCGTTGTGAGCTCCGTCCGCGTCCGAGTGCGCGCGGGGCGCCCCGCGGGGCCGAGCGGTTCGCTCTGGTCTGCCAGCGGCAGACGGTGGTTGCCGCCCTCGCGCGCGGCAACTGCGTCACGGCCAACGGCACGCGCCGGGAGTGCGGCTGCGTCTGACCTCCGCGTCGGCGCCCGGGTCAGCGAGCGATGGGCTCGCGGGCGTGGTGGAGCACGCGCAGCACCCGGACCACGCCGGGCTCCCTCTCGTAGAACACCACCACGGGGTGCACGAACCACCGCAGGCACCGGTCCCCCGACAGAAGGGTCACCGGGCGGCCGTCGAGCCGGGGGGCGTCGCGCGCGAGTCGCGCTACGGCGTCCATCACATCGCGCCGCACTCGCCGCGCGGCATCGGGGTTGCGCTCGTCGAGCCAGGCCACCAGCTCGTCGAACTCGTCGGCCGCGTCGACAGTGAACTCGGCGCGGTCGACCGTCACCGCGCTGCGCCGCGGGCGAGGGTCTCCTCGAGGCGCGCGTCGAGCTCGTCAAACGACACCACGCGACCCGCTCGGGCGGACCGGATGCCCGCCTGCACCTTCGCGTCCGCCTCCGGCGTCAGCGTGAACCCGCCGGGCACGTCGCCCGCGTCGACGACGGGGACCACCTCGAGTCGGTAGCGCCCTGGGGGGAGCCCGGTCAGCAGGTCACCCAGGTTCGCCGGGATGTCCGTCCCGTTCCAGTCGATCACCTTGGCCGCGTCGCCCATACCCCGCAGGTTGCCCCACCGGACGCCTCCCGTCACCTGATGACGGCCTCGCTGGTGACCTCCACCGCCCGGGGGATGAGTCGTCCAACGCGGGATGAGCTCTGGAACGAGATCGCTCAGGTCTACGAAGCACCCAGACTGCGAAGCTCACGGGCAGGTGACGTGCGTTGGGAACTCCATCCGGGCCCGCTGGAGAGCCCCGGCCGGCTCACGGCCGATCAGGGTCCGTCGCGATGCTCGCGCGACAGCCGCTCGCGCACCTGCTGTCGCCACGCCTCGTGCCTCGCCTCTCGCTGCGCGGCCAGCGTGGCGTAGGCCGCTCCGCACGCGACGCCCACCGCGAGCAGCGCCACGGCCAGCGCGGGCGGTCGCGTCCTCGGCAGGAACTCCCGCTCCGTGCGCCAGCTTACCAGCACGGGCCCGGTGAACTGCACTCGCGGCCCCGCGGGCGCGTCGCGGTAGCCCCCCTCCGGGCGGACCCGCACGGTGCCCACGACGGCGACCTTCTCGCCCAGGCGGATGCGGTGCTCGTGGACGTTGGAGCCCTCCTCGCCGCCCGCGACCTCGAAGTCGAACACGGCCTGACGCGGGTCGATGGGCACGTGGCCTCCGTCGGTCTCGACGCGAAACGGCACCGTGCGCAGCTCGCGCTGGATCTCGGTGACCGTGACGGTCTGGACCCCGCTCCAGCCGAGCTCGAGGGAGGTTCCGACGTGGGAGCGGAACTCGATCTTGCGCGCGACGCAGGGCACCCGGTCGAAGTAGCTGATGACCGACTCGTCGGCCGCGACGGCGCCGACGAGCTTCACCAGCGCGCCATCGCGCACCTCCGCGAGGGGCGTCTCGGGCACCTCGGCGAGGCGGCGGGCGTCGCGCAGGCTGATGAGCGCGAGCTCATGGCGGTAGTGCTGCACGAGCGTCACGCCGGCGAGGCCGGTGCCGAGCAGCGCGAGGAAGAAGAGGAAGGGCATCATCGCGGGTGCGACAGGTTGTAGACCCGACGGGGGTCGGAGGCGAAGCGCCCGCGGGGGACGGTCACACGGCTGGTGACCGCTACACGTGTAGCGCTCCCGCCGCCGGTCCGATGCTCACGCCGTAGAGCCCGAGGTGCCCTCCGAGGATCCTCGCCAGCAGCGCCTCCGCGCCCGCTCCGGCCGCCGACAGGTCGAGCTCCGCGGCCGCGCTCGCCAGCGCCTCCGCGAGGCGCAGCGAGGCGAGCCCGTCGGGTCCGATGTCGGGAGACGGCTGCGTCATGGGCCGCGGTCCGGTGATGACCGTGCCGAGCACGGCGCCTCCCTTCGAGACCTGCCACAAGCGCACCGGGCGGAGGGACCCGGCGAGCGAGGGAGCCGACTCGGGCTGCTGCGGCGGATCGTCGGTGTGTGGGAAGCTCAGGCCCCAGCCGCAGTCCCGGCAGGCGAGTCGGACCGTCACCGCGGTGAAGTGGTAGATCGACGGACCCGGCGCGTAGACCCGGTGCTCGTTCGAGAGTTCCGTCGAGAGCGCCCGTGCGCCGCAGCCCGGACAGACCACGCCGAGCCCTCGCCACCAGCCCGTGAAGGCCCGCGCGAGGTGCTGCGCCAGGGCGGTCTCGAGCCGCTGCTGCGCCGTCGGTTGGGGCCGAGGGCGGGCCAGGTACTCGGCCACTCCCTCGGCGAGGCGAGCGTCTCGTCGGCGACGTCGCCACTCCATGAGCCACGGGATCATCAGCGGCGCCAGGGCGGTGAGGCCGAAGAGCGACAGCACGATCGGCTTCCGTGCGCCCCGCGGGACCAGGCGCCGCACCAGCCACGCCTCGGCGGCCATCAAGGTCACCAGCACCACGGCGTAGCCCCCGACGCCCAGGGCGATGAACCCGAGGATCTTCGCCCGCTCCGAGCGGGAAGAGCCGCGAGAGGCCAGCAGCGCCGTGACGCCGAAGATCACCACGGTACCCAGCACGACCGTCGCCATGCTGACCAGCAGCGGGTGGTGGCGGTACGCGGTCCAGCGCGAGACGACGTAGCGGTTGAAGGCGATGAGCCCCGCGATGCCGCCGAGCCAGCCCAGGAGCAGGAGGAGGTCCGTCGCGCTGGGTCCCCGAGGCCTGCTCATCGTGCCCTGATGAGTACAACAGACATGGCGGGCGCTACTCCACCCGCGTGACCAGCAGCTCGACCCGCCAGGTCACGCGAGGGGTCTGGTCCCACAGGGAGAGCGTGCCCGCGCGGGTGTCCATCTGCATCGCGGGGTCGTGGTCGGACGCGCTCGTCTGGTCGTCGCGGCCCGACACCGCGGGCGGCGCGTCGGTGAACGCGCAGCGGAAGTACCCGCGCGAGTCGCTGCCGTAGAGCGTGACGCCGCCGCAGACGATCTGCGTCTGGCACCACTCGACGCCCCGCTCGGGGGGACGCCGCGAGACCTGAAACGAGCACGCCGCCCCTACGGTCACCGGCGCCTGTCCGGTGACCGAGCGCACCGTGGCCGTGATGGCGTGCGAGGGCGACCGGCGGCGCAGCTCGATGCGCTCGGCCCAGGGCCATCCGAAGGCGCCGGGACGCGCGGTGACCACCACCGCGTCGCCGGGATGGAAGCGCTGGTACGTGGCGCGAGAGACCTCCAGCTCGGTCTCGGCGTGGGGCGCCTCCCACCACGGGATGTAGAGGTAGCGGTGCTCGTGCTTGCGGGCGCTCGTGCGCCGCCGGGAGATGACCGCCTCGTGCGCCGTGCCCGCGCCGCCGTCGAGCAGCGCGTTGGCCAGGTAGAGCGCCTCGGTCCCGAGCAGCATCACCGGCAGCAGGCCGAGGAGCACGGTCGTCAGGAAATTGCGGAACGATCGCGAGTGCCCTCGCATCCACGCCCACGAGAGGGGGATGAGCGCGAGCCACGCCGCGAAGGACACCGCCGCCGCCGCGGACTGGTCCCGAGCGCGCAGCGGCGAGTCGTAGTCCACGTAGCCCAGCGGCACCGCGTAGTAGCCCACCAGGCTCGCCATGAAGGCCAGCGACATCGCCCCCGCCACGAGGTCGCCGCGCATCCTCGAGGGCGCGCGGATCTCCGACGGGTCGATGGAGGGCGCCGACGCCGCGACGGCCGCGAGGCCCTGCAGGGCGCGCTCTAGCGCCTCGGGCGCGGGGGCGGCGTTGAGGCTGTGGCCGATGCGCGCGGCCACGGCGCCCGGGCCGAGGCGCACGTAGGGGTGACCCCCGGCGAGCAGGGCCCGAAGCGCGTCGCGCATCGCGGGACGGTCGAGCGCGCGGCGCACGGTCTCGTCGGACTCGTCGGTCTCCAGGTACACGCTCGCGTCGAAGTCGAAGTCGCCGGTCTGCGCCTCGCGGTTGAGCCCGAGGGTCTTGCCCGCGCGGTCCCAGCCGGTCTCCGGGCGCACGTAGATGCGAGGCAGCGACGGCCCGAGGAGCAGCACCCAGTAGGACTCGTAGCGTCCCGCGGGCTGGCTCACCAGCGCCGCGCGGTGGCCCCTCCACTCCAGCGCGAGCCCCCGCTGCGGGCGCCTCTCCCACGGGACCGCGACGTCCGTGGGACCGGCGGTCCCGAGCGCGGGGGCGAGCTGCTGCAGCAGGCGGTCGCGTCGCTTGCGGGCGCTGCGGTTGGCGAGCGGCATGACCAGCCCGAAGGTGAAGAGCAGCGTGACGAGCATGATCACGGTGAAGACGGGGACGTCCATGGCGATGGCCGGGACGATACGCCGCTTGACCCGCGCCCGAGGAGGGCACCACCTTCGCCCCCGCCATGGACGCGCTCGTCATCAACCCCTCGATCACCATCCCCCCCGAGGCGTTCACGATGACCGCGGTGCGCGCCAGCGGGCCCGGCGGACAGAACGTCAACAAGGTCGCCTCGAAGGTGGAGCTGCGCTTCGACCTCGCGGGCTCGACCGCCCTCTCCGACGCCGTGAAGGAGCGCCTGCGCGCCCTCGCCGGCAAGCGCGTCGACCAGGACGGCACCCTGCTGCTCACCAGCCAGAAGACCCGCGACCAGGGGCGCAACCTCGACGACGCGCGGCTGCGGCTGAAGGTGATGATCCTCCAGGCGCTGGAGGTCCCGAAGGAGCGGCGCGCCACGCGCCCCTCGCGAGGCTCCAAGGAGCGGCGGCTCACGGCCAAGAAGGTCACCGGGGAGCGGAAGAAGTCCCGATCGCGCCCCGGCTCGGACGACTGAGCGCGACGGTCAGTAACTGGCACGCCGACCTGCCCCGGTGCTACCGCCCACGGTCGTGAAGCGCCGTGTACGCAGCTCGTTCCTCGGGGTGGTCGCCGTCTGCCTCGCCGCCAGCGCCGCCTCCGCGCAGACGCCGCCCACCGCGCGCGTGGCGCCGCCCACGCGAGGCACCGCCCCGGAGCCGCGCTCCCTCGACGCCATCCTCGGGACCGCGGAGTCCCCGGCGCTCGGGGCGCTCCGCGAGGCCGAGCGCGCCGCCGACCAGGCCCGCGACACCTCCGACACCGTCGCCGACGCCGCCCGCCGCGACGGCGCCGCGCTCGACCAGGCGGACCTGCCCCCCGAGCTCGCAGGCCGCCTCCAGATGCCCGCGCTGCCCTTCCGGATGACCACCCGCATGGCCCGCGAGCTGTCGCTCTTCCGCACCGACTCGCGCGCCCGCCGCCTCGCCCAGCGATGGACCGTCCTCGCCGGTCGCTACCGCACCCGCCTCCAGCAGTCGCTCGCCGCCGAGGGGATGCCCACCGCGCTGCTCTGGGTCGCCGCCGCGGAGAGCGCCTTCGACCCCCGAGCGGAGTCCAGCGCCGGCGCCGCGGGGCTCTGGCAGTTCATGCCCGACACGGCGCGCTCCTTCGGGCTGCGCGTGGACTCCTGGGTCGACGAGCGCCGCGACCCGGAGCACAGCACCCGCGCCGCGGTGCGCTACCTCCGCGACCTGCACGACCGCCTCGGCTCCTGGGAGCTCGCCTTCGCGGCCTACAACATGGGCTACACCAACCTCCTGCGGTCGATTCGCAAGTACAACACCAACGACTTCGACACCCTCGCCACCCTCGAGGCGGGCCTCCCCTGGGAGACCACCCACTACGTCCCCCGCATCCTCTCGCTCGCCGTCGCCGCGCAGAACCCCGGCGTGTTCGAGCTGGCCACGGTCGCGCCGGAGGCCCCGGTGATGTGGGAGGACGTCGAGGTGCAGCGCTCGCTCCCGCTCGCCGCCATCGCCCGCGAGGCGCAGGTCTCGGAGTCCGCGCTGCGAGAGCTCAACCCCGCGCTGCTGCGCACCCGCACTCCTCCGCCGAGCACCCAGACGCCCTTCGTGCTGCACGTCCCGCAGGGCCGCGGCGCCATGGTGCGAACGGTCATCGCCCGCATCGAGACGCCCGCCACGCGCACCTATGTGCTGCGCCACGGGGAGACCCTCGACGAGGTCGCCACTCGCTTCGGGACGCGCCCCCCGCAGGTGCTCAGCCTCTCCGGGCTCAGCAACGACCGAGGCGTCGGGCCGGGCACGATGCTGCTGGTCCCGGACCGCGCCCCGGCGACGGAGACCGCGAGCGCCCCGAGGGTGATCGCCTTCGACGCCACCCTGGCCGCGCTCACCCCTCCAGAGGGCACCCACCGCGTGTGGCTCCGGCTCTCCTCCGGCGACGCGCTTGCGGGCGTGGCCCGGGCGCTACAGGTAACGGCCGATGACCTCGCCCGCTGGAACCACCTCGACCCCGAAGCCCGCGTCCACAGCGAGATGTGGCTCCAGGCCTTCGTGAGCCGCGACCCCGACGACACCGCGCGCACCTACGCCGACGGGGACGTCACCCTCGACGACCGCGCCTCCGACGCCTTCCACGACCGCTCCGTCGCCGCCGCGGGCCAGGTGCGCCTCCGGGTGACCGCCGCCGCGGACGACACCTTCGCCAGCCTCGCCGAGCGCTACGGCACCTCCCCCGCGCGCCTGGAGCGCATCAACCGTCGCGGGCAGCGAGACCCGCTCACCCCCGGCGAGACCGTCGTGGTCTACGCCGACCCGGCGCGCGCGTCGCGCTGACGGCGGTCGATGCTGCGCCGATCCGCCGGGACCTTCGCCCTGCTCGCGCTGCTCGTCGGCGCCCCGCTGGGAGCGCAGCCGATCCCTCCGTCGGTGCGAGCACAGTTCGCTCAGGCGCCCCCGCCCGCCCCCGCGGCCCCCGTCGACGACCCGGACGATCGCGTCGACCCGGACTCCCCTCGCGCCTCGCTTCAGCGCTTCTCCGAGCTCGCCCAGCGCGGCCGCTGGGAGGAGGCCGCTCGCTTCCTCGACCTCGCCGGGCGCTCCCCGAGCGACGGCCCCGCGCTGGCCTACCGGCTGCGCGAGGTGCTCGACCGCTACGTGGGCCTCGACCCCGCGGCGCTCTCCGGCGACGCGGCGGGCGACACGGACGACGGGCTCCCGGCGAGGGTCGACGAGCTCGGCCGCATCCCCGGCCCCACCGCCGCGGGCGACCCGGTGCGGCTGATGCGCCGGGAGTATCCCGACGGGGCGCGCTGGGTCTTCAACCGCGCCACGGTGCGGCACATCGACGGCTGGTATCAGGGCCTCGAGGGGCGGTGGATCCGCGGTCACCTCCCGCCCTGGTGGCTTCAGCCCTGGGCGAAGGGCCTGCTGCGCTGGCAGTGGGCCTCGCTGGCGGTGACCTTCGTGCTCTCGGTGGCCCTCGGCCGGCTGCTCGCGCGGCTGACGCTGGCGGCCTGCGCTCCGCTGCTACGGCGGGTGGTGGACATCCGCGACGAGTCCATGGCGACGCACGCGAGGGCTCCGCTCACCTGGCTCTGGGCGGTGGGCCTCGTGTCGCTCTCGGTGGACTCGCTCGGGCTCTCCCGCGCGGCGGACACCTTCGTGCAGAACCTCCTGCGGGCGCTGCTCTTCGCGGGCCTGTTCTGGGCGCTGTGGCGCACCATCG
The DNA here is from genome assembly GCA_966211675.1 of uncultured Myxococcaceae bacterium. Taxonomy (GTDB): domain Bacteria; phylum Myxococcota_A; class Polyangia; order Polyangiales; genus SCUS01. Next base: position 21,548 of record CBIHPK010000060.1, read on the forward strand.
CGCTGCTGGCGAGGGCCTTCCAGGAGTCCGCCTGGGCGAGGCTTCACCCGGGCTCGGTGACCGTGGTGCCGCTCATCGCGCAAGCCGCGAGGGTGGTGCTGGCGTGCATCAGCGTGGTGGCGGTGCTCTCGGCGCTGGGCTACCCCGTGGCGAGCCTGCTGGCGGGCCTCGGCCTGGGAGGCCTCGCTCTGGCGCTGGCGGCGCAGAAGACCGTGGAGCACCTGCTGGGGAGCGTGGCGATCGGGCTCGACCAGCCCTTCCGCGTGGGCGACCTGGTGAAGCTCGACGAGCACACCGGCACCATCGAGAGCGTGGGCCTGCGCTCCACGAGGGTGCGCACCTTCGACCGGACGCTGGTGACGATCCCCAACGGCAAGCTCGCGGACGTGCGCGTGGAGAACTACACGCAGCGCGACCGCATCCGGCTGCTGGTGACGCTGGCCCTCGACCTGGAGACCCCGGCGGAGCGGGTGCGCGCGGTGCTCTCGGCGCTGGAGGCGGTGCTGCGCGCCCACCCCAGGCTCTGGAAGGACGAGGTCTACGTGCAGCTCAAGTCGGTGACCGCGGACGCGCTCCAGGTGGAGGTGATGGCGTGGTTCCAGACGGGGGAGCTGGAGCAGTTCTGGCGGTACCGGCAGGACGTGCTGCTGGGCTTCCTGGAGGCGCTGGAGACCCTGGGGGTGAAGATGGCGAGGCCGTCGCAGACGCTCCACTGGGCGCCCGGACCCGCGGCGGAGACGGAGACGAAGCGACCCGGCTGAGGGCCCTCAGTCCTCTCGCCGACGACGCCGCTGGTGCCCTCGGCCGTGCCCGTGTCCCCGCCCGGGTGGAGCCTCGTCGCGCAGCTCCGCGCGGTCCTCGTCGACCGGCGCCGCCAGCGCGCTCGGCGCCGTCCCTGCGTCCTCTGGCGTCGCCACCGTGGGCGCCGTGACGGGCGGCACAGCCGTCGCCGCGTCCCCGCCGCCGTGCCGCCTCAGCGCCATCGCCCCCGCGAGCGCGAGCAGCATCGCCGCCGCCAGCAGCAAGCCCACCCGCTGCCCACGACGCCGCTCCTCCATCGACGGCGCCATCGGGATCGCCATCGCCGCCATGGTGTCCGCCAGCGCCACGGTGGCGACCGGCGTCCGCGGAGCCCCGAGCGCCACCGTCGGCGAGGGCGCGGGCGACGGGGGCGCGGAGGCGCTCGCTCGAAGCTCCTCGGCGAGCGCCGCGACGGAGGGGAAGCGAGCGTCCGGCGAGCGGTCGAGGGCTCGCTCCACCATGGCCTCGAAGCGCTCCGGCAGCTCCGGGCGGACGGCCCTCGGGCGAGCGTAGCGGCCCTCCAGGATGGCCGTCAGGATGCCGACGAAGCTCTCCCCCTCGAAGGGCCTCTTCCCCGTCGCGCACTCGTAGAGGATCACCCCGAGCGAGAACTGATCGCTCCGGCCGTCGACCCCTCGGGTGCTCTGCGCCTGCTCCGGGGACATGTAATAGGGCGTCCCCATCATGATGCCGGTGCCGGTGAGGGCGGGGCCTCCACTCGCGGGCGCCATCTTGGAGATGCCGAAATCCAGCACCTTCGGGACGATGGTGCCGTCGCCCATCCGGGCGAGGAAGATGTTCTCGGGCTTGAGGTCTCGGTGCACCACGCCCTGCGAGTGCGCCGCCTCGACCGCCCCCAGCACCGGCAGCATCAGCTCCGCCACGCGAGAGAGCGGCAGAGCGCCCTCTCGCTGCAGCAGCCGGGAGAGGTCCTCGCCCTCCAGATATTCCATCACCAGGAAGGCCATCCCCGCCTCGACGCCGACGTCCGAGACGTCCACCACGTTGGGGTGGCGGACCTTCGCCGCGGCCCTGCCCTCCCGCTCGAAGCGCGCGATCAGCTCGGCCTGCGAGGCGCTCGAGGGCAGGAGCACCTTGAGCGCGACGCGCTTCTCCAGGTCGCTGTGCACGGCCTCGTAGACGGCCCCCATCCCGCCTCGCCCGATCTGCCGCACCACGCGGTAGCGACCGAACATCGAGCCCTCGGCGATCTCCACGGGAAGGTCCATCAGGAGGCCACATTGGCCCGCGGCCCGGAGGGCTCGTCAACCCGCGCGCGAGGCCGCCGCGTCGGTTGCGGGGGCGCTCTCTCACACGGCCTCACGGGCGCTCACCCGCTCGGCGCGAGGCGAATTGCCACGGTGACGTTGCTTGCCGCCGTGGGCGCTTCGGGTTTATGAGCCGACGCGGTAGCTGAGAGCCCGTTCGAATCAGTGGAGAGGTTTCCTTGCGATCGCGTGACGTGTCGACCCCCCGCGCCGTTCTGTCCCGCGCGTTCGCGTTCGCGTTCCTTGCGCTGAGCCTCCTCGCGGTCGGGTGCAACAGCCCCGGCGACGCGTACGACCTCCGCGGCGACGTGCGCCTGACCCTGCTGCACACGGCCGACTGGCACTCGCGGCTCTTCCCCTACTACCAGCAGGTCAACCAGACCGACCAGAACCTCGGCCTCGACCCGGCCAAGGCCCCCTTCGGCGGCGCCGCCCGGATGAACTACCTCATCCAGCGAGAGCGACGACACGCCGACCGCATCCTGCACCTCGACTCCGGCGACTGCTTCCAGGGCGCCCCGATCTTCAACTACTTCAACGGCGAGGCGGAGGTCCGCGCGCTCAACCACACGGGCGTCGACGCGGTGGTCATCGGCAACCACGAGTTCGACCGCGGCGCGGTCAACTTCGCGCGCCAGTTCAGCCGCTGGGCCACCTTCGAGACCCTCGCGGCCAACTACCAGTTCGACGACCCCACCACCCCGGGCTCGTCCGAGCTGGGCCGCATCGCCCACCCCTACGCCTTCTTCAACCTCCGAGGGCTCAAGGTCGGCGTGATCGGGATGGGCAACCTCTCGTCCATCACCTCCATCTTCGACCAGCCCAACCGCCTGGGCATCACCCCCCTCAACACCATCGAGACCGCCCAGCACTACATCGACCTCGTCCGCGAGCAGGGCGCCGACGTCATCGTGATGGTCAGCCACATCGGCCTCGAGGACGACATCCACATGCTGGAGTTCACCACCGGGGCGGACATCGTCCTCGGCGGCCACCTCCACATCGTGCTCAACCCGACGCAGGAGGTCACCGACTGCCGGCCCTTCGACCAGCGCGGCAACCACTTCGTCCCCGAGCTCAACGACGTCGTCCAGCGCCCGACCACCACCACCGAGTGCGCCGCCGACGAGTGCTGCTCGCCCAGCGGCGCGTGCCCCCCGAGCGGGACCCGCAGCTGGTGGCAGCTCGCCCGCGGCTACCGCGCCCGCGCCTGCCGCCCGCGCCGCGCCATCCTCCAGCACTCCGGCGCGTTCATGAAGTACCTCGGGCGCCTCGACTCGGTGCTCTCCCGCGACCCGGAGCGCATCTACCCAGGCCACCCGCAGGACTACGACGCCCGCGACCGCTGGGAGGTCGTCTCGCACCGCTTCACGCTCTTCCCGGTCGACAGCACCGTGCCCGAGGAGCCCACCATGAACAACCTCCTCGCGCCCTACGCCCGCGCGCTCGACTCGCTCGCCAACCTCGACAACCTCGTCGGCTACGCCCCCACGGAGATCACCCGCACGCCCGACAACGGCGGCGACTCGGCCCTCGGCAACCTGGTCTCCACCAGCATGTGGCTGCGCCTCGGCGTGCAGAGCGACTTCTCCCTCACCAACTCCCTCGGCATCCGCGACAACATCCCCGCCGGGCCCGTGGCGCTCGACCAGATGTTCAACGTGTTCCCCTTCGACAACTCCATCACCACGATGAACCTCTCGGGGCGCGAGGTGCAGGAGATGTTCGACTTCGTCGCGCGCCGCTCCGCCGGCCGCGGCTGCAACTCGCAGGCGCAGATCGCCGGCGCCCGCGTGGTCATCGTCTGCGGCACCTGCCCGAGCCGCCTCGACGCGCAGGGCCAGCCCCTCAGCAACTGCGCCGAGACCATCAACATCGGCGTCACCGACCGCCCCTGCACCAACGACGACGACTGCAACACCCCGCGCGGCTTCGACGCGACGCCCCCCGCGGACCGCTCGCTCTGCGAGCCCAACGCGCACCGCTGCATGAGCCCGCTCTCGCCCAACGCCTCGTACTCCGCCGCGGTGAACAACTACATCGCCGGCGGCGGATCGGGCTTCTTCGTGCTCCAGCGCAACACCACGCAGGTGGACACCCGCGTCGAGCAGCGCGACGCCGTGGTCGACCTCGTGCGCAACGCCCGCCCCTGCGGCTACGACCCCAGCGTCACCATCGAGCGCAACCGCCGCGCCGGGGTGACCGACCGCGCGCTGCTGTCGATCCCCGCGCACCCCGACGACGGCCTGCGCGATTGCCAGTCGGACAACGACTGCATGGACCCGACGCTGGTCTGCGCCTGCGAGGGCCGCCAGACCTACGACGAGGGCTCGCGCGTCTGCGGGTCCGTCTCCACCTGCGCCGCGGGCGCCGGCCGCTGCGTGATGCGCCAGTGCCGCGACGACATCGAGGCCCTCGTGCGACGCAGCTGCCCGACGCTCCCCAGCGCCTCCGCCACCCGCGCCTGCCAGTGCACCGCCTCCACCCGCGCGGCGCTCTCCTGCCGCATCCTCTCCTGCATCGACGACAGCACCGGCGCCCGGGTCGACGGCCGCCTTCGGATGGTGAGCCGATGAAGACCTCGCGCTCGTACAGCGTCCTCGCCCTCGTGCTCGCCAGCTGCGGCGGCAGCATCCCCGACCTCGACCAGGAGGACCGCGCGGGCGGCGTCGCCTCGGTGATCGTCACCACCGGCGGCAACCGCGGCACCCCGGCGGCCCCGCTGCCGTTCTCCAGCGACGGCGTCCCGCTGCAGCTCCAGGTCGAGGCGCGCGCCCGCGACAACCGCCGCGTCACCAGCTTCAACGGCTGGGTCGCGCTGTCCATGGCGCCCGGGGTGTTCCGCTCGGTGACGGGGCCGGAGGGCTCGGTGCTGGGCAACATGGTCAAGCTCACCGCCGGCGTCGCCACCGGGCTCGAGGTCACCGTGGCCCGCGGCTACGGCGAGTCGCGCATCTGGGCCGAGGAGACCGGGTACAGCCCCGTCGACCCGCGCCGCACCCCCGCCCCCGCGTGCGCCAACGGCCGCGACGACGACGGCGACGGCTTCATCGACTACCCCGCCGACCAGGGCTGCGCCGCCGCCAACGACGACACCGAGCGCGCCGGCTCCTACGCCGTCGGCACCAGCGAGCCGCTGTTCTTCAGCCTCCCCAACATCATCGACGTGCAGGGCCGCAGCGCCGTCTCGCCCCTCCTCGGCGAGCGCGTCACCCTCCGCGGGCGCATCACCAACGACGCCCCCCCGGAGGGCGACCGCCGGCACCGCATGGTCGTCACGCAGACCGACAACTCGGGCTTCTTCGTGACGGACATCGACGACCGCTCCTGCGACGGACAGCCCTGTTACAACAGCCTGTACTCGTTCAACTTCCGCTCGCCGGACGGCATGCGCCCGTGCGACCTCATCGACACCCTCACCGGCTCCGTCGCGGAGTTCGTCAGCACCACGCAGCTCGCGCAGCCCGGCTACCAGATCGGCCTCGCGTGGCGCCCCGACGACGCCGCCGCGGGGCAGTGCCTCATCCCCGACGCGGTCGAGGTCACCCCGACCCTGCTCGCCATGGACATCCTCATGGAGCGCCACGAGTCGTCCCTGGCCCGCGTGCGCGAGGTGCTCCTGCCGTCGCTCATGGGCCCCGCGCTGGCGCCCAACGGCATCCCCTCCATGGGGGCCACCAACTGCGACCTCAACAACGACGGGCGCATCACCTATGACGGCGGCCCGGAGAACCAGTGCTCCGACGCCTGCGCCGCGGACATCAACTGCTCCGAGTGGAGCAACTGGAACCGCTACGGCCAGATCACGGTGACGCTCCCCGCGATGGGCGCCGGCGCCCGCGCCCGCATGGCCATCGCCCCGCGCATCGTGAACCCCAACTTCGACCCGCAGCGACTGCGCGGCCCGACGGCCACGGTGACCGGCACCCTGAAGCAGGTGGGTCCCAACTGGATCATCCAGCCCCGCTGCGGCGCCGACTTCGTGGTGGCGGGCGACGGCCAGACGGTGTGCGAGCATCCGCGCGACTGCTGCCTCCACGAGCGGTCGATCGCCGAAGAGTGACAGACGATCCATAGGTTGAAAGGGTACTCGATGAATCGCCGTTCGATCGCGAGGCGCAGCGCGCTGGTCGCAGTGTTGGTGGGGACTCCGGGCGCGTGGGCGCAGCAGCAGCCGCAGCCGCCGGCGGTACAGCCCGGCACGGGCGCCACGCCGACGCAGCCGCCGGAGTCGTCGCAGACCGCGGCCTCTCCCCCGACGCCCGCGCCGGCCGCGCAGGGCGCCCTCGCGCCCTCCGACCGCATGGCCGGGCCCGGCACCGCCGCGGGCGACCAGGGCCGCGCCGCGCCGCGCACCAGCCACGACTTCATCGACACCCGCATCACCTGGACCTTCGGCGACGACGACCTGCTCGCCGCCACCGGCCAGCGGGTGCCCGTCTCGCCGCTGCCCCGCATCGGCGACCGCTCGCAGTACCAGCTCTTCTTCGACGCCCTCAACAGCCGCTTCGCCGGCCGAGAGAACCTCACCCACCTGGCGATGTACGCCCGCGCCCCGGGCTTCATCCCGAGGGTCAACACGGAGGCCGCGCTGGTGCTGCGCGTCGACCTCGCGGCGCTCTCCAGCGGGTCGGGCAACCTCAACCAGGCCTTCTACGACGCCGGCACCTACCTGCGCGTCTCGTACGCCCTGGGCGAGGGGCGCAACAACCGCGACGCCTTCGCGATCACCTTCTTCCCCTTCGACACCGACCGCTTCCGCCTCGGCTACCTCTGGGACCTCTCCTGGGGCGGCAACAGCGTCTTCCCTCGCCGCGTCGGCCCGGCGCCGGGCGTGAAGCTCTCCCTCGACATCGGCGGGCTCTCGCTCTGGGCGGGCTTCAAGACCTCCGGCATCGTGGTGCCGCTGGAGGTGGTCACCTCGTCGCGCGACATCGAGGTGGTGCGCGTCGAGGAGACCCAGTACGCCGGCCTCGCGGGCCTCGGCCTGCGCGCCGGGGACTCCTTCCGCTTCGACCTGTCCGGCGGCTGGTTCGCCCAGGGGCGCTTCGACTTCGCCGGGGTGCGCGGCCAGCAGGTGTACATCTTCGGCGCCTCCGCCCGCGCCGTGTACTCCTCGGGCCTGCGCACCACGCAGTCGCTCGACATGATGCTCTACCGCAACGACCCGACGGCGCCCTTCGTCGCCTTCGCTCCGGAGACCTTCACCCCCGGCACGGTGCAGTACGCCATCTCCGTCGAGGGCACCGCCACCGCGCAGAACCTCGCGGACATCAACTTCCCCGGGCGCACGGCCATCCAGCCGGGCTTCGCGGGAGCGCTCCAGGGGCGCGTGAAGGCCGGGTACTTCGGCGCCAGCGTCACGGGCCTCTTCCGCGACGTGCCCTTCCTGCTTCGCGACGTGCCGAGCTTCATCCCCTTCCAGACGCTCCCCAGCGACGCGGTGGTGCAGCCCGAGCTCTTCTTCGCGGCGCAGATCGACTACACCCTCGCGCGCCTGCACATGACCCCGAGCCTCATCGTGGGCGTGCAGATGCCCGCGACCTTCAGCTCCACCGTGCGCGAGGGCTCGCTGCTCTCCTCGCGCACCCTGGTGATCCGCCGCGCGGGCAACTTCTCCATCCTGCCGCCGGGCGAAGACCGCGTGCCCATCATCTCCACCCGCGCCTCCCTGCGGTGGGACCTCTCCACCATCATGGCCGGCATCTTCTGGGTGCAGTACGTGCTCGACCAGAACAGCACCCTGCTGGAGGTCGACGCCTCGGGCACCCGCCAGGTGCGCGTGTTCCAGTCGCCCAACCAGCTGGGCTTCGGCATCACGGCGCAGGCCCGCTTCTGATCGGCCGATGCCCTGGTCGGGGCTCGTCGCCACCGCGGCGCTCGCCGCGCTCTGGTCCCTCCTCCAACGCAGCCAGCACTTCGACGGGCTGAGGATCGGCGCGCTCACCCTCGCGCTCGCCGCCGTCGTCGCCCTCCACCGCCCGCTCTCCGCCCGATGGGCCGCGGCGGTCCCCGCTCGCACGGGCCGCCTCCTCACCGCCGCCCTCGCCCTCTGGATCGCCACGGCCTCCCTCGACCTCGTCCGCTCCTGGCAGGACGCCGCCCACTTCCGCGACTTCCGCTCGACGGTGCTCGACATCGGCGACAACACCCACTGCGCGGCGACCGCCCTGCTCCGCGGCGACAACCCCTACCGCCTGCGCTGCCAGCGCACGGAGATCGTCCACGAGCCCTCTCGGGGCGTCGTGCGCCGAGCCGACGGGGCCGTCACCCTGCGCGGCGTCCGCTACCGCTACGGCTTCCCCTACTTCCCGCTGATGGCCGTGGCCTTCGTGCCCGCGGCCCGCTTCCTCGACGGCGTCCTCGCGCTGCGGGTGACCATCCTCGCCGCGCTCGCCGCCACCCTGCTCGCCTCCGCCGCCCTGGTGCGCGCGCTGCGCCCACCGGGCTCCCGCGCCCTCGCCTTCACCGCGGCCTGGGCGGCTCTGCTCTGCAACCCCGTGCTGGGCTTCCAGCTCTTCGAGGAGTGCTCGACGGACCTCGTGATCGCCCCAGCTCTCCTGCTGGCCTTCGCGGCCCATGAGCGCAGGCGCTACGCCCTCGCCGGGGCCCTCGCCGCGGCCACCGTCGGGATGAAGCTCTTCCCCGGCGCGCTGGTGCTCGCCTCGCTGGGCGTCGCGCTCTACGACGACCCCGAGGCGAGGCGCCGCTTCGCCCTGGGCGCGGCGCTCACGACCCTGCTGGTCTTCGCCCCGGCGCTGCTCGCGGGCGCCACGGACTTCGCCTCCGCCACGCTGCTCTTCTACGCCGTCGCCCACGACGTGGAGCGATCGGCGCTGGCCGGGTGGATCCCCGCCGCGCTCCGGCCCGCGTGGTTCGCCCTCGGCGCGGCGCTGGTCGCGTGGTCGCTGCGCTCCGCCCGCCGTGGCGACGCCGCCGCCGCGCTGCGCGCCTTCGTCCTGGCGGACCTGGCCTTCCTCGCCTTCAACAAGATGAGCCACCTCAACTACTTCGAGCCCCTCGGTCCTGCGCTCATGCTGGCCGTCGCGGTGCCACACTCCCGGGGCACACCCGACGAGCCGTGACCCTCCCTGCCCCTTCCCCACCGACGCCGCCGTGGCCCGAGCGCTACGAGGCGCTGGACGGGTGGCGCGCCCTCGCCGCCACCGGAGTGGTGCTGCACCACCTCGGCTACGCGGGGGACTTCGACCTCGGCCAGCGCTCGGTGATGGTGTTCTTCGTGATCAGCGGCTACTGCGTCACCGCGTCGGCGGAGGCGGGCCGCGCGAGGGGGATGGGCTTCCGGGCCTTCATGTGGCGGCGGCTGCGGCGCATCTATCCGCCCTACCTCTTCGCGATCGTGTTCATGGTCGGGGTGCGCGCGGCGCTCACGCTACAGGGGCGCGCGGGGATGTTCCCCTCGTCGCCGTGGCTGTGGGTGCAGAACGTCACGATGACCCAGTGGCTCACGCTGCTGCGCCACCCGCAGAGCCAGGCGTCGTCCAACCCGAGCCTGCTGGTGACGGCGTTCTGGTCGTTGAACTACGAGGAACAATTCTACCTGGTGATCGCCGCGCTCATCGCGCTCACGAGCGCTCGGCGATGGCCGCTCTCCACCGGCATCGCCGCCCTGATGCTCGTCGCCGCCCTCTGGAACATCGCCCTCCCCAGCCGCTCCTACGGTCTCTTCGTGGAGTACTGGTTTCACTTCGCCGTGGGGGCGGTGGTGTTCTATCGGCTCTGCCGCGTTCGCGACGAGCGAGCGCGCCGGGCCATCGACGCCGCCCTCGCCCTCGGCACCGCCCTCTCGGCGCTCGTGACCTGGGGCCCGTGGCAGGACCGCGTCCTCGGAGAGCGCTTCATCTACGAGGAGTGGTCCGTGGTGGGCGCCTTCGCGCTGCTGCTCATCGCCTCGCGCCGGGGCAACGACCGGCTGCGCCGCAGCGCTCCCGGCCGGTGGTTGAGCGCCCTCGGGGCGATCTCCTACAGCCTCTACCTCACGCACCAGTTCACCCTCCGGCCGGTGCGAGCGCTCGCCCGGATGATCGTCCCCGCCGCGTGTCCGGGCGGCCTGCGCGGCGTCCTGGAGGTGGTCCTGCTCTTCGCCGTCGCTAAGGGCTTCTGGCACCTCTGCGAGCGGCCCTTCCTCAACCGCGCGCCGCCTCGCTGACCGCTGCGCCTCCGCGCGCGGCCCACGGATGCGCCGTCGCCATTGGCGTGCGGAGGGGGCAGTTGGTAGGGTTCGCCACGCGCGATGGCATTGTTCAAGGTCCGACCGTCCCGGGGTTCGTGGGCCTTCTTCGTGCTCATCACCGTGGCCGCCATCACCCGGCGGCAGTGGTCGCGCCACGAGCAGCAGGTCATCCGACGCGACGGCCCGGCGGCGGAGAGCGCCCGCGCGCTGGCGACGTGCCTCTTCGGCCCGGACGTCTCCTGGATCCTCCGCGAGGACGAGGTCCCCAACCGCGACCCCACCATCCACGTGAAGCTCGACGCCGGATCGCAGCGGGCCCTCTGGTCGTGGCGCATCCGGGCGTGGCTCCAGACGCACGCCTCGGGGTCGCTGCAGCACGACTGGCCCTCGCGCTGCGTCGCCCCGCTCGACGAGGTCGACCAGCGGCTGCAGTTCGCCTCGCAGCGCTCGCCCGGTACCAGCGCCACCATCGTGCAGCTGCGCCGAGGGCTCCAGCGCCCGGCGCCGGCGCGCTTCGACTTCACCCGCCCCGGCGACGACCCCGCAGGCCGCGCGATCGCCTGGCAGACCGGGCTCATGCGCATCGTCGACGACGGCACCCTGCCCTCGCAGCTCGCGATGCTCTTCGCCAACGTGCGCGACCTCTCGCTCGGCACCCGCGACCGCTGGACCCCGTTTCCCCTTCGCCTGGAGCAGTTTCCGATGCCTCCGCCGCCGGAGGTCCCGCGGTGGCGCGACATCGACGCCCCCGACGGGCGCGCCGCGGCGGTGGTCCACGAGCAGGCCGTGCTGGCCTCGCCGACGGTGTACTTCTACCGCTCGCTCGCCGACGGCCGGACGCACCGGGTGGACTTCGACCGGCGCTCGATCAGCGACACGGACGTGGGCGCCGCGGTGGCCTGGCGGGAGCCCCCTCGCGGCGGCGTGCTGCGGGCCTCGACGGAGTACGGCGGGGCGGTGATCCCGATGGAGCCCTCGACGAGGGTGATCGCGCTGCCCGACGAGCCCGGCGTGACGCGCCGCGGGGAGGCCTTCGACTGGCAGGCCGCGGCGAGCCCCGACGGGCTCGCGTGGATGACCCGCACGCAGGGCACCGTGCGCCTGCGGGCGGTGCGCTTCGACGAGCCGGGACGCTGGACCGACCCGGTGACGCTCGGCGCCCCGGAGAGCCAGATGGGGGCCGTGGTCGCGCCGGAGCCGCTCGACGCCACGCGCTGGCGGGTGACGCTGCTACGGCCTCGCGCGGTCGACCTCGCGGTGGAGCAGCACGTGGTGGCGGTCACCCCGACCGGGCTCACGGTGACGCCGGGGCCGAGGCGAGAGCCGGTGGTGTTCCCGTCGGTGCAGCGGCTGCTCACCTGCGGCGCGGAGGGCGTGCGCTACGTGGCCCTGCTGGGCGCCGCGGAGATCGCGGTGCTGCGCATCGAGGGCGAGCAGCTGCGGGTGACGCAGGCCCCGATGGTGGGCGCGTGGGGCACCGACCCGACGCTGCGCTGCGACGCGGGCCGCGCGCTGCTGGTGAGCGATCCGTCGACGCCGACCATGAACGCGACCACGGTGGTGGTGACCTTCCCGGTGGGCCGCGACCCCTCGGTGGAGCCGGTGCCTCCGCTCCCCTACGAAGGGGGCGCTCGGCGGCGCGAGGTGCTGCTGGTCGACGACGGACTGGTGGCGATCGCGGCGCACCCGGTGGCGCTGCGGGCCTGGCGGCTGCCGCTGCAGTCGACGCGGTGGGAGCCCGGCGGCTACGTGGGCTCGCTGGCGCCGGCCATCGACACGGTGCGCACGGTGCGCTCGCTGCGAGCGGTGTCGCAGGGGCGCGCGCTGGCGCTGTGGATCGAGGGGGAGGCGGTCACTACGCGCACCGAGGCGGTGCCCGGCGCACCGGCGGAGAGCAACGGCGCACCGGCGACCCGGGTGGTGGAGACGAAGACGCCCTACCGGGTGCTGATGATGTCCGAGGACAGCGGGCGCAGCTTCGCGGGGCGGTGATCGACAGCCTCGGAGACCCCCCTCCGCCCTTCGTCGCGAGCGATGCGGCGCGGTGGTAGCGTCGAGCCGATGAGCGACGGCCATCGGAAGTACCAGCGCGGTCCCTTTCGAACCGGGCAGCTTCGCTCGGGCGACCCCTACGAGCTCTCGCAGGGGCACCCGATCTTCTGCGCGCCGACGGGGCGCGATGGAAGCGGCCCCAACGGCCTTGGCTTCGCGGTGCTCGACAGCGATCCCGCGGTGCGCAACGCGGGCGTCGACACGGGCCTCGCGCTGGGGCCCGACACGCTGCGGGCGCCCGATGTGACGGTGAACTTCGAGGGGGCTGAAGGGACCTGGGCGACGCAGGCGCCGCTCGCGGTGGAGTACGCGGGGCGAGGCCAGGACGAGGCCGAGCTGAAGACGAAGGTCGCCGAGCTCCTCGCGGCGGGTACGCGCTGGGTGTGGGTGGTGCGGCTGGTCGGTCCGCGGCGGGTGGAGATCCACGAAGCCGGGGCGGCCATGCGCACCGTGGGTGACGAGGGGTCGCTCGACGCGCCCGGGGTGCTGGAGCTGCCGGTGCCGGTGCGAGCGCTGTACGACCGCGACGCGGCGCACGAGGTGACGCTGCGCAACCTGCTGGCCTCGAAGGGCTATGGGAGCCTCGATGCGGTCCGCGAAGAGGGGCGCGAAGAGGGACGCGAAGAGGGCCTGGTCGCGCTGCGCGCTGCGCTCGTGGCGACCATCGAGGTGCGCGGGTGGCGGCTCGACGAGGAGCAGGCGAGACGCATCGCAGCGTGTCGTGACCTCTCGACGCTGCGCGGGTGGCTCACACAGGTCGTGACGGCGAGCACCGTCGAAGGCGTCTTCACCGGCGGCTGACCACCGATGCCCTGATCCGCTGCTCCTCCAGGACGAGGCGGCCTCCGTGGGGCTGCTCGGCGTGCTCCGCGACGGCGCCACGGACCCGTGCGTGAGCTCGGTGCTCGACACGCTGCTGCGCCACGAGGCCGCCGCGACCGCGCCGTCACCCGCTCCATTGAGCCCGTGCCATCATCGGGGCCTATGGCGCGCACCGGCTTCGGATCGCGGTTCCTGCTGGGTCAACGCAACGTCGGGCTCGCGGGTCGCGTGCTGCTGACGGCCTTCGTCGGGGCGCTCGCCCTCGCCTTCTGCGGCGGCGGCCTGGTCTCGACCGCGAGGGGTCTGAGCGAGGTGCTCGACCCGGGCGCGCCGATGTACCGCCTGCACCTCACCACCGACGGTCGCGGCCCCCAGAGCGGCAACCTACACCTCCGGTCGGACACGCTGCGGGCGCCGTCGGACGAGCGGCCTCCGTTCTGCCAGGTGCAGCACGAGCACTACGTCTCGGGCAAGAACGGCGGCTGGCGCCTCGACGCGAGCTGGCGGCGCTCCGCGGGCGCCGTCGTCGAGGCCCAGGGCCTGAGCATCCTCCCCGGCGAGCCCGTCGTCTTCGATCCCTTCGACCCCCTCGTGGTCGGGCCCGCCGACGAGGCGTGGTTTCGCACGGTGCTGGCCGACGTTCCCCCGGGCGGGCGGCTGCGCGCCCACTGCGTCGCCAACGGCGAGACCGTCTTCGTCGAGGGCTGCACTCACGGCATGGTCCTCACCTCCTGCGCCTCGGTCCCCCTCACCATCACCACCGGCGACGGCACCGCTCAGCCCCGCATCGACGCCCACGCCAGCGCCATCGCAGGCCGCCTGGCCTTCGGCGCCTCCGCGCTCGTCATGGCGCTCGCCTACCTCTGGTACGTGATGCGCGCCCGCCCCCTGGCCGACGCGCTCTTGCGTCGCGCGGGCCCTGTTCCTCCCTTCGCCGCGTGGCCCCAGGTCGTCGGCATCGCGACCCTCACGGCCCTCACCGCCCTCGCCCAGGGCCTCGTCGTCTGGAGCGCCTCGGCGGGCAGTGCGGCCTCTCGCGGTCGCCCGGGCTACGTGTTCGCGACGCTGGTGTGCGCGGCCTCGGCCGTGCTCGCGCTCGTTGTGCGCCACCGCCGTCAGAACCTCGACCGCGCGATGGCCCCCGTGAGGGAGGCGGAGACGGTCCCCTTGAGGGAGGCGCGAGGCGGGGTGGTCGAGCTCGCGGTGAGCGTGCGGGACGTCGGCGCTCCAGTGACCGGAGTGCTGGACTCGAAGCCGCACGCCTGGGTGGAGCTTCGCGTCGAGGAGACCTGCGTCCGGGGCCGGCAGCAGGTCACGCGGCTCGCGGCGAGGAGCTTCTGGCCCGCGCTGATCCCGGTGGCCGACGCGAGCGGCGACGGGCTGCTCGACCCGGCGCACGCGGAGCTCGACCTGCGCTCGACGGTGAAGAGCGTGAAGCACGGCAGCGGATCAGCCCTCTCGATGGCCCTGGCGCAGAGCCCCATCGGCCCGCTCAGGCCCACCGAGGGACACCTCCACTGGACCGTCGAGCAGAGCGTGCTCGACCCCGGCGAGGCGCTCTATGTGCTGGGCCAGTGCCGGCGCGTGGAAGACCCCAAGGCCGCCGGCTCGTACCGCATGGACTCCACCATGGCCGCGGTGGGCGGCACCGAGGCCGAGCGGATCATCGTGCACGCCGGCAGCGAGCGCTCGCTGCTGCGCTCCATCGGGCTCGAGCGCTCCTACCTCGACCTGCTCACCGCGGCGCTCGCGGGCGTGGCCGCCTCGCTGCTGGTCACCATGCTGGCGCTCTGGGCGCGGGGATGGTGGCTCGCGCCACGCCGGTAGCCCACCTGCCACGACTCGAATCGCCCGCGTAGCACCCTTTACCCCCTCGGAACGCTTCTAGCATCGGTGTTTCCGCGCGCAGGGAGCGCGTTGCGAAGCGATGGGGAGGGTGACGTCATGAGCATCGTCGACACGGTGAAGCGGGAGTTCGGCAAGGCGATCCGTCCCATCCGGGCGGGGCACGAGAAGGTGGCGGTGCATCGCCCGGAGCTCACCGCCGGGGCGAACATCGAGGTGACCAGCGCGGCCTTCGGGGAGGGCGCGGCGATCCCTCGACACTACGCGGGCGACGGCGACGGCGTGTCCCCGCCGCTCGCGTGGTCGAGGGTTCCGGAGCGGACGCGCTCGGTGGCGGTGCTCTGCGAAGACCCCGACGCGCCCTTCCCCTCGCCCTTCGTGCACTGGCTCATCCACGGGCTCCCCCCGACGGTGCACTCGCTCGACGAGGGCGTCGGCAGGACCACCACGGTGCCGGGCGTCCCGTCGGCGCACCAGGGCAGCAACAGCGGCCACGACACGGGCTACATGGGCCCGATGCCTCCGCCCGGGCACGGGGTGCATCACTACTACTTCGAGGTGTTCGCGCTCGACACGACGCTCGACCTCGACGAGTCGCCCACGCGCGACGAGCTCGTGAAGGCCATGCGCGGCCACGTGCTCGCCTCCGGCTCCCTCGTCGGAACCTACGTCCGCGCCTGATCGCTCCCTCTTCGATGAGGCACTAGTACCTTTCCACAGGGGACTTGAAGGGTTGAGCGGCCGATGCACGTCGCCCCGCGGCGTTGCTCATCGCTTGCGTGGCCTCTGCCACGCGGCGCTCTTCGCGCCTTGCGGTGCTCGCGCCTCGACCACCCAACCCTTCAAGTCCCCTGTGGAAAGGTACTAGCCCGCACGCCGCAACGCCTGCTAGGCTCCCGCGCCACCATGCGGACTGAACGGGACGTTGAACGATTCCTCGGTGAGTTCGGGATCCCGTACCAGGACCTCGGAGGGGGTCTGTTCGTGGTGACGGACGACGCCTCCGGGCTGCACAACCTGGCCATCAAGGTCGAGTCGCCGGTGGTGGTGTTCCGGCTGCGGGTGCTCGACGCGCCGGAGCCCGGCACGCCCAACCGCGAGGCCCTCTTCGAGAACCTCCTTCGGCTCAATGGATCAGGGCTGCTGCACAGCGCGTTCTGCCTCCAGGACGACGGCATCTACCTCACGGCGGCGCTGCCGCTGGACAACCTCGACCCCAACGAGTTCCAGGCGGTGGTCGACGACCTGGGCATCGCGGCGTCGCAGCACGTCGCGGCCCTCCGGGCCAATAGGTCCCACTAACGCATTCCCTCCCCAATCCTAAACAGCGGACAGAGAACCAAATAGCCCTATGGGAATCTTCGGCAGACTGGCCTCGCTGATCAAGAGCAACCTCAACGACCTCATCTCCAAGAGTGAGGACCCGGAGAAGATGCTCAACCAGGTCATCCTGGAGATGAACACGCAGCTCGGGGAGGCGAAGAAGCAGGTCGCGCTGTCCATCGCGGACGAGAAACGCCTGGCCAAGCAATTCGAGACCGAGCGCGCGACGGCCGAGGAGTGGGAGCGCAAGGCGATGATGGCCGTGCGCGCCGGCGACGACGGGCTCGCCAAGGAGGCGCTGCTCCGGCAGAAGGAGCACGAGAGCCTCTCCGCGGAGTTCGAGCGCCAGTGGCAGAAGCAGAAGACCGCGGTCGAGCAGCTCAAGACCGCCCTCAAGACGCTCAACAACAAGATCGAGGAGGCCAAGCGCAAGAAGAACGTCCTCGTCGCGCGCAAGAAGAGGGCGGAGGCGCAGAAGGCCATCCACGAGACGATGCAGGGGCTCTCCAACGACAGCGCCTTCGACACCTTCAACCGCATGGAGGAGAAGATCGTGCAGATGGAGGCCGAGGCCGACGCGCAGACCGAGGTGGCCGAGCAGTACTCCGGCGACGCCCTCTCGCAGCGCTTCAAGGACCTCGAGGTCTCCAAGGGCGCGGACATGGCCCTCGACGAGCTCAAGCGGAAGATGGGCGTCGCGCCGCCCGCGGCCGCCACCGCCCAGGGGACGACCAACGTGCGCGTGAGCGCCGGGGCCGAGGAGGCCGCGCACGCCGAGGCCAGCGAGGAGGCCGAGCTCGAGGCGGCCCTCACCGCGGCCAAGGCCCGACGCCAGAACGGTTGACGGTCGAGCGCTGCGGGATTACCCGTCGCGTCCTATGCCCACGTACTCCTATCAGTGCAGCGCCTGCAACCATGCCTTCGAGCAGGTGCAGCGCATGTCGGATGACCCGATCAAGGTGTGTCCTTCGTGCGGGGCCGAGGCGGTGCGACGGCTCATCAACTCGGCCAACTTCATCCTGAAGGGCTCCGGCTGGTACGCCGACCTCTACAGCGGCGGCTCCAACAAGAAGGCCGACGGCTCCAGCGGATCGAAGGTCGGCGGCACCCCCGCCACCCCGGGCGCGACCGGCGGAGAGAGCGCGCCGAGCGCACCGAGCGCCCCCAGCAGCGGCGGCGACAGCGGATCGAGCAGCGCCCCCGCGGCGCCTGCGGCCCCCAGCACCAGCACCACCACCCCCAAGACCTGAGAGCGATCTCCCGATGGCACTGCTCAACGAAGAGTGGCGGACCCTCCTCAAGGACTACCGCGAGTATCACGACGACCCGATCTGCGAGGCGACGCACCTCGTGGGCATCCCGATGATCATGGCCTCGCTGCCCGCGATGATCATTCCGCCGGTGGGCCTGAGCCTGTTCGCGGCGGGCTGGACCCTCCAGGGCATCGGCCACGCGGTGAAGGGCAATCCGCCGAAGTTCTTCGGCGACAAGCGCAACCTGCTGGTGGGCGCCATCTGGTGGTTCGACACGGTGCTGCGCCCGGTGGGCCTCGCCGAGCCGCTCTTCGGCAAGCGCGCCTGAGCGGCGCTTGTCGCGCGCCCTCGCGCTCGCGATCGTCACCTGCTTCGCGCCCGTAGCCCGGGCGGTCCCGCTGCTCACGGGCTTCGGCGGACCGACCGGCTACGGCCTCCCCACGCACTGCCTCCACCCCAGCGACAACGGCTCCTACGCAGGAGCCCAACCCGGAACGGCCGCGACGCCGGTGCCGGTCGACCTGCGCCAGGCCTTCCCGCCGGGGCTCAACCTCTTCGGTAGGACGTGGCGGGAGTTCTTCGTCAACGCCAACGGCAACATCACCTTCGCGGCGCCGCTGGCGTCGCCGAACGCCGTGGCCTACCCGGTAGCGGGGCAGCCGATGATCGCGCCGTGGTGGGCCGACGTGGACACGCGCGGCGGCGGTCAGCCCTCGGAGAACGCCATCTGCTACCACATCGAGCCCAACCGGCTGGTGGTGACCTGGCACGACGTCCAGCGCCACGGGGCGAGCGACGGGCTGCGAAACGACTTCCAGATGATCCTGTCGACGTCGGTCGGCTGTTACGCGCGCTACTGGCCAGGCGACCCGGACATCGAGTTTCGTTACAACCGCTGCGAGTGGGCGGCAGGCGAAGGGGACGACGGGATGCCCGGCACGCCTGCTCAGGTGGGTCTCGATGCGGGCAACCGGATGAACTTCGTCGCGATGCCGATGTCGCGCACCGCTGCGATCACGGCGATGTGCACCACCAGCAACGTGCCTGGCGGTGAGCCGGGACTCTTCAGGTTCCAGATTCGCGGCAGCGGGTGGGGGGGTCCCGCGTGCAGCGGGGGCGGTATACCGTGCGCCGTCCCGGGACAGCACGGCGTCTGCGCCCAAGGGGTCACGAGCTGCGTGGGGCTCGGCACGACCTGCAGGCAGATCACCCAACCGCGGGCCCCGCGGTGCAACGGGCTCGACAACGACTGCGACGGCCGCATCGACGACGGCGACGGCCTCTGTCCGGGGGCTCAGGCGTGCGACCAGGGGCTGTGCCGTGAGCGCTGCGCGCAGGGGGCGGAGTGCGCGACCGGGCGCGTGTGCTCGCCGCGAGGGACCTGCGTCGAAGCGGCGTGTGTCGACGTCGCGTGTCCACCGGGCGCGCGGTGTCAGCGGGGCGAGTGCGTCGACGCCTGTGATGGAGTGAGCTGCCCGCGCGGACAGCGATGCCGGGCGGGGCATTGTGTCGATCCGTGCGAGGCAGTGGTCTGCTCCGGCGAGGAGGTCTGCGAGGACCACGCAGAGCTGTCCATCGCGGGCCAGTGCATCCCGGGCTGCCAGTGCCGCCCGTGCAGCGCGGGACAGGCGTGCCTGGCGGACGGACGCTGCGTCGACGAGGGCTGCCTCGACGTGACGTGCCCCACGGGGTCGCGCTGCGAGCGCGGCGAGTGCGTCGACCGCTGCGCCTCTCCGAGCGGCGTACGGCTGTGCCTCGAAGACGAGGTGTGCCGCGAGGGGCGGTGCGTCTCCGCGCGCGACGCGACGCCCGACGACGAGGGCCGGGCGAGCCTCGACGGCGGAGCGAGCGCCCCGGCGGCGATGGATCCGTCGGGCTGCGGATGCGGCGTCGGAGGCGGAGCGAGAGGCCCCATCGGGAGCGCGCTCGCGGGCCTCGCGTGGGCGCTCGCGAGGCGGCGTCGCCGGGGAGTCCCCGGTACGAGCGAGAGGCCGTCGGCGGGGAGTTCCCGGTACGAGCGAGTGGCCGTCGGCGGGGAGTCCCAGGTACGAGCGAGAGGCCGTCGGTAACCCGAGCCAGACCCTGAGCGTTGGCGCTGTCCTCTGGCCTCAATTCCCACGGTGGCAGCCGCTGTTTTCGTGGATCGTGGGGAGCGACCGCGACGCCAGCCCGATGCGCCTCACCGTCGCGAAGCGACGGGAGC
>CBIHPK010000061.1:0-39766 GCA_966211675.1 uncultured Myxococcaceae bacterium
GGACCTCCGAGGCGGCCTGCTGCGCGGCGGCGATGGAGGCGGCGCGGCGAGAGAGCGCCAGCGCGAGCTCGGCGTCGGCCTCGGCGCGAGCCAGCACCCGCTCGGCCCGCTCGCCCTCGCCGTTGCGAGAGAGCTGCTCGGCCTGAGTGAACTGCTCCCGCGCGTACTGCAGGTGCAGCGCGGCGGTGGGCTCATGCTCCGCTCCCACCTCGCCCGCCGAGCGGATCGCCGCCTGCGTCGCGCCCATGCGCGCCGTCGACGCCGTGGTGCCGGCGCAGCCGACCAGCGCGAGCGAGGCGAGCATCATCCATCGAGTAAGCGTCTTCATGGGTCGTGTCCCTCCTACGGGATGCCCCCGCTCACTCAACCTTCGTGCCGTCGGGCACTCCCGCTGCGGAAGTGCCGCGCGGCCCTCCGCTACGTCGCCTCACGGTGAGCGCATGCGCCACAAGGTCGCTGCCCGCTTGGGGAAGATCGCCTCAGTCACCGAACGCAGACGCCGGGACATCGCCCTCGGCACTGTGTGTGCTGTGCGGTTGGGCGGCGGCCCAGCAGCGCCGCCAGAAAGCGAAGGAACCCTTGAGCACCCAGCAGCAGCAGGCCGAAGGCCAACCGACCCCGCACACGGGCGTGGAGGCGGTCGTCGACGAGGTGAAGGAGCGCTTCACCCATGAGTGGGACTCGCTGAAGACCCGGGCGCGCACGGTCTTCGAGAAGCTGAGCGAAGAGGACGTGGAGTCGGTGAAGGGCCGCTTCGACGAGCTCCGGGCGCGCGTCGCGAAGGCCTATGGCTACGCCGAGGAGCGTGCCCACGAGGAGATCGCCCGGCTCTTCCACACCGGCGAGGCGAAGCCCGCGCGACCGATCCCGCCGGGCCCGAAGCAGGGTCGCAAGAAGAACCGCGGGGCCAAGCGGCACGCCAACGCCGCCGCGCGCTCCAGCTCGCACTGACGCACCTCCGGCGCGGGGAGCGAGTCACGCCTCACCGGTCGGCGCGTCGGTGATAGCGTGCGCGCCTCTCTTCCCAACGCTCCACCGCCGGAGGCCACGCAGTCCCGATGCGCCCTATTCGTCCGCTCTCCTTCGTCCTCATCACCCTCGCGGCGTGCTCGAGCGACCCGATCCCGACCCCCCTGCCAGACGGCTCCGTCGGCGCCGACGGCTCCTTCTCGGACGCCCCGGTCGGTGACGCTCCCGGCACTGACGCGCCCGCCACCGACGCGCCCGCCACCGACGCGCCGGTCACCGACGCGGGCGACGGGGGGACTCCCTCTCGCGGTCCTCGCATCACGACCTGCCCCGGAGACGCGCTCCCTCCCCTCGCCTCGGGCACCTGCTCGGTCACCGCGGGAACGGCCGGGACGCTCATCACCGGCGACGTGCTCACCCCGGGAGAGGTCTTCCGCGGAGGCCAGGTGCTGGTCGACGCGGCGGGGATGATCCGCTGCGTGGGCTGTGACTGCAGCGCCGCCGAAGGGGCCTCCGCCGCGACCCGCGTGGTCTGCCCCGACGGGGTGGTGTCCCCCGGCCTCATCAACGCGCACGACCACCTCACCTTCGCGCAGAACGCCCCGTACACCCGCACCGCCGAGCGCTACGAGCACCGCCACGACTGGCGCCGGGGCGGCCGCGGCCACACCCGTCTCTCCTCCGCGGGCAGCGCGAGCAACGACCAGGTCGCCTGGGGCGAGCTTCGCTTCGTCCTCGGCGGAGCGACCTCGGTCAACGGCTCCGGCGGCGTCGCGGGCTTCCTGCGCAACCTCGACCGCGGGACCATGGACGGCCTCGGCCAGCCGGTGGTGCGCTACGAGACCTTCCCCCTCGGCGACTCCGGGGGGCAGCTCCTCGCGACCGGCTGCGGCTACCCCTCCATCGACACGGCCACGGAGATCGCCCACGTCGACGCGTACACCCCGCACGTCGCGGAGGGCATCGGCGTCGAGGCGCGCAACGAGTTCCTGTGCATCCGCACCGGAGCGACGGACCTCGTGCAGCCGCAGAGCGCCTTCGTGCACGGCGTCGGGCTCCTGCCCCCGGACATCTCCGAGATGGCCACGCAGGGCACGGCGCTCATCTGGTCGCCGCGCTCCAACGTCACCCTCTACGGCGACACGGCGCACGTCACCGAGTACGCCCGCCTCGGGGTGCCCATCGCCCTCGGCTCCGACTGGATCATCAGCGGCTCCATGAACATGCTCCGCGAGCTTCGCTGCGCGGACTCGCTCGACTCCAACTTCTACGGCGACTTCTTCACCGACGAGGCCCTCTGGCTCATGGCCACCCGCGACGCCGCGGCCGCCCTCGCGGTCGACGACGCCGTCGGCGTGATCGCCACCGGGCGCGTGGCCGACCTCGCCATCTTCAACGGCACGACGCACCGCGACCACCGCGCCGTCATCGACGCCGCGCCCGGCGACGTGGCCCTCGTGATGCGCGGCGGGGCGGCCCTCTACGGAGACGCCATGGTGGTCGCGGCGCTCCCCGGCGGCGGGATGTGCGACCCGCTCGACGTCTGCGGCGTCGACAAGCGCGTCTGCGTCTCTCGCGACCTCGGCGGCCGAGGGCTCCCGGCGCTCACCAGCGCCAACTCGGGCCGCTACCCGCTCTTCTTCTGCGGCGAGCCGATGAACGAGCCGTCGTGCCTCCCGGAGCGCAACGCCATGGGCTCGCTGCCCAACCCCGTGGTGAGCGGATCGACCCGCTACTCCGGCGTCTCCAGCGCCGCGGACATGGACGGCGACGGCGTGCCCAACGCCATGGACGACTGCCCCCGGGTGTTCAACCCGATCCGCCCGGTGGACAACGGAGCGCAGGGCGACGCCGACCGCGACAACGTGGGCGACGCGTGCGACCCCTGCCCCCTCAACCCCGACACCACCGCCTGCGCCGCGCCGGACCCCAACGACCGCGACGGCGACGGCACCGCCAACGAGCGCGACAACTGCCCCGACGCGCGCAACGCCGACCAGTCGGACCGCGACATGGACGGCCGCGGCGACGTCTGCGACCCCTGCCCCGACGCGGCCAACCCCAGCGGCGCGGCGTGCCCCGCCACCGTGTACGCCATCAAGTCCGCGATGGTCGCCATGGGCTCTCGCGTCACCGTCACCGGCCCGGTCGTGACGGCGGTCAACCGCAACGGCTTCTACGCCCAGGTCGCGCCCGGCGACCCCGCGTACACGGCCCCGGAGAACTCCGGCATCTTCGTCTTCACGGGCACCGCGCCGATGGTCGTGGTGGGCGACCGGGTCACCCTCGCCAACGCGCTGATCGCCGATTTCTTCGGGCAGATCCAGCTCTCCGGCGCGACGGTCACGGCCACCGCGCACGGCGTGGCGCTCCCTCCCCCGGTGACGGCGACGCCCGCGGAGGTCACCACCGGCGGCGCTCGCGCGGCGGCCCTCGAGGGCGTGGTCGTGCGCGTCTCCGACGTGGTCGTGACCAACCCGGCTCCCGCGCCCGCGGGCGGCGACGTGGCCCCGACCAACGAGTTCGAGGTCACCGGCGGACTGCGCGTCGACGACGGGATCTACCTGACGACGCCGTTCCCGGTGATGGACGAGCGCTTCGCGTCCATCACGGGCGTGCTCTTCCTCTCCCGCTCCAACTCCAAGCTCAACCCCCGCTCCGCCGATGACCTCGTCGCGGGCGCGGCGCAGCTCGTGGCCTTCCCCGCCGGCACCGTCTTCGCCCGCGTCGGCGCGGCGGCCCCGACGCTCCCGACGGCGCTCGCGGTGCAGCTCACCCGCGCCGTCGCGACCGCCACCACGGTCACGATGACCTCCAGCGACCCGGGGCTCGTCGTGGCCGACGTGGTGATCCCCGCGGGCAGCACTCGCGCGGTGGTGCCGGTGATGGGCGTGACCGCCTCGGCGACGCCGTACACCCTCACCGCGACGC
Organism: uncultured Myxococcaceae bacterium; assembly: GCA_966211675.1. GTDB lineage: Bacteria > Myxococcota_A > Polyangia > Polyangiales > SCUS01. The sequence goes on from CBIHPK010000061.1 coordinate 3,901, forward strand.
TCGGCGCCTCCGTCCGCACCGCGTCGGTGCGGGTCCTCGGCGCCACCGAGGCGCCCCGGCTCACGGGCCTCACGCCCGCCATGAGCACCCTCGGGCCCGGCACCACGGCCACGCTCACGGTGACCCTCGACCTGCCCGCCCCCGCGGGCGGCACCTCCGTCACCCTCGCCACCACCGCGGGCGGAACCATCCCCGCGATGGTGCTCGTCCCCGCCGACGCGATCAGCGCCGACGTGGTGTTCACCGCCGGCGCGGCGGGCGCCATGGCGACGGTGACCGCGACCCTCGGCGCCGACACGCGCACCGCGATGGTGCGGGTGACCGACGCGCCCATCGGCAGCCTGGTGATCAACGAGGTCGACTACGACCAGGTGGGCTCGGACACCGGGGAGTTCGTGGAGATCTACAACGGCGCCCTCACCCCCGCGGACCTCTCCACGGTGGTGCTGGTCATGGTCAACGGATCGACCAGCCGTGAGTACGCCCGCGTCGCGCTCTCCGGCACGCTGGCGCCCGGCGCCTACGCCGTGGTGGCCAACGCGGGGGTGACCGTTCCCGCTGGCGTGATGCGCTTCAGCATCGCCAACGACTCGCTCCAGAACGGCGCCCCGGACGGCGTCGCGCTGATCAACACCGCCACCAGCGCCATGATCGACGCCCTCTGCTACGAAGGGCCGATGAGCGCCGCGACCATCACCGGCGTGACGGGCACCGTGAGCCTCGTCGAGGGCACCGTCCTCGCCGCCACCGTGGCCGACTCCAACACCATGCCCGGCTCCATCGCGCGCATCCCCAACGGCAGCGACACGGACGACGCCAACACCGACTGGCGGCTCTCCGCGACCCCGACCCCGGGCGCCGCCAACGCCCCGTAGGGGTTACTCTCCGCCGCGCCGTGCGGCCCACCTCGCTCTCCGCTCCCTCCCTCCCCCTCCCAGACGTCGTCGAGATCGCGGCCCACGCGTGGTCCGATGCGGCCCGCCCGGCGCTGCGCGCCCACCTCGACGAGCAGCTCGCCGTGGTGCTTCGCTCGGCCTGGTCGGCGAGCGACTGCGCCGCGATGGCCCGCTCGGTCCTCGACGCACGCGACCGCTGGACGGCCGACTTCGGAGGGGAGCAGTTCTCGCTCGGCCGGGCCTTCTACACGCACCTGGAGACGGGGCGGGCGGCGGAGTATTTCGCTCGGTGCGCCGACTCCGACGCGCTCGTCGAGGCCGTGCTCCCAGGCGCCCAGCTGGCCCTGAGGACCCTCTTCGCCCAGCTCGTCGGGGCCCGCGCCCGAGCCCGGCGGGGCTTTGGTGGACCGGGCGTCCATGTCTTCCCCGCGGGCTCGAAGGTCGCTCGTCGCGGCGGCGTACCCCACTGGGACGTCGAGGGCCTCGCCCCGGAGCACCTGCGCCTCCCTCGCGACGCGGTCACCCTGGTGGTGATGCTCCAGGCCCCGACGAAGGGCGGCGCCCTCCGCCTCTGGGACGCCCGCTGGGACGGCCACGACGAGCCCTCCGCCGCGGCGCTGAAGTCTCTGACGAGGGAGGTCCTCTCGGGCGCCGGGGACGCGGTGCTGCTGAGCTCCTATCGCCTCCACCAGATCCGCCCCTTCTCCGGCGCGCTGGACCGCATCTCCATCACCGCGCACGGCGTCGAGGTCGACGCGGGCGTCTGGGAGCTGTGGTTCTGATGCGCCTGCCCTTTGCCCGCGAGGCCTTCACCGACGCGTCGCTCTTCGCGCGAGAGCTCGACCTGCTCTTCCGAGCCCACGGCTTCGCCGCCGCCAGCGCCGACGACCTCGCCCGCCCCGGCGCCTGGGTGCGGGTGCCCGTGCCCGATGATCGCCTCGTCATCGCGCGAGACGCGGGCCTCTCGCTGCACCTGCTCCGCGACGTGTGCCGCCACCGCGGCGTCGCCCTCCTCGAAGGCGACCGTGGGGCGCTCCCCTCGCTACAGATCGCCTGCCCCTATCACTCCTGGCGCTACGACCTCGCGGGCTCGCTGCAGCGCGCTCCCGGCGCTCCCGATGGGCTCGACCGCGCCGATCATGGCCTTCGCGCGGGTCACGTCGTCGCGCTCTGCACCAGCCTCTTCGCGTACCCGTCGGACCCCTCTCCCGCCCCGTCGCTCCCGCCGTGGCTCTCCGCGCTCGACGCCTCGTCCCTGCGCCGCGCCCGACGCGTCTCCTGGGAGGTCGACGCCAACTGGAAGCTGCTGGTGGAGAACTTCCAGGAGTCGCACCACTTCCCCACCGTGCACCCCTGGCTCGAGGCGCTCACCCCGTGGCGCGACTCGCACAGCCTCGTCGAGGCCGACGGCTGGCTCGGCGGGGTGATGTCCCTCCGCGACGACGCCGAGACGGTCTCCACCACCGGGCTCCTGCGCGGACGGCGGGTGATCGTCCCGGCGGCCCATCGCCGCCTCGTGCACGACGCCTGGATCGCCCCCAACCTGCTCACCAGCCTGCAGCCCGATTACCTGCTCACGTATCGTGTGCACCCGCTCTCTCCCGGGCGCACCCGGGTGGTGGGGGAGGTCTTCGTGCACCGCGCCACCGCCGACGACAGCCTCGACGAGGTCTTCGCCTTCTGGGACCGCACCAACGCCGAGGACCGCGCCATCTGCGAGCGCCAGCAGCTGGGGATGGCCTCGCGCTGGGAGGGCGGGGTCTACGCCACGAGCGAGGACGGCACCCTCGCCTTCGACCGCTGGGTGGCCGCCCGCCTCGCTGCGGAGCCCTCGCGGTGAGCGCCCGACCGTGGGGCATCTGGGGCGCTCCCTTCGTCGACCTCAGCGGGGTGATCGACACGTCGTGCTTCGGAGCGCTCGACCGGGAGATCACCCTCGGCCTCTCGCAGGTCGAGACCGAGGGCACCGGGGCGACGCTGAAATGGATGGGCGTCGTGGCGCCGTGGATGATGGACGACGGCCACCGAGACGCGATGGAGGCCATCCGGGCGATGACCGACGAGGAGTTCGAGGACTTCGTCGCGCTCGGCGACGAGCCCGAGGCGGTCGACCGCGCTCGACGTCACGAGGAGGCCTTCGGAGACGAGACCGACCGGACCTTCACCCGCGCCCAGCAGCGGCTCCTCACACTGCGCCACCAGGTCTATTTCCCCTGGAAGGCCTGCTACCACCTGCTCTCCAACGACCGCTGGGACGACAAGCACTCGGGCGCTGGCAAGGCCTTCAGCGAGGAGGCGCTGGAGGTGTTCCCGCAGACGGTGGCCTTCGTGCGCTCGCTGCCCTTCCGCGAGATCGGGCGCTGCGTGCTCTTCGGCGTCGAGGCCCACGACCACGCGCCGCTGCACCGCGACACGGAGCCCGGTCAGGCGCTTGGCGTCGCTCAGTCGATCAACTTCGCCCCCCGGCCCGGCAAGCGCTTCTACCTGCAACCCGGCGCCGACGCGGAGCCCGTGGTGATCGACCGGCCGATCTACTGGTTCAACGACATGGACTACCACGGGGTGCTGGCCGACCCCTTCTTCCGCTACTCGCTGCGGGTCGACGGGGTGTTCGACCCGGCCTTCGTGCGCGACCTGGAGCGCCGAGTCCGAGGCTCTCGCACGCCGTGAGGAGTCAACGGCACTGCGACGAGGGGCGACCGCCGAAGTAGAGCGAGACGTAGAGCGAGTGGCCCCAGGTTCCTTCGCCCAGGAGCGAGCCGGTGAACTCGGTGCGCACGCCCATCGAGCAGAAGATGTGGATGGTGTTGGCGACGTAGCCCCCGAGCCGGAGGGCGTCGCCGCCGTTGGTGTCCGCGAGGGCGAGGCTGGTGTTGAGCCCGCCGGAGAGGTTGATGATCGAGAAGCTCTCGCGGTCGGCGCGAGGCCAGGAGAGCAGGTTGACGCCGAGCCCGGCGCCCAGCACGAAGGCCTTCCACTCGGCGTTGGGGGCCACCGAGGGGGCGAGCGTTCCGCCGCCGTAGCGCGCGTCGAAGGCGAACTCGATGGGGCCGCGAGCGAGACGGAAGCCCAGCCCGAAGAAGCCCGCGCGCCCCGCGGTGTCGGAGGGCGCCAGCGTGATCTCGTAGCCGAGGAAGAACATCGACGCGCGCAGATCGCCGCCGAGCAGAGCCACCGAGGAGGAGGAAGAGCTCGACTCGTACTCTCGCGTCGGCCGACGATAGACGTACGCCGGTCGCGGAGGCGGCGTGTACGCCACCCGAGGCCGGGGGGTCGGCTCGACCCGGGGACGGGCGACCACCGCGGGAGAAGGGGTCGAGACCACCACGGGCGGAGGCGCGGCGTAGGTCGGCGTCGCAGCCACCACGGGCGGAGGAGCGGCGTAGGTCTGCGCCCCGGTGACCGGCGGAGGCGCGGCGAACTCGGTGCCCCCGGTGTCGGCGACGCACGCCGACTGCGAGCCCCCTGCGCACGCTCGCTGGAGAAGTGACTGGCCCCGCACCGGGTCGCGCGCCACGCCGACCCCGCGGATCAACATGCGCCCGAGGATCTCGCAGGCCCCGTTGTGGTTCGCGGTGCAGCCGCGCTCGAGGTAGGGGGCCGCGCCGGTCATGTCCCGGGCGGTCCCTCGGGCCGCGGCCATCATCAGCCCGAGCTGCCCGCAGGAGAACTCGTGCCCGCCCGCGCAGCCGCGACGGAAGAGCAGCACGGCGCGAGCGTCGTCGCGGGTGACGCCCCGGCCGTCGGCGTAGAGGGCGCCGAGGAGCCCGCAGGAGATCACCGAGTTGCCATCACAGCCGCGGGTGTAGAGCTCACCCGCGAGCGTGAAGTTCTGCGGCGCGTTGCGACCGAGCTGGTAGCGGGCGCCGCCGACCGCGCACGAGGCGACGTCCCCGGCGTGGCAGCGCTGCACCAGGGCCTCGACGCTCGCCTCCTGCGCCAGGGCGGTCGTCGCGGCGAGCGTCACGGAGAGGAACGACAGAGCGGACGTGGTTCTGCGCATCACGGACGGACGTGACTCCTTTCGGGGCTCGAAGGTTCCCGCAGGGCAGGGACTTGCCGCGCGACGCCCCGCGGACGACGGTAGCGGCGCGGTCCCGAGCGCGGCCATCCCATGTTCATGCGATGGGTCGAGGTGGGTGTGGGACGCTTGATACAGCCCCGTCCGATGGAGGAGTCTCCGGCGGACTCCATGAGCCAGCACGAACCCGTGGACGCCCTGCTCGAGCGGGCGCTCGACATGCTCTGGGCCCGTCGCGTGGTGCGCCTGTTGACCCCGATCAAGGGGCTCTCCTGGACGGTGCGAGCGACGCTCTGCACGGCGCTCCTGTTCGCCGTCTTCCTGGGCGGGGCGCTCGCGACCGGGGAGCCGCGCACGCTGCTGGGACTGCACGCCTGGGCCGCGACGCTGCTGGGCGCCTCGCTGCTCCTCTACGACTGGCTCGCCGGCCGGGTGCTCTCGGCCTTCCGCGACAGCGTCCTGCCGTCGCTGCCCTCGGACACGGTGCACCGCGCCCGGGCGCTTCTCCTCGAGAGCCCGGTGCTCCGCTGGCAGGGCGCGCTGAGCGTCGGCGTCGGCGTGCTCACCGCCCTGCTGCTGATGCCCGTGCTCTACGCCGCGACCGGGCGCGTGGTGCCCTTCGCCGCGGGCATCGTCGCGGTCGGGTCGAGCCTCACCACCAGCCTGGTCTACGTGCCCGCGATGGCCACGGTGATGGCCTTCCTCGCACGCGACGCCGACGACCTCCCGCCGCTCGCGCCGCAGCACGCCCGCCTCGTCCGCACGGTGCAGCGCACCGGTCACTGGATCGTCCTCGTCACCGCTGGGGTCGCGACCGTCGGGGTGCTGGCCCCTCTGGTGCTGCCGGGCCTCGGGCTCGTGGGGCCGGTGCTGGCGGTGCTGGTCCTGCTGGGCGCGGTGTCCTCCACGGGGATGCAGTTCGGGCTGCAGCAGGTGGTGCTCGCGGCGCTGGTGAACGCGCGTCGCGACCGCACCCTCGACGAGCTCCAGGCGCGCGTGGCCCGGCTCTACGGCCGCCTCGACGAGCTCACCACGGACGAGCGCGATGAGCTCCTGGCCCTGGTGAACCTGCACGATCGGGTCGCGCAGGTGCCCGACCTGCTGGTGTCGCTGCGATCGCTGCTGGAGTTCGCGAGGCCGCTGGTGGTGCCCCTCGCGAGCGCGGTGCTGGTGCACCTGGTGCGAGCTCCGCACTCGTCGGGCCTCGACGCGCTCTTGCGCCTGCTTGGCCCTTGATTACGCAGGATCGATTGACGACACTCGCCGCGCGGACCCCCCGTTGGGTTGGGATGGTCCGCGGAGGAGTGCACGACATGTTCGTCATCGTGAATCATGCCATCCGTGATGCGGGCCGTTTCTGGGGCGATCTCCGAGCCGCCGGCTCGCCCCCCGAGGGTACCAAGGTCCACCAGATGCTCCCGAGCACGGACGGCGCTTCGGCGGTCTGCCTCTGGGAGGCCGACGGCGTGGAGACCGTTCGCAAGCTCGTCGAGGCGACCGTCGGGAGCAGCAGCGCCAACACCTTCTTCACCGTCGACGCCGCGAACGCGATGGGCCTCCCCAGGTAGAGGCCTCTCCCCCTCCCGCCACCTGTCCTTCGTTCGCTGGCGCTCCGTCGACGCATCATGCGAAGCGGAGGTCCACCGATGGCGCGCAAGCTCCCCTTCTACCTCCGACCCGAAGATCCCCCCGCGAAGCAGCGCATCCTCCGGGCGGCGCTCCTTCTCTTCGCCGAGCGCGGCCTCGAAGGCACCCGCATCCGCGACATCGCGGACGCCGCCGGATGCACCAACCCCGCGCTCTACAAGCACTTCGCCAGCAAGGAGGAGCTCGCGGCCTTCCTCTTCGAGACCTGCTACGAGCGCCTCTGGACGAGCATGCACGAGGCGCTCGGGTCCGCGGAGGGCTTCGACGACAAGCTCGACGCCTACGTCGGGGCCTACCTCGCGCTCATCGACGAGTGCCCCGAGGCGGTGCTCTTCCTCAACGACCACCTGCGGACGCTCTGGCCCTCGGTCGGCCCCGCCCTGCGACCGCGGACCATCCCCGCGCAGGCCCGCGGCCTCCTCGCCGTGGCCGAGCGCGAGGGCCGACCCCTCGACGCCCCGAAGCTCGCCGTGGTCGCGCTCGTGGGCACGCTCGCGCAGTTCGCGCGGATGATCCATTTCAGCGAGCTCCCTCGCCCCGCCTCGCGTCATCGGGCGGACCTCGTCGCGATCCTCCAGCGGCTCGTCGCAGGCCCCGCCGGGCGTTGACACCGACGGGTTAGCAACTGCTAACCTCCATCGCATGAAGCATCCAACCCGGGGGCCGGGGCGCTCGCTCGTCGCGCTCCTCGCCGCCCTGCTCGTCGGCTGCGGCCTGCCGGGGCAGCACCGCGTGACGGTCCACCCGACCGCCGCGCCGCGCGCCTTCCACGACTGGGCGGAGGTCTTCGCGCACCCGACCGCGCTCCGCGTGACCGCCTTCGTGACCGGCGAGGTGCTCGTCGGGCCGAGCATCCTCATCGAGGCGGACAACCCCCGGACGCCCCGCGCCCTGGTGCACGAGCAGTGGGTCCCGGCGCTCTCGTACCTGGTGCAGCACCCGACCCGCGGCGCGATGCTGCTCGACACGGGCGTGCCGAGGGACTCCGGCTCGGGCTGCGATTTCGGCGTCTCGCCCTTCTTCCACATCCGCTGCCGCGCGGCGCGGGGCCAGGACGCGGCCTCGCAGCTGGCCGAGCTCTCCGTGCGCCCGGCGGACCTTCGCTACGTGATGATCTCGCACCTCCACGGCGACCACGCGGGCGGCCTGCGAGCGCTGCTCCCGCACGCCGAGGCGCCGGTGCTGCTCAGCGCCCGCGAGTGGCACTCCGCCGACAGCGCGCTGCGCGTGACCCGCGGCTACATCGGCGACCTGCTGGGCGGAACCTTCGCCGTCGAGACCTTCGACGCCGCGGGCGCTCCGTCGATGCCGATCCTCGGGCCGGTGGTCGACCTCCTCGGCGACGGGTCGATCTGGCTCGTGCCCACGCCCGGGCACACCCGCGGCGAGACGGCGGTGCTGCTCAACACGGAGGGCGCGCCCATCCTGCTGACCTTCGACGCGGCCCACCTCGAGGCCAACCTGGAGCGGCAGGTCCCGCCGGGCTTCGTCGTCGATCGCGACGAGGCGGTGGCCTCGCTGGAGCGCCTCGGGCGCTTCCACGCCGCGTACCCGCAGGTGCGCGTCGTCTACGGTCACGAGCCCGCTCAGTGGTCCGGCCGCGGAACCCGGGTGACGCTGGCTCCCTGAAGCCTCGGCGCCGGTCAGCGGCGGCTGCGGGTCCCTCTCGTGTGGCACGTCACGCAGAAGTGCGCGGAGGCGACGCCGTCGGGGTAGTCCCGCACCCGCCGGTGGATCCGGTCGTAGCGGGAGCGCGCGTGGCACTGCACGCAGTCGGTGTTGTCGCGCCCCATCGCGCCGCCCTGGTCGTGGCAGGTGCGGCACTCGATGTCCGCGTGGTTGCCCGCACGGATGGGGAAGCGAGCCTCGGGGTGCTGCGGCTCACGGCTCGGGGGCGCCGGGGTCGCCCCACCCACGGGTCGCGGACGAGGGGCGCCGACGGCCGGGTGGGCCGGGGTCGCTGGTGGCGCCGGCGGGGCCGCGGCGGGGCGGCGCGCGGGCTTCCAGGCGGCGGTGCCGTGGCAGCGCGCGCACGCCGTGGGGAAGCGGGCGTGCCCGGGGAACTCGCTCCGGTCGAAGTCGGCGCGGTGGCAGCGCATGCAGGCGGTGGGCGTCCCCTCGAAGACCGGCGGCGTGGTGTCGTGGCAGCGGAAGCACGGCACCTCGGCGTGCGCTCCGGTGAGGGGCCAGCCGTGGCGGACCACCGACGGGGACCACGCCTGCTGCGAGTGGCAGACGCCGCAGGTGGTGGGCTTCACGCCGACGTGGCGCGGCGAGCGGACGGCGCGGAAGTCGTCGAGGTGGCATCCGACGCAGCGAGCCGAGGGCGGCGGCGGGGCGTCGTCGGTCGCCGGGGCGCAGCTCGCGCAGAGCGAGGCGAGCAGAGCGAGCGCGGCGAGAGAGCGGCGCATCGGGCTCAGAAGTCCTCGCGGCGGAAGGACATCCCGACGCGGGCGCAGGCGCGGCGCACCTTGGCCCCGAGCCCCGGCGGGCCGCAGAAGAACACGTCGACCGCGGCGGGCGCGTGGGCGCGGGCGATGGCGCCGAGCGCGGCGTCCCAGTCGGGGTGACCCATGTGGGTCATCGAGCGGAGGCCGGTGACCACGTCGCGCCCGCCGGCCGAGTGCGCGACCTCGCGGGCGATCTCGAGGGCGACGGAGGTGGCGTCGGCGCGGCCGTCGGTCATGCAGAGGTGCACGTCGAGCAGGGCGCGGGTGTCGATGCGCTCGAGCCCGGACAGCAGCTCGCCGAACCACTCGAAGGAGTACTGGGCCCGGTTGAGCCAGAAGAAATGGACGCGCTTCAGCTTCGACGGGCGACGCGCCCCGGCCCGGAGCACCAGGCTCTCCAGCACGCTCGCGAAGGGCGTGACGCCGATGCCCGCGCCGATGAACACCGCGTACTCCGAGTCGTAGAGGTTCGCCGTGGGCGAGCCGTAGGGGCCGTCGACGTACACCGCCAGCGGCTCGCTGGAGCCCGTCGCCTCGTCGGACTCCACGCGCCGACGCAGCGCCGAGGTCCAGTTGCCGAGGGAGCGGACGTGCACCGTGAGGGCGTCGTTCTCCGGGGCGCTGCTGATCGTGAAGGGGTGCCACTCGTGCCTCGCGACCGACGGGACGCGGAGGAAGACGTAGTCGCCCGCGCGGAAGGTGAAGCCCCTCGGGCGCGCGAGGTCGAGCCGGGTGACGCCCGACCGCAGCGCGTGGGCGCCCACCGCGAGCACCGGCTGGCCGCGCCGACGGGAGCGCATCGCCCGCTCGATGAGGAAGCCCGCCAGCGGCGCCGCCACCCACGGCAGGATCGACGGCGCGTGGGCGATCGCCAGCGCGAACCACGCCAGGTAGAGCAGGTGCGTGAAGTAGAAGAGCTCGAAGCGGTGGGTGCGGCGCACCGGGGCGAGCGCGAAGGCCCACATCACGCCGAACACCGCGAGCAGCGCGGCCCCCGTGGCGCCCACCACCGTGTTGAAGAGGAAGGCGCCGGGGACGCCGTCCGGGTGGCCGATGGCGTGGGCGGCGGTGAAGGACGCGGCGTGGAGGAGCGCGAAGGCGAAGAGCGCGTGCCCCGCGAGGCGATGGAAGGCGATCGCCTCGTCGACCGGGATCACCCGTCGCAGCCACGTCGCCCGCACCCGGGTGAGGAGCCTGCGCATCACCGGGAGCAGGATCAGGGCGCCGTTGAGGGTCATGCACGCGCCGCACGCTCTCCCCACGAGGGCGAAGGCGTTGGTCGCCCCGTCGCTGGCGAGCGCGGTCGCGAAGACCAGTGCGTTGGCGAGGGCCCAGAGCCCGAGGAAGGCGAGCGGCAGCAGGCGGTTGGAGACGTAGCGCGCATAGCGCAGCGCGCGGCGGGCGCGCGACGAGGGGGCGTCGATGAGGGCGAGGATGTCCTCGCTCGGGGCGATCCAGACGGCCTCGTTGCGGGTCATCCGCCGGACGATCTCCGGGCGGTGGGCGAGCACCTCCTCGAACTCGGCGAAGGAGATGAGCCCGTCGCGGTCGCGGTCGGCCGCGGACATCAGCGCTCGGGCGAGGCCCTCGGACGACTGCGCCGGGTGGGCCTCGACGTCGGCCTCCGCGAGGCTCATCGCGATCATGCGGTGCAGCTCGTGGAAGCCGATGGTGCCGTCGCCCTGCTGGTCGTGCAGCGCGAAGGCGAAGAGCAGCTTGTCCCGGTCGCTGCCGAACACCAGCCGGCGCACCCCGTCGAGGAACTCCTCGCGCCGGATCAGCCCGTCGCCGTCGAGGTCGAAGCGCGCCAGCACGCGCTGCGCGAGGAACTCGCTGCGCAGCCCGAGCGCCGCCTTGAGCTCCGCCGCGTCGATGCAGTCGTCGGCGCCCGCGAGCCGGGCGAAGGAGCGCTCGAGCTTCGCCAGGAGCTGCGCGTCGAGGAGCGAGGGTCGGGGGCCAGAGCTCACGCGCACCAGAGCGTCCCGATCACCCTTCGACCAGCACCGGCACGCTCAGCGCGTGGACGTCCGTCGCCCCGGGCTGGGCGCGCAGGTACAGCCCGGCCGCCTCGCCCGCCACGATGTAGACCCCGTAGTTGATGGTCTCGCCGCCTTCGTCCCGCTCGGCCTCGAAGTAGCGCTGCGCGATCCAGCGCCCGGGGCGGGCGAGCGAGAGGCACCTCTCCCACTCCTCCTGCGTCACCGAGCGGCCCAGCACCACCTCGTCCCCTTCGGCCCCGTAGTCGCTCTTCAGGACCCACTGCTCGCGCTGCGCCCGAAGCTGCTCCGGGTGCAGCGCCTCCAGCCGCGAGGTGAAGGGCACGAGGCGCTCGATGATCGACTGCGACGCCGGCGAGAAGCGGTGGACGTGCTCCCACATGAAGGCCATCGAGCGCTTGTTCTGAGGGAGTACGGCGCCGAAGGGGTTGAGCACCGCGGTCTTGCGGTCGACGCTCGCGCCCAGCGCGGCCTCCAGCGCCTCGCTCAAGGGCGCCGCGTCGGGGATCGCCTCGTCGCTCCAGGCGGAGCTGCGTTCGGTCCACCAGTCGGTCTTGTAGTGCCGCAGCAGCAGCGAGACCGGCCGATCGAAGAGCGTGGCGCGGCCCTCGTCGTCGCGGCCGAGGTTGTAGGGCGAGCCCAGCACCACCTCCCAGCCCGCCTCCGTGAGCCACCGGCGGTAGAGCCGCACCAGCGAGAGGTCCTCGGTGAACTCCGTCGGATACACGAGGCCCGCGGTGCGCGGGAAGGGCGCGTCGACGAGCGCCGCGGTGATCGCCTCGACCATCGTCACGAAGCGCGCTCGCAACCCCGCGTTGGGGTCCTGGAGCGAGGGGTGGTCCTCGAGGGCGAGGCGTCCGAGCTCGACGGCCTCGGGCTCCCCGGTGGGCGTGTCGCTGTTGAGCTCGGTGACCGCGAGGCCCTCCGCGGTGACGAACACGTCCGCCCTCGCGATGCCGTGCCACAGGGGCTGCGAGGTGAGCCAGAGCGCGCGCTGCACCGGCGTGAGCACGAAGAAGTCCTCCAGCAGGGAGGGCTCGTCCGCGACGATGGCGCAGAGCTCGTCGTAGAGCGCGGCGAGCTCCTCTCCGGCGCGGGCGAGCGCACGCCAGCGCGCCGCGGGGAGCACCACCGGGTCGACGCGGAAGCGGGGCGACCCGTCGAGCCAGGGGTCGGTGAGGACCCCGCCGGCGGTGAGGCGCGCGGCGAAGCGGTCGTAGCGCTCGTCGGCGCTCATGCGAGCCGGGCGATGGCCAGCGCGGTGCCGAGGTAGGCGGTCGCTTCCAGGGCGGCCATGCCCTCGCTGCGGTCGGTGCCGATGGCGCGGTCGAGCGCGCCGCCGCGGAGCGAGGGCCGGGCGCCGAGCAGCAGCCCCTCCACCACCAGCTGCCGTACGGGGTAGAGCGCGAGGCACCACGCGGCCACGCCCGCGAAGCCCCGGAGCGAGGCGGACCACCCGGCGAAGTCGCCTTCGAGCCCTCGCGCGACGAGCACCGCGACGGCGATGGAGAGGCCCGCGTAGCTGAGCGCGGCGGCGAGGTTCTCGCCCTCGATCTGCTCCGCGTCGTCGTAGGTGGTGAGCGCTCGGAAGAGCGCCACGAAGAGCCCGTGCGCCACCATCGCGAGCGCGAAGAAGGCCATCGCGAGGCCCAGCGCGTAGAGGCTGTGACCGGCCACCGCGTGCGCGGCCAAGATGCCCGTCGCGACCAGGTGCGAGGCGGCGGCGAGGCCCGCGGCGACGTTGCCCCGCTCCAGCGCCGCGGGGAGCTTCGCACGGAGCAGCGCCCGCATGGAGAGGCCGCCCACCCCCTGCACCATCGCGAGGCCGAGCGCGGCGAAGGCGGCGGTCCACGCGAGGTCGGCCGGGAGCGACTCGCCGGTGACGTTGTGCTTCACCGCCGCGGCGCCCACGAGGAAGGTCGAGAACACCTCCCCCACGGACACGAGCCGGCGCGCGGCGTTGGCGCGCTGGTCCTCCGGGAGGGAGCGGTCGCGCACCCGCTGCACGACCCGGAGTACCACCAGCATCGCGAGGAGGGTGCCTGCACCAAAGAGGGCGACGTAGCGCGTTCCGTGCTCCATGGAATTGTCGGCGCAGGGTACTGCGACTCCGGGTTCCATGGGTGGGGCGCGAGGTGGCAGTATCCCCGCGGCAGTGGAAGACGGAGCCGACAACACCCGGGGCCTCCTGCGAGGCGTCCGGGGCACCGGGCTGCGCGGCCTCTGGGGGCGGGCGTTCATCCCGCTCGATCGCTACGTCGACACGGCCGCGCTCCCGGCGCTGCACGACGAGGTCTGCCTGGCGCTCGCGCAGATGCCCGTCGACTACACGGGCGGCAGCCACCGCTCGATGGGCATCATGCCCCCGGGCGCCGGAGCGCAGGCGCTCACGGACTACGGCGAGGTGATCCGCGGGCTCGACGAGGAGGGCTTCGCGGTGTTCCGCAGCCTGGCCGACGACCCGGGCTCCCTCGACCCCGCGAGGCGCCGAGAGGAGAGCTTCGGCGAGGAGCGGCAGCACCCGCTGTCGCGCCGACAGATGCACTGGCTCAAGTACCGCCACGGGGTGTATTTCCCGTGGAAGGTCTACGTGGAGATGATCCCGAACCGCTGGTGGGGCGACAAGGCCGACCCGACGGGCAAGCGCTTCACGAGGCTCGCCCAGACGCTGCTGCCGAAGACCGTGGCCTTCGTGCGCTCGCTCCCCTTCCGGCACATCGGGCGGTGCAACCTCATGGGCCTCGAGAGCAACGACCACGGCACGGTGCACCGCGACGGCGACCCCGCCGAGCAGGTCGCGCCGGACCAGTTCATCACCTTCTGCCCGTCCGGCCGGAAGGCCCTCTACCTCTGGGACGCCGAGCGAGCCGAGCGCACCGCCGTCGAGGGGCCCGTGTACTGGTTCAACGACTTCGACTTCCACGGGGTGGAGGCCGCGCCCGGCTTCCAGTATTCGATCCGGGTGGACGGCGCCTTCACGGACGACTTTCTGGCGACGCTGTCGCGCGACTTCGGGGGATAGCGAGTGAGCGAAGAGCACAAGCCCGCCTTCGAGCGCGACGTCGCCATCGCCGAGCCCGGCCTGGTCGGCGCCCGCTGGTGGAACCGCGCGCTCCAGGACGAGGCCGCCGCGATGTCCCGCCGCTCGGCGATGCGCAACCTGCTCGTGGGCGCCGGGGTGCTCGGGGCCGTCGCGGCCTGTGGCGTGGGCATCGTGGCCAGCGTGCAGCCCGACACCGAGGAGCGCCTCCAGGCCTCCCTCGCCGCGCAGCGCCTCTACGGGTGGAACCTCGGCGCCCGCGACCGCGCCCTGCTCTACGAGGGCTTCGCGCTGCAGCTCCAGGTGCCGTCGATGCTCTCGTCGCTGATCGTCGACACGCTGCCCCACACCTGGGGCCACCTCCACGACCGCACGCTCTTCGAGGCGCCCGCGGCCACGCCCACGGCCAACCTCGCAGAGGAGAACGTGCCCTTCGTGCCGCTGAGCGAGCAGCTGCGCGCGATGGTCACCCCCTCGATGCGCCGAGCCTTCGACGTAGGCGTCGCGGTGGCCAGCCTCTTCCGCGGCCGCAGCCCCGCCGCCGGCCTCGTGGTCGACCTCCCCGGTCCGGAGTCCGTGGCCTTCGCCGCGGGCGCCGCGAGCGTGCTCGAGCCGGTCTTCGGCATCGCCAACTGGCCGCACCCGCTGGGCGTCGTCCCGGCGCACCTCACGCTCGCCGCGGTGGCGCATCACCAGCCGGAGTTCCAGCGCGGCCGGGCCGATCGCCCGAGGCCCGCGCTGCCCTGCTTCGTGCTCGACCGCAACCGGCTCCCGGAGGCCGTCGACCACGAGACGCACTTCGACAACCGCTACATGGCCTCGCTCCCCTCCGCCGCGGCGCTGCGCGGAGGCGGCGTGTACCGTCTGCTCTACGTGGTGGCCACGCCCTCGATGCTGCCCGAGCTCGAGGACCTCAACGACGACATGGTCGACCTCGCTCGCGCCGGCATCGCGGTGGCCGCGCTGGCGCTCGACGCCTTCTCCGAGCCCTTCACCGACGGCCGCGTGTACTACGGCGGCGACCCCTCGACGCACGAGGGCTTCTGGGCGCACTACCCCTGGGCGCCCGCCGCGCCGGAGGCCGCCGACCCATGGCAGGTCAACGCCATCCCGCGCACCTACCACCCCACCCGGCGAGCGACGCTCTTCTCCCGCGCGGCCCCTCCCTCGGGCTTCGCCACGGTGCCGCTGGTCGTAGCCGGGGCCTCGGTGCTCGGCGTCGCCTTCGACCGACGCGGCTCCTGGAACCGCTCCTCCGGATCGTGGGGCGGCGGCTGATCCGATGAGCTTCACCCACTCCATCTTCGCGCTCGAGCTGTGCCTCCAGATGGTCCCTGGAGACCCGCTGCGAGCGTCGCTGCAGCAGCTCATCGAGCTGCACCCCGCGTGGTCGTCCCCGCAGGAGAAATGGCGGCTGTATCGCAGCGTGAGCGAGCTCCTCGGCAGCCGGCTGGGCTACGCCGTCAGCGGGTGCTGGGACTTCTTCGACAACGATCAGCGAGCGCTCGAGGACTACAACATGTGGTGCGGCGGCATGACGACGCTGGAGGGCGCCCGTCGCTGGCCCTCGGGCCCGTCGGACCCCTACCGCGGCGACCACCGCTACATGACCTTCACGATGTCGCTGCTGCTCCAACACGGGACGCCGAGCGAGCGGGCCTTCTCGTCGGTGTGCAACGTCGCCGAGCCGGACCTCTGGAAGCGGGCCACCTTCGCTCGGCTGCTGGGCTCGATCGGGATGATCAGCTTCGCGTCGGTGAAGTCCGACGTGATCTATCTCATCCCGAGGGACGAGACCTTCGGGCTGACGGCGGAAGACCTGAGGGCGCCGAAGTTCGAGTACCTGCGCCCGCTCGGCTGAGCCCCGCCTAGCGGGTGGTGCCGGCCCGCTCGACCTTCGGCTGGTCGGGCATCGCGTCGCTCTCCACCGTCGACCCGCTCGCCCTCGGGCCGATGGCCGCCAGAATCAGGTCGCGCGCCTGCTCGGGCGTGCGGTCGGACACCTCGATGATGAGCCGCTTGAACTGGTCGTGGTGCAGGTCGATCGAGACCGCCTTCGTCTCGTCGTGGACGTCGCAGAACACGTTGCCCGATCCGTCGGCCATCACCAGCGTCCCGGCCACCACGTGGCCCGGGCTGTGGACCCCTCGAAACTGCGACTCCACCGGCATGTACATCACCTTCGCGATGTCCGGCCGCGCGGTCACCCCGGTGACGTGCGCGAGCGGTACGGCGATCGAGCTACGGAGGGCCAGTATCTTGTCCATGCCCTCCATGGTCACGAGGAGCGTCTGATCCTTGATTTCGATCGTTGCCATCGGAGACCTCCGGTCAAGGAGCTGACTGGGGCCCCGGAGCACCGGCGTCAATGCGCCCTGGGGACCTCTCCCGCGCGCGCCTCCTCCTCGGAGATCGAGCCGTCGCGGTTGGTGTCCAGGGCCCGCAGGATGCCGTCCACCAGCAGCGTCGGCGCGCTCTCCCCGGAGGCCCTCTCGATCGCCCGTCGGAGCTCGTCCACGGAGACCCTCGCGTCGCCGTTGAGGTCCGCCTGGTCGAAGCCTCCGATCTCCCTCCAGAGCGCCAGAGAGAAGGCCTCCACCACGATCATCTTGAGCTCCCTCCCGCTCTCCCTCGGCGGGATGCGCTCGGGGTGCTCCTGCGCGAAGCGGCTCAGCGCGACCACGTTGTCCATGCCGTCGAAGAGCACCCGCACCGTGGCCACCCGGTAGTCCCTGGACTCGTCGAGGGCCTCACCGCGCACGGAGGTCACCCGGCCCTCGGCGTCCACCTCCACGCCGCGGTCGACCTGGAGGAAGCCCGGCGACGGCCTCGGAGCGCTCGACCGCGAGCCCTGCACCGCGTCGCGAAGCACCCGCCCGGGCAGGTTCGCCACCACGACCTCGTTGGGGAAGGGCAGCTCGGCCTCCAGGTCGGCGTAGGTGAACGCGTCGCGGTACTCCCGGCCCGCGCGGATGCCGCCTCCGTTGATGAGGCACGCGTCGACCCCGAGGTCGTCGCGGACGCAGGTGGCGATCATCGACCCGACGCTGGTCTGCGCCGAGCGCGTGCCCACCGACGAGAGCGTCGCGCCCTCTTCCAGCCGCAGGAAGGTCGCCTCGTGCAGGGCCCTCACCGGGGCCATGTGCTGGTCGACGAGGGCGCGCAGGACCTCGTCCTCGGCGTAGTCGTGCAGTGGCTCGAGTCGCACCGTCACCCGGGGCAGGTCGGGCCCCGAGGCGGGCGCGACGGGCTCCCAGGCGAGGTCGACCACGGCGGCGTACACGGCGTCGGTGCCGGCCTTCACCACCCAGGCGCCGCCGACCTGCTCGATGTACGGCTCGTGCTCATGGCCGCCGATGATCACCGGCACCGGCGGATCACCCTGCGAGAGCGCCAGCGCCCGGTCGTGGGCGAGCGACTGATGCGTGAGCGGGAGCACGCACGAGCAGCCCGAGGCGCCCACGAGCGCCCGCCCCACGCTCATCACCGTGGCGTTGGCCGGTAGCAGGGGCAGGCCTCCGAAGACCCCGGGGCGATAGAGCGACGGTTCCTCGGTGAGCACGCCGACGAGGCCCACGCGGACCGCGCGCGTCCCCTCGCCCTGCACCGTGAGCACCTGCGAGGCGGGAAGCGCGGGGACGTAGCCGGGCACGTTGGTGTTGAGCCAGGTGCCGCGGAACTGGCGCACTCGATCGGCGAGCTGATCCATCGGGATGTCGAGCTCGTGGTTGCCGAAGCACACGTGGGTGATGGGGATGGCGTTGAGGCAGGCGACCATCCCGGCGCCGTGGTCGAGGCTCGACAGCAGGCTCGGGGCGAGGAAGTCCCCGGCGAGCGTGGTGAGGAGCACGTCCGCGGGCTCCTCGGTCGCGCAGCGGCGCACGAGGGTGCGGAGGCGAGGGAGGTTCTCGAGCGAGTAGACGTCGTTGACGCAGACGAGACGGAGCGTGGGTCCTCGCATGGGCTGGCGGCGAGTGTCCGACGTCCGCAGCGGCGAGACCAGCCGATGGGTTCGACGGCCCGGCGACGGCCCATCGGAGCGACACCGTTGCGGTCGCGGCCCGCATGGGAGAGACACGACCGGTGCTGCGCCGGTACACGCTCGCGACGCTCCTGGGCTCTGCGCTCCTCTTCGCGGTGCAGCCGATGGTCGCCCGCGCGCTCCTCCCCCTCACCGGCGGCGTACCCGCCCTCTGGAACACCTGCGTCGTCTTCTTCGAGTGCGCCCTGCTCGCCGGCTACGGCTACGCCCACCTCGCTCCCTCCCTCGTCGGCCCTCGCGCCCAGGCGCCGCTGCACGTCGCGCTGCTCGCCCTCTCGCTGCTCTCGCTCCCGCTCTCCTTCGCGGGCCTCTCGCCGCCGCCCGACGGCGACCTCACCCTCTGGATCCTCGCCGCCCTCACCCTGCGCGTCGCGCCCTTCTTCGTGCTGCTCTCCACCGGCGCGCCGATGCTGCAGCGCTGGCTCGTGGGCGCGTCCGGCGCCGACCCTCGGCCCCTGCTCGCGGCCAGCAACGTCGGCAGCCTCGTGGCGCTGCTCGCCTATCCTCTGCTGCTCGAACCGCTGCTCCCGCTCGCCGCCCAGTCGCGCCTCTTCGCCGCGGGCTACGCGCTCTACGTCGCCCTCGTCGCGCTCGCCGCCTGGGACGCCCGAACCGCCTCGCCCTCGGCCCCGACGGAGCCCGTACGCCCGACCCCGTGGCCCGTCTGGTGGCGCTTCGTCGCGCTCGCCTTCGTGCCGTCGAGCCTGATGCTGGGCGTCACCACGCACCTCGCGACGGACGTGGGCTCCTTCCCCCTGCTCTGGGTCATCCCCCTCGCGCTCTACCTCGCGAGCTTCGTCGTGGTCTTCGCTCGGCCCCCGGAGGCCCCGTCGCCGCGCGTGGTGGCGCCGTACCTGTCGCTGCTGGTGATGATGTTCCTCTTCACGGCGCCGCAGGTCGCGACGCGCCTGCCGCTCGCGGTCGCGCACCTCGGCCTCTTCGCCGCGACCGCCTACCTCCTCCACGGCGAGCTCGCGCGCACCCGCCACGCCGCCGGGTCGGTCACCTCGTTCCAGCTCGCGATCGCCGTCGGAGGAGCGCTCGGCGGAGCCTTCAACGCCCTCCTCGCGCCTCGGTTGTTCGTGCGCGTCACCGAGTACCCGCTGGTGATGGCGATGGCCGTGCTGCTCATCCCCGACGCGCCGCCGCAGCCCACCCGTCGCGAGCGCGAGGAGGCCTTCCTCCGCGCCATGGGAGTCGACCCCGCCGCCGTCCTCGCCCCCAGCGCGCCGCGTCGTCTGCGCCCCCGCCGTCGTGCCGCGGACGCGCTCGTCCCCCTGGTCGTGGGCGCCCTCGCGCTCGCCCTCTTCCGCGCCCCGGAGATGACCCGCACGCCCTCGCTGGTGCGCCTCGGTCTGCCGCTGATGGTGCTGGTCTTCGCCTCCATCGGCCGCCGTGTTCGCCTCTCGCTCGGGCTCGTCGCCATCCTCGCCGCGGGCCGCTTCGACCGCTCGGTGGTCGACGCCTCGCGCACCTTCTACGGGGTGATGCGCGTCGACGACGTGCGCGGCGTCCGGCGCTTCCTGCACGGCACCACGCTCCACGGTCTGCAGTACCTCTCGGTGAAGCGCCGCGGCGAGCCCGTCGCCTACTACGCTCCGGCGAGCCCCATCGGCCAGGTGCTGGGCGCCCTCGGGCCCTCGCTCGACGGCCGCACCGTCGGCGTCGTGGGCCTCGGCGTGGGCATGCTCCTCGCGCACGCGCGCCCAGCCCAGCGCTGGACCTTCTATGAGCTCGACCCCGAGGTGGTGCGCATCGCGCGCCGTCACTTCACCTGGCTCCGCGACGCCCGCGCCCCGTGGACCGTCGTCACCGGCGACGCCCGGCGCACCCTCGCCCGCGACCGGGGCGCGAGGCACGGGCTGCTGGTGCTCGACGCGTTCAGCTCCGACGCGATCCCCACGCACCTGGTCACGCGAGAGGCGCTCTCGCTCTATCTCGCCCGCACCGACGAGCGCGGGGTGATCGCGTTCCATGTCACCAACCGCCACGTCGCGCTCGACGGCGTGGTGGCCGCGCTCGCCCGCGACGCGCACCTCACGGCCCTCCTCGGCCGAGGCACCGCGCCGAGCCCCGACGGACCGGTCCCGACCACCTGGCTGGTGCTGGCGCGTGATCCCTCGCACCTGGGAGCGCTCGCCTCCGACGCCCGGTGGCGCCGCGTCGACGCCACCGCGCGCGGACGAGCGTGGACCGACGACTTCTCCAACGTGCTCGGCGTGCTCCGCTGGCGCTGACCGCCCTGTGGGTCCGTCTCCCACGGCATTCAAGTCCGTGCGCGATGGACTGACTACGACACTCCCCGAGCGCGGGGAGCTTTGACATTGGAGAGGGGTCGGTTACGACCATCGCTGCTCGCGTCGGGGCCTTCGAGCCCCACCCGAGGTGTTCAACCGTTCGAGGGAAGAAGCCCCATGCATCCGAGTTCCCGCTGGCTGACGGCAGGCGTCCTAATCTCACTCTCTCTGGGTTGCAGCGCTCGCGGCGGCGGCGGAGGCAACATCACCCCCTTCGACTCGGGCACCGAAGGCGACGCCACCTCGCCAGGCGACCTCGGCGTCCCCGGCGACACGGTCTCCCCGCTGGACCAGACGACCCCGCCCACGGACGACGGGCTCCCTCCGACGGACACCGTCCAGCCCCCCGTCGACAACGGCTTCCCCCCGACCGACAACGGCTTCCCCCCGACGGACCTGGGGCAGCCCGTGGACGTGGGCACTCCCCCGGTGTGCGGCGACGCGCGCTGCAACGGCGCCGAGAACTGCATGACCTGCTCGTCGGACTGCGGCGCCTGCGCGCCCACCTGCGGCGATCACACCTGCAACGGCTCCGAGAACTGCACCACCTGCCCCACCGACTGCGGCACCTGCGCTCCGGTCTGCGGCGACGGCGCGTGCAGCGGCGCCGAGACCTGCTCCACCTGCTCTCGCGACTGCGGGGCCTGCGCTCCGGTCTGCGGCGACGGCACCTGCAACGGCGCCGAGACCTGCTCCACCTGCGCCAGCGACTGCGGCGCGTGCCCGGCCGACTGCGGGTCCATCGGGTCGTGCGGCGCCTGCACCAGCAACCCCGCGTGCGGCTGGTGCACCTTCGACGGCGCCTGCCAGCCGGGCACCAGCAGCGGCCCCAGCGTCACCTCGACGTGCAGCATCTTCGGCGGCTGGGTGCGCAACGCCACCTCGTGCACCGTCGACTCCGGCGTGCGCGACACCGGCACCCCCGACACGGGCACTCCCCCCAACATCACCGCGACCTGCACCACCTCCCCGTCGGGTCTCACCGCCGAGTGCGGCTGGCGCTTCGGCAACAGCTACACCTGCACCCCGGGCACCACCGTCACCATCGGGTGCACGGGCACCACCGCGGCCGACGCGGCGACCTGCACGACGCGCCTCGGCTCGTGCAGCGGCGACCCGATGATCCGCGCCTGCGCCGGGTCCAACGCCTGCTCCAACCCCGGCCGCCTCGCGCCGCTCGCGGGCACCACGACCTCCCCCGAGGACGACGCCTGCGGCACCTGCCCCCTCGTCCGCTACACGTGCCCGAGCGCGGGCCAGATCTCGGTCTACGTCCGGTCGTACAACACCAACGGCGCCTTCACCTGCACCCTCGGCCGGCTCTGACCGCCGCCTCGTCGTAGCGCCGGAGGCCTACTCCGCGGCGATCGGCTCGCTCGCCGTCGTCGAGTGCCTCGTCACCGCCGGGAAGAAGGGTCCCGTGAGCGCCGCGAGGCCGCCCAGCACCGCGATCACCCCGAACACCGTGACCATCGCCCCGGCGAGGTGGACGCCCGCCGCGTGGAGCACCACCGGATCGACGCCCGCCCCGTGCTCGGGGCCGAGCATCTCCCGCAGCAGCGACTCGGGCACGTCGCCCGCCACCTGCCGTCCGAGCAGCGCCCCGAGCGCTCCCACCGCCACCGCTCCGCCGATGGTCCGGAAGAACATCGTGCTCGCGGTCGCCACGCCTCGCATGGCGAAGCCCGCGCGCTCCTGCACCACCACGATGAGGGCGGTGTTGGCGAGGCCCATGCCCGCGCCGAAGACCAGCATCACCGCGCGCATCGAGGAGGTCCCGGCCCCCGCGGCGAGCAGGCGCCAGAGCGCGAAGGTCGACAGGCCCAGCGCGACGAGCCCCGTACGGACCAGCGCCCGGTAGCTGGTGCGCGCCAGCAGACGGCCCGCGACGGCGCTCGCCACGGGCCAGCCGATGAGCATCGGCGCGACCGCGGTGCCGGCCTCCGTGGGCGTGCCTCGCAGCACCGCCTGGACGTGCAGCGGGAGGTAGGTGAGCGAGGCCATCATCACGCTGCCCATGAGCGCCCCGGCGACGCTGGCCGTCGCGATCACCGGGTCGCGGAAGAGCGTGAGCGGGATCATCGGCTCGGCGGCGCGGCGCTCCACGGCGAGGAAGGCCCCGAGCCCGACCAGCGCGACCGGCAGCGCGATCGCGGGAGAGCGGCCGCCGACGCCCGCGAGGAGCGCGAGCACGGTGAGCGTGAGGAGCACCGCGCCCGCGACGTCGAGCCGGCCGGGCGCGGAGGAGCGCTCCGGGTCGCGGTAGAAGGCCACGAGCAGCACCGCGGAGAGCAGGCCGAAGGGGACGTTGACGAAGAACACCCAGCGCCACCCGAGGGTGTGCACGATGAGACCGCCCAGCAGCGGGCCGGAGATGGCCGCGAGGCCCCACACGGCGCCGAAGATGCCCTGCATCCGGCCGCGCTCCTCGATGGTGAAGAGGTCGCCGATGATGGTGAGCGCGACGGGCTGTAGCGCGCCCGCCCCGGCGCCCTGGATGCCACGGAAGGCGATGAGCGCGACCATCCCCCCGGCGGCCCCGGAGAGCACCGAGCCGAGGAGGAAGAGGGCCATGCCCGCGAGCATCACCGGGCGGCGGCCGCGCAGGTCGGCGAGCTTGCCCCAGAGCGGGATCGTGACCGTGCTGGCCAGCATGTAGATGGCCGTCACCCAGCCGTAGAGCTCGATGCCGTGGAGGTCCGCGACCACCGTGGGCATCGCGGTGGCCACCACCGTGGCCTCCATCGCGGACATGAACATCGACAGCACGATGGCCGCGACGACGGGACCTCGCCGCACCGTCATCCGCGCCCCGCGGCGGCGTCTTCCGCCCGGTCCTGCTCGGCGAAGGCCGCGAGCTCGCGCTCGATCTGCTCCCACTCGGCCATCAGCGCCTCGATGCTCTTCGAGAGCGACTCGTCCTCCGCCTGGAGCTTCGCGAGCTCCTCCCTCGTGGCCCGCATGTAGAACCCGTCGGCCGCGTAGAGGTCCGCGATCGCCTTGCGCCGCGCCTCCGCCGCCTCGATGCCCGCGAGGGCCTTGTCGCGCCGCTGCGGCAGGTCCTTCACCCGGTTGCGGCGCTTCTTCTTCTCCTCCCAGGAGAGGGCCGTGACCACCGGGGCACTCGCACCGACCGATTCCTTCGACACCTTCTTCGCCTTGAGCACCACCGTGTCGGCGTCGAGGTGGTCGTCGCCGCAGCGGGCGAGATACTCGGGGTAGGTCCCGGGGAAATCGCGCATCCCGTCCGGCGTGACCTCCAGGATGCGCGTCGCGAGCGCCGACACGAACCACCGGTCGTGCGAGACGAAGATCACCGTCCCCTCGAAGGAGCGCAGGCCCTCCACGAGCGCCGCGATGCTCTCCAGGTCGAGGTGGTTGGTGGGCTCGTCGAGCACCAGCACGTTGGGGCGCTCGACCATCAGCCGACAGAAGATGAGCCGCGCGGCCTCGCCGCCGGAGAGCGTGGAGACCTTCTTCTGCGCGTCGTCGCCGGAGAAGAGCATGCGACCGAGCTGACCCCGCACGTAGGTCTGCGACTCCGTCGGGCAGGCCGCCTCGATGAACTTCAACGGCGTGGTGTTCTCGTCGTCGAGCAGGTCGCGGTGGTCCTGGGCGAAGTAGCCGGGGCGCACCTCGTGGCCCCACTCCGCGCGGCCCACGTCGGGGTCGAGGCGCCCCATCGCGATCTTGAGCAGCGTGGACTTGCCGAGACCGTTGGGGCCGATGATGGCGAGGCGCTCTCCGCGGCGCACGGCGACGGAGACGTTCTTCAGCACCTGCTTCTCGCCGTAGGCCTTGGTGAGCCCCACCACCGTGAGCACGTCCTTGCCGCTCGGCCGCAGCGGGACGAAGCGGAACACCGGCGCCTGCCGCGAGCTCTCCGCGATCTCGACGACCTCGATCTTCTCGATCTGCTTCAAGCGGCTCTGGGCCTGCTTGGCCTTGGTGGCCTTGGCGCCGAAGCGGTCCACGAAGGCGCGCTTCTCCGCGATGATCTTCTCCTGGCGCTCCTTCTGCGCCTCCATGCGCTCGCGCACCAGCCGCTTCTCCACCTCGAAGGCAGAGTAGTTTCCCGTGTAGATGGTGATGGTCCCGTAGTCGACGTCGAGGATGTGCGTCGCGACGTTGTCGAGGAAGCGCTGGTCGTGCGAGATCACCAGCGCGCACCCCTTGTAGGCCGCGAGGAACTTCTCCAGCCAGCGGATCGACAGGATGTCCAGGTGGTTGGTGGGCTCGTCGAGCAGCAGCGCGTCAGGCCCTCCGAGCAGCACCTGCGCGAGCAGCACCCGCAGCTTGAAGCCGCCGGAGAGCGTCGCCAGCTCCTGCTTGTGCAGCGGCACCGGGATGCCGAGGCCCTCCAGGATGAAGCTCGCCCGCGCCTCCAGCGTGTAGCCGTCGTGCGCCCGGATGACGTCCTCGAGGTCGGCGATGCGCCCGAGGTCGCCGCCCGACTCGGTGAGCCTTCGCTGCTCGGAGAGGGCGCCCCACACCACCTCGTCGCCCATCATGGCGACGTCGATGATGCGGTCGCTGTCGTTCATGAAGCGGTCCTGCCGGAGCACGCCCACGCGGGCCGTGCGGGGCGTGGTGACCATCCCCTCCGTGGCGGGCTCGTCCCCCGCCAGGATCTTCATGAACGTCGTCTTGCCCGAGCCGTTGGCACCGACGAGGCCGTAGCGCGACCCCGAGTTGAGCTTGAGCGTGACGCCCTCGAAGAGGACGCGGTCGCCCCAGGACTTGCCGATGTTCGAGGTACCGATCATGGCGCGCTATCAAGCACAGTCTCACCCCCCGCGCGACCCAAAGCCGACCGGCGGGTCAGCGCTCCGCCCCCCGCGACAGCGGCAGACGCGCCGCTCGCGAAGCCCTTTGGATCGTGAAACCATCGCCGCCATGCGCAGCCGCCTGGCCCTGCTTCCCATGGTGATCGCGGCCCTCGCCGCGTGCAGTGACAACGCTCCCGCGGACGTCCCCGCGACGATCGACGCGGGCGAGGACGTCGCCGCGAGCGACCTCGGCTTCCCCGAGGACGACGCCCCGGTGCTCGACACCCCTTCGCCCATGGACGCGGTCGACGCACCGCCCGCGATCGACGCCTCGCCCGCGATCGACGTCCCGGCGGACACCGGTCCCGCGCGCTGCGCCGCCGACGGCGACTGCGTGGGCAACGCCGCCGGGCCCGCCTGCGACACCGCCTCCGGGCGCTGCGTGCCCTGCACCGCCTCGAGCGACCGCTGCCCCGCGGGGCAGTACTGCGTCGCCGCCACCAACACCTGCGCCGCGGGGTGCCGCGACGACCTCGCCTGCTCCGCGGGCGCCGACGGGGGCCTCGGTCCTCGCCGCTGCGACACCGCCTCGCACGCCTGCGTCGACTGCGTCACCGACGCCCACTGCCCGGCCGGAACGCTCTGCGTCGGCAACCTCTGCGTCGCCGGCTGCAACACCGGCCGCCCGTGCCCCGCGTCGCAGCAGTGCTGCGGCGGCGCCTGCGTCGACCCGCAGTCCAACATCGCCCACTGCGGCGCCTGCGACACCCGGTGCACCATCGCGGGCGGCACCTCTCGCTGCGCGAACGGCACCTGCGCGGTCGGCGTCTGCACCGCCCCGGCGGCCGACTGCGACGGCGCGGCGGCCAACGGCTGCGAGGTCGACACCTCCCGCGACGTGCTCCACTGCGGCGGCTGCGCGACGCCCTGCGGGCCTCGCCCCCACGCGGTCGCCTCGTGCTCCGCGGCGACCTGCGCCTACGCCTGCGAGGCGGGCTTCGCCGACTGCGACGGCAACGCCGCCAACGGATGCGAGGCCGACACCACCAGCAGCACGGCGGCCTGCGGGGCCTGCGGTACGCGCTGCGATCCGCCCAACGCGACGGCGGTCTGCGCCGCGGGGCGGTGCCAGGTGGGCGTCTGCTCCGAGGGCTTCGGCGACTGCGACGGCAACGCCACCAACGGCTGCGAGACGGACACCCGGGTCACCGTCTCGCACTGCGGAACCTGCGGCCACGCCTGCCCGAGCGCCCCCAACGCGGTGCCCGCCTGCGCGGTCGGGGCCTGCGCGCTCCTCTGCACGGCGGGCTTCGCCGACTGCGACGGCAACGCGGCCAACGGCTGCGAGACGGACACCCGCACCAGCGCCTCGCACTGCGGCGGCTGCGGCCGCGCGTGCAGCCTGCCCAACGCGGCGACGGCGGCGTGCGTGGCCTCGAGCTGCGCCGTGGCGACGTGCCTCGCGCCCTTCGGCAACTGCGACGGCAACGCGATCAACGGCTGCGAGACCGACACCCGGACCACCAACGCCCACTGCGGCGGCTGCGGGATGGCGTGCGCCGCGGGGCTGAGCTGCGCGGGCTCGGCGTGCACGCCTCAGGCGAGCTGCGCGGCCATCCTGCGGGTCTTTCCAGGCATCGCGAGCGGCGCGTACACCATCGACCCGGACGGCACCGGCGCCGGCGCTCCCTTCCGGGTCTACTGCGACATGAGCACCGACGGCGGCGGCTGGACCATGGTCTACAAGCTCTCGTCGGGCATCGACGGAGAGCCCTCGGCGCTCTGGCTGGGCGGCCCGACCAACGACACCAACGACGCGCTGCTCACCCCCACCATCGCCACCGCGCACTACGCCAGCCGCCTGCTCGGCCAGTGGAACACCCCGAGCTTCCCGGTCACGCAGGCGCGCGTCGCGCTCTACGAGGGCGGCGCGGAGGTGGCGTTCCTGCGCTTCAACGCGGCGGGCAGCGACCGCAGCAACTGGTTCCGGCTGGCGACGCTGCAGGCCTCGACCTGGAGCGACATCGCGGCGCAGGGGCAGAACTTCTTCCAGATCCAGGGTGCGGGAAACTACGGCCGTCACTGGTTCATCAACCGCACCTACGGCGGCTGCCCGGCGGACTCCGGCTGGCTCGTGGTCAACGGCACCAGCGAGCGCACCTGCGACTGGTCGACGCGCGTCGCGCCGGTCGCGCTCATGTACGCGCGAGGCACCACCTTCACCAACTGGAACACCTACGCCACCGTCGGCCTCGCCGAGGTGATGGCGGTCTACGCCCGCTGAGCCCTCGTCGCGCTTGACGGCCTCGGCGCGCCTGCGCTCGGATGGCCCGATGCGCTCCTCCCTCCTTCTTCGCTCCCTTCCCCTGATCGCCCTCGTCTCCGCCTGCTCCGACCCGGAGCCCGGCGTCAACACCGCGGACGTCCCCGACGCCTCCGCGGACGTGGTCCACGTCGATCACCCCGACGTGCCCTCGGCCGACGCGCCCTCGGCCGACGTGCCCTCGATGGATGTCGCTCGCGACGTTCCCTCGACGGACGTGCCCCCGACGGACGCGCCCTCGACGGACGCTCCCTCGACGGACGTGCCCTCGACCGATGTGCCCTCGTCCCAGGACGCCCCCGTCGCGGAGTGCATCGGACGCCCCGCGGCCTGCGCCTCCGGCACCGCGGGCGGATCCTGCGGCGACGCGCTGACCGGGCCCGACTGCGTCGACGGCTCCTGGCGCTGCCCTTCGGGGACGATCCCCGTCACCCTGTGCGCCTGCATCGGGCGTCCACCCGGCGCGTGCACCTGCACGGCGGGCGGCTGGGTCTGCCCCGACGCCGGTCGCTGAGGCGACGGCTCAGCCCGGGATGGTGATGCAGCCGAACTGCACCTCGATGGCGGCGCTGCCGGCGCGGAGTTCTGTGTTGGCGCGCTCGCACGAGGCGGGGCAGAGGTTGACCCGCGTCGGGCGGGCCTCGTTGTCGTAGTACCAGCCGCCGGTGCTGCGGCACGCCGCGGCGTTGGCGACCTTGCCGATGAGGGTCTCGCCGGTGCCTCGCACGACGACGTTGACCAGCCGAGGGTCGAGCACCGAGCCGCCCGGCGGCGCGGGTATCGCGAGGTCGCACGCGATGCGGCTGTTGCGCTCTACGGCGGTGGCGATGCGGTCGAAGAACGGCCCCCACGCTGCGGCCCCGTCGCAGAGCCGGGCTCGCACCCCGCCGCGGCGGGTGACTAGGGTGGTGTAGACCGCCCCCGAGGCGGGCGCGGAGGTGCCGCCGGGGTACATGCAGCGCACCGCCGGGTCGCGCTCGTCGCCCCAGCCGTAGATGCCACTGAAGGTGTAGCCGGTGAAGAGCCCCTCCCAGGACGGGTCGAGGATGCCCGGCGGGAGGTCGAAGGTGCGCGAGTTGGGGTTGGTCCCTCCGCGGAAGGTCTCGAACTGGTCGGCCGTGAGGCGCGACTGGTCATCCGTGACGACCACGATGGTCTTGCTGGCGGAGGGGCGCAGGAAGTCCCGCCAGCCTTCGCCGCCGCGAGGGTCGGACGCCGTGTAGCCCATGGTCTGCCCGAGCGTCCCGAGGAACTGCTCCAGCGGCTGGGTGCTGCGGATGTCCACCGAGGAGTGGAAGAAGCGCGGGCCATTGCCGCAGCGCGCGTCGCCCGCGAGCGGCGGCGGAATGCACACCGCGTAGCGACGGCCGTCGGGGACGGTGACGTTCCGCTGGACGTTGCGGAGCGAGAGCATGACCACGCGGTAGTCGAGGCCGCGAGAGCCCACGAGGCCCGCGAAGGTGTTGAGCCCGCGGATGACCTCGTCGATCGCGGGAGCCATGCTGATGGAGTTGTCGACCATCCAGATGATGTCCACCGGGAGGCGCTCGACCTGCGCGGCGACGCTGCTGCGGGAGCAGGCCGCGTCGGCCCCGAGGGAGAGGTCCGTGGGGACGTCCCTCGGCACCACCGGGATGTCGGGATAGACCGAGACCTCCGGGGCGCCGAGGTCGACGGGAGCGACGTCCCGAGCCGACGCGTCGAGCGCTCCGGCGTCCGAGGAGGCGACGAAGGGGCGAGCGGGCGCGCTGTCCCCGCAGGCGGAGAGGAGGGCGAGCAGACTCAGCGCGAGGACGACGGGCCGCGACACACCCCATCGGGTACCACGCCCGCGAGGCCCATGGGATGACGAGAACGCGACTCCCCCCCCTTGGCCCCGCACCATCGACGCCCCACGGTGAGGCGAACAGGAGCATCGCAAGGGACACGCGCGACGCGTGCGATCTCCCAGCGGGGGCGTAGGATTCGAGATGGCTTGCGGAGTGCACAGATCACCAGAGAGGTGAGATCCATGAAGTCCACGAAGACCAAGTCGAAGACGGCGCCCCTGCACATCGGAGCGCGAATGGATGGCGGCGACGCCTTCATCCGTGACCCCGGCAGCGGCCCCGCGCACACCAAGGACGACCTCGCGGAGAACCTGGCGGAGCAGTTCCTTTCGGCTGCGACGTCGGCCGAGGAGGTGACGCCCGACGCGCTCGATCAGGAGGTGCCCGAGGAGTCCGGCGGACCCTTCGTGGTGACCTCCGGCTCGACGGAGTTCGCTCGCAACACCGACGCATCGAACATCCCCGGCGCCGACCGCGAGCCCTTCCCGAGCCCGATGCGCGCGGGCAAGCGACAGACCTGAAGGGACACCTCCCGCGAGGCCGCCGTCAGCCCCGGGGCGAGAGGGCACCCACCGCGAAGAGCGCCGCCACCACGAAGAGCAGCGCCACCGCGACGAGCGCCACCCTCGACCGGACGACCGGCGCAGGAGCCGTCGCCAACGGCGTGGCGGGCTCGGGCGATGGCTCGGGCGAGGCGGGCTCGCCCGGTGCGGCCTCGGGCTCCTCGGGCGGCTCGTCGAGCAGCGAGACCTTCTGGTTGTCCCGATAGACCTTCTGGAGGTGGCGGCAGAGTCCGGGGAAGTCCCCGCGCGCAAGATCGAGGTGGCGCGCCGCCGGGTCGAAGGCCATCGCGTCGAGCCACGCCTCGTCGATGGAGCGCCCCTCGTCGAACTCGTGCACCAGCCGCTCGGACCAGCGCAGCACCGCGACCATGCGACCGATCTGGCCGCCGTCGCGGAAGGCCCGCTCCGGCCGGTGGTGCAGCGCGATGACGCTGGGCAGCGGCTCCGGGATCTTCCACTCGCTGAACATGTGCGCGCCGAGCACGGCGTGGTCGTAGCCGTAGCGCGCGCGCTCCTCGACGTGGATCTCGTCGGGCCGATGCATCGTCGAGGCGACCAGCTCGGCGTACGAGTCGTCGTCCGACTGGAGCATGATCAGCTTGCCGAAGTCGTGCAGCAGCCCGCACGTGTACATCTCCTCCGGCGAGAGGCCCACGCGCGTCGCGAGGTGCCGCGCGATGGCCGCGGTCGACGAGGAGTGACGGAAGATCTCGGGCACCGCGGGCGAGTCGTCGGCGAACCAGTCGAGCACGGCCGCAGCCGTGGCGATCTCCGTGAGGTGCTTCGGCCCGAGCAGGGTCACCGCCACGCGGATGTGCCGGATGCGCACGCGCACCCCGAAGGCGGGCGAGTTGATGACCCGCAGCACTCGAGCGGCCAGGGAGCCGTCCGACTCGATCGCCGCGGTGACCTCGTCGACCTGGAAGTTGGGCGCGCCCACCAGCGAGAGGAGCCGCTGCGCCGACTGCGGAAAGGCGCGCACCCCGTGGGCCTTGGAGACCGTGGCCGCGAGGCTGCGGGCCGCGGCCTGCTCCGCCGCGCGATCGGCCTCCTCGGCAGCGCTCAGCTCGTCGTCGACGGGCGGCTCCATGGCCTTCGACGGTGCCGGATTTGGCCTCGTCCGTCTACGCGGGAGCGTCGCCGAGAGAGCGCGCGGGCGAGGCCGGGCAGCGCGGATCGGAAGTCACGGCCGCCGCGCGCTTGTCCCTCCGTCGTCCACGGATAGACTCGGCGCCCGACGCCATGAGCCCGCCCCACGACTCCGCTCCCACCGAGGTCCGCCCCGCTCCCCGCCACCCGCCGCGCTGGGACGCGACGGACACGCCAGGCGACCCGCTCGATGAAGACGCCCTGCTCTCGCTCTCCCCGAAGGAGGCCGCCGGCGTGGTGGCGCGGCTGCCGCTCACCACGAGGTTCCGCCTGCGCGCGGAGATCACCCCGGTGCAGCAGGCCTTCCTCGACCGGCACGGCTACCTCGTCTTCGACCGCGTCGCGTCGCGCGAGGAGATCGACGCCATCCTGGCCGAGGTCGACCGCGTCGAGGCCGAGCTCCTCGCGGACGGCCGCCGCAAGATCAACGGCGTGCCGGTGTGGTTCGGCCTCGACCCGGACGGGCGCGACTACCTCTTCCGCATGGGCTTCACCAGCGTGCTCTCGCCCTACCTCTCCCGCTTCGTCCACGACGCGCGCTTCGAGCCCGTGCGCCGGCTCATCGGCGACGAGGCCCGCATCGGCGAGCGCGAGAAGGACGGGGTGGTGTTCAACCGCTACGTGCGCGCCGAGGGCAGCCTGCGGCCCGACCTCGCGTGGCACACCGACGCGCTCCGCGACGTGTTCTACAACCGCCGCATGCCCGGCCCCATGCTCAACATCGGGCTGCACTTCGACCGCATCCGCACGCACGAGGGCGGCCTGCGGCTGCTGCCCGGGACGCACACCCAGGGCGTGGCCTCGACGCTGCTGCGGAAGATCCATTTCGTCTCCAACCGCAGCGACGCGAGGGAGGTACCGGTGGAGACCTGGCCGGGCGACCTCACGGTGCACGACGGCCGGATGTGGCACCGCGTGGAGGGCTCGCCCTACGCCGGCTGGAAGGGCCTGCGGCGGAGCATGTACGTCCCCTACGTCATCGATCGCTACCAGCCCAAGGACGAGCACAGCCCCACGCCCGCGTACCTGCAGCTCTTCGACGCCATCATGCAGCTGCGAAAGAAGCGGGCGACGAAGGCGCGTTGACCGGTCGCGCGCGTTGGGGTTCCACTGCGCGCGATGCTCACTGATCGTCGCTTCGCATTCGTCGGCGCGGGCAACATGGCCGAGGCGCTCATCCGCGGCCTCATCGCCTCCGGCGCCGTCCCCGCCGCGCACATCACCGCCTCGGGCCGCCGCAAGGACCGCATCGAGCGCACCGCCGAGCGCCTCGGCATCACCGCCGCGCACGACAACGCCCACTGCGTCGCCGGCGCCGACGTGGTGATGCTCTGCGTGAAGCCCCAGGTGCTCCGCCCGGTGCTCGACCAGGTGGGCCGGGACATCCCCCGCGAGGCCCTGGTCATCAGCGTCGCCGCGGGCATCGGCACCGCCGCCATCGAGGCGCAGCTCGCCCCCGGACAGCGCGTGGTGCGGGCGATGCCCAACACCGGGGCGATCGTGCGGCAGAGCGCGACGGCCATCGCCGCGGGCGCGGGCGCGACGGAGCATGACATGGCGGTCGCCAAGGAGATCTTCGACCGCGTGGGGCGCACCGTGGTCGTCGACGAGGTGCACCTCGACGCCGTCACCGGGCTCTCGGGCAGCGGGCCCGCGTACATCTTCCTCATCATCGACGCGCTCGCGGACGCGGGCGTGAAGGTGGGCCTCTCGCGCGACATCGCCCTCGAGCTCGCGGCGCAGACGGTGATGGGCTCCGCGCAGCTGCTGCTGCAGACCGGCGAGCACCCCGGCAAGCTCAAGGACCAGGTGACCTCCCCCGGCGGCACCGCCATCGCCGGGCTTCACACGCTCGAGGCCGGCGGCCTGCGCACCACGCTCATCACCGCGGTCGAGACCGCCACGCGCCGCTCCAAGGAGCTCGGCGAGGTGGCCGCGGCCTACGTGCACAAGTAGGGTCCCGTCCATGTCCCCCCGCCTGACCGCCGACGACGCCCTGGAGATCACCCACGAGACGACGCCCAACCGCGACGGCTGGACGCTCTCGATGCGAAAGACCGTCGCCCGCCGCCCCCGGCTCATCGGGGAGGAGCGCCCCGCTCGCCCGGTGCTCATCGTCCCGGGCTACGGGATGAACTCCTTCATCTTCGGCTTCCATCCCAGCGGTCGCTCGCTGGAGCACCACCTCGCCTGGCGCGGCTTCGAGGTCTGGAGCGTCGACTTCCGCGCGCAGGGCCGCTCCCGCTCGACCGGCGGCGCCCTCACCGGCTGGGGCCTCGACGAGCTCGCCACCATCGACACCACCGCCGCGGTGGCCCACGTGCTCGATCGCACCCACACCAAGGCCTCGCAGGTCGACCTCGTCGGCTGCTCGCTGGGCACCTCGATCATGCTCGCCCACGCGGTGCTCGGCGACCGCGAGCGCCTCGGGTCGCTCGTCGCATTCGGCGGACCGCTCCGCTGGGCGCAGGTGCATCCGCTGGTGTCCGTGGCGTTTCGCTCGCCGCGCCTCGCCGCCGCGCTGCCCTTCCGCGGCACCCGAGCGCTGGCCGGGCTCGCGCTGCCGCTGCTGATGAAGACCCCGCTGATGTCGATCTACCTCAACCCCAGGAGCTCGGACATGAGCCGCTGGCGCGAGATGATCGCCACGGTCGAAGACCCGATCCCCCAGATCAACGGCGAGATCGCACAGTGGATCCTCGACCGCGACCTCACGCTCCAGGGCACCAACATCACCACCGCGGTGAAGTCCCTCGCCAACCCGCTGCTGTGCGTGGTCGCCCTCCAGGACGGCATCGTTCCCGTGGAGACCGCCCGCTCGCCCTACGTCCACTCCGGGGCCCAGGTGAAGGCGCTTCTGGAGGTGGGCGACGCGGAGCTGCCCCACGCCCACGCCGACCTCTTCCTTTCGAGGGAGGCCGAGGCGCGGGTCTTCGAGCCGACAGCGCAATGGCTCGCCAGGCCGACTTCCGGGATCGCCGGAGTGTGATAAGAGCGGCGCTCCCATGAGCGACCCCTCAAAGCCCACCGACGACTTCGCCGCCCTCTTCGAACAGTCCGGAGGCGTCCAGAAGCGCAGCGGTCCCGCCGTGAAGGTGGGGGCCCGCGTCGAAGCCATCATCGTGCAGATCACCCGCGACGCGGTCTTCGTCGACCTCGACCAGAAGCGCCAGGCGTACATGGATCGCGCGGAGATCCTCGGCCCGGACGGCCAGCCCACGATGAAGGTCGGCGACAAGCTCGTCGCCCACGTGCTGGAGATGGACGGCAAGTCCGGCTCCGTGCGCCTCGGCCGCACGCTCGGCAAGGGCGGCGACGTGGCCACGCTGGAGCTCGCCCGCGAGCAGGGCATCTCCGTCGAGGGCAAGGTCGTCTCCATCAACAAGGGCGGCGCCGAGGTGGAGCTGCACGGCGTGAAGGCCTTCTGCCCGACGTCGCAGCTCGACAACCGCTTCGTGCAGGACCCGTCGACCTTCATCGGCAAGACCCTGCAGTTCAAGGTCACCGAGGTCCGCGAGGGCGGCCGCAGCGTCGTGCTGTCGCGCCGCGCCCACCTCGAGGTCGAGTCGCGCGAGGCGATGGACCGGCTCATGACCACGCTCGCCCCGGGCGCCATCGTGAAGGGCACCGTCACCGGCGTGCGGGAGTTCGGCGCCTTCGTCGACCTCGGCGGCGTCGAAGGGCTCGTGCCGTCGAGCGAGCTCTCACACGACAGCCACGTCCGCCCCGCCGACATCGTCAACGTCGGCGACGCGATGGAGGTGCAGGTCAAGGAGATCCGCGGCAGCGGCCGCGACACCAAGATCACCCTGTCGCTCAAGGCCCTCTCCGGCGACCCCTGGGAGGCCATCGAGGTGGTCGCCCCGGTCGGCCGCGTCGTCGCCGGCGCGGTGACCCGCCTCGCGGACTTCGGCGCCTTCGTGCGCCTCGGCAACGGCATCGAGGGGCTGCTCCACGTCTCGGAGCTCCCGGGCCGCGTCGACCATCCCTCCAAGGTGCTCGCCGAGGGTCAGGCGCTGCTGGTGGTCGTGCGCTCCGTCGACCGCGCCGCCAAGAAGATCTCCCTCGCGCTCGCCCCCGACGGCGCCGCCGCCGGCACCGCCGCGCAGGCGATGTCCCTCCCGGTCGGAACCATCGTGAAGGCCACCGTCGACCGCCACGAGACCTTCGGGGTCTTCGTGCAGGTCGAAGGGTCGCGCGGCCGCGCCGGTCGCGGGCTCATCCCCATGTCCGAGCTCGGCGTCCCCCGCGGAGCCGACCTTCGCAAGCTCTTCCCCGAGGGCAGCACCGTCACCGCGAAGGTGCTCGAGACCGGCGAAGGGCGCCTCCGGCTCTCCATCCGCGCCATCGGCGTCGACGAGGAGCGCGCGGCCTACGACGGCTACCAGCGCAGCACCAAAGGGCCCGGCAAGACCGGCGCGACCCTCGGCGACCTCCTCAAGGCGCGCACGAAGCGCTGACCGCCCGCCCCCCCCGAGGACGGCGCTCCCCTCGCCGTCCCCTTCGGGGCCCTCCCCCCCCTCCCCGATCACATCCCCGCGCGGACGTCCTCCGAGAGCCCCGTCGCCCCGTTGGGCGCGTCGCCGAGCGTACCGCTGCGGCCGCCGGTGCCTCCCGCTCCGCCGCCGCCGCGCATGCAGGTGAGCCCGGTGATCATGGGCGCTGCGCCCAGGTAGTACACGCACACCGACGGGCCGCCCGGACCGCCCGATCCGCTGCCCCCGTCGCCGCCGCCGCCGCCGCCGGCCCCGGCGCCGCCGCTCCCGGCGTTGCCCGTCGCCCCGCCGCCGCTGCCCGGGTTGCCGCCCGCTCCGCCGTTGCCGCCGTCGCCTCCGGCGCCGCC
>CBIHPK010000062.1:0-39620 GCA_966211675.1 uncultured Myxococcaceae bacterium
GGGGGCGGCGCGCGCGGGCTCCGGGGGGGGCGCCACGTGGCGCCCCCGCGTTGGGGTCCCCGGCGGGCCCCCCTCGACGACGGGGCTCGCGGCCGGAGCGGGCGCGTCGGGCGAGGGCGCCGCGACGGGCGTGGCGACCAGCGCCGCGACGGGGCGGGCCGGGCGCGGCGACGGGCGGCGGACGGCGACGACCAGCGCGGTGCCGATCAGCACGAGGCCGAGCGCGCAGCCCGCCAGGAAGACGCGGCGACGCGACGAGGGCGGCGTCTCGACGAGCGTGGGCATCTCGAGCCGGGCCCGGCGCTCCGCGGTCGGCGAGTCGACGGCGGGGGCGGAGCCGAAGACCGGGCGCCAGACCTCCTGGGTGGCGGCGCTCGCGAAGGGCAGCAGGGCGGCGCCGAGGGCGTGCATCGAGGCGAAGCGGTCGCCCGGGTCGAGGGCCATCGCCCGCTGCACCACGGCCTCGAAGGCGGGGGAGAGCTCGGGGCGCACGGCCCTCGGCGGCTCCGCGTCGCCGCGCACGATGGCGTGCAGGAGGGGGTAGAGGTCCTCGCCCTCGTAGGGGCGCTTTCCCGTGGAGCACTCGTAGAGCATCACCCCGAAGGCGTACTGGTCGCTGCGGGCGTCGACGGCGAGGCCCTGGGCCTGCTCGGGGGACATGTAGTGGGGCGTCCCGAGGAGGGTCGACGTCACCGTGAGCCGACCGCCGCCGGGGAGCGGGACCTTCGAGATGCCGAAGTCGAGCAGCTTCGACTGGAGCGCGCCGTGCCGGGTGCGAGCGAGGAAGACGTTCTCGGGCTTCACGTCGCGGTGCACGATGTCCTGCTCGTGGGTGGCGGCGAGCGCGGCGCACACCGGCAGCAGCAGGTCGACGCAGGCGGCGACGGGCAGCACGCCCTGCCGGTGGAGGTGCTCGTAGAGGTTCTCGCCCTCGAGGTACTCCATCACCAGGTAGAGCGACCCGCCCTCCTGGCCGACGTCGAAGACCTCCACGACGTGCGCGTGGTGGATGCTCGCCGCCGTGCGCCCCTCCCTCAGGAACCTCGCCCGCGACTCGGCCACCCTCGCCACCTCGGGCCGCAGGATCTTCATGGCCACGCGCTTTCCGAGGTCGACGTGCACGGCCTCGTAGACCGAGCCCATGCCCCCTTCGCCGAGCGAGCGTACGAGCCGGTATCGCCCGATGATCGTCCCGGGAGGATGCAGGGGGGCGTCGAAGCTGTCCGGCGTGGCCATCAACAAGGGACCGTCATCCCGCTGCATAGGGCCGCTCCCCCGAAGCGCCTACTCCCCCTGCGCGCTCGATGGGCCGAAGCGCGGCTGTAGTATGACGAAGCCATGGACGCGATCACGTTGGTTCCTTCGCAGACGGCGCTGCTGGTGGTGGACGTGCAGGAGCGGCTGCTCCCGGCGATGCACGCCCCGGACGCCGCCCGGATGCTGCGCGCCATCGAGCTGCTGCTGGAGGCCGCGCAGCGCATGGCCATCCCGGTCTTCGTGACCGAGCAGTACCCCTCCGGGCTCGGCCCCACGGTGCCCTCGCTGAGCGCGCAGCTCGGCGCGATGGTCCCGCGGCCGCCGGTGTTCTCGAAGACGGTGTTCTCCGCGCTGGCGCCCACGGAGGTCGCTCACGGCCTCGTGGACGCGGGCGCCCGCTCGGTCATCGTGGTGGGCGCCGAGGCGCACGTCTGCGTCTTCATGACCGCGCGCGACCTGGTGCGCCGCGGCTTCCACGCGCACGTCCCCTTCGACGCGGTGGCCTCGCGCGACCCGGCCTGCAAGGCCACCGCGCTCGCCGCCCTGGCCTCGCACGGGGTCACCGTGACCACCACCGAGACGGTGGTCTTCGACCTCCTCGGCGACGCCAAGAACCTCCACTTCCGTCCGCTCTCGAAGCTGGTGCGCGAGCTCCCGGGCTGACGCGCCGGAGGGATGCCGCCCCTCAGGGCTTCGGCGGCAGGGCGTCGCGGTAGATGCGCGCGGCCATCGCCGACGCCACGCTGCGCGGCGTGAAGCGCAGCAGCAGGTCGTTGAGCACGTTGAGCGCCCCGGGGATGACGAAGCGCTCCCGGCGCAGCAGCCCTCGGACCGCGCGGCGGGCGCACACGTCCGGGTCCATCATCCCCACGTCGCCCTTCTTGAACTTCCGCCCGGTGCCGGACTTCTCGCCCATCTCCGTCGCGATGCCGCCGGGGACGAAGACCGTCACGGACACCGGCTCGCCCACGAGCTCCTCGCCGAGGGCCATGCCGAAGTTGTTGAGGAAGGCCTTGGTGCCCGAGTACGCCGCCTGGTACGGCGTCGCCGTGGTGCCCGCCACGCTGGAGACGATCATCACCCCGCCGCCGGGGCTGTCGGTGAGGATGTGCCGGGCGAAGCGCTGCGTGAGCCACACCACGCTGGTGACGTTGGTGGCCAGCATGGCGTCGAAGTCCTCGAAGCCGTGGTCGAGCCCCCGGCCGAAGTACGTGACGCCCGCGTTGAGGATCGCCGCG
Organism: uncultured Myxococcaceae bacterium; assembly: GCA_966211675.1. Classification (GTDB taxonomy): domain Bacteria; phylum Myxococcota_A; class Polyangia; order Polyangiales; genus SCUS01. Next base: position 2,496 of record CBIHPK010000062.1, read on the forward strand.
TGGATGATCCTCCCCCGCGTGGCCTCCTCAAAGGTGCGGGTGACGTCCTCGCGGCGGGTCATGTCCGCCTGGATGCAGACCACCTCGACGCCGTGCTCCGCGCGGAGCTCGGCGGCCAGCGCCTCGAGCCGGTCGAGGCGGCGGGCGACCAGCACCAGGTGGCCCTTGTGTTCGCGGGCGACGAGGCGGGCCATCTCCAGCCCGAGGCCCGACGACGCCCCGGTGACGAGCGTGTACTTCCCGGTGAGCGACAGCTTCTGCATGGCGTCGGCTGATAGGGGCAACCGGCGAGCGCCGTCAACCCGCGGCCGAGGTCACTCCACGGCGTCGATGGCCTCCAGGTACTCGGTGAGCAGGAAGGCGCACTCCAGCCAGCCGTCGGCGCCCTCCATCAAGCGCACCAGCACCTGACCCTCGTCGAGCGAGGCCTCCGCCCGATCCTCCTCTCCGAGGAACACCGCCGTCGCCGCGCCGTTCTTCCCCTTGAGGATGAAGGGCAGCTCCTTCTTGATGGCGTTGAAGAGGTCGTCGTCCCCGGGGGCGCAGGAGAACAGGTCGCCGATCTCCACCCGGCTCCGGGCGTCGGGCGCGTCGCCGAGGCCCTCCGCGACGAAGGCCGTGAGCAGCTCCAGGGCCGCGAAGTAGTTGTTCTCCGACGACTCGATCCAGTCCGGGTCGACCTTGAGCACCACGCCGACCATGCCTCGCGTCGGCTCGATGAGCAGCTCGACCTTCGCGGTGCGGGCGATGCGAGCGAAGCCGAAGTGCCGCCGCGCGATGCGCCCCACGGGCTTGCCCGAGCGGTCGAGCTCCAGCGAGAAGCGCCGTCCGAAGGGCGTCGTCTCGATCTCCTGCGTCTTCCACCCGGCCACGCCCGAGCGGTCGCCCTTGGCGAAGCCCACCGGGGCGCTGAAGAGCAGCTGCCCCAGGTCGAACACGGCGCGCTGCGTGGCCACGCCGACGTGCAGCCGCCGTCCGCCCTCCTCGTTGCGCACCACCAGCGTCGCGGTCTTCTTGGCGAAGGTCGCCGTCGCCTCCATGCGCTTGCCCAGGAACACCTCCGTCGCCGCCCCCGCCCCGTCGCGCGGGACCCACGGCAGCACCTCCAGCACCGCCCCGAAGGTGCGCGTCTGGTCGTAGGAGACCGCGAGCGCGTTGCCGAGGGACCGCTGGTCGTCCGCCGTGGGAGAGCCCGCCGCGTCGGCGAGGAAGCGCGCGTAGGCCTGCATCGCCCCGGCCGCCAGCGTGCGGTCCTGCAGGGCGCGGCGGTCGATCCAGAGGTTGACCACCTCGGCGTGCTCGTCCTCCCCGAAGAGCGCTTCGAGCTCCGCGGCGTCGCCGAGCAGCTGGGCCTTCCAGGCGACGCGCTTCATCCCTCGCAGCCGCGGGTCCGAGGCGTCGTCGCCGGTCACCCGGGCGAGCGCGTAGGTCTTGGCAAAGGTGGACGCCTCGATCTCCGAGGCGGTCCGATCCAGCAGGTTTCCGCGAGCGTTGGGGCGCATAGAGCGGCGCGGAGGGTCGTCCACAGCGCCGCCTACCGTCAACCGGCTTGGCGCTCCCGGAATTCGGAGCAGGCGCGGTGGGCCGTCGGGATGATCCACCGCCCCTCCGACGGTCGTAGCACCGCCTCCCCGCCGCCTCCCCGCCGCCACCCGCCGCCACCTTCTCAGGGCGCTGAGATGCCTACAAACGCAGTGGATTCGTGATGGCACGCGCGACGCTCTCTCCGCGGTCCCTGCGATGGCCGATGGCGGTGTCCATGCCCACGTCGGAGCCCGCGACCCCGTCCGCGACGGGGTGGTCCACGGGCTGGTGCGCGATCACTTCGCCGCGTTCGTCGAGCGCGTCCAGGAGGGCGGACGCTCGCTGCCTCGCTACGTCGAGGCGGAGTTCGAGGCGTTCCTGCGCTGCGGGGTGCTCGCGTGCGGGTTCATGCGAGCGCGCTGCGGAGGGTGCGGCCACGACCGGCTGGTGGCTTTCTGGTTATTGGGGGTTCCCTGGAATAGCTGGGGCCCGACCACGCAAATTGTCCCCGCCCCACCGTGCGCTACGCGAGGGGGGCGCCCGCCCACGTCTCGATCGCGCTTCCGATCGTCGCGGACGTCGGCCAAGACGTAGGGGATTGACGGCGTGGCGGGTGCCCCCTTCGCTTCGCTCAGGGTGAGGCGGGGACTGGGGACGTGAGCGGGCGCATCCCAGAGGCGAGTGGGAACCGCTCTGAACCTCAACCCTCATCTTCATGTGCTGGTGGCCGACGGGGTGTTCGCCTGCCGTGAGGATGGGAGTTCGCCGGAGTTCATGGCGACGCCCGCGCCGACGCGCGAGGACCTGCGCGGGGTGATCGCGCGGGTGATCGAGCGGTTGGAGACCATCGCGCGACGTCGGGGGCAGCGCGAAGCGGTGGACGCCGACGACGAGGACGGGATGGAGGGGCTGCGGCGGGCGGCGGGCGGGCGCGGAACCTTCGCGCGGATCGACGAGAAGGGCGCGGGCGAGGACAACGAGGAGCAGCACGCCGCGGTGGCGCTGCGGCTGTCGTCGCGTGGGCTGGTGGCGGAGCTCGGGTGGGTTCAACCTGCACGCGGGGGTGCTCGTCGAGGCGGCTGATCGCGATGCGCTGGAGCGGCTGTGCCGGTACATGGCGCGTCCTGCGGTAGCGACGGGGCGCGTGAGCGTGCTGCCCGACGGCAACGTGGCGTACCGGGTGAAGTCACCGCGCAGCCGGGCAGTGACCCACCGGGTGATGACGCCGATGGAGTTCATGGCGCGGCTGGCGGCGCTGGTGCCTCCTCCCAGGACTCCGTTGGTTCGTTACCATGGGGTGCTCGCACCGAACTCGCCGTGGAGAGTCGCCGTGGTTCCGCTCCCCCCGGTCGTACGGAAGTGCGGCGAGCGAGCCGGGAAGACAGTCGCCGAGCTCGCGGGAGTCGGCGAGAAGCGGGAGGCGCCGACGAAGCCGGCGCGCATCGACTGGGCGCGGCTGCTCTGGCGAGTAGAGGGGCGTCGACGCGCTGAAGTGCCCAGCGTGCGATGGACGGATGAAGATGATCGCGGCGATCACCGAGCGTGTAGGCATCGTGCGCATCCGAGGAGCACCTGGGCGTCTCGACCGAGGTCCCACGGATGAGGCGAGCGCGCGACGGGCCTTGATCGGCGGCGGTGGGCATTGATGGAGGGGGGTCGGCTCGACACCGCCAGCGAGATGTTGGACGGTCAGGGCCGCGGTGCGTCGGACGACGGGGATAGCGGCGTGGATGGGGCGTTGGATTCGGTCAAGGCGGCGTCCCGGGAGCTCCCGCCGACGCTCGCGGGAGCGCGTACTTCGTACACGGGATGTTCTGTCGCCTGTAGCTGATCCATGCCAGCGAGGGTGCCGCGTTGAAGCACCTATCCCCCCCACCCGTGGGCAGAACCCGCACGCTCGGCGGCGTCGGGACGCTGCCCGTGGCGGCGCCGGTTCTGAGCGGTTGGAGCGACCGTGCGGGTCCGCGGGTCGTCGTCGATCTCTGTACGGCGCCGCGGGAGAGCTCGCTGGCGCCCGCGGGTCGGACGGGCCCGACGCGTGCAGTGTCGAGCCTCATTGCCCGGCTTCGTGCGGGCGCAGCGCAGCGGCGGTCTGCGCGTTGTGCCAGCGTGAGCCGCGTTGCAGGAGGAGATCAACCATGCGTGTCAGCCTCCGACGCCTTCCCCGATTCCCAGAGTCCGCGTCGTTTCCGCCGCTGTTCCGGTCGATCCTCGTCGCGGCCTTCGCCGCGGAGGGATGCACCGCCCTCGTGACCGCCGCGCCCGACGCCGCCGCGCCCGACGCGAACGTCATCGGCCCGGGCCTGCCCTTCGAAGATGTGTGCCCCGCCGAGGAGGGGAGCTACTACGTGCAGAACCGGCTCGACGCGCTCCGGGGCGCCGCCCGGTTCGACTACCTCGAGATGCGGACCATCGATCGGTCGAACCACTGGGACGGCGGGCTCAACCCCAACGCCATGTGGATGACGGTCGGCACCTCGGGCACGCGCTGCGCGACGGCGACCCCAATGGCTGCGTGTGAGGCGGCCTTCGCGGCGGTCGGGAACGATCCCTCGTTCTCGTCGACAATCTTCGTGTACACGCGCGGCAACGAGGTCGGCGCCCTGCGCAGCGTCGAGGACTTCGCCCGCCTGTTCGCACCCATCGACACGGCCGCCGAGGCGGCGTTCATCGCGGTCTATGGCCACCTCGTGGCGGTGCCCTGCGCCAGCTCCGCGCGCCCGATCGCCTCCGGCGGGTGGGAGATCCTCGGAACGACCGGCAGTTGTTCGGGCGGGAACGGCGGGCCCCTGCGAATCACGCGCGTGCTCGTGCGCGTCGCGCCCGACGGCACGTCGACCGCGACCACCCTGGAGGCCACCGACGGCGGCTATTGCCCCGTCCCCGGCCGCCGCCCCGACGGGCTGCGCGACGCGCCCCCCACCGCGCCCGACGCCGTGGGCCGCTGGCTCGCGCGCGCCGCCCACATGGAGGCCGCGTCGGTGTTCGCGTTCGAATCGCTCGCGCGCGAACTCGCCGACCTCGGCGCCCCGCCGTCGCTCGTCGACGCCGCGCGCCGCAGCGCCGACGACGAGCGCCGCCACGCGCGCATGATGGGCCGCCTCGCGGAGCGCGCGGGCGCTGCGGTGCCCCCGGTCGAGGTCGAGGCCCCCCAGGCGCGCACGGCCTTCGCGATCGCCCGCGAGAACGCGGTCGAGGGCTGCGTGCACGAGAGCTGGGCCGCGATGGAGGCGCTGGCCCAGTCCTCGCTCGCCGCGCGGCCGGGCGTGGCCGCGACGATGGGCGCGATCGCCGACGACGAGATGCGCCACGCGTCGCTCGCCTGGCGGGTCGCCGCGTGGCTCGAACCGCGGCTCTCGGAGGCCGAGCGGGCCGCGGTGTGCGAGGCCCGCGAGGGCGCCCGCGCCGCGCTCGAAGCCCGCGTCGCGCGCGGGTACGACCCGGGCCTCGGGGTGGCGCTGGGGCTTCCGGCGCCGGGGCTCGCCACGCGCCTCGTCGCGTCGCTGCACGCGGCGCTCGCGTAGCGGACGGCCCGCTCAGCCCCGCTGTCCCGCGCCGTCGGGCAGTTCACCCTCCTCGAAGCGCTCGGTCGTCGCGTTCCAGCGGCGCACGTGGGCGCGCGCCAGGCCACCTTCGCGATCGATCTTGTACACGTTGTACGAGGCCATCTTCTCGGGGTCGTCGGCCAGCAGCGACGCGCTCGTCGCGCCCAGTCGGTGCAGCGTCGCGCCGCCCGCGACGGCGATCTTCTCGTGGCCGATGCGGTGCCAGTGACCGTGCAGCGCGAGCACGTCGCGGCTGTGGTCGAGCGCCGCGCGAAGCTCCGCCACGTCGGCGAGGCCGCGCATGTACGGGCGCAGTCCGCCGCGCGGGTCGGTCACCGGGTGATGCGCCAGCACCACGGGAATGCGCGAGCGCACCTCGGGGTGGGGGGTATAAGGAGTTCAACCCGGTACCCCGTCTGGCACCAATCTCCTCGGGTTTACAGAGAGCCCATCACGCGAAGTTCGCGCCGTCGCGGCGGCGTCGAGTCGCCCGGATGAGGCCGCTGGAGAGCTCGCTGGCGCCGTCGCGCTGCGCTGGGTGCTGCGCATCCCACTGGAGCCGCCGTAGCGACGCGTCTCTTCCGGCCTCTACCGCGCCGGCGTCTGTCGGCTTCCAAGGCGGCGTCCCGGGAGCTCCCGCCGACGCTCACGGGAGCGCGTACTTCGTACTCTGGATGTTCTGTCGCCTGTAGCTGATCCATGCCAGCGAGGGTGCCGCGTTGAAGCACCTATCCCCAGCACCTATCCCCATCCCTCTAATCCCCTGCTCCCCCCCGGATGGATCATCCACAAGCTCGACGGCTGATCCACAACTCCGAGCAAGCCCCTACAACCAACCCGATGCGCAACGCGCGGCGGGCGCCGCATGATCCAACGACCGCCATGGGCACGCACCGATGATGCCCTGGCGACGGACGGCCCCCCGTCGAAGCGCTCACCGATCGCCTGCTCTGAACTCCAGGGCGCGCTCCCTCACCGCCCCACGATCGCCGCGAACGAACGCGTCCGGAGCGCCCCCAGCGCCACCCCGACGGCCTCCGCGGCCTCCGCCTCGGGGACCGCCCCGCAGTCCACCGCCCGCAGCACGTCGCCCAGCATCCCCTGCCCCGTCGCCGCGTCGTCGAAGACCGCCCCCGCCCGCACCGCCTGCGCCGCCTGCCCGATGAAGGCCCTGAGCCTCCGCGCCGTCGCCGGGAAGGCCGTCGCCGCGTGGGCGATCACCAGCGCGTGCCGCCACATCACCTGCCCCGGGTGCAGGTCCCAGCCCTGGTGCACGCCCATCCGGGTCGAGTGCAGCCAGTGGCGCGTCATCACCGAGAGCGCGGCCACCACCGCCTCGCGGTTCTCCGCCCGCTGCTCCGCCGTGAGCCCGGCGCCGCGGTGAGGCTCCACGGGCATCACGTTGGTGGCGCCGTCCACCACCCGCACCCCGGTGCCCGAGAGCGAGAGCACCATCAGCGCCCTCGCCGCGTCGCAGTAGGGGTGCAGCAGCGTCTGGTGCGCGGCGCCGACGCCCATCGCGGCGGTGAGGTCCCACGCGCCCAGGTGCACCGCGCGGCACCGACCCCCCGCGGCGTTTACCAGACCCGGTAAGGCCACGACGCCGTCCGGGCCCAGCAGCGAGCGCGGCGTCTCCACCATCAGCTCCAACCCGACGGACCCTTCGGCCCAGCCCAGCGCCCGCTCGATGCGACCGAGCAGCTCCGCCAGCGCGGCCACCTCGTCGCGCGCCGTCACCTTCGGCAGCGTCACCACCAGGCCCTCGATGGGGGCTCCGCCGTCGGCCTTCGCCAGCGTCGTGAGGAAGCCGTCGAGGGTGCGCGCCGAGCGCCCCGCGGTCTCGCCCGAGAGGGCCTTCACCCTCAGCCCGATGCCCCTCGGGAGCGCTCCCTCCCGGTGCGCGCGGGCCATCGCCGTCGCGGCCTCGACCACGGCGCGGTCCTCGTCGGCGTCGGAGCGCGGTCCGAAGCCGTCCTCGAAGTCGACGCGGTAGTCCTCCACGGGCTCTCGGGTGAGCTTCGCCCGCAGCCCTCGGTGGACCCGGTCGAGCGCGGCGTCGTCGGGCGCCTCGTCGAGGCCGAAGGGCAGCGAGCGAAGGTCGTCGAGCGACCCGGTGAGGCTGTCGAGCAGCGAGAGGGCGTTGCGCCCGACGCGGGCCACCACGTCGTGGCTGAAGCGCTGGGCGCCGCCGTAGACGGTGTGCACCGGCGTCCAGGGGGACGAGGGTTCGGTGGGAGCGGTGCGTCCGGGGAGCGGAGCGAGGGAGGTCGGGTCGAGGGAGGTCTCCACGGCGGCGAATGGTACGGGAAGGAGCGACGTGGGGGCTTCCATCCGGACGCGGCGGGGACGATCCTCCGGCGCGAGAGGGACATCGACGACCAATGACCGACACGACGCTTCCATCGGGCGATCGGGGCCTGCCCCTGCTGGGCGAGACCCTGGACTTCCTCAAGGACCAGTTTCACTTCGTCGACGCGCGGCAGGCGCGCTACGGCAAGGTGTTTCGCAGCAACATCCTCTTCAAGGACACGGCGCTGCTCGTCGGGGCGGAGGCCGCGCGGATCTTCAACGACGAGTCGAAGGTGCAGCGCAGCGGGGCCATGGCGCCGCACATCGCGGACCTCTTCGGCGGCACCAGCCTGCCGCTGCTCGACGGGGCGCCGCACCGGCAGCGCAAGCAGCAGGTGATGGGGGCCTTCAGCCGCGAGGCGCTCACGCAGTACCTGCCGGTGATGGAGTCGACCGTCGCGCGCTACCTGGCGAAGTGGTCCGCCGCGGGCGAGTCGACGCTCACGGAGGACCTGAAGGGCCTCGCGCTGGAGGTCATCGCTCGCACCATGGTGGGCTCCGACGGGGGCGCGAAGTTCGCCGAGAACGTCGCGGACTTCAAGGTGATGGTGAAGGCCTTCACGGCGATCCCGGTGCCCATCCCCGGGACGGCGTACGCGAAGGCCAAGGCCGCGCAGGCGCGCATCTTCGGGCGCTACCGGAAAATCCTCGCCGAGCGCGTGGCGAAGCCCACGGACGACGGGCTCTCCCGCATGCTGGCGAAGACCTCCGAGGACGGCGCCCGCATCGCCGGCGAGGACGCCCTCAAGGAGCTGCACCACTTCAACCTCGCGGGCTACATCACCTTCGCGCACATGGCCCACGGGCTCGTCGCGCTGGCCCAGGACGACAAGCTCCGGGAGCGCCTCCGCGCAGAGATCGCGGAGCACATCGGGGACGGTCCCATCACCGTCGAGGCGCTGCACCGGATGCCCCTGCTGGAGAACATCACCCGGGAGATGAAGCGCCGAGCGCCCTTCGTGGCGGTGAGCTTCGGCAAGGCCCGGAGCGAGTTCACCCTGGAGGGGAAGACCGTGCCCGCAGGCTGGATGGTGATGCTCTGCAACTTCGCGAGCGGCAACGACCCGGACCTCTTCGCCAACCCCGACCGCTTCGACCCCGACCGCTTCGCCGAGGGGCGCGCGGAGGACCAGAAGCACCCGACGGGCTTCTTCCCGCAGGGCGTCGGCGAGCCCCTGAAGGGCCACAAGTGCGCGGGCGTGGACTACTCCACCCTGCTGATGAAGACCTTCCTGGTGCGCCTCGTGCGCGACTACGACACGAAGCTCCCGGCGCAGGACCTCTCGTACCAGTGGGAGAAGATCCCGCCGGAGTACGCGAGCGGGCTGCGCGCGGTGCTCACGAAGCGGTAGGCGTGGGATCGAGGGCCGCGACGATGCCGAACAGCGTGAAAGGGGTATTGCTCGCAGGCGGCCGAGGGACGCGGCTGTATCCGCTGAGCGCCATCGTCAGCAAGCAGCTCCAGCCCATCTACAACAAGCCGATGATCTACTACTCGCTCACGACGCTGATCGTCGCGGGCATCCGGGAGATCCTCCTCGTCTCGACGCCCGAGGACGTGCCCCGGTTCCGGGCGCTGCTGGGCGACGGCCGGCGCTGGGGTCTGGAGATCGAGTACGCGGTGCAGGCCGAGCCGCGGGGCATCGCGGAGGCTCTCGTCATCGGCGCGGACTTCCTCGGCGACGCGTCGGTCGTCCTGATGCTGGGCGACAACCTCTTCTATGGGCGGCTGGACTTCCTCCGCGAGGCCATCGCGAGCAACGGCGACGGGGCCACCATCTTCGCCTACAAGGTCGCCAACCCGGGCGCCTACGGGGTGGTGGAGTTCGACGCGCAGCACCGGGTGCTCTCTCTGGAGGAGAAGCCCGCCGCGCCGCGGTCGTCGTTCGCCGTGCCGGGGCTGTACATCTACGGGCCCGGCGTGGCGGAGCGCGCGGCCACGGTGCGCCCCTCGGCGCGCGGCGAGCTGGAGATCACCGACCTCAACCGGATCTACCTGGAGGAGGGCACCCTCCGCGCGCACGCCATGGGCCGCGGCATCGCGTGGCTCGACACCGGCACCCACGACGCGCTGTTGCAGGCGAGCCAGTTCGTGCACGCCCTGGAGACGCGGCAGGGGCTGGTCATCGGGTGCCCGGAGGAGGCGGCGGTGCGCATGGGGCACCTCTCGGCGGAGGGGCTCCGGCGCTGCCTCGTGGGGATGCCCGAGGGGCCGTATCGGGCGTACCTGGAGGCGGTGGCGGAGGAGTTCGAGGCGGGCGGCGCGTGACCGAACTGGCGCTGGCCCTGGAGATCGCGGCGATCCGACGCGGAGTGGTGATGCCGGACGGCGCCCGTCGCCCCGTGGTCGCGACGAGCGCTGGCGAGGACCGATGAAGCGAGTTGCCATCATCCAGCCGAACTACATCCCGTGGCGCGGCTATTTCGACATCATCCACGCGGTCGATACGTTCATCTTCTTCGATGACGTGCAGTACACCGTCCGCGACTGGCGCAGTCGCAACCGGGTGCGCCGCCCCGACGGCACCAGCCAGTGGATCACCGTCCCGACCCTGGGCGGGCGTGACCAGCGCATCTGCGACGTGCGCATCGACCACGGCCAGCCGTGGGCGCGCAAGCACGCCGAGACGCTGCGGGCCTGCTACGCGCGGGCGCCGTTCTTCGACGCATATTTCCCGCCGGTGGTGGAGGTGCTCGGGCGTCGCCACGACCTGCTCGTGGACCTCGACATCGAGCTCACCGTGCTGGTGAGCGGCTGGCTGGGGATCACCACGGAGTTCATGCGTTCATCGACCATGGGGGCTGACGGGGCGAAGGACGTGCGGCTGCTCGACCTGCTGGGAAAGGTCGGCGCAGGGCATTACCTCTCCGGGCCGGCCGCCAAGGAGTACATCCGCCCTGAGCTGTTCGCGGCGGCGGGCGTCGGGCTCGAATACCAGGACTACCGCGGGTATCCGGAGTACCCGCAGGGTCTACGGGGCTTCGACCCGGCGGTGACGATCCTCGACCTGCTCTTCGCCGTGGGGCCCGAGGCGCCGGAGTACATCTGGGGCGGGCGGCGGGAGCGCGGGTGACACGTTCACCTTCTCGCGGATCACGTACTGCGGCTGCCCGTTTACGACCATGAAGATGCGGCCGACGTACTCGCCCACCGCGCCGAGGGCGACGAGCTGGACGCCACCGAAGAAGAAGATCGACGACTCGATCGAGGTCCACCCCATCGCGTAGTCGACGCGAAAGATCTTGTTCCAGATGATCACGAGCGTGCAGAGGAATCCGAGGAGGCTGCACGCGCAGCCGAACAGGATCAGCGCGCGCAGCGGCGCGATGGAGAAGTTGGTGAACCCGTTGATCCAGAGCAACGCCAGCTTCATGAGTGAGTAGTTCGAGGACCCGTAGCGGCGCTCGTTGAAGCGCACCCTTACGTTCCCGACCGATCCCGAGATGCGGAACAGCAGCCCCGCGATGTAGGGATAGGGCCCCTTGTAGGCGACGATCTCGCGGACCACGTGATCGCGCGCCATCAGGAACGACGACAGCTCGATGTCGCGCGGCTTGCCGATGAGCCTCTGCGCCATGCGGTCGTTGATGCCGCTGCCGAACGAGCGCCACAGCGAGGTGACCCGGCGGTCGGAGATCGCGTAGACCACATCGAAGCCCTCGAGCATCTTCGCGTGCAGCTTCTCGATGTCCTCCGGAGAGTGCTGGAGGTCATCGTCCATGATCACCACGAACTGGCCGACGGCGTGGTTCAGCCCGGCCATCAGCGCACTGATCTGGCCGAAATTCCTGTAGAATGAGAGCACCTTCACGCGGGTGTCGGCGGCGGCCAGGCCCTTGATGACCGCGAGCGAGCCGTCCCGACTCCCGTCGTCGACCAGCACGACCTCGAAGGTGCTGCCGCGGCGCTCGAAGTAGGCCACGAGCCCGGCGACGAGCGCGGCCACGGAGCGCTCGCTATTGTAGACCGGGACGACGACCGAGAACTCAGTCACTCGCGATGTGCCCATATCGGTACATGTCGAGCAGCTCGGGGGCGATGCCGTAGGACGAGATCCCGCGCGCCTCGTACACGGCCTCGACCCTGGAGCGCAGGAAGGCCTCCATCGATTCTTCCCAGCCGCTCTTCGGCATCTCGAGGTCGTGTTGATAGGCGGCGGAGAGCTGGTGGTCGACGGCCTTGGTGATGGCCGCCTCGCGGGAGAGCGGGCGAATCAGCGGCCGCTCCGGGCGGAAGGCCAGGAGTCGCTCGTCGGTCGAGCGACCGTCGATCAGGTCGGCCAGGTAGGGGCCCCATACGGGGGCCATGTGAAATCCGTCGCGCTTCGTACCCGACGCGATGAACAGCCCAGGCACCGAGGTGGCGCCCATGATGGGATAGGTGTCCGCCGAGGTCGGCCTGAATCCGATGTTCATCTTCACGAGCTGGCTCTTGTAGTAGCCCGTGTTGAGCTGCTCCATCGCGGCGCGCAGCAGCGCCTCGACGCTCGTGATGCGCGGGTGGAACTCGGGCTCGGGGGAGATGAAGTTGGTCGCCCCGACGCACGAGTGATCGGCCCCATAGGGGACCTGATACACACCACAGGCGAGCCCCCGGTTGGGCGTGCGCACGACCTTCCTGGGGCTGAGCGCGCCGGTGCGGAGCAGCAGCGAGCAACCCACCCCGTAGAACACGCGCGGCACCCCCGACGCGATCGGCGTCCCCTGGAGAAGCGACGTGAGCGTGGCGCCGGTCGCGAGCACCACCCGATCGGCGTGGATGGTGACGCCGTCGGCGCAGGTGACGCCCCGCACGACGCCGCGCTCGATCACGACCTTCGCGACCTTCGCGTCGACCGCGCGGACGTTCGGGAGGCGATCGAGCAGCGCGTCGATGGCGCCGAGCAGCGGGCCGGGGTTGAGGTGCCCCTCGCCGGGGAGATAGACCGCCCGCAGCGCCCGTCGGCGGGGCGACGGCGAGTACCCGTGGATGTCGCCCGGCGAGACGTGCTCGTACCGTTCGCCGTATTCCTTCAAGGCGCGGACGATCGCCTCGAAGTTGCGGTCATCGAGGCGGTCGGTCGCGGTGTTGTTGACGACGAAGGTGCCCCAGTCGACCGCGACCGGGTCGACACCGGAGAGCTCGTTCAACGCGGCGAGCCACGGGTCCCACCGGCGCGTCGCCTCGACGCTCAGGCCGAAGCGGAGGCGGTCGACCTCGTGGTCGAGGGCGCCCTCCTCGAGCTCCGCGAAGGAGTTGAGCATCGCGCCCGCGGCCATCGTCGCGCAGCCCTCGCGGTCGATCGGACCGACGAGCGTGAGCTCGCGCTGAGGCTCCCTGCGCAGGAGCTCGAACGCGATCGCCCGGCCGAGGATGCCGTTGCCCGCGATGACGACCCGATCGGCTCCCATTGGTCTGTCGCTCCCTCTATCGGATCGTCACGATCGAGAACGTCGGATACATCTGGCACTTCTCTACCGTGTACGGCACTCCGGCGAAGCACTCCTTGAACGCGATGGCGTCACCCGGGAGCTCATCGCGCGTCAGCTGCAGGAACACGAACACCGAGCCTGGGACCGTGTGCGGCAGGAGCGCCCGCACCACCGCTCGGGTGGGCTCGTAGAGACCCAGGTCGAAGAGCGCGAGCGCGACGAGGGCGGACGGCGTCGCGTTGAGGTACTCGGGCACGGTCTTCGTCGCGTCGCCGGGGATCACCCGGTGGTTGCCGCGGATGTGGCCGAGGGCGTTGCTGCCCTCATGGACTCGCAATAGCTCTTCGAGGTACGCGGCGTACTCGGGTCCGGTCGAGTAGGTCGACTCGCGATAGTTCTTCGAGGGCCGGTCGCGGTCAGACCAGTTCTTGTACCCCTCGAAGGTGTCGAAGCAGAGCACCTTGCGCTGCTTGTTGAAGGGCTCGTAGATCGAGCGGTAGTTCTCGCAGAGCACAGCGTTCTGGCCGCGCCATGTGCCGAGGTCGAAGACGTAGCCGGGCAGGCTGACGATGCGCCGGTAGATGTCGCCGAAGGCGAGGATGCGCGCCAACAGCGAGCCGCGGATGAACAGCCCGAGCGAGCGCTCCAGCTCGGGCTCACTCATCGGGCTCTCCTTGAAGAGCTGCCAGAGCCGGTTGCGGTGCTCGAGCTGATCGTCGTTGGACGTCGTCAGCGTGGTCGACTCGGCGCCCTTCAGATCGCTTGTACTCACGGCGTCTTCTTCACCAGGATGGTGAACTCGTAGAGGTTGTAGTCATGGAGCAGCGCGACGTTCTTCGCGTAGCGCCGCTTGCATAGGTCGAAGTAGCGGCCGGGGTCGGCGTAGTAGAGGTGCGCCCGCTGCAGCGGCGGGTCGGAGTATGAAGTCAGGATGTTGAACGCGAACCCGTGCCGCGAGAGCGCCTGCAACCGGTCGAGGGTCGTCGCGACGTGCGCCTCCCAGACGGCGAGCTCACAGTCGAGGCGGACGTTGAACACGCCGCTCGCGATCACGTAGTCCGCCGTCGGCACGTCGCCGTCCGCGCGCATGAAGGCGGTCGTCGTACCGGGACGGGTCCGCAGGGTGCGCGCCCGGTCGAGCATCTCGTCGGAGATGTCGACTCCGATGTAATCGAGACCGCCGCCGCGCTCGGTGAGGTACTCATAGAGCGCGCCGTAGCCACAGCCGAAGTCGATGAGCGAGTACGACCGGTCGAGGGGCAGCAGCTTCGTCAGCTGGTCGAAGCGCACACGCTGCGACTCCGCGGAGTTCCAATCGACGCCCCCCGGGCTCGCGCCGAAGCGTCGGACCTTGTCGGAGTAGTACTCGGCCACTCTGGCGGTGGGATCAGCGACCAAGGGCCGACTCCCTGGCGACGAGGCGGAGCAGCGACACGCGGCGAGCTGGTGGGCTTGTGGTGCGTGACGGGTACATTCGTTCTCGTCGGTGCCCGGAGCGTACCATCGGTGCCGACGGCGGCGCTACGGCGCGGCGCCCAGCCGCTCGCGGCGGTACACGCCGCTGGTGATGCGGTCGCACCACGGCCGGTGGTCGAGGTACCAGCGCACGGTCTCCTCCAGCGCCTCCTCGAAGGTCCGCCGGGCGCGCCAGCCGAGCTCGGCCTCGGCGCGGCTGGGGTCGATCGCGTAGCGCAGGTCGTGGCCGGGCCGGTCGGCCACGAAGGTCACGAGCGCGCGGTACGACCCGGAGGCCGCGGGGTGCAGCCGGTCGAGCGCGTCGCAGAGGGCGTGGACCACCTGGAGGTTGGTGCGCTCCGCGCGGCCGCCGAGGTTGTACGTGCGCCCGGGGACGCCGCGGGCGAGGGCCGCGCGCACGCCGTCGCAGTGGTCGTCGACGTGGAGCCAGTCGCGGACGTTGGCGCCGTCGCCGTAGACCGGCAGCGGTCGCCCATCCAGGGCGTTGAGGATCATCAGGGGAATGAGCTTCTCGGGAAACTGCCGAGGCCCGAAGTTGTTGGAGCAGTTGGTCGTGATCGTGGGCAGGCCGTAGGTGTGGGAGTACGCGCGCACGAGGTGATCGGCGGCGGCCTTGGACGCCGCGTAGGGGGAGTTGGGCGCGTAGGCGGACTCCTCGGTGAAGGCGCCCTCCGGGCCGAGCGAGCCGTAGACCTCGTCGGTCGAGACGTGCAGGAAGCGGAAGGCCTCGCGCTCGCGCGCGGCGAGGTCGGCGAGCCAGGCGCGGGCGGCCTCCAGCAGCTCGAACACCCCGACGATGTTGGTTCGGACGAACGCGCCCGGCGCGTCGATGGAGCGGTCGACGTGGGACTCGGCGGCGAAGTTCACGACGGCGTCGGGCCGGTGCTCGCGCAGCAGGCGGAGCACGGTGGCGCGGTCGGCGATGTCGCCTCGAACGAAGGTGTGCCGGGGGTCGTCGCCGAGGGAGCCCAGGTTCTCGGCGTTGCCCGCGTACGTGAGCGCGTCGAGCGTGACGACCGAGACGGAAGGGTCTTCGAGGCACCGGAGGACGAAGTTCGAGCCGATGAACCCGGCGCCGCCGGTGACGAGGAGGGTGCTCACGGTGGGGTGCGTCCCGTCGAAGGGTTGCCGGTCGGGGGGTCGTCGATGAAGGCGCGGGGCTTCATCCGTCACCGCGTCGGAGGACGTCCATCCAGCGGGCCTGCCCGTCGGCCTCGCGCCAGTACGCCGCGCGCGCCTCGGGCGAGTCGAGCGTCGCCGCGAGGTCGCCAAACATCGCGACGAAGTGGTCGTGCGGCGCGATCGTCTCCTCCGAGCGCTCCCCCGTCTGGAGCTGCGCCACGAGCGCGGTGCCCAGGGTGGCGGGCTTGGAGAACGCCCGCTGCGCCGAGAGCGTGCCGCCCTCGCCCCAGACCTCCACCTCGCTGCGGTAGTGCCGCCCGAAGCCCCAGGAGAGCTGCGCGGTGAGCCCCCCGTCGAAGCGCAGCAGGGCCGCGCCGCCGGTGTCGACCTCGTACCCCTCCTCGCGCTCGATGACCGCGTGCGCCGACCGCAGCGGCGCCCCGGCGAGCGCGCGGGCGATGTTCAACGGATAGCACCCGAGGTCGAGCAGCGCGCCGCCGCCCAACGCCCGCGAGTAGCGCACGTTGTCGGGCGCGAGGTGCGGCATGCCGAAGCGCGCGGTGATCGACTTGAGCGGGCCGATCGCACCGCCGCGCAGCCGCTCGCGGAGGCGCGCGAACTGCTGGTGGTGGCGGTACATGAAGCACTCGCAGAGCACGAGGTCGGAGGCGCGAGCGAGGTCGAGGAGGGCGGCGGCCTCGTCCAGCGTCGCCGTGAGGGACTTCTCACACCACACGTGACGACCCGCCGCGAGCGACCTCGCGCAGGCTTCGGCGTGCAGCCCGACCGGGAGCGCCACGTACACCACCTCGACCCGGGCGTCGGCGAGGAGCGCGTCGAGCGTCGGGTAGTCCTCGCAGCCCCAGCGCCGCGCCTCCTCCGCGCGACGCCCCGGGTCGCGCCCGTGGACGCCCACGAGCCGCACGGACCCGCAGGCCGCGAGGGCCGGGAGGGCGTTGCGCCGCGCGTGGCCTCCGAGGCCCACCACCGCGACGCCGACCGGACTGCGCGATGTCGCCAAAGGGGCCCTCTCGTCCAATCAACAGTGGGCGATGATGCCGCGGATGTGGGGATTGACCCAGGCGTCGCGCAGCAGGCAGTCCTTGATCTGATACATGCTGAGCCAGATGAAGCCGGGGGGCACCGGGAGCGCCTGCGCCTCGGGCACCTCGACGAGCACCCCGAGGTTGCGCTTGCCGTGCAGGCGCCCGCCGTCCTCCGAGAGCCATTGTCGGAAGAGGACCCGGACCGACGCCGGCACCGGCTCTTCGAACAGCTCCGCGAAGCGCGGCTTGCGCCCGCCGTGCGCCTGCCGGAGGTTACTGAAGGTCGCCTGGAGCGTCGGGCTCAGCTGGAGCTTCGCGTAGTTGCCGGGCTCCGCCTTGGCCTCGACCAGGTAGTGCGGCACCCCATGGAAGCGCTGTCGCACGAGGCCCAGGATGCCGCCGTCGCCCGTCACCTCGCGCACGATCGGCTGGTCCCAGCCGCCGCCGGCCTCGCGCCGCTCGGTGAAGCGGACCCGCACCCCGTGCACGGTGAAGAACTGCCCCGACTGGTGGGCGACGGTGCCCGTCGCGGGGTCGATGCTCCAGCCGCGGGTCTCGCTGAGGGCGATGTCCTCCACGGTCATCGCGCAGGCCTCGCGCTCGGCCTCGAACCAGCGCGCCACCTCGTCGCCCGAGTGGAGGAGCGACCAGTCCTGGAGGCACTCGAAGTGATGCTCCAGCCGCGCCGCCGGGGTGTCGCCCGCCGGGCCGAGCGCGCGCACCGCCGCGACGTAGCGCTGGAGCTCGCGCTGGTACGCCTCGCCGCGCCGCCTCTGCGTCTCGTCGTCCATCCCATCGCCTCCGTGGTCAGCCATGCCGGAAGGTCGAGGCGGCCTCGATGACCGCGTCCACCATCGCCGGCGCCATGTCGTGGAAGAGCGGCAGCCGCACCAACCGCTCGGCCGCCGAGGTCGTGCGGGGACAGCCGTCGGGCGCGCGTCCGAGCGCGAGCCCCATCGCGGACGAGTGCAGGGGCACGTAGTGGAAGGTGGCGGCCACCCCGCGCGCCCTCATGTGGTCGAGGAAGGCCGAGCGCGCCGCCGCCGACGGGAGCAGCAGGTGGAAGAGGTGCGCGGGGTGCTCGCAGTGCGCGGGCACCACCGGGAGCCGTACGCCCTCCGCGTCGGCCCAGGCCCGCAGCCCGTCGCGGTAGGCGTCCCAGATGCGCATGCGGCGGGCCTGGATGACCTCCGCGCGCTCCAGCTGCCCGAGCAGGAAGGCTGCCAGCAGGTCGGCGATCACGTAGCTCGACCCGAGGTCCTTCCACGAGTACTTGTCCACCTGGCCGAGGTAGTACTCGTGGCGGTCGGTGCCCTTCTCTCGGATGAGGTGCGCCCGCTTCACCAGCGACGGGTCGTTGAGCACCAGCGCGCCCCCTTCGCCGCACGCGATGTTCTTGGTGTCGTGGAAGCTCTGCGTGGCCATCGCGCCGAGGGTGCCCAGCGCCCTCCCCCGGTAGCGGCCGAAGAGCCCGTGGGCGTTGTCTTCCACCACCGCGAAGCCGCGGCGCGCGGCGATCTCGGCGATGCCGTCCATCTCGCACGCGACGCCCGCGTAGTGCACCGGGACCACCGCCCTCGTGCGCGGGGTGACGAGGGCCTCCAGGGTGGCCTCGTCGAGGTTGAGCGTGTCCTCGCGGACGTCGGCGAACACGGGTCGCGCGCCGCGGAGCACGAAGGCGTTGACCGTCGACACGAAGGTGAACGACGGGACGATCACCTCGTCGCCGGGGCCCACGTCGAGCAGCAGCGCGGCCATCTCCAGCGCGTGCGTGCACGACGTGGTGAGCATCACCGTGGGCGCGCCGAGCAGCGACTCGAGCAGCCGCTCGCAGCGCGCGGTGAAGGCGCCGGTGCCGGAGATGTGCCCGCTGGCGACCGCCTCGACGACGTACTCCATCTCCCGACCGACGACGGAGACCCGGTTGAATGGCGTGCGAGTCTGGCTCATCGGTCGGCCGCGGCCCGCGAGGGTCGCCCCGAAGGCGCCTCGCCCGCAAGCCCCGTTCGCCGACGCCTACGCCGCGGGCGGCTCGGGCTCGGTCTGGCCCCGATCCGAGAGCGCGAGCGCGAGGAGGAGCGCGAGGAGGATCGGGGTGGTGACGACCGACGAGGTGACCTCGTACGAGCGCACGCGGCATGCGCGGCGGAAGACGTAGTGGTCGTAGGCGCGGGGGGACAGCACGAGGCCGAAGAGCGCGACCCAGGCGGCGTCGCGGCGCGTCGGTGCGGCGTCGCGCACGAAGAGCAGCGCCGGGATGAACAGGTTGAGCAGGCGGTAGTCCGCGGAGACCACCGGCAGGAGGCCGGCCGCGCAGCAGGCCACCGTCGCGGCGCGCCAGGGCGCAGGGCGGGCGCGCCAGGCCCACGCCGCGAGGGAGAGCCCGAAGGCCGCCGTGGCGAGCTGGTAGGGGATGATCAGCGTGCCGATGGTGGCGTCGCCCGCGGGCCAGGTCGGCGGGGGCGAGGCGGGGCTCAGCTTGCACACGAGCACCTTGATGAGGCCGAAGGCGCTGTGGCCGAAGGCGAGGCCGTCATTGCCGAACACGTAGTGCGCGAAGTAGCGACGCGTGGAGTCCGCGGCGGTCGCGTACTCGAATGGCGTGAACTGCAGGAGGTAGACCCGGGATGCGACGGTGACGGCGGCGGCGACGGCGGCGACGACGGCCACCTCGCGCAGCCGGCGCTCGGCGAGGAACAGCAGCAGCAGCGCGCCGGGGAAGGGCTTGAAGGCCACGGCGAGCCCGAGCAGTACGGCGCTGGCCCCGAGGCGTCGCGCCCGGAAGGCCTCGACCGCGGCCCAGGTGAGGGCGAAGACGAGGACCTCCAGGTTGGCCCGGTCGACGGCGAACCACACCGGGTACGCGAGGGCCGTGAGGGCGAGGCTACGGGCCAGGGCGCCGCGGAGGGAGGTGCCGCGGAACGCGCGCCATGAGGCGACGAGGACGACGGCGGGCGCGGTGCCTACGACGAGGGCGAGGGCGACGGAGAACGGCAGCAGTCCGAGCAGGCGGTAGACGACGGTGATCGGGCCGGGCGCGATCGGCCAGGGCATCTCCGCGAGCGGGCGGCGCTCAGCGAAGAACTGCCAGCCGTACCGCAGGTCGTTGAAGCGATCGCCCGGGTTGAGGAGGAAGGTGTTGAAGGGGAAGAGGTCGACGGACCACCAGCGGTGATAGAGGATCGCCGCCAGCATCCCGGCCGCCACGACCGCGACGAGGAGCGTGCCCCGCTGCTCGCGCGTCATCGGCGCCATCGCTCTCTTCTCAGCCCCGCCCGATCCGCGCCAGGATCACCCGCCGGTCGTCGGCCTTGAAGGTGATCCACCACGCGAAGAACAGGTAGACCAGCAGCACCGAGAGGCAGGTGGCGGCCATGCCCACCAGCCGCAGGTGCAGTCCGTGGCGCTCCGCCGCGATGAGCAGCGCCGCGCACGGCACGAGCGGCGGCAGCGTCCTCAGGAACGTGTTGGCCAGGTGCTTCACGTACGACGTCCCGAGGCGGCGGCAGACGAACCAGGGCATCACCACGAGGCCGGTCACCGAGGCGGGCAGGAAGGTCGCGAAGGCCACGCCCTCGACGCCCCAGGTGCGCACGAGCACCACCGAGAGCACCAGGTTGACGACCCCCTCGGCGACGGTGATGCGGGCCGGGGTGGAGAGCTCGCCGAGGCCCTCGAAGATGGGCCGCGCGATGCCCCGCCCGGCGACCTGGGCGATGAACGCGAGGGCGAGCCAGAACAGGATGGGCATGCCCTGGCGGCCGTGAGCGGCGTCGAGCCAGAGCGACAGCACGTGTCGGCCCCACATCAGGAACACCAGCGCCACCGGGGCGACGAGGCACATGATGGCCTTGTTGCCGAAGCGCCAGAGGGACTGCAGCGCCTCGAGGTCGCCGCGCGCCGCGGTGGCCGACACGCCCGGCATCAGCACCAGCGTGGCCTTGTCGAGCGCGTCGCGGGCGTAGTCCACGAGCCGCAGCGGGATCACGTAGAGGGTCACCGCGTCGGGGCCGCGCGCCTGCCCGATGACGAACTCGTCGGTGTAGTTGATCAGCTTCTCGGAGAGCGTGAACAGGAACGACTGCCCCGAGAAGGTGAAGAGGGTCCTGAGCCGGTCGCGATCGAAGCGGGCGAGCGAGAGGTGCAGCCGCGGCAGCGTGCGGCGCGCGTAGACGTAGGCGAAGGCCTGCTCGGCGACGAGCGAGGCCATGGTGACCGCGCCGACGAGCACCACCGTCGGGCGCACCAGCAGCACCGTGAAGACCGCGGCGCTGCGGAGGATGAGCAGTACGAAGTTGTACTTGTTCATCACGTCGAAGCGCTCGAGGCCCATCAGGATGCCGCCGTAGACGCTGCCCGGGAACTGCACGAGCAGCCCGCAGCCCATCATCAGCAGCATGATCCGCGCGTCGTTGGCGTGCCCCGCGGGGATGTTGAAGAGGTAGGGCAGCGGGCCGAGGAGCGCGAGCGCGAGCACGAAGCAGAGCCCGCCGAAGGCCAGGTACACGCCGAAGATCGTCGAGCAGGTGGCGTTGAGCTCCTCGTAGTTCTCCCTCGCGTGGTGCTCGGCGACGAACTTCACCACCGCCGCGCCGAGGCCGAAGTAGAGGATGCCGGAGTAGCCGACGAGGCCGGAGATCAGCGCCACGATGCCGTAGCCGTCGTCGCCGAGCCGCTTCACCATGAAGGGCGTCATCAGCACGCTGATGAGGAGCTGCGCGCCGAGCGCGAGCCACTGGGACGAGATGTTTCGGATGAGGCGTCGGAGGTCCATTGGCGCGCCCGGGCTTAGACGGGGGATGGACCTATACCAGAGGGTGCGGCGGGAGGGAGGCCGAAGGCGGGCGAAGCGCGGGAAGGCCCAGGCGGGATCGGATCAGGCGGCGGCCGAGTCGGTGGCGCGGGCGCCCTCTTCGAAGCTGGGCATCGTGCCGAGGGAGGGCTCGGAGATGCGCTCGGGCTGCGCCAGCGGAGCGACGGACGGGAGGTTGAGCCCGAGGCGCTCGCGGGTGACGGTGAGCGACACGTAGCCGAAGCCCATGAGGAAGAGCATCGCGAAGGGGGCCGCGATGTAGTGGTGCGTGGCGACGGCGGCCACCACGGCGGCGGCGCTCTCGAGGCCGATGAGCATCTCGACCCACGGCAGGCTGGTGCGGGCGCGGTAGCGGCCCTGCTTCGCCTTGGCGCCCTTCTTCGGGGTGCGGACGAACTCGCCGGTCTCGGCGGTGAGGCCCTGCCAGACGGCCTTGGTGAGCCACGGGCTCATGCCCGATCCGATGGCCAGGAGCCACGGGAGGCGGCGCAGGGCGCCCCAGGCGGAGCGGCCCTGCGAGCGCTCGGCGACCACGTAGAAGGTGAGCAGCGAGCCGGTCGAGGCGAACATGAGGGAGAGGTCGAGCGCGAGGCCGACGGTGGAGCTCGCGGGCATCACCAGGAGCATCGGGAGCAGCAGCACCGCGAGCATCACCATCAGGGGGTAGGCGAAGTGCGGGGTCATGTGGAAGATGGCTTCGAGGCGCACGCTGAAGGGCAGGTCGGTGCGCGCCCAGACGCGGCCGAGGAGCTTGCGCGCGGTCTGCACGGTGCCCTTGGCCCAGCGGAACTGCTGCGCCCGGAAGGCCTCCATCTCCTCGGGGAGCTCGGCCGGGGTGACGTGGTCCTCGCGGTAGACGAACTTCCAGCCCGCGAGCTGGGCGCGGTAGGAGAGGTCGAGGTCTTCGGTGAGCGTGTCGTGCTGCCAGCCGCCGGCGGCGCCGATGGCCTCGCGGCGCCAGATGCCGCCGGTGCCGGAGAAGTTGAAGAAGTGCCCCGAGGCGAAGCGGGCGCGGTTCTCCACCATGTGGTGGCCGTCGAGCATGAGGGCCTGGACGCGCGTGAGGATGGACACCTCGCGGTTGAGGTGGCCCCAGCGCGCCTGAACGCAGCCGACCTTCGGGTCGGCGAAGTGGTGCACCACCGTGCGGAGGAAGCCGGGCTGCGGGAGGAAGTCGGCGTCGAAGATGGCGACCAGCTCGCCCTTGGCGAGCGTGAGCCCGTGGTCGAGCGCGCCGGCCTTGAAGCCCACGCGGTCGTGGCGGTGGATGTACACGGCGTCGATGCCGCGGTTGCGCAGCTCGATGACCTTGGCGCGGGCGAGCTCGCGGCTGTCGTCGGTGCTGTCGTCGAGCACCTGGATCTCGAAGCGATCGGAGGGGTAGTCGATCTGGGCGACGGTCTCGAGCAGGCGCTCGAGGACGTCGGGCTCGTTGAAGAGCGGGAGCTGGACGGTCACGTAGGGGAGCTCGTCGTCGGGGATGTTGCGAGGCGCCGCGGGGGGGAGGGACTCCCGGTGCTTCCAGAGCAGCCACACAAGGTGACTGCGGTGCAGCCCGTAGAAGACCAGCGCCAGCAGGACCGAGAGATACGGGACCGCGATGAGATAGGTGGCCATGAACGCTCCGTGCTTCGACGAGGTCGTGAGTAGCCCCGGTTCGGGCGTCGCCTCACGTTTTCGGCACCGCGTGGAAACCGCTGTGGTGATAGCGTTTTGACCCCAGTGAAGTTGTCGCCGAGTTGTATTTTGTTGTCCGGGAGTGTCGACCGGTGAGCGGGCGGGCCGCGCCCCTGGGGCTGCTCCTGGTCGCGCTCACGGCCTGCGCGTCCAGCGCCCGGCCGCGCCCCACCCGGGTCGACCGGGAGCAGCGCGTGGTGGCCGACACGGAGGCGCGCACCCGGTGGTTCGCGACGCTGTACTCGCTCCAGCGGCAGCTGGCGACGGCGGACGCGCGGCGCCTGGAGGTGCTGGGGCCGCTGCAGGTGATGCTCTGCCTCTCGACGGAGAGCTCGCTCGCCCGGCTCGGCGAGGTGGCCCAGGCGCGCATGGCGCTCACCGGCCCGCCGCGCTCTCGCACCCGCGTGCGCCGCACGCTCGAGTCCGAGCAGGCCCTCACCCGCTGGATCGAGTCCGCCCCCCGCGCCACCGGCCCCGAGGCGGAGCGCGAGGCGCTGGCCGCGGTGGAGCAGACCCTGGTGGTCGAGCGCTCGACGCCGTCGGGGATGGCGCCGCTGCCCCTGTCGGTCACGTCCCCGGAGCCGCGGTGCGAGCCCGGGGCGACGGAGGGCACCCAGGGGGCCGACGGGCCGGCGATCGTCGCGCAGCTCGCGGTCACGCTCCGTCGCTCGGCGGCGCAGGGGCTGATCTTCGAGCGGTCGGTGGCCCTCGCGGGCGAGCTGCGGGGGCTGCTCCCGAGCGTCTCCGCGGGGGCGCCCCCGGCGCTGGCTCAGGAGCTTCGCGCGGCCGAGCGAGCCCTGGTCGGCATCCTGGCGAGGGCGACGATGTTCCTGCACGAGAGCGCGCGCACCGAGCAGTGGGCGCTGGCCCTGCTCATCCCGGAGGGGCAGGCGCTGCCCGAGGAGGTCCCGGACGTCACGCCGGAGGACAACGACCCGCGCAACAACGTCCCCTGAGCGGCGGCGCGCATCGGGTTTCTGGACGGTCCGGCTCCGGCGGGCGTACGGCTCCTCCCCGCGAGGAGGCCGACGATGTCATACGAAGGTTCAGAGCGGCGGGTGCACCGGGTGTTCGTGACGCGCAACACCGAGTACCACATGCGCGCGGAGGTCTGCGTGGCCGTGCGCGACCGCGGGGTCGACCGCTGGCGCGACGACCACCCCGCCGTCGGCCGCCGCCTCGCCGGGGCGCTGAAGCACGTCGAGGGGGGGATCATCCCCACCCTGGAGCGCCCGCAGATCGGCCACTCGGTCTACTTCCGCCGCGGCGAGCGCGACCTGGTCACCTCGGTGGTCGAGCGCATCGAGCGCCCCGACCGCGCCGTGGTGGCGGCCTACCCCGACCGCATCCACTGAGCTGGGCGTCAGCCCTGACTCTTGCGCGAGGTGAGCAGCACCGGCGGCATGGAGCGCCGCACCTCGTCGAGGGAGTTGCGCAGCTCCTCGATCTCCAGCGCGAGGTCGGCGTACTCCTCTCGCTTCATCCCCAGCGCCCGGGCCAGCGCGGTCATGTAGTCGTCCTCGTCGGTGTCGAAGACCTCGTCGGCGTCGCGCACCGCCACCACCAGCTCGAGCAGCTTGCGCTTGCGCTCGGGCGGGTCGTCGCGGAAGTGCGCGGCGGTCTCCTCCAGGTCGAAGCCCTTCGGGGTGAAGCCCTTGATGCGGGCGTCGGTCTCCGGCGGGAGCGCCGCCCCGTCGAGCAGCTCGCCGAGCAGGCGGCGCACGGTGGCCTCCTCGCGGCCCTCGAGCGACCCGTCGGCGTACGCGGCCCCCATCAGTAGGTCGGTGATCACATCGATGCGGTCGGCCATCTCGCTCTCGCTCATTGGGGTCCACTCCTCTGCGCGCCGCGCGGGCGGAATCTGGCACCGGGCGCGAGCGGCCACAAGCCCGAGCGGCCTTCGTGCTACCCCCAATGGGGTGAGAACCCTGATCATCGCCACGGACCTCGGCCCCACCTCGCACCACGCCGTCGACTACGGCGTCAAGCTGGCGCACGACCTGCGCGCGGAGGTGCTGCTGGTGCACGCCTGGAGCCCCGCGGAGATCACCGTGATCGACACGACCATCATCGTCCCCGAGACGCTGCAGGCCGAGCACACGGACAACCTCCAGCGGCACCTCGACCGCGTCGCCGACGCGCACCGCGCGACGGGCGTGAAGATCACCACCCGGCTGCTCGACGGCGAGCTGGTGGAGGAGCTCGCGGCGCTCGCCGAGGAGACCCACGCCGAGATGGTCGTCGTCGGCACGAGCCTCCCGAAGCTGGTCACGCGCCTGCTGGGCAGCAGCGCGGCGGCGGTGATCCGCGCGGTGCGCTGCCCGGTGCTCGTGGTGCACGCGCCGCCCGTCTGAGCGCCTCCCTCGGGGCGAATCGTGATAAGCCGCGCCCCGGTCGCACTTGATGACCCTCCGCGAGCTCACCCCCCACCAGACCGCCAGCATCGTCGCGTTGCGCGTCGACCCGATCGAGGCCCGCTGGCTGCGGGCCCTCGGGGTCACCGAGGGCGCCGCGGTGAGGGTGCTGCGCGCGGGGCCCTTCCGCGGTCCCCTCCAGGTGCGCGTGGGCGAGCGCACGGCCTTCGCCATCGACCGCGCGGTGGCGGGGTGCATCGACGTGGTCCTCGCCGGGGCGCTCCCGTGAGCCACGACCACCACCACCACGGCGGCGCCCACCTGCTCGGCGACGACGCGCCGGCGGTGCTGCTGCTCGGCCGCCCCAACGCGGGCAAGTCCTCGGTCTACAACCGCCTCACCGGCGCCCACGCCAAGGTGGGGAACTTCCCCGGCGTCACCGTCGACATCCTCTCCGCCGACCTCACGCTGCCCGGCACCGGCGGCCTGGTCCGCGTGGTCGACCTGCCCGGGGTGTACAGCCTCGACGTCACCCTCGACCCGGGCACCGACGAGGGCGTCGCTCGCTCCTTCCTCGACCGGGTGATCGCCGAGAAGACCCGAGCGGTGCTGGTGCAGGTGCTCGACGCCTCGCAGCTCGCCGCGGGCCTCGCGCTCACCCGCGAGCTGCTCGCGCGCCCGCTGCCGCTGCTGGTGGTGCTCACCCAGCGCGACGTGCTCGCCGCCGAGGGGCGCACGCTCTCCGTCGAGCCGCTGCGCGAGGCGCTCGGCGTCCCGGTGGTGGCCATCAACTCGCACGAGCCGGCGGCGCGGGACACGCTGCTCGCCGCGGTCACGGCGCTGGTGGGCGAAGGGCCTGCGGGCGCTCGACCGACGCCCTCGTGGAAGGCCGAGGCGCTCGCGCACCGGGCCATCCGCGACGCCGCGGTGGTCACCGAGGAGGCCCTCAAGCGCCGCGACCGCACCGACCAGCTCGACCGCGTGCTGCTGCACCCGGTGCTCGGGCCGGTGGTCTTCCTCGGGCTGATGGTCGGGCTCTTCGCCGCGGTCTACGCCGTGGCCGACCCGGTCTCCTCGGCGCTCGACGTCGCGGTGCAGCGCCTCGGGTCCTTCCTGGCGCGCCCCCTCGGCCGCGGGCTCCTCGGGTCCTTCGTGACCGACGGGCTGCTGGGCGGCGCGGGGACGGTGCTCGCCTTCCTCCCGCAGATCGTCATCCTCACCGCCGCGATGGAGCTCCTCGACGCGAGCGGCTACCTCGCCCGCGGCGCCTTCCTCATCGACGGAGCGCTCCGCCCCTTCGGCCTCGGCGGCCGCTCCTTCGTGCCGATGCTCACGGCCCACGCGTGCGCGGTCCCGGCCATCGCCGCCACGCGCATCCTGCGCGACCCCCTGGAGCGCCTCACGGTCATCCTGGTGCTGCCGCTGCTCGCCTGCTCGGCGCGCATCCCCACCTACGGCCTCGTGCTCGCGGCCTTCTTCGGCGGCCGCCCGGTGCTCCAGGCCACGCTCTTCGTCGCGCTCTACCTCACCGGCATCGCCGCCGCGGTGGTGGTCTCGCTGGTGCTCCGACGCTCCGCCACGAAGGGCCGCCGGCTGCCGCTGGTGCTGGAGATGCCCGCGTACCGGTCGCCCG
Organism: uncultured Myxococcaceae bacterium; assembly: GCA_966211675.1. Lineage (GTDB taxonomy): Bacteria > Myxococcota_A > Polyangia > Polyangiales > SCUS01. The sequence continues at coordinate 29,447 of CBIHPK010000062.1, forward strand.
ATCCCCGCGCCATCGCCCGCGCCTGCTACGTCGCCGGCAAGCGCTTCGTGCGCGACGTCGGGACCGTCATCCTGGCCTGCGGCGCGGTGCTCTGGGTGCTGCTCCACGTCCCGGCCCCCGGCGCCCCGGCGGACCCGCACCCCACCGGCGCCTCGGCGATGGAGCGCAGCGTCGGGGCCTCCATCGGCCGGGCGCTGGAGCCCGTGACGCGCCCGCTGGGCTTCGACTGGCGCATCAACGTCGGGCTCCTCGGCTCCTTCGGGGCGCGCGAGCTCATGGTCGGAACGCTCGGCGTGATCTCCGGCATCGAGGACGCCGACGAGCACCCGGAGTCGCTCGCCACGCGGCTGCGCACCGCGCACGACGGCCACGGCCACCGTCGCTACAGCTCGCGCACGGGCGTCTCGCTGCTGGTGTTCTTCGTCTTCGCCTGCCAGTGCATGAGCACGCTCGCGGCGATCCGCCGGGAGACCCGCTCCTGGCGCTGGGTGGTCTTCGTCACGGTCTACACCTACGCGCTCGCGTGGGTGGCGGCCTTCGTGGCGTCGCGCGTCGCGGGGCTCCTGGGCCTGGAGTGAGTTCAGGGTACCGTCGGGCGCCGTGACCACGCAGCCGCCCACCGAGAGCGAGCTCGCCCGCGCCCGCCGCGAGGGCCGCTCGCCGCTCTCGGAGCTCGCGGTGCTGGCCGCCGTGTGGACCGCCGTGCTGGCGACGCTCCCGTCGCTGGGGGTGGCGCTGCAGGGAGCGGTGCGCGAGGCGCTCTCTCAGGCGTCGCGAGAGCAGGTCGACCCGTGGCGCGCGGCCTCGGCCATCGCCGCTCCGGTGGTCGCGCCGCTGGGGGTGGCGCTGGGCGCGGCGGCGCTGGCGGCGGCCGTGGCGACGCTGGCGCAGACGCGAGGGGCGAGGCGATCGGGGGAGGAGAGCGGGCGCAGCGGCGAGCCGGGCGCGTGGAGCGTGGCGCTCGCGACGACGGCCTGCGGCGCGGTGGTGCTGGTCGTGGGCGCGACCGGGTGGACGACCGCGGGCTCGCTGACGGCGCTCGCGGCGAGGCTGGGCGCGGCGGTGGCGGCGCTGGCGGCGGTGGACGTGGGGTGGCGAGCGTGGTGCTGGCGGAGGGCGCTGGCGACGACGGCGGCGGAGCGAAAGCAGGCGCAGCGCGAGGACGAGGGCGACCCGGCGGTGAAGCGGGAGCGCTCGCGACGGATGCGGTAGGCGCCGATGAGAGAAGGCTGGCGGTCTGGTCGCCGTGCCCCGCGACCGGACAACATCATGGGCCGCGTGAACAAGGCGCCGCTCAGCCGTACTGCGCTCGGGTCCCCGGGCACTGGGTGCAGTCGATGGCCATGCGCCATCCGTCCGACTCTCGCAGCAGCCACCACTCCTCGACCTGGCGCTCCCCTTCGGGCCCGACGGTGCTCACGGTCAACGCGACGTGCCCGCCCTCCACGCGGCTGCCGAGCGGCGTGCTGGTCGCTTCCACCGCCCGCACGTCCTCGGCCATCTGGGCGAGGAGCCCCGCCAGAACGTCGTCGACGCTGGCGCCGACCAGCGGGTCGAGCATGCGCAGCGCGGCGTCGAAGATCTCCGCCATGTCGCGGTCGGCCTTCACCATCGAGCGCACCACGGCCTGCATCGACACCTCCGCCTCGGTGACGGCCACCTCGTCGCCCGTGGCCCGCGCCGGGTCGAGCGCCGCCGGGAGAAACCTCCGGAACAAGCCCTCCGCCGACGGGCTCTTCGCGAAGGCCGCGACGATCGGCCGCAGCCCCTCGTGGAACTCCCTCGCGTGCTCGACGTAGTGGGCGCGCGATCCCGCGGAGAGCAGCGCCGCGATCGCCCTCCCGTCGCGAGAGCGCATCGCGGCGTCGCTGAGGGCGCAGAGCGCCGAGGCCTCGTCGGCGCCGAGCTCCGGCGCGAAGGAGAGCGGTCCGGCCTTCGGGGGAGCGGGTCGTTTGCTGCGCTTGGGCTTCATCGAGTGGGCGCTTCGGATACTGTCCCCCGCCGTGGCGCGACTCAACAAGCTGGCCTTCAAACACTACGTCGAGACCGAGTGCGACCGACGGCTCCTCTGGGACCTCGCCGAGGCCGACCCCGCCCTGCTCTCGCCCTACCGCGAGTTGGTCGAGCCCGACTTCGAGCGCCACGAGGCCGCCCGCCTCGGCCACGTCTGGGAGCAGCGCGTCTACCGCGCCCTGCGCCAGCTGCCCGGCGCCCGCGCCGAGCTCGACCAGGCCGGCGAGGTGCTGCCCCGACGCATCGACGGCCCCTCCCTCGCCGCGCTCCACGCCGACGCCTCCGCCGGGCCGCTGATCCTGCTGGAGCACGAGGCCACGCTGCCCGAGAGCTTCTACCGCTTCCTCGTGGACGCCCCCTCCGACGGCCCCATGCCCGTCGCCCTCCCGGACCAGAACTTCCGCCCCGACGTGCTCCTCGTCTCCGCCGCCTCCGACGGCGCCGTCGCCCGCGAGGTGCTCCCCGACGGGCGCCTCCGGGTGCTCTCCCCCGACGAGCGCCGCGCCCGCCTCTCGCTTCGCGTGCTCGACGTGAAGCACACCAGCGAACACGGCGTCGGCCGCTCGCACTTCGTCGAGCTCCTCTTCTACGCCCACGGCCTCTCTCACTGGCTCCGCGCCCAGGGGCTCGCCGATCGCTTCTTCGTCCCCGCCGACGGGCACGGGATCCTGCCCTTCATCGACGATCCCTTCGCGGGACTCACCCTGGAGAAGGTCACGGCGGAGTTCATGGTCCCGCTGGTGTGGGACGACGCCCGGGTGCTCTTCGAGCGCGCCACCGCGAGGGTGCGAGAGCTCGTCTCCAGGCGCCCCCACGACCCCGACGCGGTCGACGTCCGGGTGCAGCCCGCGTGCGGCGCGTGCCGCTACCTCAACGACTGCAAGATCTCCCTGGAGCGGGGCTCCACCGACCCGGGCGACTGGGACCTCCGGCTCATCCCCTACACCTCCCCGACCACCGCGGGGCTGCTCCGCTCGCTGGAGAAGCTCGACACCGTGCGCGACGTCGCCACCTCGCTCGCGGTGGTCCCTGCGGCCTCGGGCTACGACCCCATCTACGCCGAGCGGCCGATGCTACGGCTGCGCGCCCGCGCCCTGATGGAGCAGCAGCGCGTCGCGGCGCACGCCCTCGACCTGGGCGGCCAGCGACACCTCTCCATGGCGCTCCCTCGCTACAGCGACCTGACGCTGCTGGTCGACCTGGAGTCGGACCCCACGCACGACGTGGTCTTCGCCGCCGCGCTGCGGCTGGAGATCGGCTGCGCCCCCAACGCTCCGCACCGCGCGGTCTACGACGCCTGGTGGGACCACTTCCGGCTGCTGCTGGAGTCCAACGCCAGCGCGGCGGTGATGACCCGCGCCGCCCACGGACTGCGCCCCTCGCTCGAGGACGCCTTCCTGCGCGACGCGGGCGTCACCGGGCCGGTGGCCGATGAGCTCATCGCCGAGGCGAGCCACGCGCTCGCGGCGCTGCACGACTCCGGCAAGCTGGAGCTCATCGCTCGCGACGACGACCCGACCGCGGCCCTCAAGGTGCGCTGGACCTGGCGCTACGTGGCGGGCGACGTCGACCCGCAGAACGAGTTCGAGCTCGCCAAGGACCTGCTGAACCAGCTCTCCGCGTGCGTGACGCTCTGCAACGCGATGGAGTCCCTGGTCGGGGTGACGCACACGGTCTCGCTCCCCGACGGCCGCTCCTGGGTCGCTCCGTCGGCGCCCTCGCTCGCGATCTTCTACTGGTCCTCGGACCAGGTGCAGCACGCGCAGGACATGCTCGAGCGCCAGGTCGACCGCATCAACGCCGACGCCTCGCTGCGCCGCCGCTTCGAGGAGCTCCTCCAGTGGCTCGCCCCCACCGAGTCCGGCGTGGCGCACGCGACGAGGCACCAGAAGCTCTTCGACCTCCGCTCCTTCGTGGAGACCACGCAGGGCCTCCCCCACGTCATCAACTGCACCTGGCACGGGATGCTGAAGAGCGACTTCCGCTGGAGCGTCTCCAGCCGCTTCTGGGCGCCGCACTTCAACTACATGGACTACGCCGTCTGGCACTCCGCCATCGAGGAGGGCAACCAGAACAAGCGCAACCAGAAGCTCACGCAGATCGGCGACCAGCTGGAGATCAAGCTCCAGGGCCTCGAGCGCATCCTGCACACGGTGCGCTCGGAGATGCGCGACTCGCTCATGCTCCGAGAGGCCATCCAGGTGCGCCGGATGCGCCAGGGCCTGCAGGCCGGAGGGCTGCACGCCATCGCGCGCACCTGGTACATGTTCGCGCGGCTCAACGCGACGGCGGCGCAGCTCGCGGTCGACGACGTGCGCTACAGCTACCCCTCCAAGGGGATCGGCAGGCTCTACGCCGCGGAGATCACGGCTCTGCAGCCGCTGCCTCCGGACGAGGACATGCCCCACGGCGGGGCGCGCTTCGAGCTCCACGGCATGTCCGCCGAGGTGCGCTTCAAGGAGGGCGACCGGGCGCTGCTGGTGCCCGAGTCCAAGCGCTCCAGGAGCCTCTTGAAGGAGTGGGGCGTCGAGCTGCTGGAGATGCGCTACGACGCCGCGAGGCGCTGCTACGAGTGCGTCGTCGCGGCCAGCGACAAGGACTTCGCCGCCTCGCTCTCGGCCCTCGGGGACGAGCTCACCGACGGACCGATCTACCTCTATCCCACCAGCATGGACGTCTGGTCGGGGCGGTTGCTCGACAACAAGCAGGGACTGCTACGTCGCTGGTCGTGGCGCACCGGGCACTCGTGGCTGGGGCTTCGCGCGTCGTACCTGATGGGGCTCCACCCGGAGCCCTCGTTGACGGCCCCGGGCTCGCTCACCTTCAGCATGGCGGAGGCCTACCTCTACGCCCCGACGCTGCTGCCCACCGGGAGGATCCCCGACACCGAGCCCCTTCGCACCACCGTGTCCCCGGCCCCGGACACGTCGCAGCAGGAGGCGATCCGACGCGCCCTCGGCAGCACCATCACCTGCCTCCAGGGCCCACCCGGGACGGGCAAGTCGCAGACCCTCGCGGCGCTCATCGACGAGTTCGTGCTGCGCGCCGACGGGCCCGTGCGGGTGCTCATCACGGCCTTCTCCTATGACGCGATGGTGGTGCTGGCGCGCAAGCTGAGCGAGCACCGCGACGCGCAGCAGCGGCCCACGGCGGCGGCGAAGATCCCGCTGGTGTTCATGCTCTCCGGCGACCGAGAGGTGCCCGTCCCGGGGGCGCACGGCCTCACGATCAACGGCCCCTCGATGAAGCTCGACGGGGTGAAGGTGGAGCGCACCGGGGGGAGGCGGCTGGAGGACGCGCTGCCGCCGTCCTTCGTGATGTTCGCCAACGCTCACTCGCTCTTCAAGCTGACGACGCCGAGCACGGCGGCGAAGTTCACCTACGAGTGGTTGAAGAACGACGCGGGCTTCGACCTGATCATCGTCGACGAGGCCTCGCAGCTCCCGACGGACCACTTCCTCGCGGCGGCCGAGGTGCTCTGGCCCGGCGAGGTGACGCTGAAGTACACGGGCGAGGCGCCGGACTACGCTCGACCGGCGCCGAGGCTGCTGGAGTCGATGGAGGTGGCGTCGATGCCGTCGCGTCGCACCCGGGTGGTGGTGGTGGGCGACCAGCACCAGCTGCCGCCGGTGCAGCAGGTGAAGCCGCCGCGCAAGCTGCGCAAGGTGCTGGGGAGCCTCTTCCACTACTTCCTGGAGGGCCACCGGATGCCCGCTCACCAGCTCCAGGTGAACTACCGCTCGACGGACATGATCGTGGACTACACCCGCACGCTGGGCATCTACGCCGACCTGCGCGCCTTCCGGAAGGAGCGGCCGTATGCGGCGCTGCCGGAGGTTCCGTCGGAGGTGACGAGGGGGTGGGTGCGGTCGGTGCTCGACCCGTCGCGCGAGGTGCACACGCTGGTGCATGGTCGCGAGGGGGAGCGGGCGACGAGCCCGCTGGAGGCGACGCTGGCGGCGGAGGTGGTGGCGGGCTTCTTCGCGCAGATGGCGGTGAAGACCCCGGCGGAGGAGCGGGCGTTCTGGGCGGAGCACATCGGGGTGGTGGCGCCGCACAACGCGCAGGGGCGGCAGATCATCCGGGAGATCAAGGCGAGGCTGACGGGTGGAGATGGTGCGGTGCGCAGGAGCACGCTGGACGACGCGGAGCTGGACCGCTGCCTGCGGCAGACGGTGTACTCGGTGGAGAAGTTCCAGGGCTCGGACCGGACCTTCATCGTGGCCTCGATGGGCATCTCCGCGCGCGACCAGCTGATGGCGGAGGAGGAGTTCATCTACGGGCTGAGCCGCTTCAACGTGCTCACCTCGCGGGCCAGGCAGAAGATGCTGCTGCTGTGCAGCCGGACCTTCCTCGACTACATCCCCGGCGACCGCGACATCATGGCCTGCGCGTCGCGCATCCGATCGTACGCGATGGACTTCTGCGATCGCGAGTCGGCCGTGGAGGTGCTCGGAGAATCGGGCGCGCCAGAGACCCTGAGCTGGCGCTATCGGGAGGGGTGAGCGGGGGGTGCGACGGGGCGAGCGAGCTCGTGGGCGACGCCGGGGAGGAGCGATGGGGCGACCGCGACGCTTCCCAACGCCCCTCACCGGAGCGGAGCGACGGGACGACCGCGACGTCTACGGTCGACGCCTCACCGGAGCGGAGCGACGGGGCGACCGCCACGCTTCCCAACGCGCCTCACCGGAGCGGAGCGACGGGGCGACCGCCACGCTTCCCAACGCCCCTCACCGGAGCGGAGCGACGGGGCGACCGCCACGCCTCCCAACGCCCCTCACCGGAGCGGAGCGACGGGGCGACCGCCACGCCTCCCAACGCCCCTCACCGGAGCGGAGCGACGGGGCGACCGCCACGCTTCCCAACGCGCCTCATCACGGAGTCGGCATCCTCTCGATGATTGGACTCGATGACGGTTCATGTCATCGCGAACGTTCCGTCTCTTCCCTCTCGCGTACCACTTCAGCCTTCAGGCCTATGGCCGCTGGCTTCCTGGCGATCCCCGTGGGTGGCATCGTCGTGGGGACGGCACAGCAGCCCCTCCGCGCTCCGACGACCCGGTCATCTACGGGCTCTCACGCGAACTCCAACGCTACCCGGCCGCGACGATCACTGAACCGGCGGGCGCGACGATCCTTCAAACACTCTCTTCGATCGCGCTCGAACACGAATGGCGCGTCTACGCCATGGCGACAACCCCCACACACCTTCACGCGGTGGTCTCGGCTCCCATGAAGGGCGTCGACATCCTTCGGCTCATCCGAGACGAGAGCCAGCGTCGTCTCGTCGAGCACGGACTGATCGAGCCATCGCGTCCCTTCTGGTCGGCGGGCGGCTACTTTTCGATGGTTCACACCGTCCGTGGTCTCGAGCGCGCTTGTCGCTACGTAGCTCTCCATCGGACGGAGGCGTCGACCGTGGACGTGGCCGCTCGCCCCGTCGCTCCGCTCCGGTGAGGCGCGTTGAGTGACGTCGCGCTCGCCCCGTCGCTCCGCTCCGGTGAGGCGCGTTGAGTGACGTCGCGCTCGCCCCGTCGCTCCGCTCCGGTGAGGCGCGTTGAGTGACGTCGCGGTCGCCCCGTCGCTCCGCTCCGGTGAGGCGCGTCGCTCCTCCGCTCCTCCCCGATCAGTTGCAGTTGCCCATGGTGTTGCACGAGCGGCTGCAGCAGTCCGCCGAGGCCGAGCAGGCCGAGCCCGCGGCGATGCAGGCGCAGCGCCCGCTGGTGCAGAGCATCCGGCCGCAGCACTCGTTGCTGTCCGTGCAGGACACGCTGGCCTCCTTGCAGCAGAGCGAGGTGGTCGGCGAGGGGCGATAGGAGAGCCCCGAGCAGCACGCTCCGCCGGTCTCGCGGGGGTTGCCCGCGACGTCGCAGGTGGACGCCACGCAGGAGCCGCCCTGGCAGGTGAGGCCCGCGCAGCAGCGCCCCGGGAGCGCGCACGACTGGCCCGCGGTCAGGCAGGCGTTGGAGACGCAGGTCCCGACGAGGCTGTCCGAACAGGTGTAGCCCGCGCAGCAGCTCATGAAGAAGCCGCACGACGCGCCCGCGCACCCGCCCGCCACGCAGGCGCCGCCGGAGCACACCTGGCCGCCTCCACACGCGCGCCCGCACACGCCGCAGTTGGAGGTCGACCCGAGGGCCGTCTCGCAGCCGTCGGCGGTGCTGCCGTTGCAGTCCGCGAAGCCGGTGTTGCAGGCGATGCCGCAGCCCGATCCGGCGCAGCGCCCGGTGGCGTTGGGCGCGTCGAGGCAGGTGGTGGTGGTGCTGCTGGTGCCGTCGGCGCTGCACACGTTGAGCATGGTGGCCGAGGCGCACGAGGCGGTCCCCGGCGTGCAGACCGTGGCCACGCGGCATGTGCCCGAGGCGCAGGTCTGGCCCGCGGGGCAGGCCGTGGCGGTGTAGCCGAGGCCGTCGGCGTTGCACGTCTGGCGGGCGCTCGTCGAGGCGCACGAGAGCTCGCCCGGGGAGCAGATCCACGCGGTGCAGGCGCCCGCCCGGCAGGTCGTGCGCGCACCGCAGGCCGCGGCGGTGTAGCCGGTGCCCTCGGCGTTGCAGATGCGCAGCGCGGTGGGGCCCGAGCAGTCCGTCGCCCCCGGGGTGCAGACGCGCGTGGTGCACACGCCCCCGGAGCAGGTGGTGCCCGCGGGGCAGGTCATCGGGGTGTAGCCGAAGCCGTCGGCGTTGCAGACCTGGCGGGTGCTGGCCGAGGCGCAGCTCGCCTCCGAGGGGGTGCAGACGCGGGCGCGGCAGATGCCGCCCGAGCAGGTGGTGCCGGAGGCGCAGGGGAGCTCGGTCCAGGCGAGGCCGCGGGCGTCGCAGGTGCGGGCGCGGGTGGGGCCGACGCACTCCGCGGCGTTGGGGGTGCACGCCTGGGCCACGCAGGTGGCGTCGGGGCTGCACGACTGGCCGGGGGCGCAGTCGGTGGCGGTGAGGCAATCGACGCAATAGCCGCGGGAGGGGTCGCACACCTGGTTGGTGCACATCCGAGACGACACGCAGGGGGTTCGCGTCACGCAGCGGGAGCTCACGCAGAGGCGGCCGGCGTCGCCGCAGTCGACCGCGGAGAGGCACTCCACGCAGAGGCTGCGGCCACGGTCACAGACGAGGCCGATGGCGCAGTCGCGGTCGGTGCGGCAGGTGGGTCCCGCGTCGACCGGCGGAACATCGACGGGAGGGACATCCGGGCTCGACGGGACATCGACCGCGGGCGCGTCGATGGAGGGGGCGTCGAGGGAGGGGAGATCGGTCGCGGGGACCACATCGCTCGCGGGTGCATCGATCGCGGGAACATCGGTCTCGGTGAGCACGTCGGTCGCGGCGTCGAGCACCGCGGCGTCCTCGGGGAGGCCGGCGCCGAGCGTTCGTGGGGTGCAGGCCAGGGGCAGCGCGCCGAGGGCGAGCAGGGTCGCGAGGGTTCGCAGGGAGGGGGTCGGTCTCACGCACGAGATGGTACGGCCGAACGCGCGGAGCCCACCAAGAATGGCAGCGTCGAGGGTGCGGACGGACAGGCTACGACCGGCGTCGGGGGCCATACGTCGAGCCCCCGGGGGCTCAGCGTATGGCCCCGGTGCCCGCTCACTCCTCCAGCGCCTTCTCCACCTGCCTGCGCGGAACCACCACCCGCACCTCGTCGCGCCCCACGCTCACCGCCGTCGCCTTGAGCCCGCTGGCGCGCAACATCGCCCGCACGGTCTTCTCCACCGCCGCGTCGGCCTTCGCCTTTGCCTTCGCCGCGGCCGTCTTCGGCGCCTTCGCGCGCTCGACCTTCGCGGCCGCCTCGATCGCCCGCACCGGCGCCTTCGCCGCGGCCTGGCCGTCGACCACGCCATGCGCGATGAGCTCCGCGGCGCTGTCCGGCTCCGGGGTGGCGGCCGACAGCGCGACGAGCGCGTAGGCCCGCTCCTGGCCGACGGCGAGGGCCTGCTCGCGAGGGACGTTCTTCACGATGGCGATGAGCTTCTTCGCCTGCGAGAAGGACAGCAGCTTCTCCGCCTCCAGCCACGCTTCGAGGCTCGCGTGCCCGCCCGCCGCGTAGAGCTTCGCCTTCAGCACCTCGGTGAGCGCCACGCCGATGTCGTAGAAGCTCTCCACCACCGTCGTCAGCCGTCGGCGGATCAGCTCCCCGAGCGCCGCCAGCTTCTTCTTCCTCGCGGCGAGCGCGTC
>CBIHPK010000063.1:0-39576 GCA_966211675.1 uncultured Myxococcaceae bacterium
CCGTGAGCCGCGGCGGCGCGCTCGCCGACGCGCGCGGCGCCGAAGCGATCGCCGCCGCGGCGCTGCGCCGCCCCTCCTCGACGATCCGGTCGAAGGGCCGCGGGTCCATCCCGTCGACGTCGCCCAGCTCGGGCTCGATCGTCAGCTCGGCGAGCTCGTGGGCGCGGCGCCCCGGGTGCGACGACCGGATCGCGATCGCGGCGAGCAGGACCTCGTAGGCCATCGCGACGCTGCGGCGCCCCAGCCGCGCGCCCCGCACGAGCCGTCGCAGCGGGCCCCCCGCGGCGGACCCGTCCGGCGCGAAGGAGCGGGCGTAGGTCGTGACGTTCACCGCGATGACGGCCCCGATCGCCGGCGTGCGCGCGTGCGACGCGGGGAGCGAGTCGAGGATCCCGCCGTCGAGGTGGTACTGCCCGTCGATCGCCACCGGCGGCGCCATGCCGGGGATGGACGACGAGGCGCGCACCGCGGCGACCAGCCGCCCGCGGCGGTGGAGCACCTTGTCCGCGCTGGTCAGGCTCGTGGTCACGCAGAACCACGGGAGCCAGAGGTCCTCGATGTCCGTGTGCGCGCCGACCAGGTCCGCCACGCGGCCGGACAGCCGGTCGCCGGCGATCAGCGAGATCCAGGGCAGGCGCCAGTCGAAGACCCCGCCGTCGTCGAGAAAGATGCTCCGCGAGCGCTCGATCGCCCGGGCGGGCTCGAGCTCCAGGGCGATCTGCGCCGCGACGAAGGCGCCCATGCTGCAGCCGCCCACTGCGTCGATCGCGACGCCCGCGCGGGCCAGCACCTCCCACACCCCCAGGTGCGCGAAGCCGCGCGCGCCGCCCGAGCCGAGCACCAGGGCCACGCCGCGGCGGGCCAGCAGCCGCGCGACGCGCTGGGCGTGGGCGGGCGCCCCGAGGTGCGCGTGGTGGTGCTCGTCGGGGTGGATCGCGTCGAGCCACGCGGAGGTGCCCCTCGGCACGTCGCGCGACGCGTGGAGCAGCACCAGCGCGACCCGCGTGGAGGGGCAGTGCAGCCGCGCGTGGTCGATCAGCGCGAGCGCCTCGCGGCGCGGCGGGAGGTGCGCGTGACAGACCACGGCGAGCGTGTCGGGGTCGGTCAGCTCGGCCGCGTCGCCCGCGACGAAGGGGTCGAGCATCGCGCGCGCGTCGGCGCGGTAGAAGTCGAGCGCCGGCGCCCGCTGGAGCCACGCGATGAACGCGTGCGCGTCGACCTCGGGTTGCCCCGCGACCACCGCCACCCTGCGGGGCCTCGATGACTCCATCGACGAGGCCGGCGGCGGGACCGTGACGATCGGTGTCATGAAAGGCTGGAGAAAGACTATCCTATCGATCTGCGCGCGGACAGGTCAGAGCGTCGGCAGAGCGCGACTGGCCGTTGCCGGTGCGCCGTTGGCCTGGCTCTTCGAGTGTGCACGGCGGGCCCTTGGGCTGCGCGGCAAGATGGCGGTCATCGCCGTCGCCGAGGTGGTCGGTACTGCGTTCTACGGACTCCTCGCGGCCCCGGGTCCCTTCACTGGTCGTCGCTTCCAGGCTGACTGCCAGCACCGTGCGGGCACTCGACCCGGAGACGGGCGCGGGAACGTCACTCCCCGTCGCGGAGAACCGCGTGTCGTTCACGCTGCCAGCCGCTCGTGGGCGCGGCCTCGTGGTGCCGAGGTCGCCGTGAGGACGCCCATCAAGGGATGAGCGAGCGCGCGAAAACCTCCAGGTTTCTGGGCTCGTTCTCCCACCACATTCCCACCACTTGATCCTCCGCCCGGGTCCATCCGGCTCCGCCCTGGTAACGGCAAGAGCCTGTTTTTTAGGCGTTGGTCACGGCTGGTAACGGCCGTGGGCCATTTCCCGAGCTGAACGTCGCCGGTTCGATCCCGGTCGCCCGCTCTGAAGAAGCTCTAGAGAAACACGGCCCGTTGCGAGCGATGCTCCAACGGGCCGCTCTCGTTCAGGGGGCGTTTCCCACCACCTTCCTCTTCGAGGTCGGAGCGCAGGGCGTCGCGGAAGCCCGCGAGCGAGACCACCCGAGCGAGCCCGGCACGCGGCTCGGTCTCTCCGACGGTCGAACAGTGGCGCTGCATCTGCTCCTCTGATCGCCTGCGCCTCGACCACGAACGCTTCGTGCGCGTGGAGGACAGGCGGCCATTCACGTTGCTCAGGCGCGGCGAATGACCACCACGCGCTCGCGCTCCAACATCACGACGCCTGCGTCCTCCATCGCCAGCTCGGCGCTCAGGACACCCCAGGAGTTGCCGCAGCGTCTGCGTCGAGGCGTTGCCCACGCCAAGGAGGAGCACCACGGGTGGTGTTCCTCGCACGGCCGCGAGGTCGAGGAAGTCCTTGTCCTTGCTGACGACGATGGCCCCGTCCAAGGCGGCCTGCCGCCAGATCTCGGCGGCGGGCATCCGTAACCCGTCCGGTAGATCGACGACGTGGAGGGCTTCGTGCCCCTGGCCAACGAGCCAGCCGACGAGCCTCGGCGGAAGTTGTGCGTCGACCAGGAACTTCACGCCGCGTCGCGCCGGATGGGCAGCTCCTCACGACGCGCCTGACGGGCCGCGAAGTCGAGGCAGGCGGCGATGTCCTCGCGCTCGAGGTAGGGGTAGTCCGCGAGGATCTCCTCGGTGGTCATGCCGCCAGCAAGGAGCTCGAGGACGTCGGCGACCGCAACGCGCAGGCCGCGGATGGTGGGTCGACCACCACAGAGGCCAGGGACGAGGGTGATGCGGAAATCAGGCATCGCGGTGTCTCCCGAGGCGCGGGTCGTGACTGCTCCAGCAGGGTACCACCAGGTGCGGCTGGCGCGTGTCCGACCGGCTTCGCGGCGGCGGCGTACCGCTACGAGCGGAGCACGTGTCGGCGCCACGAGAGACCTCCGCCCAATGGCCGAGCACCCTGGCGAGGCCCTCGACTTCGCCCCCTCTCGAAGACGTGACGGCTGGAACGACCGTCTGACTCAGTGGGGGCCCGCCGCGATCGCCAGCCTCGCCGCCGTGTCGGTGCTCACCAGCTGCACGTGCGGAGGCAGCAGACGGGCGAGCGCCAGGAAGGAGTTCTCCAGCGTCAGCCCTCCGTCGCTGGTCAGATAGACCCAGGTGACCGTGCCTCGGGGGTAGGCCCCGATCTCGTCCGCCATCAGCCGTGGGCTCAAGAGGTGACGATCCGCGTCGTTGTTGACGCCACGCCACTCGCGCGGTCGGAACAGCGCGAGCCGACCGCCGTCGGCGCCCGTGAGCACCTCGTAGAACTGGTCCGCCGGCCACCAGGTGAAGGTCGGGAGCAGGTAGGGGACGTTCACCGGGAAGACGCCCCGAATGGGCCCTCCCGACCTCGCGTACTTCGGAAGGAAATGGTCCTCGGCGGTGTGCCAGGTGCCGAGCCAGTCCCAGTGCACGGTGCCGGAGACGCCGAGGATGCACGCGTCCTCCTCCGTCGCGGCGACGAAGCGATCCTGCGCGCTCTCCGCCAGGGACGAAGGGTACGCGTACAGGTGGCCGCTGGGCGGCAGGGTGAAGTAGTCGTGCCCCGTCTGGTGGCTACGGTCGTAGTACCAACGGAGCAGATCGGGCGCGAGCCGAGTCAGGTGGGGGGAGATCGTCCACGTCAGCGGCGGGCACGCGGCGCTCCCCGACTGACAGGTAGTGACCCGCTGCTGGAACCAGTCGTGACGAGTGGTGGTCATGTACCCGATGTTGTCGCCGTCACCGACCACGAACGCGACGTAGGTGCGGCCAGGGTCGTAGGGGACCGTCTCCAGCGCGTTCTGCGTGACCACCTCCGACTCCGTGATCGGAGCGCCGCGCGTCGCGAAGAAGGACAGGTTGCTCGCCTCGCTCGCGATCGCCCCCATGTTGCGCGAGTCGAGACAGCGAGTCTGCGCCTCGTAGAGGTCGCCGCCACCGATGTTCCAGGAGTCGTTGTAGCCGTATACGCCGAGCGGCGTCGGCCATCGTCCCGCGTTGACGATCGTGCTCAGCAGCTCCCTCTCGGGATTGCCGGTGGTGCATCCATTGACCAGGAACACCACGAAGAGCTTTTGAGAGAACACGTAGTCGACGAGGGCGGGCTTCATGTCCCTCGTGATGGACGGACTCCCCGGATCGGCCGGGTGCGAGTCGTACCCGGGGTTGAGCATCGCGAGACCCGTGGTCTGCGCGGCGTAGCGCTCGAAGACATAGCGCGTGGCGAGAGCGGGGGTGTTTCGCTCCCGCAGCTCCGCGACGGCGTCGAAGGCGGTGCTGCCGCACGTGAGGTCCAGGCTGCCGTCCACGGGCATCGCCCCGAGCGCCGCAGCGACCGTCAGGATGTTCGGCAGCAGTGCGTGCTGGCTCGCGTAGTCGTAGCGGACGCAGGCCGGGAACATCGCGACGCACGAGCGCAGGAACTCCGCGGCCTCGACGGTCGCCGCCGGCGCCAGGCCGAGCTCGGTCAGCCAGGTGGCGTCGTGCGGGTCCGAGTCGACGTAGGCCGAGCCGCCCGCCGCGCGGTTGCGCAGGCCGACGCAAGCCTGCACCGCGAGCTGTAGCGGCGCCGGAGCGCCGGGGTCGACGTGGACGACCGTGATCGGGTTGCGCTTCGGGCTCGGGCCCGGGCGCGACGCGTCATGCCGGGCGCACGCAGGCGGCGGAGGTGGACGCGGGCTCGACACGTCGGGCTCGCTGCAGGCGACGAGGAGGGCGACGAAGGGAAGCAGCCTCAGCGGAGCGTTCGGCAACCATCGACTCACCAGGGCCCTCGTCTTCCTGCGGTCCTCCCGGACTCGCGCCAGAGGACGAGAGAGCCAACGCTCACCCCTGGTCAACAGGAAACGTGGCCCGGTCCCGGGTGGGGCACTCGTCGTGACCTCCCCCCGGCGATCGTGAAGTTTTCCTACGCGGGCCGTGCGCTTCATGCAGCTGGTGCTGGGGGCGCGCGCCGCCCTGATCCCTTCTCTGTCACCAGCGCACCCGATGGGTCCTACGAGGGCCCTGGCGGGGCGGTCGACGGGCGTTAGAGAGCACGGCCTCGCCTGAACGGGCAGCGAGGCGATCCCCCATGAAAGGACTCGCCATGAGAGAGGTCATCGTCGTCATCGGAGCCGGTCAGATCGGCCAGGCGATCGCGCGTCGGGTAGGAGTCGGCAAGCGCGTGCTGCTGGCCGACATGCGCCCGGAGAACGCCGCGGCGGCGGCCGAGGTGCTCGCGAACGCCGGCTACGAGGCCACCGTCGCCAAGGTCGACGTCTCCTCACGCGACGCCGTGCGAGCGCTCGTCGAGACGGCGACGGCTCTGGGCGACGTCACCGGGCTCATCCACGCGGCCGGGGTCTCGCCCTCGCAGGCGTCGCCCGCGACGATCCTCAGGGTCGACCTCTACGGCACGGCGCTCGTGCTGGAGCAGTTCGGCGAGGTCATCGCCCGCGGCGGCGCCGGGGTCGTCATCGCGTCGCAGTCCGGTCATCGCCTCCCTCCCCTCACCGTCGAACAGAACCGGGCCCTGGCCACGACCCCCGTGGAGGAGCTGCTCGGCCTCCCCTTCCTCCAGCCCGACCGGGTGACGGACTCGCTCCACGCGTACCAGCTCTCGAAGCGCGGGAACTCCTTGCGAGTGATGGCCGAGGCGGTGCGCTGGGGCAAGCGTGGTGCGCGGGTCAACACCATCAGCCCGGGCATCATCGTGACCCCGCTCGCCAGGGACGAGCTCAAGGGACCGCGCGGCGAAGGCTACCGGCGCATGATCGAGCTGTCCGCCGCCGGGCGCGCGGGCACCCCCGACGAGGTCGGCTCCGTCGGCGCTCTGCTCATGGGCCCGGACGGCGGCTTCATCACCGGCAGCGACTTCCTCATGGATGGAGGCGTGACCGCCGCCTACTGGTACGGCGAGCTCGCTCCGAAGTGACCTTTCGAGACTGAATAGAGATCAACCCACAAGAGAGGGATTCCGCATGCGCGCAAGTGTCATGTACGGCGCCCACGATGTCCGCGTCGAGAACGTCCCGGATGCCCGGCTGGTCGAGGCCACCGACGCCCTGGTCACCCGCGCCTGCATCTGCGGCAGCGACCTGTGGCCCTACAACGGGATGAAGCCCAGCGCGGTCGGCAACCGCATGGGGCATGAGTTCATCGGGCTGGTCGAGGAGGTCGGCTCGGCGGTTCGCACCGTGAAGAAGGGCGACCTGGTGGTGGCCCCCTTCGCGTGGTCCGACGGCACGTGCGAGTTCTGCCAGCAGGGATTGCAGACCTCCTGCCTTCACGGCGGCCGGGTGGGGCGGCACGAAGCTCGACGGCGGCCAGGGGGAGGCCGTGCGGGTTCCGCAGGCGGACGGGACGCTCGTGGCGCTGCCGGTCGGCCCCGAGGTCGGCCCGCGGCTGGCGTAGAGAACCTTCGAGAACGCAGTGCAATCCGGACTGCCTGAACACAGCGTGCAGCCTTCGGGGCTGCGGAAGGAGAGAGCGCATATGCAAACGGTGAAACTCAATAACGGTGTGCCGATGCCCATGCTGGGCTTTGGCGTCTATCAGATCGCGGATGCCGCCGAGTGCGAGCGGTGCGTGGTCGACGCGCTCGACGCAGGCTATCGCCTCGTCGACACGGCCGCCGCGTACCTGAACGAAGAGGCCGTCGGGAGGGCCCTCCGGCGGAGCGGCGTCCCCCGGGGGAGCTGTTCATCACGACGAAGCTCTGGGTGCAGGACACCGGCTACGAGCGCACCAGGGCCGCCTTCGAGAAGTCACTGAAGCGGCTCCAGCTCGACTACCTGGACCTGTACCTGATCCACCAGCCCTTCGGCGACGTGCACGGCTCGTGGCGGGCGATGGAGGAACTCCATCGGGATGGCAGGGTCCGGGCGATCGGCGTCAGCAACTTCGCGCCCGACCGGCTCGTCGACCGTACGTGGTCTGTCACATGGTCCCCTCGGTCGACGGGCGGATCGTCGCCGCGCGGTGGAAGCTGCCGCCCGGGGTCGAGCTCCATCGACGAGCTGAGCGTGCTGGTGGCGCCCGTCGCCGATGGCTCCGCCGGGACTCCGACGCTCTTCGATGTGAGAAGGGACCCGGGCCCGCGCGCGGCCTGAAATTGGTCTCCTACGAGAGGCGCAAGGGGGACCTGCTCTGGCTTCGCTACAAGCCAAGGCGCTGAGAGCGCGTCGATCGCCTGGCAAAGGTGATCCGAACGCGGCAGACGAAGCGGTCGACGAGGCCGTCGAGTCGCCATGGCCGAGCCGGTCGCCCGGGAGCGGCGTCCCTGCTCAGGGTTGACGAGTCGGGAGGCGACGACAAAGCAGCCCTTCGCGGGGCGGCGGGTTTGAGCGCCTGCGCCCCTCGAAAGGAGACCTCATGGCGACCTATACGCTCAAGGCCGACACCTCATGGAACGACGTCTGGACGCGCTGTCGCGCCGCGGCCCCGGAGGCCTTCGACGCCGACCGCTCTCGCAACCTGGTGGCCGGGGAGTGGGTCGCTCGCGGCGAGGTGACGCCGCACCAGCTCTCCATCGACGGCTCGGAGATCCCTGGGCCGCCGCTCATCGACGAGCCCGAGGCCGAGCGCGCGGTCTCCGCCGCGACCGCGGCGCATCGCGAGTGGGGACGGGTGAGCCTCGCCGAGCGGAGCGCTCGCGTCGCCAAGGCGGTGGAGCTGCTGGCCGGGCAGCGCGACCTGCTGGCGCTGCTGCTGGTGTGGGAGATCGGCAAGCCCTGGCGCCTCGCCTGCGCGGACGTCGACCGCGCCCTCGACGGGGTCCGCTGGTACCTCGGTGAGATCGAGCGACAGCTGGAGGGACGGGTTCCGCTGCCCGGCCCGGTGAGCAACATCGCGAGCTGGAACTACCCCATGAGCGTCCTCGTGCACGCCGAGCTGGTGCAGCTGCTCGCGGGCAACGCGGTGATCTCCAAGACCCCGAGCCAGGGTGGCTTCCACTGCCTCACGCTCGCTCACGCGATGCTCCACCGCGCCGGGCTCCCGGTGACGCTGGTGTCGGGCTCCGGCGCTCGCATCGGCTCGACGCTGGTGCGAGGCCACGGGCTCGGCGCGCTGGCCTTCGTCGGAGGCCGCGCCAACGGTCGCCGCGTGGCGCTCGACCTCGCCGACACCGGGCGCCGCTACATGCTCGAGGAGGAGGGGCTCAACGCCTGGGGCGTCTGGGATTTCTCCCGCTGGGACGAGCTCGCCGCGCACCTCAAGAAGGGCTTCGAGTACGGCAAGCAGCGGTGCACCGCGTACCCTCGCTACGTGGTCCAGCGGCAGCTGCTGCCGGAGTTCCTGGAGATGTACCTGGACGTGGTCGGCCGCGTCCGCTTCGGGCACCCGCTCGCCGTCGAGCAGCCCGGCGACGACTTCCCGGAGCTCGACTTCGGGCCCGTGATCAGCGCCTCCAAGGCAAAGGAGGTGCGCGAGCTCTTCGCCTCGGCGGTCGGCTCCGGCGGCGCCCCGGTCGCGCGACGCCCCCTCGATCACGGCCGCTTCCTCCCCGGCCAGGACACCTCGGGCTACGTGCCCCCGGCCTGCGTGCTCGAGCCGCCCTCCTCGTGGGAGCTGCGTCACCGCGAGCCCTTCGGTCCGCTCGACTCCATCGTGCTCGTCGACACGGAGACGCAGCTCCTCGCGGAGATGAACGTCTCCAACGGGGCGCTCGTCGCCTCCATCGCCACCGACGACCTGGGCTTCGCCGCGCGCATCCGAGACGAGATCCGCGCCTTCAAGGTCGGGATCAACAAGCCCCGCTCGCGAGGCGACCGCGAGGAGGTCTTCGGGGGCCGAGGGGCGAGCTGGCGAGGCGCCTTCGTCGGGGGCGACCTGCTCGTGGCCGCGGTCACGCACCCCTCGCACGGAGGCCCCGATGAGCTCTATGGCAACTTCGAGCAGTACTCGCGATATCCGGTGACCTGACCCGTCCATCGACCGGGCGACCCTCGGTGATGCGCTATCGTGCGCGGGCCGTGCGACTCCCGTTGACGCCACTGCTCCTCGCGCTCCTCGCCGCGTGCTCGGACAACGCGCGGCTCCTCGACGCGGCCGTCGACCTCCCGCTGATCGTCGAGGACTCCGCCCTCGATGACCTCTCCGTCGCCAGCCCCGATGTCGCTGCCGTCGATGTCGCCACCCTCGACGCGCTGCGACCCGACGCGGGCTCCTCGCCTCGCCCCTTCGGCGCGACCGTCGACGACGGCGGAGTGACCTTCCGCGTGTGGGCTCCGGGCGCGATGAGCGCCCAGGTGAGCGGCGACTTCGGCGACCAGAGCCTGCGCCCCGAGGACGGCGGGGTCTTCGCGGCGCGCGTCGAAGGAGCGAGGGCCGGACAGGGCTATCGCTTCATCCTGACGCGAGGGGAGCAGACGCTCAGCCGGGTCGATCCGAGGGCGCGCGCCACGGCCGATGGCGGGGCGGTGGTGCTCGACCCGGGGGCGTATCGATGGCGCACGACGGCCTTCGCCCCGCCGCCCCGGCGAGAGGCGGTGATCTACGAGCTGCACGTCGGCTCCTTCGCTCCGCAGCCAGGGTCCCGCAACGGCACCTTCGCCGACGTCATCGCCCGCCTCGACCCCATCGCCGACCTCGGCGTCAACGTCCTCGAGCTCATGCCGGTCAACGAGTTCGGCGGCGCCGCGTGGGGCTACAACCCCAAGCTCTGGCTCGCCGCCAACGCCGCCTACGGCAGCCCCGACGAGCTGCGACGGCTCATCGACGAGGCCCACGCGCGAGGCATCGCGGTGCTGCTCGACGTCGTCTACAACCACTACGACGGGGGCTCGAGGGCCCCGATGCGCTGCTTCGACGGCGACTGCCCCGATGGAGGCGCGGGGGTCTATTTCTTCAACGATGTCCGATATCGGAATACGCCATGGGGGCCGAGGCCCGACTTCGCCCGCGCGGAGGTGGCGAGCCTGCTGCTCGACGGCGTCGCGACCTGGCTGGACGAGTATCGCGTCGACGGCTTTCGCTGGGACTCGGTCTCCAACATCCGGGCGATCGATGGGATGGGAGAGGTTCCGGGAGGGAGGGACCTGCTGGTGCGCGCCAACGCCCTCTCTCGCCGGCTCCGCCCCGGCGCTCTCCTCATCGCCGAGGACCTCAAGGGCTGGGGCGGGATCACCCAGGCTCCCCCCGCGGGCCTCGGCTTCGACGCCCAGTGGGACGGCTTCGTCTACACCCTCGGCGACGCCCTCTCGGGGGCGAGCGACGACGCGCGCAGCCTCGCCGCGGTGCGCGACGCGATGCTCGGGCGCTACAACAACGACCCCTTCCAGCGGGTGATCGGCACGGAGAACCACGACACCGTGGGCAACGGCGGCGCTCGGCTGCCACAGCGCATCGACGCCGCCGACCCGGGGAGCTTCGCGGCCCGCAAGCGCTCGATGCTGGCCGCGGCGCTGATGATGACCGCGCCGGGCGTGCCGATGCTCTTCATGGGTCAGGAGCACCTGGAGCGAGGGACCTTCGCCAGCGCCCCCGCTCCGCTCGACTGGTCGCGCGAGGCGGGCTTCGCCAGGGTGAGGGCGTTCTACCGGGCGCTGATCCGAGCGAGGCGAAACCTCGACGGCGCGACGCCAGGGCTGCTCGGGGCCAACGTCTCGGTGATCCATTTCCACGAGGCCAACAAGGTCCTCGCCGTGCGCCGGTGGGACCGCGGCGGCGACGACGTCGTGGTGATCGCCAACCTCCGCAACCGACCGTACGCCCGCTATGACATCGGCCTCCCCTCGGGCGGCACCTGGGACGTCCGGATCGACAGCGACGACCCGCGCTGGTCCGAGGACTTCCACGGCCGCGCGGCGGGCAGCGTGACCGCGCTCGCCCAGCCCTACGACGGTCAGCCCTTCACGGGTCCGATCGCGCTGGGTCCGTGGAGCGTGGTGGTGCTCTCCCGTCGCTGACCCACGGCGCCAGCGCGCGCGGTGCCAGGCACTGTCGATCGCGAGCGGTGGCCGTATAGGTTGACGATGGCCATCCTCAAATTCGCGGAGTTCATCGACAAGGAGCGCGTCACGATCGTGGCGGAGTGGGAGGCCTTCGCGCGCACGCTCCTGCCGGCGTCCAATGGCATGGACGCGATGACGCTGCGCGACCACGCCGACGACATCCTCACCGCGATCGTCCAAGACATGAGGTCTCAGCAGACGAAGGCCGAGCAGGCGGAGAAGTCCAAGGGTCGGGGAGGCGCCCAGCGGCTGGAGGAGATCGGTCGCATCCACGCGGCGCTGCGAATCGGGAGCGGCTTCAAGCTCGGTCAGCTGGTGGCGGAGTATCGCGCGCTGCGCGCCAGCGTCCTGCGGCTCTGGGAGAACAAGGGCGGCGATCCCGCCGGGGTGACGCGCTTCAACGAGGCGATCGACGAGGCGCTGACCGAGGCCGTCCACCGCTTCACGACGACGACCGAGCACTTCCGCGACCAGTCGCTCGGCATCCTCGGTCACGACCTGCGCAACCCCCTCTCGGCCATCATCGCGGGCTCGACGCTCCTCATCGGCTCGGACGAGCTGGGCGATCGCAGCGTCCGGATCGCGGCGCGCATGCTGAACAGCGCCAACCGCATGAGCCGGATGATCGCCGACCTCCTCGACCTGACCCGCACCCGCTTCGGCGACGCGATCCCGGTGGTGCGCACGCCGCTCGACCTCGACCCCCTCTGCCGCCAGGTGAGCGCGGAGCTCGAAGGGCTCCGCCCGGCGGGCGGGGTGCGCTTCACGCCCTCGGGCGACCTGCACGGCGACTGGGACAGCGACCGCATCGCCCAGGTGCTCTCCAACCTCCTGCGCAACGCCATCCAGCACGGATCGCTGGACGCCCCGATCACCCTCACGGCCGCGGGCAAGGACGACGAGGTGGTGCTGGAGGTCCACAACGGCGGGGCCCCCATTCCACCAGAGGCCCTGTCGACCCTCTTCGATCCGATGGTGCGCCACGTCGGGGACGACGCGGCGAACACCGGGCTCGGCCTCGGGCTCTACATCGCCTCGCAGGTGGTCCTGGCCCACGGCGGCACGCTCGGCGTGACCTCGACCGACGCGGACGGCACGCGCTTCACCGTGCGCCTCCCGCGGCACGCGCCCGCCGAGCGCCCTCCAGCCGTCAAGCGGGAGACCGGGCGAGCCCGACGTTCCCGGTGAGGCCCTGTCGACGGTCGATCCGCCGGGTCACCCGGTGTTGCGCAGCCCCGCCGCGACGCCGTTGACCGTGAGCAGGATCGCCCGCATCAGGTCGGCGGGCACCGGCTCGCCTCGCGCTTCGAGCTCGCGCTTGCGACGCAGCAGCTCGACCTGGAGGAAGCTCAGCGGGTCGACGTAGGGGTTGCGCAGCTCGATCGAGCGAGCGAGCGTCGGGTTGTGGGCGAGCAGCGTCTCCTGGCCGTAGATGGTCCGGATGGCTCTCGCCGCGCGCCCATGGTCGAGGGCGATGCGGGTGAAGAGCCGTCGCGCCGAGTCGGGTTCGGGGTGCAGCGAGAGGTACTGCAGCGCGACGCCCATGTCGGCCGTCGCGAGCGCCACGGCCACGGCGTCGAGCGTCGAGGCGAAGAAGGGCCACCGCTCGCGCATGCGCCGCGCCTCGTCGACCCCGGCGACCTTGAGCAGCGCCGTGAGCCCCGCCCCGGCGCCGTACCAGCCCGGCAGGTTGAGCCGGCACTGCGTCCAGGCGAAGACCCACGGGATGGCGCGCAGGTCTTCGAGGCGCGTCGAGGAGGAGCGGCGAGCGGGCCGTGACCCGATGGGCATCGCGCTGAGCTCGGCGAGCGGCGTCACCGCCTCGAAGAAGGGGATGAAGCCCGGATCGCCCACCAGCGAGCGATAGGCGCCCAGCGCCGCCTCCGAGGCCACGCCGAAGCGCTCCTCGTAGCGGGCGAGCTCGTCGCCCGCGGGGTAGTTCGAGGTGAGCGAGGCGTGCAGGACGCCGCCCGCCACCTGCTCCAGGTTGCGCTCGGCGATCTCGGGCAGGAGGTACTTCCAGCCGATGACCTCGCCCTGCTCGGTGAGCTTGAAGCGCCCGTCGATGGACCCGGGCGGCAGGCTCTCGACGGCGCGCTGAGCGGGCCCTCCCCCGCGGCCGATGGAGCCGCCGCGGCCGTGGAAGATCTGCAGCGCCACGCCGTGCGAGCGCGCCACGGCCGTGAGGGCCTTCTGCGCGCGGTAGAGCGCGAAGGAGGCGGTCAGCATCCCGGCGTCCTTGTTGGAGTCCGAGTAGCCGATCATCACCTCCTGCACGCCGCCGCGCAGCGCGACGTAGCGCGCGTAGGCGGGGTTGGAGAACGCGGCCCGCAGCTCGTCGGCGCTGCGCGAGAGGTCGTCGAGGGTCTCGAAGAGCGGCACCACGGAGACCGCCGCGACGCCCTCCTCGGGGCAGTAGAGGCCCGCGATGCGGGCGAGCACCAGCGCCGCGAGCATGTCGTCCCGGCCTCGCGCCATGCTCATGATGAAGGTCCCGGCGCCCCCTTCCCCCACGAGCGCCCGGATGCGACCGACGGCCTCCATGGCTCGCATGCCGTCCATCCCCGGACGGGCCGGGACGCGCGGTCCTTCGAGCGCCTGCGAGAGCCGCGCCTCGTCGAGGCTCTGCTCCTCGTCGAGCCAGAGGGCCGAGCGGGTGGCGTCGCGCACCCACGCCGCGGGCACGCGCACGTCGAGGCGCGCCAGGTGGAAGCCGAAGACCTCCACCTGCCGTCGCAGCCCCACCACGCGCCGAAGCCCCGCGCGGCGCCCGCGGTTCTCGACGAGCGAGCGCTCCAGCACCGCGAGGTCGGCCACCAGCTCCGCGTGGCTCGCGTAGCCCCCGGCGAGGTCCGGCAACGGACCCCCTCGGCCCTCCCGGCGGGCGCGCAGCAGCGCCTCGCGCGTCAGGGTGACGCGGGCCTCCATGAACGACAGCTTGCGCCGGTAGGGCTCGCTCGAGGCTCGCTCCCGAAGCTCCCTCGCCAGGCCGGGCAGCCGGTCCTCGTCGGCCTCGATGGACTCGAGCAGGTCGATGGAGGCGGGCACCGCTCGGGTGCTCTGCGAGAGGGCGTCGCCGAGCCGGGTGAGCTCCCTCGCGTGGAGCGCCAGAGCGCGAGCCCCCTGCGCCAGCGCGGTGTCGACCGCGACGTCGGGGGTGACGTTGGGGTTGCCGTCCATGTCCGCCCCCACCCACGAGCCGAAGCGCAGGAACGACGGCACCCCGAGGCCCTCGCCGAACTCCATCGCGAGGGCCTCGTCGAGCGCCGCGTAGAAGCCCGGGATCAGCGGGTGGAGCACCTCCTCCAGGTAGAAGAGGGTGTTCTTCACCTCGTCTCCCACGCGGGGTCGCTCGTTGCGGATCTCGTCAGTCTGCCAGAGGGTCGTGACCTCCTCCCGGATGGCCGCGTCGACCGCGTCGAGCTCTCTCGGAGAGAGGTGCGCGTCGAGGTCGCGCCGGGCGAGCTGGTCGGCGATGCGACGGTGCTTGTCGAGCACCGTGCGCCGCTGGGCCTCCGTGGGGTGCGCGGTGAACACCAGCTCCAGCGAGGCGCGAGCGAGGAGCGCCTCCAGAGCGGGCCTCGACACCGTCGCCGAGAGCCCGCGGAGCGTGTCCACGAGGGAGCCGGGCTGGGCGGTCTCCGCGCGGGCGTGCGCCCGACGGCGGCGCACCCGGTGGTGCTGCTCGGCCAGGTTGACCAGCTGGAAGTAGTGGGCGAAGGCGCGCGCCACGCTCTCCGCGGTGCGCAGGTCGAGGACCGAGAGCGTCGAGCGCAGGGCCGCCGTGGCCGCGCCGCGACGGGTCGAACGGCGGGCCTTCGAGAGCGCCCGGATCTCCTCCTCCACCGCGAGGAGCCCGGGGCCCTCCTGCTCGACGAGGGTGTCCCCGAGGACGTGACCGAGGTAGGTGACGTCGCGCCTGAGTGAATCGAAGGGGTCGGCCATGGCGCGTGATGCTTCGGGGTTACGCCGCCGCGACGCCAGCCCCATCGTCGGGGCCGAGCGAGGACGAAGCGGCATATCGGATGCTTCGACGAGGGCGATCGAGCGCCGGGGCGCAGGGCGGTCGGCCGTGAATGGTTCGCGGCGCGCCTCGAGCGGCGGCCATCAACGCGGGGTGAGTCTCATGAAGGCGATGCCAAGGAAGTCGGATACGCAGATCCAGGCGGACGTGCAGAACGAGCTGCGCTGGGACACTCGGGTGAACGTGACCGACGTGGGCGTGAGCGTGCAGACCGGGGTGGTCACGCTCTCCGGCACGGTCGACAGCTGGGCCAAGCGCTACGCCGCGCAGCAGGCGGCGCACCGGGTCTCCGGGGTGCTCGACGTGGCCAATGACATCGAGGTGCGGCTGCCGGGCTCGCTCGAGCGCAGCGACGCGGAGATCGCCAGGGCGGCGCGGCAGGCGCTGGAGTGGGACGTGCGGGTGCCGCAGGAGAACATCCAGACCACGGTCTCCAGGGGGGTGGTCACCCTGGAGGGCGTGGTGAACTACTGGAGCCAGCGCTCGGACGCCGAGGAGGCGGTGCGCTACCTCTCCGGGGTGAAGGCGGTCAACAACGTCATCGCCGTGAACCCCCCGAAGGTCAGTCCCGCGGACGTGCGCAAGTCGGTGACCGAGTCGCTCGCCCGACAGGCGCAGGGGGAGGCCAAGGGCTTCGACATCGAGATCCAGAACGGCAGCGTGACGCTCACCGGCGCGGTACACTCGTGGGCCGAGCGACAGGCCGCGGTGAGCGCGGCTGGAGCGACGCCGGGCGTGCGCTCGGTGCACGATCACCTGCGCGTCGAACCCTGGCACTGAGCCGACGCCCGCACCGGGCGGAGGAGTCGGGAGCATGGGCGGCGATGGCCCGCTACATGAAGGGTCATCTGCGTCACGAAAGAGAGTGGCAGGATGACAAACCCAAGACGACTCGGGGCGAGGCCGGAGGGTCCGCCCAAGCCGGAGGCTCCGGAGGTGCCGACCAGCCAGCAGCCGGGCGAGGCCGACGAGCGCGTCCGCGTGGAGGTGCAGGAGACCGAGCAGGAGGTGATCGTCAAGATCGCGCTGGGCTGGGTGGTGCACGACTCCATCTCGGTGAACTGCACCGAGCACACGCTGCACGTGGAGGCCGAGCGCTACGTCCGCCCCGCCGACACCCGGGTGCGGCCCTCCGGATGGCGGCAGGGCGACGTGCTGCGGCGCACGATCGCGCTGCCCTGCGAGGTGTCCTCCGAGCGCGCCAACGCCCGCTATCGACAGGGCATCCTCACGGTTCGCATCCCGAGGCGGGCGCCGCGCGCGTCGGCCCACCGCCCCTCGTAACCCCGGGAACCCCGTCGGCCATCGGAGGGTCGTGCGACGCTCCGCGGTCTCGCTCATCCGTGGGCGCCGCGGGCTGAGGGGCCGCGCACGGCGTTCGTGTTGCGCCGCAAGGGACGAACGCACGAGCGCGAGAAGGACCCGCTCCGCGAGCGATCCTGGCGGGCCTCGCGAGTGGCTCGGGCGTTGCTCGGGCGTGCCTCAGGCCCTCGAGCTCGACGGCCGCAGGAGCTCATCGCCGACGATCGGAGGTCTTAGACCCAATGCCCCACCCCATGACCAGGCACAAGACGGACACGCAGCTCCAGGAGGACGTCCTCCGCGAGCTCAAGGGCGACACGCGGGTGAACGTCACCGACGTCGGCGTCACCGTGAAGGCCGGCGTCGTCACCCTCACCGGCGAGGTCGACAGCTGGGCCCGGCGAAGCGCGGCCCTCGCGGCGACGATGCGCGTGGCGGGCGTGCTGGACGTCGCCAACGACCTGCGGGTGCGCATGACCCCGGGCACCGGGCGCACCGACCCGGAGGTCGCGGAGGCCGTGCGCCGGGCGCTGGAGTGGGACGCTCGGGTGCCGCACGAGGAGATCCAGACGGCGGTCTCCGCGGGGCACGTCTCGCTCCGCGGCGAGGTCGACTACTGGAGCCAGCGCGAGGACGCCGAGGAGGCGGTGCGCTACCTCAACGGCGTCACCGGCGTGACCAACGCCATCAGCGTGCGGCCGCACTTCGTGGCCCCGTCGGACGTGCGGCTCGCCATCGCGGAGGCCCTTCGGCGCCACGCGCTGCGAGAGACCCGGCACATCGAGATGTCCATCGACGACGGCATCGTGACCCTCTCGGGCACCGTCGGGTCGTGGTCCGAGCGGAGGGCCGCGGTGGGCGCCGCGGGGGCCATCCGAGGGGTGCGCTCGGTGCTCGACCACCTGCACGTCGAGTCCCCCGACCGGGTCTGATCGACGCCCTCCCCCTCTCTCACCCCGCCGTGAAGCCCGCTCGACGGGCCAGCTCATCCTCGATCAGCTCGTGCAGCGCCCCTTCGATCTCGCGGCGCAGGTGCCGGAGCGTCGCGGGGTCGTGCTCCGACTCCGGTCCCGCGGTCGGCACCACCGGCTCGCCGAAGACGTACTCGGGGCGCACTCGGTGGATGCGCGGCAATCCCGCCCACGGCCTCGGCAGCGGCAGGTGGATGCCCAGCGGCAGGAGCCATCGCCTCCCCCGCTCGTAGGGATCGCCCACCCAGTCGAACCACTCGTCGGAGCCGAAGGCGGCGAGCGGCACCAGCGGCGCACGGCTTCGGAGCGCCGCGCGGATGAAGCCGTAGCGTCGACCCCAGAGCAGCCGATAGCGCAGCTCGCGGGGCTTGAGCGCCTCCCTCAGTCCCCCCGGCAGCACCAGCACCAGCTCGTCGGCGCCGAGCAGCCGGTCGACGTTGGCGTGCGTCCCGTCGACGACGCCCACCGCCGACGCGAGCCCGCGGAGGAAGGGAACATCCCACCACAGGTGCTCGCCCAGCACCCAGACCCGACGCCCGGTGGCGCGTCGCACGAGCGCGATGGCGAAGGCCACGTCCCACCCGAAGGCGTGGTTGGCCACCAGCAGAGCGCGGCCTCGGGGCAGCCGCTCGACGCCGCCGAGGGTCGCCCCGAGGAGGTCCGCCACGCGCCCGACCTTGCGGTAGAAGCGCTCGGCCCGATCGGGGTCGTAGCCCACGAAGGCCTCTTCCAGCGACTCGTCGAAGTGGTCGACGCCAGCGATCCATGGGCGCGATTCGGCCATCGTCGGACTCCGTCGGGCGCGCTCCGGCGCTCGTGCGCCGTGGAGTGCAGGGGGTGTACCCCATCGCCCTCGCGACGACGCCTCCCGCGAGGCGCCGCTCGCACGCACGCGATGCGCTCGATGCGTGCGCCGTGCGCCTTCCGAGAGGCCCTCACGATCGACGCGATTCATCTGCGAAGACCGGTATTTTCGCGCGCTGCGAGCAAAGCGAACGCTGGCACCGACCGTGCTCAGGGGCCGATGCCCGCAGCGCGCCATTGGAGGCTGCGCCGACACGGCAGGAGCACCGCAATGAACATCGTCCATCGGCCCGCGAACACGAACGCTCCCTCGAACGCCATGAGCCCCTTCGATCCCTTTCGCACCATGAGGGAGCTGATGCGCTTCGATCCCTTCGCGGAGATGAGCACCATGAACGTCGGGCAGGCGCTGCAGTTCAATCCCGACTTCGAGGTGAAGGAGACCCGCGAGGGCTACCAGTTTCGCGCCGATCTTCCGGGCATCAAGGAGAAGGACCTGGAGATTTCGATGACCGGCAACCGGCTCTCGGTCTCCGGTCACCGCGAGTCCGAGAAGCGCGACGAGAGCGACCGCTACTACCTCTACGAGCGCTCCTACGGCTCGTTCACCCGCTCGTTCACGCTGCCCGACGGCATCGACAGCACCAAGATCGCCGCGGAGCTCAAGGACGGCGTGCTGACCCTGATGGTGCCGCGCCGCCCGGAGACGCAGCCGCGCAAGATCGCCGTGCGCTCCGGCGGCTGAGCGCCCTGCGCGACGCCACTCGCGCTCCGCCCGATGGGGAGAGCTGGGATCCCATACTCAGGGGTATGGGACCCCATCTCTCCCCATCGGCGTTGCGCGGCCCGCTCAGCTCGTCGTGACGGGCGAGGCCGCGGCGTCGCCGGCGGGGCGATCCGTCGAGCGGGCGTGCAGCAGGCAGGCGGCGATGGCCGTGAGGCCCATCAGGTCGATGAGGTAGGTGGCGTCCCAGCGCAGCACCAGCGGGGCGATCAGGGCGCTCACGGCGCACACGGCCACCAGGCCCGAGCGCGAGGGCCCGAGCCGGCCGGAGAGCAGCCCCGCGCCCACGCCGACGACGATCGGCAGCAGCGCGAGCGACTGACCCGGCGACAGGCCGATGAGGCGACCCGCGAGGGTGAGCGCCAGCGAGCCGCCGGCGATCCAGCCCAGCTCTCGCAGGCCCACCCGGTCGAGGACGACCTCGCGCTCCGGGGCGCGCATCGACGCGGTGACCACGACGGCCAGCGCCGCCGCGCTCGCCACGGAGAGCGTGGACCACGCGAAGGGCACCACGCCCGCGCGCACGGTGGCGCCCAGGGCGACCATGGCCCCTCCGCCGAGCAGCGCGCCCGCCTGCGCCGCGATGGCCCTCGCGGGCACGATCGAGAGCGACTCGAGCCGCCGAGCGAGCCCGAGCGGACCGCTCGCCTGGTCGCGCTCCCGCTCGATGCGGGCCGCGGCGAAGGCCAGCTCGCTCTCCAGCCGGGGGCTGGGCCGGGGGAGGCCGGCGAGGGTGGTGCGAGCGGCCAGCACGTCGCCGTGAGCGAGCGAGCGCCGGATGCGCCAGGTGAGCACCTCCGAGAGGTCGTCGATCGCGCGCGGGTTGCCGGGCCACAGATCGAGGCTGCGACGGAGCAGCGCGATGCAGCCGTCGAGGCGCTGGATGAGCTCGACCTCGTCGTCGACGCTGCCCTCGTGGGCGTTGGAGCGCAGCTGGGCGAAGCTCGCCCTCCCCTTCTCGATCATCCCGAGCGCCACGCGGTGGCTGAGGAAGGCCTCGACGCGCTGCTTGAACACCAGCGCCGAGGCGGGGCGAGCGTCCGGTCGTACGCCGGTCGCCTCGTTGGCGAGCGACGCGAGCTCCTCCGGGGTCGACGGGGGATAGTCGTGCCGGATGGAGAGCCACGCGGAGGCGAGCACCGCGCGCAGGCTCTCTCCCTCGTGACGCAGCCGCCCCGTGAGCACCTCGTGCAGCACCGCCCCGAGCAGGTACACGTCGGTCTTCGGCGACAGCCACGGGCCGACCCCCTGGAGCATCTCCGGCGCCATGTACGCCGGCGTCCCGACGAGCCCGCGGGTCTCCGCCGAGGCCGCGGCCGGGAACTGCACCGCGAGGCCCCAGTCGATGAGGTAGACCTCGCCGCGAGGGCCCACCATGACGTTCTCGGGCTTGATGTCCCGGTGCAGCCAGCCGCGGAGGTGGGCGTAGTGGGCCACGTCCGCCACCTGCGCCAGCACCCGCAGGTGGAACTCCAGGTGGTCTCCAGGGAAGTCGCTCCAGGCGGCGTTCGAGGGGTCGCGCAGCAGCACCCGCCAGGTGATGCCCTCGACCCGCTTCATCACCAGCACCGGGTGCCCGTTGCCGTCGCGGCCCATGGTGAGCACCGGGATGATCCCCGGGTGCTCGAGCAGCCCCATCACCCGCCCCTCCTCCAGCAGCATCGCGGCGGCCCCGGGGACCGAGGGGTCGCGCACCCGCTTGATCGCCACGTCGCGGCCCACCGAGCGCTGGTGAGCGAGCTCCACCACCCCGATGCCTCCCACCGCGATCTCCTCGAAGGGCGTGAAGTCCGCGTCGCTGCGGGAGCTGTCGTCCACGATCTGCGGCAGCGCCTGCACCCTCGCCCGCTCCCGTGCGCCGGAGAGCCGCTCGTGCGTGCTCGGCGTGATGGTCTCGTCGAAGGGGATCCCCACGAGGTGGTCGATGACCAGCGTGGGAGGCAGCTCGTCATCGAGCGGACGTTGGACGGTCATGGGGGCGCTGCTCGTGCAGCAGGTTGCGTTCCACGAGCGGCGACGCGCGGACCGCGGTCATCGGCCCCGCGAGGCGTGGCGCAGCGGATGCACAATGTGCGGCCATGGCAGCCTACATCCGCTGGTTCGAAGAGATCTCGCTCGATGACCTCGCGCTCGTCGGGGGCAAGAACGCGTCGCTGGGCGAGCTCTGGCGGTCGCTCCGTCCGCTGGGGGTGAAGATCCCTCCGGGCTTCGCGATCACCGCCGACGCCTACTGGAAGGTGCTGGAGGTCGGCGGCCTTCGCGGCCGCATCACCGAGCTCTTGAAGGGCCTCGACCTGCGCGACACGGACCTGCTGGCCCGACGCGCCGCCTCGGTGCGCGAGCTCATCGAGGGCACGCCGCTCCCGGGCGTGGTGTGGGACGAGGTCCGCGTCGCCTACGACCAGCTGATGAAGGACGGCGTCAACCGCTCCGTGGCGGTGCGATCCTCGGCGACCGCGGAGGACCTGCCGGGCGCCTCCTTCGCGGGTCAGCAGGAGAGCTTCCTCAACATCTCCGGCCACGAGGCGCTGCAGCTCGCCTGCCGTCGCTGCTTCGCGAGCCTCTTCACCGACCGGGCGATCTCGTACCGCACCGAGCGGGGCTTCGATCACATGAAGGTCGCGCTCTCCATCGGAGTGCAGCGGATGGTGCGCTCGGACACCGCGTGCGCGGGCGTGATGTTCACCCTCGACACGGAGACGGGCTTCCGCGACGTGGTGCTCATCAACGCCGCCTACGGCCTCGGCGAGAACCTGGTGAAGGGCTCCGTCGACCCCGACGAGTTCTATGTGTTCAAGCCGACGCTGGCCACGGCGCCGAGGCCCATCCTGCGGCGGAGGCTCGGCGCCAAGCAGCTCCGGATGATCTACACGGACACCCCCGGAGGCACCGCGACGCTCAACGTGCCGGTGCCCGAGGCCGAGCAGGCGCGCTTCTCCATCACCGACGCGGAGGTGCTCTCGCTGGCGCGCACCGCGGCGGCGATCGAGGGGCACTACAGCGCCCGCGCGGGGCAGCCGACGCCCATGGACATCGAGTGGGCCAAGGACGGCCCCGAGGGCGAGCTGTTCATCGTCCAGGCGAGGCCCGAGACCGTGGAGGCGGGGCGCTCGGGCGAGGTGCTGGAGCGACACCGCCTGGAGGCGAAGGGAGAGGTCATCGTCAGCGGCACCAGCGTCGGTCAGAAGATCGGCTCCGGCGCCGCGAGGATCATCCGCGACCCGACGCACCTGGCCTCCTTCGCGGCGGGCGAGGTGCTGGTGGCGGAGACCACCACGCCGGACTGGGAGCCGGTGATGAAGCGCTCGTCGGCGATCGTCACCGAGCGCGGCGGTCGCACCTGCCACGCGGCCATCGTCGCGCGCGAGCTCGGCATCCCGGCCATCGTCGGGGCCACCGGCGCGACGACGGCGATCGAGCCCGGCGCCGCGGTCACGGTGTGCTGCGCCGAGGGGGACGTCGGCCGCGTCTACCGGGGAGCGCTCGCGCACCGGGTCGAGCGCGTGGAGATCGGCGCCATGGAGCGCCCGCGCACGAAGATCATGATGAACGTCGCCGACCCGGACCGGGCGCTCTCGCTCGCGGCGCTCCCCAACGACGGGGTGGGCCTCGCGCGCCTGGAGTTCATCATCAACAACACCATCCGGGCGCATCCGATGGCGCTGCTGCACCCCGAGCGCGTGCTCGACGCGGGCGTGCGCGCCGAGCTCGACGCCCTCACCCGCGGTTACTCAGACCGCGGCGAGTTCTTCGTCGACAAGCTCGCCCAGGGCGTCGGGACCATCGCCGCGGCCTTCTACCCGAAGCCCGTGGTGGTGCGGCTCTCGGACTTCAAGTCCAACGAGTACGCGAGCCTGCTGGGAGGCCGCGACTTCGAGCCCCACGAGGAGAACCCCATGATCGGCCTGCGCGGCGCCTCGCGCTACACGCACCCGAGCTACGCCGAGGCCTTCGCCCTGGAGTGCCGCGCCATGCGCCGGGTGCGAGAGGAGATGGGGCTCACCAACGTCGAGCTGATGATCCCCTTCTGCCGCCGCGTCGAGGAGGGCGAGCGGGTGCTGGCGGAGATGGCGAAGCATGGTCTCCGCCGGGGAGAGCTCGGGCTGAAGGTGCTGGTGATGTGCGAGATCCCCAACAACGTCGTGCGCATCGACGCCTTCTGCGCGCTCTTCGACGGCATCTCCATCGGCTCCAACGACCTCACGCAGCTGACGCTCGGCGTCGACCGCGACTCGGCGCTGGTGGCCTTCGAGTTCGACGAGCGCGACCCGGGCGTGATGGAGATGCTGCGGCAGGCGGTGACCGGAGCGCGACGCAACGGCAAGCACTCCGCCATCTGCGGCCAGGCCCCGTCGGATCACCCCGACGTCGCGGCCTTCCTGGTGGGCCTCGGCATCGACGCGCTCTCGCTCAACCCCGACAGCGTGCTCCAGACCACCCTCGCGGTGCTGGAGATCGAGCGAGCGCAGCCCGCCTGACCGACGGCGCCGCCGGGGCGTCGGCGGGCTCAGTGGATGGTGAGCACCGGCACCGGCGAGAGGCGCACCACGCGCTCGGCGATGCTGCCCATCAGGGCGCGGCGGATGCCGGTGCGGCCGTGCGTCCCGATGACCACGAGGTCGGCGCCCACCTGCTCGACGGTGGCGATGATGCGGTCCCAGGCGACGCCGCTGCAGAGGGTGGAGGTGACGTCGACCTTGCCCGCGCGCAGGCCGTCGATCAGCTCCGTGAGCTGCGCCTTGGCGGCCTGCTCGATGGGCGTGATCCAGTCGACCGCGGTGCCCACGATCGGACCGCCCACCACCATCGGAACCTCCCACACGTGGATCACATGGAGATGGGCCTCGTATCTCCTCGCCACGTCGATGGCGCGCTCGACCGCGCGGCTCGCAGGCTCGCTGAAATCCGTGGCCACCAGCACCTTGGTGAATGGAGTGATCATGTCGCCCTTTCCTTCGTTGGACCGCTACTCTCCGGTGCAACGTGACGGGACGAGGCAGCAACCGACGTGCCGCGTGAGCCCGGGGTGATGGCCGCCCAACCCCTTGGAGCTCACGCACCCGCTGCGTCGCACCGTGCATTGCGTGCGCTGGGTGATCGCCACCCCTCGAGCGGCGCGGAGCGGCGCGGAGCGGCGCGGAGCGAGTGGCATATCCGTTGCGCCGTCGCGTCGCTGTCTGCACCACCTGAGGGAGGGGAGGTAGCGCCGCCATGATCGAGGGACGACCCGAGCAACCGCTGCTGTTTGGCGACGTCGTGGCGCTGGCCTTCGACGTCGCCCGGAGCCTCACGCCCAACCCCCGCCTCGCGGCGCTGCTCGCGACGATCGCGCTCGACGAGGTGGTGCCGCGCGGCCGGCGTCGGCGCGTTGCGCCTCGACCGCAGCGCCCCTCGTACGATTGAATCGCGCGGGTGAAGCATGACTACTGGGCCCTCCCCGAGGCGGAGCTGCTCTCCGACCTCGCATCGACGCGCGCGGGCCTGAGCAGCGCGGAGGTCGAGCGGAGGCGGCGGGCGCTGGGCCCCAACTCGCTGGATCCGCCGAGGCACGGGCGGGCCGTGGAGGCGATCCTCTCGCAGGCGCGCAACCCCCTCGCGTGGCTGCTGCTCTTCGCCGCGACGGTCTCCGGCGCGGTCGGAGAGTGGACCGACGCGAGCGTGGTGGTGGGCATCCTGCTGCTGGGCAGCGTGCTGGGCGCCGCGCAGGAGCGCCGGGCGAGCCGGGCGGTGGACGCGTTGAAGTCTCGCATCGCGGCGCGGGCCTGCGTGCTGCGCGACGGCGTCCAGCAGACCGTTCCCGCCTCGGCGCTGGTGCCGGGCGACGTGCTGGTGCTCTCCGCCGGGAGCCTCATCCCGGCGGACGCGGTGGTGCTGGAGGCCAAGGACTTCTTCGTCTCGCAGGCGATGCTCACGGGCGAGACGCTACCGATGGAGAAGCGCTCCGGCGCCGCGGCCGCCGACGCCACGCTGGCCGAGCGGACCAACGTGGTCTTCCACGGGACGAGCGTGCGCAGCGGGACGGCGCGAGCGATGGTGGCTCGCATCGGGCGCACCTCGGAGTACGGAGCCCTGGCCTCGCGGCTGGTGCTGCGCGCGCCGGAGACGGACTTCGACCGGGGCATCCGTCACTTCGGCTACCTGCTGACGCGGGTGATGGTGGTGCTGGTCTTCGTGGTCTTCGCCGCGGGCGTGCTGCGAAACAAGCCCGCCCTCGCGTCGCTGCTCTTCGCGATCGCCCTCGCCGTGGGGCTCGCCCCGGAGATGCTGCCGGCGATCCTCTCCATCACGCTGGCGCACGGGGCGCGCGCGATGGCCGCCCGGGGCGTGGTGGTGCGACGGCTGAGCGCCATCGAGAACCTCGGGAGCATGGACGTGCTCTGCACCGACAAGACCGGCACGCTCACCGAGGGGACGGTGCGCCTCGAGCGGGCGGTCGACGCCGGGGGTCGGGACTCGCGCTCGGCGCTGCGCCTCGCGTACTGCAACGCCGCCCTGGAGACGGGGCTGAGCAACCCCCTCGACGACGCGATCCGCGAGCGCGGAGCCGCGGCGGAGCTGGGCGAGCTCCCGGCGAAGCTCGATGAGATCCCCTACGATTTCGGGCGAAAGCGCATGAGCGTGGTGGTCCGCTCCGGGGACGAGCTCGGGCAGATGATCACCAAGGGCGCCCTGGAGCGGGTGCTCGACGTCTGCGACCGGGTGCGCGGCGACGACGGCGAGCCGGAGGCCCTCTCGGCCGAGGCGAGGGCGGGGTTGATCGAGCGCTTCCGGGCGTGGAGCCGCGAGGGCGTGCGGGTGCTGGGGCTCGCCACCGCGGAGGTCACCGCGAGGCGCACCCTGGAGCCGGGCGACGAGCGCTCCATGGTGTTCGAGGGCTTCCTGCTCTTCCTCGATCCGCCGAAGGCCGCCGCGGGCGAGGTGGTGCGCGACCTCGGGCGGCTGGGCGTGCGGCTCAAGATCGTGACCGGCGACCAGCGCGACGTGGCGAAGCACCTCGCGACCGCCATCGGGCTCACGGTCGACGGGGTGCTCGGCGGCCGGGAGATCGCCGCGCTCTCCGACGAGGCGCTCTGGCACGCCGCGGAGCGCACCACGATCTTCGCCGAGGTCGACCCCAACCAGAAGGAGCGGATCATCCTGGCGCTCCGCAAGACCGGCCACGTGGTGGGCTACATGGGCGACGGCATCAACGACGCCCCGGCGCTGCACTCGGCGGACGTGGGCATCTCCGTGGACACGGCGGTGGACGTGGCGCGCGAGGCCGCGGACTTCGTGCTGCTGCGCAACGACCTGGACACGCTCCGGGCGGGCATCCTCGAGGGGCGGCGCACCTTCGCCAACACGCTGAAGTACGTGCTCACCACGGAGAGCGCCAACTTCGGCAACATGCTGAGCATGGCCGGCGCGTCCATCGTGCTGCCCTTCCTGCCGCTGCTCGCCCCGCAGGTGCTGCTCAACAACTTCCTCTCCGACGTGCCCGCGATGACGCTCGCGCGCGACCGCGTCGACGCGGAGACCGTCGCCACGCCGCAGCGCTGGGACCTCACCTTCATCCGCCGCTTCATGGTGCTCTTCGGGCTCATCAGCTCGGCCTTCGACGCCCTCACCTTCGCGGTGCTGCTGGTGGTGCTGCACAGCTCCCCGGCGCAGTTTCGCACCGGCTGGTTCGTCGAGTCGCTGGCCACCGAGCTGCTCGTCGCCCTGGTGGTGCGCACCCGCGGGCCCTTCTGGCGCAGCCGCCCCAGCACGCTGCTGCTCGTCGCGACGGGGCTCGTCGCCGTGGTCGGCGTCGCCCTCCCCTACTCGCCCCTCGCCGGGGCCTTCGGGCTGCTCCCGCTCGCGCCCTCCGCCATGGGGCTGCTGCTGACCATCGCGCTCACCTACGCGATCACCGTCGAGGGCGTGAAGCACCTGCTCTTCGAGCGCCTCTCTCGGAAGAGGTGAGTCCGCGGCACATGGAGTGCACTGCCCGGGAGCCTCATGGAAGCGAGCTCGCAACACCAAAGCGCCGCCGGCCCCACCCTCCGGATGACCGATCTGCCGCAGATGGCGCGACGCTTCCTTCGGGAGGTGTCGACCCTCGGGCTCTCCCCGGGGCCGGGCCCCGCGACCCCGGTGCGAGGCCAGGACATCGCGAAGCTCCCTGAGCCCGTCCGCCGCTACCTCATCTACATGGGAGTGATGGACCGTCCTCGCGACTGGTCCTTCCGACTGCACTACGAGGGGCGCTTCCGGCTGCGGCCCGAGCAGGCGTGGTCGCCGTGCACGATCTGGCAATACAACAGCAGCCTCGACGTCGCGCGCATCTTCCATCTCAAGATGTCCGTCGCCAACGTGATGCCCGCGGTCGGCCGCGACACCTATGTCCGCGGCCACGGTCGGATGCTGGTGCGGCTCTTCAACGTGCTGCCCATCGTCGACGCGAGCGGCCCGGAGTTCGACACCGGCGAGCTGGTCACCTACCTCAACGACGCCATCCTGCTGGCGCCGTCGATGCTGCTGGGTCCGGCCACCACCTGGGCCGCGGTGGACGACGCCCGCTTCGACGTGTCGCTCACCGACCAGGGCCGCACGGTCACCGCGCGGGTCACCCTCGACACCCGCGGAGCGCCCACCCTCTTCAGCACCGAGGACCGCTACTGCAACGACCCCTTCACCCGCGGCCACCCGCTGATCCGGGGCCGCTGGACGACGCCGGTCTCGGGCTGGTCGACCAGCCGCGAGCGCCCGCTGCCCACCGGAGCGGTGGCCCTATGGCACCTGCCCGGCGGGGACTTCGAGTACGCCCAGGCGCCCTCCTTCACGGAGGGCATCGCGTTCAACGTCCCTCCCGGCATCTGATCGACGGATCGGCGCGCCCTGTGGCAGGAGAAGGGATGGCCAGTGAAGCACCCGGAGCGAGCGCCGAGCAGGCGCCCGAGCCGTCGACCGAACCCATCCTGAGGCTGCGCGACATCTGGAAGAGCTTCGGCGCGAAGGCCGTCTTCCGCGGCCTGGACCTCGACATCCAGCGAGGGGAGATCCTGGCCCTGCTGGGCTCCTCGGGCTGCGGCAAGAGCGTGCTGCTCAAGCTCATCATCGGGCTCATGGCCGTCGACCGCGGCGTGATCCTCTGGGACGGGATGCACGTCGAGCTGGCCAGCGCGAAGGAGCTCGCGGCGGTGCGACGGCGCGTGGGGATGGTGTTCCAGGGCGCGGCGCTCTTCGACTCGCTGAGCGTGGCCGACAACGTGGCCTACGGGCTGAAGGTGCAGGGCCGACGGGGCATGGAGCCCGACGCCGTGAAGGAGCGCGTCGCCTGGGCCCTCACCGCGGTGGGCCTCGCCGACACCGGCGACCTCATGCCCTCCGAGCTGTCCGGGGGAATGCGCAAGCGCGTCGGCGTGGCGCGCACCATCGCGCTGCGCCCGGAGGTGGTCCTCTATGACGAGCCCACCACCGGGCTCGACCCGATCAACAGCGCCCGCATCGGCGACCTCATCGCGCAGCTCCGCGAGGAGCTCAACGTCACCTCCGTGGTGGTCACGCACGACCTCACGCTGGCCTCGCGCATCGCCGACCGCATCGCGCTGCTGCACGACGGGAGGGTCATCGCCATCGGCCCCGTGGCGACCATCAACGCCAGCACCGACCCGATCGTGCGGGAGTTCCTGGACGGCCGCCGGGAGGTCTGAGGCCGGTGCCCTCCTCGGGGCGCTCCACGGCACGCGCGATGCTCTCCACCCGGGTCACGGATTCCGACGGACTTGAAGGGGCGGACAGGGGGAGGGCGGCGCGATGAAGGTGATCGAGAAGAAGTCGGACTCGTTGATCCAGGCCGAGGTGCTGAGCGAGTTCCAGAGCGACGCGCGGGTGGGCCTGTCGGGCATCGCCGTCG
This sequence comes from uncultured Myxococcaceae bacterium, assembly GCA_966211675.1. GTDB lineage: Bacteria > Myxococcota_A > Polyangia > Polyangiales > SCUS01. Next base: position 28,662 of record CBIHPK010000063.1, read on the forward strand.
AGGTGCGCTCCGCGGTGGTCACCCTCACCGGCACGGTCGACAGCCTCGCTCGCCGGCACGCCGCGCAGGAGGCCGCGCACCGCGTCTCCGGGGTGCTCGACGTCGCCAACGACATCGAGGTCCGCCCGAGCGGGTCGCTGGAGCGCAGCGACACGGAGCTCGCCCGCGTGGTGCGCGACTCGCTGGAGCGCGACGTCCGCATTCCGCACGAGCGCATCCGCTCCACGGTCGCCCACGGCATGGTGACCCTGGAGGGCACCGTGGACAGCTGGAGCCAGCGCGTCGATGCCGACGAGGTGGTGCGCTACCTCACGGGCGTGCGCTCGGTGGACAACCTCATCTCCGTCACGCCCCCCGCGGTGTCGGCCTCGGAGGTGCGCCGTCGCGTCTCGGCGGCGCTGGCCCGGATGGCCCTGGGAGAGGCCCAGCACCTGGAGATCGGCGTCTCCGACGGGCGCGTCGCCCTCGCAGGGACGGTGCACTCCTGGGCCGAGCGCCAGGCGGTGCTCACCGCGGCGGGCGCGACGCCGGGCGTCTCCGCCGTGGTCGACTACCTCCAGGTCGACGCCAACCCCTGAACCATCCGGTGCGCCGCGCACGCGCTGGTCGGCCGCGCCCGCGCTCGACGCTGGCACGCGCGCTGCTGCCCGGCAGAGCCACGAGGACCCATGAGCAGGCACATTCCCCCGATCTCGAAATACATGACGCACGCGCCTCACACCATCGGCCGCGATCAGACGCTCACGGCGGCGCATCACATGATGCGCGAGCACCGCATCCGTCACCTCCCGGTGCTCGCCGGGGGCCGCCTGGTGGGGCTCCTCAGCGAGCGCGACCTCGCGCTGATCGAGACGCTCCACAGCGTCGACCCGGACATGACCCTCGCCGAGGAGGCCATGACCCAGGCGCCGTACGCCGTCGCCTCGGACACGCCTCTCGACGAGGTGGCGGCCACGATGGCCGAGCAGCGCTACGGCTCCGCGGTGGTGATGGATCACGACAAGATCGTCGGGGTGTTCACGACCACCGACGCCCTGCAGGCCCTGGTGGAGCTGCTCCGCCCTCACCCCGGCCGGACCTGAGCCCGCCCGGCGAGGCTCACACCATGATGATCATCGCCTCGCGGCTCGCGATGGCGCGGAAGATCCGGCACGCCCGCTCGGAGGTCTCGACCTCGAAGATGTCCGCGAGGCTGATGATCCCGGCGATGCGGCCGTCGAGCCAGGTGCAGATCACCCGGCCCTTCTGATGGGCGATCATGAGCTGCTCGGCGACCTCGAGCTCGTCGCCGGCCGAGCAGGTGATCGCCAGCGGGGTCATCACCTCGACCACCTGCGTGGTGTCGATCGATCGCCCGGTGGCCACCACCCGGATCGCGAGGTCTCGGTCGGTCACCACCCCGACGGGCCGCCCCTGCGGGTCGCACACGGGGACGAAGCCGAGCGACCGGTCTCTCATCACCCGAGCGACGTCCGCCACCCAGTCGGAGAGGCCGCACACCCGCACGTCCGTCTCCATCAGCTGGCTGCAGCGCATGACGGCTCCTCTAGCGGCGCACGACGAGCACGGGGCGGTCGATGTGGTTGACCACGCGCGCCGCCGTGGTGCCGAGGAGCCCGTCGAAGACGCGGCGGTCGTGGGCGCCCATCACCACCATCGCGGCGTCTTCGGTCTTCGCCACGTGGCAGATGACCCGCCACGGGGTGCCGACCTCGACCATCACGCTGCAGGCGATCTCCGGGGGGACCCCCGCGGCGACGCGGGTCAGCTCGGTGCGGGCGTTCTCTTCGAGGAGCTCGGCGACGTTGTTGGGCGACAGCGCGTAGACCTCGACGGGAAACTCCATGGGCAGGTCGATGGCCCGCAGCAGCACGAGGGCCGCGCCCCGCCAGCGCGCCTCGGCGATGGCCGCGGCCAGCACGTCCGCCGCGGTGGCCGACGCATCCAATGGGACGAGGATCTTGAGGTTCATGGCTCTCTCTCCACGCGGGTGACGGAGCCGTCCGGGCGGCTCCTACTCGAGCACCTCGGAGACCGGGCGGCGGGGCGTCCCGGGACCCGCATTGCCATATCCGATCCGCAGGATGATCTGCGGCGAGCCGGGCCGTCCGGCGAGGTCCCCGACGCGCGGCCGTAGCTCCGCGACCTCGATGGGCTGATTGAGGAAGGCGACCCGCAGGTCTTCGCTCTCGACCCGCAGCAGCACGCGCTCCAGCGCCTCGCCCCCGCGCACCCAGTCGAGCATCGAGTCGCCGTCGGTGCCGAGGATGAGGAGCAGCGGCGAGGCCGCGACCAGGTCGCGATGAAGCGTCGCCTCGCGCGCCCCGCGGTCGAGCATCCGGACCGCCATCGGGGCCAGGTGCGACTCCACGTTGTCGAGCCCGAAGGAGCGACCGAAGACGCCGTCATGGGCCTCGCTGTCGTTGGTACGCAGCCAGTGGGAGAACTCCTCCCTCATGGGACGGTCGCTCCACTGCTGGTGGTCGGCCTCCATGATCATCGCGACGAGCTGCACCTTCTGGGTCTCCTCGGTGAGGGGGACGATCCAGGCGCCCTCGGCCTCCGCGTCGCGACGGAGCCGGTCGATGACCTCGTCGGGGACCGTGATGCCGAGGTAGGCCGTCTGCGAGGTGCGTCGCTTCTCGATGGCCGCGCACAGCCGCAGCTCGTCCTCCGTGGGGGCCTGGCCCTGCCTCACGAAGACCCTCGCGATGAGGTCGCGGTCGCTCTCGTCGGGCACCCTTCGCACGTCGACCTCGAGGCCCCTCGTGCGCAGCGCCAGCCGGAGGTTGAAGAGCGCAGCGCCGCAGCCGCCGACGAGCTCTCGCCCCTCCGGGTCGATGATCGGGAGCGCCCGGGTGCGATCGGCGCGGATCTCGACGGAGGGCCCTCGGATGCGGAAGCGCCAGGGCTGCGAGTTGTGGGTCGACGGCGCCTGCACCGCCTGGCCGACCGACCAGTGGAGGACCTCGGTCAACGGGTGAGCCTGTTCGGTGATCATCATGGCTGCGCTCTGCCTCCTTTAGCCCCCCAAAGCCTAAGACCCGACGCCCCGACCTGCACCTGGGGGATGATCGATGGATTCGCTCAGCGGGCGCTGCGAACCCGGCAGCACGCCGGCAGCTCGCGCAGCAGGAAGGCCAGGGTCTGCTCCAGCTTGTCGAGGAACTCCGTCTCGCACTCGACCACCACGCGGCGGGGGTGGTCCTTCCAGACCTCGAGCAGGCGTCGATCGATCACCGAGGCCTCGTCCGCGGACTCCACCCGAAGCGGGTTGAGCCGGTTGTAGCCGGTCGCGGCGGTGGGCGTCCTCAGGTGGATGACCGCGGCGTAGCGACCGAAGACCTCCCCCCGGGTGGTGCCCGTCGCCTCGAAGAACTTCTCCGGATCGCCAGGCCAGTAGGCGAGCCCGTCGAGCACCCCTCGGTCGCAGAGCACCAGCGCGGGCTCGCCCTCCGCGAGCGCCATGATCTCGAGCTGGTTCTGCACATGGTAGATGGCGAGCTGACCGGCGCGGCGAGCGGCGTCGCTGGAGCGTCGAGGAAAGCCGCCGCCGTAGACGATCCCCGCGGCCTCCGGCAGCACCACGACGTGCTCGCACAGGTGCTTTCGGACGACCTCGAGCACCGCGGTCTTGCCCGCGCCGGGGCCGCCGGTGAGCACCACGCGGCGAACCTGGTGACTCTGTGGAGAGGGGCACCCGCAGCTGCCTTGTCCCATCGATCGCGCTCCTGAACTCTACCGGTCACCCGAGTGTGACCAGCGGGAGCCTTATACCCGGCCGGTGGAAGGATCCACCGATCCGGAGCGCCCGACGGATCAACGCGCGGCGGTGTGGGAACGGGACGAGGCCGGGGTGGCGGCGAGCTGCTCCAGCTCATCGAGGAGGGCGAGCGCGTGGGCGCGCACCAGCCGATGACGGAAGTCTCCAGGGCCCGCGACGCGGCCGCTCCAGTCTTCAATGGACGAGAGCAGCTCCGTCGTCAGGTTGCGCATCGTGTCGAACGCGTCGGTCGACTCATGGATCATCGCAGAACACCTCGGCGCAGCCTGTTTGCAGGAGGTGTTCCTACGTGGGAATGCGGCGGAACGGCGAAGTCCATCGGAGCCTCGCAGTGCACAGCGCACTCCGTGCGCGAGGCCTCAGTGCGTCTCAGGCCCGCCGAGGCGTCCCCTCGCGGCCCTCCACGGGCGTCTCCTTCACCGGGGCCATGGGCTCGAGGGCCCGAAGCTCCAGCCAGAAGGTGGCGCCCTCGCCCGCCTCGCTGCGGAATCCCACTCGCCCTCCCATCAGGCTCGCGACGCGCTGCGAGAGGGCCAGCCCGATGCCGATGCCCTCGATGGGCCCCATCTCCTGCCCCGCCCGCTGGAAGGGCTGGAAGATCTGCGAGTGCCTCTCCGCGGCGATGCCGACGCCGTCGTCCTCCACGAAGAGGCGCACGAAGCCGCCGTCGGCCCGCTCCGCGCCGAAGGTCGCCCGACCGCCCGGCCGGCCGTACTTGATGGCGTTGGAGCCGAAGTTCATCAGCACCTGGAGGATGCGGGAGCGATCGGCGAAGACCGGGGGCAGCGCCTCGTCGACGGGCGCGAGGTGCAGCGAGATGGCCCCCCGTGCGGCGGCGGGCCGCAGCGCCGAGACGACCTCCGAGAGCACCGGAGCGAGGGCCACCGGCTCGGCGGAGAGCATCATCTGACCGGCCTCGATCTGCGACAGGTCGAGCACGTCGTCGACCAGGTGCATCAGGTGGTCGCAGCCCTTGAGGATGTGCTGGACCATCTCCCGCTGACGATCGACCAGCGGCGTACGGCGGTCGCGCATCAGCAGCGACGCGAAGCCCAGGATCGCGTGCAGCGGGGTCCGCAGCTCGTGGCTCATCGCCGAGAGGAACTCGGTCTTGGCCGCGCTCGCGCGACGAAGCGCCTCGACGCTGCGCTCGTCCTCGGTGCGGTCGGCGATGGTCACCACCAGCTCGTTGTTTTGAGTGCACCGGCGGGTCACGCGATAGACCCTCCCGTCATGGAATAACGGATCAGTCCCCGACTCTGCCCTCAATACCTCCAAATACCGTGCCCGAAAGCAGTCGCGCGCCTCTTCCGAGTCGAATGGAGTCGCCGCGCTGGTGGCCTCGACGATCTGCGCGATGGAGCACCCCGGTAATGGCCCCTTCAGACTCTCGGGGACGAGCGCACGATATGCGCTGTTGTGCAGCACGAGCAGGCCGTTGCGGTCGAAGACCGCGAAGGCGTCCTCCTGGATCTCCACCGCCTGGCGCATCAGGTCGTCCGCCGCATGGGCCGCGGCCTCCAGCCGGCGGCGCTCGGAGAGGTCCCGAACGGACGCGACGACGAGCATCCCCTCCTCGGTCTCCACCGGGTTGAGGCTCACCTCCACGGGAAACTCCGAGCCGTCCTTGCGCCGGCTGGAGAGCAGCAGGCCCGCGCCGATGGGACGGTGCGAAGGGTCGGACACGAAGCTCTCGCGATGCTGGACGTGCGCGGCGTGGAAGCGATCGGGGATCAGCAGCTCGATCTGCTGGCCGAGGAGCTCGTCGCGGGAGTATCCGAAGATCCGCTCGGCCTGGAGGTTGAGCTCGACAATGGAGCCCGAGCGGTCGCTGATGACCACGGCGTCCGACGCCGCTTCGATGAATCGCCACGATCGGGCCATGGTCAGGGCCCGGTGGACTGCGGCAGGCTCAGTCGGAAGACCGCGCCGGGCTGGGCGTCCTCGACCCAGATGCGCCCCCCGTGGGCCTCGACCGCCAGCTTGCAGAAGGTCAAGCCCAGGCCGCGCCCGGCCCGCATGGTCCCGTCGTCGAGCTGGACATAGCGGGCGAAGATCGCCTCCCGCATCGCCACGGGCACCCCGGCGCCCTCGTCCGACACATCGACCTCGACCTGCTCTCCGCGGAGGACCGCCGCGACCCGCACGCTCGTCCCCTGCGGGGCGTGGCGCAGGGCGTTGTCCACCAGGTTCTCCAGCACCCGGCGGAGCAGGTCGACGTCGGCCTGCACGACGGAGACGTCGATCATCGAGTGGAGCCGCACTCCGCCCTGGCGCGCGTACTCGGCGCGGGCCTCCAGGATCTCGGCCACCAGCGACGGCAGCCCGACCGCGCCTCGGGAGGGGCTGAGCTGCCCCTGCTCTCCGCGCGCCGTGTCCAGCAGGTGGAGGATGAGCCGGAGCAGGTCGCGGCTGCGAGCCCGGATCTGCTCCGCGGCGCCTCGCGAGCGCTCGGAGAGCGGCCGGTCGCGCAGGATCACCTGGGCCTGCAGGTCGATGGCGTTGACCGGGTTCTTCAGGTCGTGGACCAGGAAGGCCGCGAGGTCTTCCTTCTGGAGCTGCAGCCGAAAGAGCTCGTTGCGCTGCCTCCGGAGGAGCTCGCACTGCGCCCGGAACTCCGTGTCCAGCCGGCGGACCCTCAGCGCCTGCTGCACCCGGAGCACCAGCTCCGCGGGGTGCACCGGCTTGGTCAGGAAGTCGTTGCCGCCGACCGCCTCGGCGCGATCGAAGGTCTCCACGTCGCGCAGCGCCGTGAGGAAGAGCACCGGCACGTCGGCCCCGCCGGGGAGCGCGCGGAGCCTCGCGCAGACCTCGAAGCCGTCCATGCCGGGCATGCGCACGTCGAGCAGCACGCAGTCGGGCCGGTCCTGCTCGAAGAGCCGCAGTCCCTCCGGGCCGTTGGCGGCGAGCATCACCGCGTACCCGCCCTCCTGCTCCAGCGTCATCAGCGCCAGCGCGCGGTTCTGCTCGTTGTCATCGACGACGAGAATCCGCGTGCCTCCCCCTCCAGGACGCTCTTTCATCAACGCGGGACCATAGAGGAGATCCATTGGGATGCAACACGGCCCGGGGGGTGGAGTGGCACTGCGCTCCCCGCGCTATGGAGGGCTGAGGTCGACCCCGGGCACGTCGAGCGCCGGGAGGGCGAAGGTGAAGACCGTCTTTCCCGGTCTGCTGCGCACCCGCACCTCGCCGCCCTGATCGATGGCGATGCGCTGGGCGATGGTGAGCCCGAGCCCGGTGCCCAGCGGCTTGGTCGTATGGAATGGCACGAACACCCGGCTCGGATCGCCCTGGATTCCCGCCCCGTCGTCCTCCACGTCGAGCTCCGTAGTGCCCACTCCGGCGCGCACCCGGATCACGATATGGCCCCCATCGGGCACGGCCTCGATGGCATTGCGCACAAGGTTGAAGATCACCTGTCGCACGGAGTCTTCATCGAAGGCGACCGGCGCCGCCGCGGGGTCGAACTCCGTGGTGAGGGAGATGGAGCGCGCCGCGACCTCGGCGGACACCAGCCTCGCGACCGCCTCCGCCGGCGAGGCGAGCTGCCCCGGCTGGGTGGTGGACGAGCCCGGCCGGGCGAACCAGAGGAAGTCCGCCAGCAGGCGCTCGATGCGCCCGAGCTCGCCGCGCACCGCCTCGACGCTCGCGAGCTCGCTCCGGGCCTCGGTCCTGGCCAGGCGGCGCGCCATGACCTTCAGCTCCAGCAGCGCCGAGTTGAGGGGGTTGCGGATCTCGTGCGCGAGCCCGGTGGTGAGGTCGCCCACGACCGCGAGCTGCTCGACCACGCGCAGCCTCCGCTCGGTCGCGCGGGCCTCGGTGACGTCGACCCCGAACACCCACGTGAGCTGCTCGGCGGCGACCACGCGCCACTGCACCCGGCGCTCGGCCCCGCGGCTCGTGACCAGCACCAGCTCGATGGGAGCCCCGAGCGACAGGGCCTCCAGGCCCCGCCCCGTGGGCGAGAGCAGCTCATCGAAGTGACGCCCGACCAGGGCGCTTCGCGAGAGGCCGCTCGCCAGCTCCATGGCCCGGTTGACCAGCTTGACGTAGCCGTGCTGGTCGAGCGCCGCGGTCAGGAAGGGCGAGGCCTCGACGAGGGCGCGATAGGGCACCTCGGAGAGGTCCGCCTGCCGCGAGCGCCAGACGCGGCCGGGCCTCACGCGAGCCCTCCGCGCGACCCCCACCAGTGACCGACGGTGACTCGTCTCATCGTCCATCGAGGCGCCGTGCTGGATCATGCGGCACTCCCTCAGGTTCGGACCGGTGCTCGACGCTGTGGTCGCGCTTGATGCCGTGTCGATACTCGCGAGTCCGATACTGGATCATCCGGACGCTGACGCCGAGGATGTCCGCCGCCCGGTGCGTGCTGCCCTCGCAGGCCTCGAGGGTCGAGAGGATGGCGTAGCGCTCGATCTCGTCGAGCCTCGCTCCGGGCAGCGGCGGCGGCGCCCCGAGCTGGGCCTCGATGGAGCTTCGCATCGCGGCGTCGGCGGCGGGGACCACGCCCGTCGGCAGGCCCGACGGGAGCGCCAGGTCTTCGCGGTCGATGCGCTCGCCCGCGCAGAGGACCACCGCGCGCTCGACGGTGTTCTCCAGCTCGCGCACGTTGCCCGGCCAGTTGTGCTCCTGCAGGGCGGCGAGCGCCTCGTGCGTGAACCCGATGAGCTCGCGCCCCGCCTCCGCCGAGTAGCGGCGGAGGAAGTGGTCCGCGAGCAGGGGGATGTCCGCCCGCCGCGCCCGGAGCGGCGGCAGCGAGAGGTTCACCACGTTGAGCCGGTAGTAGAGGTCTTCGCGGAAGCGGCCGTCGCGCACCATGCCCGCGAGGTCGCGGTTGGTGGCCGCGACGATGCGCACGTCGACCTTGAGCGTCTCGTTGCCGCCGACCCGCTCGAACTCCCGCTCCTGCAGCACCCGCAGCAGCTTCACCTGCGTGGCGGGGGAGACCTCCGAGATCTCGTCGAGGAAGAGCGTTCCCCCGTGGGCCATCTTGAAGCGCCCCTCGCGGCGCGTCGCGGCGCCGGTGAAGGCCCCCCGCTCGTGGCCGAAGAGCTCGCTCTCCAGCAGCGTCTCCGCGAGCGCGGCGCAGTGCAGCTTCACGAAGGGCGCGTCCTTGCGCGGCGAGGCGTGGTGCAGCGCCTGGGCGACCCGCTCCTTGCCGGTGCCCGACTCGCCGAGCAGGAGCACCGTGGCGCGGGAGGGCGCCACCTGCCGGATGCTCTTGAAGAGCGACTGCATCGGGACGCTGCTCCCCAGCAGGTTCTCGAAGCGATGCTCGCCGCGCACCTGCTCGCGCAGCAGGTGGGCCTCGCGGCGCAGCGCCCCCCGCTCCAGCACGCGGCTGAGCACCATCCCGAGCTCGTCGAAGTCGATCGGCTTGGTGACGTAGTGCTCGGCGCCCGCCTGCATCGCCTTCACGGCGTCGCGCACGGTGCCGAAGGCGGTCATCACCACCACCGCCAGGCCGGGCTCCATCACCCTCGCCCGGGTGAGCAGCTCGATGCCGTCGATGCCCGACATGCGCACGTCCGTGAGCAGGATGTCCGGAGGCGCCTTGGAGAGCTTCTCCAGCGCCTCCTCGCCCGAGGACGCCATCTCCACCTCGTAGCCCTCGTCGGTGAGGAGCATCCCGAGCGCCCGCCGCGCGGTCGCCTCGTCGTCCACCACCAGGATTCGCGCCCTGGGAGCACCGTGAGCCGCGGTCATGGGGTCTGGGATCATGGGGTGACGTGGTCCGATCGCGCCATAGGTGTCAATGACCTCGCCGGACGAGGCATCGTCCGGGCAGTCGGCCGGGCGCGCCCTCGACGGAGAGACGCCCGCGGGTGCCATCCATCGCTTCATCGGCCCAGCCGCTCTCCAAGCCTGGTCATCGCGTCCTCCTGCGGGGTTCGGTCCCGCGCTTGAGCACCCGATGTGCCACGAGAGCAGATGGAGGATGTGCCGCATGGACCTCCGCACGCCGTGCGCCGTGTGCACGCCGTTCGCGGACCGATGAACGCCGTGCGCCGGTGGGAGCGGGCTACAGCTCGATCTGGGTTCCGAGCTCGACGACCCGGTTGGGGGGGATGTTGAAGAACATGTTGGCCGGGCGGGCGTTGCGAGAGAGGATCGAGAACAGCACCTTGCGCCACTGGGCCATGGACGAGCGCCCGGAGGTGAGGAGGGTCTCGCGTCCGAGGTAGAAGCTCGCGGTGAGCGGGTCGACCGGGAGGCCGTGCTGGTTGCAGAGCGTGAGGCTCTCGATGACGTTGGGCGACTCCATGAAGCCGTAGGTCGCGGTGACCTGCCAGAAGCCCTGGCCGAGCTCGCGCACCGCGAGGCGCTGCGAGCGGGGCACCTCGGGCACGTGCCGGGTCTGCACCGACAGCAGGATGACCTGCTCGTGGAGCACCTTGTTGTGCTTGAAGTGATGCAGCAGCACCGGCGGGGCGCCGTCGGGGTTGGACGTCATGAACACCGCGGTGCCCTTCACCCGGTGCGGCTGGGTGTTCTGCACGTCGTTGAGGAAGAGCTCGGTGGAGAGGGTGTTGGCGATGATGTGGCTGCCGAGCGTCCGGCGGCCCTTCTTCCAGGTGGTCATCACCACGAAGACCGCCGCGGCCATCACCAGCGGGAACCATCCCCCCTCGGTGACCTTCACCACGTTGGCGCCCAGGAAGGACAGGTCGAGCACCAGGAAGAGCCCGACGAGGGAGACGCTCTTCCAGGGCGCCCACTTCCATTGCCGGGTGAGCTGGTAGAAGAGCACCGAGGTGATGCTCATGGTCCCGGTGACCGCGATGCCGTAGGCCGCCGCGAGCGCCGACGACTCCTTGAAGGCCAGCACCAGGGTGACGCAGGCCACCATCAGGATGCGGTTGACCTCTGGGATGTAGATCTGCCCCTCGGCGCTGCCCGAGGTGTGGATGATGGTCACGCGGGGGCAGTACCCGAGCTGAACCGCCTGCTGGGTGAGCGAGAAGGCGCCCGAGATGAGGGCCTGCGAGGCGACCACCGTGGCCACCGTGGCGACGGCCACCATCGGGTAGACGAGCCAGCCGTGGAGCAGCCCGAAGAAGGGGTTGGCCCGAACCGCCTCGCCGCGCTCGATGAGCACCGCGCCCTGGCCGAGGTAGTTCAGGATCA
>CBIHPK010000064.1:0-39461 GCA_966211675.1 uncultured Myxococcaceae bacterium
GTCGCCGCGCCCGTGGCGGTGGTGACGCCGGACGTGCCCGTGGTCGCGCCCGCTCCGGTCCCCGCGGCTCCGACGGCGGCCCATGCCCCGACGGCGCACGCTCCGACCGCGGCGCACGCCCCGGCCGCGGCCAACGCCCCGCCGACGCTCGCGCTGCCCAACGTCCTGCCCGGCGTCGTGATGCCCACGGTCCCCACCCAGGGCAACTCCACCGCGACGCCGACCCCCGCGCCGACCGCCAACACCGCGCCCAGCATGGAGCAGCTCGGCCAGATCGGGCAGCTCGTGTCGCAGGGGCTCAACGCCCAGCAGATCCAGTCGATCACCAACGCGATCACCAGCGCCAACCGCACCGAGGCGCCCGATCACCCGACCTTCTCGCCCGCGGAGCTCACCCGGCTCACGCAGATGGCCACGCAGGGCGGCGCCGGTCCGAGCGCGCTGCAGTCCGCCGCGCAGTCGATGCTCGGCGGCCGCTGACGAGGGCTTTGCCCTGCGCGCCCTGCTCCGCCCCATCGCCCGCGACCACCGCTCGGTCGACGACACGAGCGTCGTGGCCGCCAGGCAGGTGCGCCACGACGGCGCGGTCTCCTGCCGCACGCCCATCACGCACAGCTACGCGGCGCTCGCCTTTCACACGGGCGGCGGGTCGCGCGTGGAGCTGCGGGGCGAGTGGAAGCTCCGCGAGGGCGACATCCTGCTCGTCCCCGCGGGCGATGCGCACCGCACGCTGGAGGCGAGGGGCACGGAGTTCTGGGGCCTGTCGTTCTGCGCGCCGTGCTTCGCCGCCGACGGCGCCGCGACGCTCCTCGAGCCCTTCGAGCGGGTGCGCGACGGGGCCTCGGCGGTCGTCCACGTCCCCGCGGAGCGACACGAGTACCTCGCCGCGCTCTTCCGTGAGCTCGAGCGCCTCGGCCGCGAGCCGCGCGGTCCCAGCGACGCCCTCGACGCCGTTCGCCGGAGCCTGCTCACCCTGATCCTGGCCGAGGCGGACCGGGCCGCGAGCGAGGGAGGTCTCCCTCGCGCCGTCGGGGGCGGCGTGGCCGTCGACGCCCTGCGCTTCATCGAGCGCAACTGCCTCCGGAGGCTCACCCTCGACGGCGTCGCCGCCGCGGTGGGACGGAGCCCCGCGTACGTCACCACTGCGCTCACGCGAGCCACCGGGCGGAGCGCGGTCCAGTGGATCGTGAGCGGACGCATGGCCGAGGCGCGGCGGCTGCTGCTCCACTCCGACGAGCGCGTCGACGTCGTCGCGGAGCGCGTGGGCTACGCGGACCCGACGCACTTCATCCGGATGTTTCGCCGCGAGCACGGCGCCACGCCGGCCGCGTGGAGGGCGGCGCGCACGAGCTCCTCGTGATCCGTCGTCCGCCGCTCTGGCAGGGCACGTCGATCAGAGCGCTCCGCTCGTGGCGAGCTCCATCGTGAGCTCGGCGTTGATCGCCGCGGCGGCGTGGGTGCCCGCGGCGGCCGCGAAGATCGCGCCCTGCATTCGCGTCGTCAGGTCGCCCGAGGCGTAGACGCCGGCGACGGAGGTCTGGCGCGTCATCGGGTCGACCCGCACGGAGCCGTCGTCCTCCAGCGCGAGGCCGAGCGAGCGCACCAGCCCGACCTGCCGCTGCGGCGGATGGGCGAAGAGCACCTCGCAGCGCACCAGGGCGCCCTCGGCGAGCTCGACCGCCTGGAGACGCTCTCCCTCCGCCACGAGGCGCGCCAGCGGGGCCGTCTCGAGGCGCACCCCCGCGGCCCGGAGGCGCAGGACGGCTTCGTCCGGCACCTCGAAGGCGCCGCCGGTGAAGACCACCACGTCGCGCGTCCACCCCCGGAGCAGCAGGGCGAAGGGCAGCAGGTGCGACGAGTCCGCCGCGCGAGCGAGGTAGCCCCAGGGGCGATCCTGCACCTCCCAGCCGTGGCAGTAGGGGCACTGGAAGACCGCGCGTCCCCAGAGCTCACGCAGGCCCTCGATCGCGGGCAGCTCGTCGATCATCCCGGTGCAGAGGAGCACCCGGCGCGCCTCGGCGGTGTCCGCGCCGACCGCGACGCGGAACGCCCCGCTGGAGCCCTCGACGCCCTCGACCGGAGCGTCCCGCACCTCGACGTTGGGATAGGCCGCGAGCTGTTGCCGGCCGACGCGGCGGAACTCCTCCGGCGGAGTGCCGTCACGGGTGACGAAGTTGTGGATGTGCTCCGCGGCGGCGTTTCGTCGCGGCCCTGCATCGCAGAGCAGCACGCGCTTGCGCGCCCGGCCGAGGGCGAGCGCAGCGGAGAGGCCGGCGGGGCCCCCTCCCACGATGATGACGTCATAGGGCATGTCGGGTCTCCTTCCGGGCGGCGACGCTCGCCATCCGAGGGTGAGTCGTAGCTCCGCTCGTCGACCCGGTGCGAGGGCGTGGCTTTCGCTCCGATCGGCGTGGCGTTGGACCCGCTGGAGCGCGACGGCGTCGCCGACGGACCCGCGGCTCCCCCGGCGCCCTCGCGTGATAGCGTCGCGCGCCGCGCCGGTGATTCGCCGACGCCCTGAAGGGGGATCCACCCGATGCCGCGTCACATCACCCGTCGTGACCTGTTGCAGACGACCGGCGCCGCCCTCGGCGCGGCGCTCGCCGGGTGCGGCGACAGCGCGACGGCGGCGCCACCGGACGATCCCATCGTCCCCGTGCCGGCGGGCATGGCCTCGGTGGGCGTGGTGGGCAACGCCGACGTGGCCGCCGCGGTCGAGCGCGCCGTCGCGCTGGCCGGCGGGATCAACGAGATCCGCCCGGGGCAGACGGTGTTCATCAAGCCCAACGCGGTGCACCCGGTGTCGGGGGCGGCGGGCTTCCCCGCGGTCACCACGAGCGCGGCGGTGCTCCAGGCCGTCATCCGCCTCGTGCGCCGCCGCCAGCCGGGCCGGATCATCGTGGGCGACCGCTCGGCGCGCATCTTCCAGTCGGCCTTCGTGTTCCGGCTCACGGGGCTGCGAGAGGCCGCGCTCGCCGCGGGCGCCGACGAGGTCTACGAGGCCCCGACGCCCAACCAGGACGCCGACGCGTGGCGGCTCGTGCAGCCGCCGGGGTGGGAGGAGACCTGGCGCGCGCAGGGCGGCATCCTGGCGATGCGCAAGATCCTCGAGGCCGACCACTTCATCGACCTGCCCGTGTGCAAGAACCACCGCTGGGCGGTGATCTCGCTCTCGATGAAGAACCTCATCGGCGCCATCGGCGACGAGTCGCGCGACCCGATCCACTACACCGAGGGGGACGCCGATCGCATCTCGCGGGACATCGCGATCCTGAACGGGGCGTTCCGTCCGCTCATCTCCATCGTCGACGCGCGGGCGGCGCTCATCAACGGCGGCCCTGAGGGCGTCGGCACGGACCGGGTGACCGTCGCTCCGGGGCTGATCTTCGCGAGCCGAGACCGCGTGGCCCTCGACGCCGCGGGGGCCTCGCTGCTGAAGTTCGAGCTCGGGCGCACGCCGGTGCCGATGCCCGACCCGATGCACGCGCTGCTCACCAGCACGCGCGCCTGGGCGCTGCCGCAGATCGTCCACGGCATCGAGCGCGGCCTCGGGGTGGCGGGCGCCGACCGCGTCGCGCTGCGCTTCGAGGGGGTGCCCGACGCCGCCGCGATCGAGGCGGTCTTCCGGGCGTAGGGGCGCGGTCCATGGCGCGTGGGACGGCGCCCTCGGCACGGCGCTATCGTCGCAGGCCGTGTCCTCCCTCTTCGACTCCGCCGCCTTCAACCACTCGTTGTTCTTCCCCCGCCGGGACGTGAGCCGTGCCCCCGATGGGGCGCTCGACCTGCGCGTCGAGGTGGCGCCCGGCGTCTCGCTCCACCTGCGCGTGCACCCTGCTCCTGGGGCGGACGTGATGTTGCTGCTCTTCCACGGCAACGGCGAGGTCGTGGCCGACTACGACGCGCTGGCCTCCCACTACGCGGAGCTCGGCGTCGCCCTCGCGGTGGTCGACTACCGCGGCTACGGCGCCAGCGACGGCGTCCCCACGCTGCGCGCGTGCCTCGCCGACGCCCACGCGGTGCTGGCCGCCGCGCGCGCCCACGCCGGCGAGATGCCCGTCGTGGTGATGGGCCGCTCCCTGGGGAGCGCGTGCGCCGCCGAGCTCTGTCAGGTCGCTCCGCCCACGTCGCCGGGGTTCATCTTCGAGAGCGGCATCGCCGACGTCTACGGGGTCATCCGACGACGCGGCATCCGCCTCGACGGACCGCTGCCCGAAGAGGACCTCGCGGTGTTCGACCCGCTGAGGAAGTTCGCGCGCTGCGAGGCGCGGGCGCTGGTGCTGCACGGCGAGCGGGACACGCTCATCCCGCCGAGCGAGGCGGAGCTCACCTTCGCGACCCTGAAGAGCGCGGACAAGACGCTCGCGATGGTCCCCGACCGCGGCCACAACGACCTCTCGAGGGCATTCGTGTACTGGGAGGAGCTGGACACCTTCCTCGCGCCGCTGCGACCCTGAGGCGGGCGGATCGACGGCGTCCCGCAGGCGATGGCGAGGGGAGCGGCCTAACGCGGGTTGACGGGCTGGTTGCTCGCGCGCGGCAAGAGGACGGTCGCGCCCGGCTTGAGCGTCACGACCAGGTGGAGCCACGAGCCCCCCGGGCCCGGTCTGTTGACCTCGACGTCGAAGGCCGCCGGGTCGTTGACCTGGACCGCGGGCGTCGTGACCACCACCCGGGTGTGGTCCGCATCGCGGCCGGAGAGGACGTACGTCTGCTCGCTGCCGGTCCGCGTCTCGCCCTGCGGGTGTAGCGGCAGGTACGAGTTGCCCACGCCCCCGCCGCCGCCGGGGATGGGCCAGAGGCAGGTGGTCGTGACCTGCAGCACCTCCGGGTCGGCGCCCAGCGGCGTGTTCACGGCGGGCGACTCGGGCACCGTGCCGCGGATGACGGCCGCGATCCCGGAGTTCCGTATCTCGGGGCAGCGGGCCGCCGCCGCGGCCGCGAGGGCCTCGATCTGGGGGAGGTGCCGGTCCAGCGTGGGGCGGAGGCTGGCCGGCACACGCCGACACGCCCCCAGCGCCGCGAGCAGGGTGACGGAGGCGAGCCGGGTGAGGGGGGTCGGGTTCATCGTGGCGCGAGCGTAACGCAGTCGCGGGCGCCGACGGCCGGACGATGATCCACGGGTTGCGCCGCTTGCACCGACCCTAGTTGCCGTCGATGTACGGGAAGAGGGCGACGGTCTCGCCGCTCCCCTCCACCCCCCTGAGGAGCCACCGATGCCCCCACCGTCCCCCATCACGACGCGCACGTTCCAGCTGGTGGCGCTGCTCACGCTGCCGCTGCCCTTCGCGGCCACCTATGCGGTGTACCCGCACCTCTCGCACGTCGCGCAGGGCAGCGACGCGGGCTTCGCGGTCCGCGCGCTGCTCACCGTCCTGACGCTGCTGGTCTTCGTGATCGCGTGGGCCGCCGCGCTGCTCCCGCTCCGCCGCCGCTCGTCGCTGCCGCCGATCACGCAGGGCCTCTCCGGCGCCTCGGTGGGGTCCATCGGCGCGGCCTACGAGAAGGCCCGCCTCGACCTGCGCGCCGACGCCACCGCCGCGTCGCCCGCCCGGCGCCGCCGGTACCACCTGCGCATGGCCGGCGCCGGGGCGCTCATCGCCGTCGCCACGGGCGCCGTCACCCTCGTGATGCTGAACGATCCGTCCGGCATCGTGTACCTCTGGTTTCCAATCGCCTCGGTCGTGAGCGCGGCGCTCGCGCTCTATCACGGGGTGCGAGGGGCGCTCCTGCGGGGCGGGTGATCACCCGCGCTCGGCGTCGTCGAGGCGGCGCCTCAGCCGAGGCTGGCCTTGAGCGTGATGGGCACCGCGCCGAGGGCCTTGGAGACGGGGCAGCCCTTCTTCGTCTCCTCCGCGATCGCCTGGAACTTCGCGTCGTCGACGCCCGGCACCGTGGCCGTGGTGGTGAGGGCGATGCCCGTGATGGCGAAGCCCTCGCCCTGCTTCTCGAGCTTCACCTCGGCCTCGGTGCGCACGCCCTGCGGCGCGAGCCCGGCCTTCTCCAGGCCCACCGTCAGGGCCATGGAGAAGCAGCCCGCGAGGGCCGCGCCGATGAGCTCCTCGGGGTTGCTGCCCTGCTTCCCCTCGAAGCGCGACGAGACCGAGAATTGGGCCGCCTCGGCGTGCGCCGGCTTCATCGTTCCGGCGCCGGTCTTGAACCCGCCGCTCCACTGCGCGCTGGCCTTGCTGATTCCCATGGCTTGACGTCCTCTTCCGATGATCGATGTGGGTAGGATGGGACGCCCCTTCAGAACAGGGCGCCCCGCGAGGCCCCCATGTTGGGAGAGACCAGCGCCGTGTCGAGGCCCCGTCGAGCGCGAAGCTCGCGGCGGCGCAGCGTGGAACGAATGACACCGCGGGAGGATGCGCAATGACGATGCGATGGGCACTGGCGATCGGGATGATGGCGCTCGCGGGCTGCGGCACCGCGACCAACAACGCGGGCGTGAGCGTCGACACCGACAGCGGCGCCGTGGCCGGCGGCAACTCCTGCAACGAGGCGTGCGCCGCCCAGGCGCGGGCGAACTGCACGGGCTTCCAGATGGGCGAGTGCGTGTCGACCTGCCAGGCGGGGCCCACGATGTACCCGCAGTGCTCGGTGCAGCTCGGCGCCGCCACGCGCTGCTTCGGGACCGCGACCTACACCTGCTCGTCGAGCACCAACCGCCCGACGACCACGTCGTGCCAGGCCGAGAGCATCGCCGCCGTCCAGTGCCTCACGGCCGACGCCGGGCCCTGAGCTGCGCGTCGACCGCTCGCTCACCATCGCCAACGACCTCGACTCGGCGCGGGTGCGCTTCGCGGGGCGCATCGTCAACGGCCGCCTCCGCGTGCTGCCAGCGCCGATCGGAGCGACCGCGCCCGACTTCGCCCTGCCTCTCACCCTCCAGGGCGCCGCGCTCAACCTGGGGCTCTACCAGAGCCGCTTCCATTTCACGCCGGGCGAGACCGACGCCACCGCGGGCAACCTCGGCGGCTACATGCGCCAGACCGAGTTCGTCGGCGCGCTCGCGGCGCACCCGGCGCTGTCGCAGTTCCGCGACGCGGCGGGACCGCTCATCCAGGGCTTCATCGACCTCGCGACCGGCGCTCCGACGGCCTCGTGCGCCGCCCCGCAGGGAGGCATTGGCGTGGGCCTCGGGTTCAGCGCCACGCGCGCCGTGATCCTCTCCACCACGGTCTCCTCGGTGCCGGTCGGGGTCTGCGGCGCGACGGCGCCCGACGCCGGCGCCGCGAGGCCCGACGGGGCCTGAGCCGCGCACGCCCTTCACTCCGCGGGTCGGCTGCGCCACCCTGAGCGCCCATGGCGGACGATCCCTTCGACGACTACTACGCCCTGCTCGGCGTCGAGGCCGACGCCGACGGGGAGGCGCTGCGCCAGGCCTGGAAGAGGCTCGCGCGGCGCTGGCACCCCGACCGCGCCGGGTCCGTGGCGACCCCCATCTTCCAGAGCATCTCGACCGCCTACGAGGTGCTGTCCGACCCCGTCGCGAGGGCCTCCTACGACCGCCGTCGCGGGGTCTCCGCGAAGCCGCGGGCGGCGGGCTCCGTCGCGCCGCGGCCGACGCCCGGGGCGATGCTGTCGCGGCTGAGCGGTCCGCTCAACGCGCTCGTGGCCTGCGGCGCCGCGCGCCGGGCGGAGGGCGACGTGATCGAGCTGCTGCTCGGCGAGGGCGAGGCCGAGCACGGGGGGATGGTCACCATCTCGATGAGGGTCGCGGTGCGCTGCGAGGCGTGCGGCGGGCGCGAGGGGGCGGCGTGTGCGCGGTGCGCTTCGAGGGGGACCGTGGATGAGCTCTACGCCGCGTGGCTGGCCGTGCCGCCTGGCGTCGCCGACGGGGCCGTGCTCACGCCCACCGTCGGGATGCGCGGGATGGTCCGGCCGGTGAGCTTCCGGGTGCGGGTGCTCGGCGCGGGGTGATGGCGCCTCCCGTGGGTCCTACGGGCAGTAGCGGCTCGCGACCTGCCTCGCGAAGGCGCTCATGAACTCGCTGTAGTCATTGCGGCAGATGGAGCCGAGCACGCCGTTGCGATAGGTCTCGTCGAAGCGCCGCACGACCTGCGCGACACGGCGGGAGGGGTGCGCGAAGTACTGCACCGTGGTGTCGCAGGCGGGGCGCATCGGGTCGTACGAGCTGCCCTCGCGGCGACACGCGGGCACCACTCGGGTGGAGCACGCCGGGTCCGGGTTGCGCTGGCGCATGGAGATGGGCCCCTCGGGGGACATGCCGGTGTACCCGTCGGAGCCATCGGCGTTGCGGCCGAGGAGGGTGTTCCAGTCGACGCCGCCGCTCGGGGTGGTGGGCATCTGGACGGGGACGCCCGCGATGGCGCCGAAGACCACGAGCTGCGGCGCGTCCGGCTTGAGCGAGGTGAAGCCGCGCCGCGGACGCGACGGGTCGAGGTAGCGATCGAGGCCCCAGGTCGGGTCCTGCGTCGAGCCGGGGCTGTACAGGTAGAAGCGGAGGTTGAGGTCGGTGCCGGCCCACGCGGTGCTGGTGCTGTCGAAGACGTCGATGCCATCGGTGCAGGCCACGCCGCTCTCGGCGTAGCGGCAGTCGCGCACCGATCCGTCCTCCTCGTCGGTGAGCATCAGGATGCCCAGCACCGCGTCGGCGCGCACGAAGCCCGCGTTGGGGTCCATGTTGCCTGGCCTCTCGCGCGGGTTGTGGACCACCAGCGCGCGGTACGCCGACTCCAGCGGCTGCTCGAGCCCGCAGCCGTAGGTGGCGAGGTAGGCGTTGCAGACGACGTCGTCGCGAAACTCCGCCGCGTCGGTGGTGGTCGCGTCGAAGGCGAGGAAGGCCGGGTACTGGTTGGGGTCGGTGGTGCAGCGCGAGGGGCGCGCGCCCGAGGGCAGCGTGGTCCACGGCTGGTGCGAGCGAATCGCCTGGCCGTTGCGGATGGGGTTGAGCAGGCCGTCGTCGCCGAGGTCGCTGTTGGCGCACGACGGGACGGTGCTCCCCGGGGTCCCGAGGTCGGTGGAGACCACCCCGACGTGGAGGCTCGTCCCCTCCGCACCGAGCGCCGCGAAGAGGCCGGCGAGGGCGCGAGAGAAGTTCGCCTGGTTGGCGTACATGGAGCCGGAGTCGTCGATCACGAACAGCAGATCGGCTGCGTGCGAGCGCGAGCAGGCCGGGGGCACGTCGAGGGGTGGTCCGAGGTCGGGCGTGGGCATCGGGCGATCGCCCGGAGGGAGCGGGACATCCATGGCCACGCCCGGTGTGTCCGCCGCGACGGCGGCGTCGGCGCCGGTGCTCACGACGCGGGCCGAGCACCCCGCGAGCACCGCCAGCAGCACGAGACTTCGATCGGGCTTCGGCATGGTCCTGCACCCCTCCATGGAAGGTGCAGTGGTATCAGAGCGTCGGGAGCGTCGTCGATGGAGCGCCGTCGCACCCGCAGGCGCCTGCGGCTCGGCCCGGGGCCAGACGTCGAGCCCCCGGGGGCCAGACGTCGAGCCCCGGTGCTACAGCCGGATGCGCTCTCGGGCCGCGGGCGCGTCCACCGTCGGGAAGCCCCGCTCGTCGAGCTCCTTCATCAGCGCCGCCTGGGCCGCGGGCTCGCCGTGCACCAGGATCACCCGCCGCAGCTTCCCCCGCCTCCGCACGCTCTCCGCGAAGTCCAGCAGGCCCGCCTGGTCGGCGTGGGCGCTGAAGCCGTTGAGCACCGCCACCTCGGCCTCGCGCCGGTACGCGATCCCGAAGATGCGCACCTCGTCGCGCCGCTCCACCAGCCTCCGACCCAGCGTGTGCTCCGCCTGAAAGCCCACGATCGCCACGGTGTTCTCCGGGCTCCCGATGGCCGCGCGCAGGTGGTGCAGCACCCGGCCGCCCTCGCACATCCCGCTCGCCGAGATGATGATCGCCGGGCCCGGCTTCGCGTCGATGGCCTTGGACTCCTCCACGTCCGACACGTAGTGAAGGCCCTCGAAGTCGAAGGGCGAGTCGCCGCTGTTCAGCAGGTCGAAGGTCTCCCGGTCGTAGCAGTCGGGGTGCTGCTTGAAGACCTCCGTGAGCTTCACCGTGAGCGGCGAGTCCACGTAGACCGGGATGTTGGGGAGCCTGCCGCGCGCCTTGAGCTGCTTCAGCTCGTAGATGATCTCCTGCGCCCGCTCGAGCGCGAAGGAGGGGATGATCACCTTGCCGCCTCGCTGGAAGGTGCGCTCGATGACCTCCGCCAGCGCGTCGCCCGCCTGCTCGATGGGGTCGTGCAGCCGGTCGCCGTAGGTGCTCTCCATGATCAGGCAGTGCGCCCCGTCGGGCACCTCCGGGTCGCGCAGGATCGGCAGGTGGTGGCGCCCGAGGTCACCCGTGAAGGCGAGGCGCGTGTGCTCGCCCTCGTCGTCGATGTCGAGCACCACGATGGCGCTGCCGAGCACGTGGCCCGCGTCGAGGAAGGTGCACGTCACGCCCGGCGCCACCACCTGCCGGCGACGGTACGGGACGGCGATCATCTGCTCGACCACCGCCACGGCGTCGTCGCGGGAGTAGAGCATCTGAGCGGGCTCGATCTCCGCGTGGTCGCGCTCGATGAGACGCTCGATGTGCCGCGCGTCGGCCTCCTGGATCATCGCCGCGTCGAGCAGCATCGGGACGCAGAGGTCGCGCGTGGCGGGCGTGGCGAAGATGGAGCCGCGGTAGCCCTGCTTGTAGAGCAGCGGCAGCGCCCCGGAGTGGTCGATGTGCGCGTGCGAGAGCACCACCGCGTCGAGGGACTCGTGGTCCACCGGCAGCAGGTGGTTCTGCGCGTAGGCCTCGCGGCGTCGGCCCTGGAAGAGGCCGCACTCGAGCAGCACCGTGGCGCTGGATGTGCGCACCAGGTGCTTCGAGCCGGTCACCGTCTGCGCGCCGCCCAGGAACTCGATCTCGATCATGGCTGCCGCCCCTTTCGTTCGCGGACCCCGTCGATGGGTTCGAGGAGACCATCAAGCAATGGGGAAGAGCCATCCGTCGAGCCCGAACTGGAGCTCGGCGCGAAGCCCGACGTCTTCGTCCCCGACCTCGCGGGCTGGCGGCGGGAGCGGGTTCCACCGGGCTTCCTCCAGGCCGCCGAGATCACCCTGACGCCCGACTGGGTGTGCGAGGTGCTCTCTCCGTCGACCTCGCGCTTCGACCGCAAGCGCAAGCCCCCGATCTACCACCGCGAGGGCGTCGGCCACGCGTGGCCGCTCGACCCGGCGCAGCGCTCGCTGGAGGTGTTCCGACGAACGCCCGAGGGGGGGCTGCTGGTGGGCGATCATGACGGCGCTGAGGTGGTGCGGGCCGAGCCCTTCGCGGCGGCGGCCCTCGACCTCTCGATGCTCCGGGTGGAGTGACGAGCGTGAACGTCTCGTAGGCGAATGCGCTCACGGAGGCGGGCAACGGAGCGAGAGCGCAGGATCAGCACGGCGCGAGCGTCGCGACGTGCGAGCATCGGGACATCGTTCGTGGGGCACTCGTGAAAACGTCCATCGTCGCTTCGTTGCTGTGTTGGAGCGCCCTCCTCACTGCGGGCTGTGGTCAGGTGTCAACCGGCCCCGCCGAGGTGGACGGCGGGCTTTCGGACGCATTGACGGACGGCTCCGCCGACGCCCCGGGCGACGGTGGGTTCATCGACCTTGCGGACATCGATGCGCCCGAGGACGGCCTCAGCGACGCGGCGCCCGACGTGACAAGCGACCGGCCGATCGAGCCCGTCGACGGCTCGTGTCCATCGCCAACGACCTTCTGCGGTGGCGCCTGCGTCGACGTCGAGAACGATCGCGATCACTGCGGCGACTGTGCTCCATGCGCGCTCGCTCACGTCGCCGTCCAGATCTGTCGAATGGGTCGGTGCGTCGTCGGGGGCTGCGCACCGGGCTATGTCGATTGCGACCTCACGGCGAGCAACGGCTGTGAGGGCCACTTCGCCGACGACGTCCGCAACTGCGGCGGCTGCGGGCGACGGTGCCTCTACGCCCACGCCGCCGGGGCCTGCACGGCGGGCACTTGCTCGTTGGGTGCGTGTGACGAGGGATACAGCAACTGTGACGGCGATGAGTCCAACGGGTGCGAGGTCGACCTCAGCGACGTGACCCATTGCGGTCCGTGCGGGATGACCACGGCATGCGCCGCGCCCGTGCATGGACGCGCGACCTGCGTGGCCACGCGTTGCGACTTCGTCTGCGACCGTGACTTCACCCGAATCGGGGCGACGTGTCACCTGACACCGCGACCGATTGCGCCGTTGTCGACCGCGACGGTGACCTCGCACCGCCCGACGCTCCGCTGGGCGCTGGCCGAGGGAGATTCGGCGCACATCACGCTCTGCCGCGACCGTGCGCTCAGCACCGGATGCATTGCCTTCGACTCGACGGGGACCAGCGTCAGGCCAACCGCCGACCTCGTGCCGGGCGTGTGGTTCTGGCGGTTGACGGCCCGAGTGGCCGGCGCGGCGACAGAGGTGGTCGGAGCGACGTGGCAGTTCACGGTGGGGCCGCGGTCGACGCCGGTCGACAGCTCGTGGGGGACGACGCCGGACTTCAACGGCGATGGCTACGCGGATGTGCTCGTCGCGGCGCGTGGACGCCTAAGCAGCACGGGAACGGTGTACCTGTACCGCGGCGGCCCAGGTGGCGTAGCCACCGTGCCGGCGGCCACGCTCACGGGGGTCGTCCTCCCTTTCAGTGCAAGGGTGGAGAGTGCAGGCGACGTCAACGGTGACGGCTTCGCCGACATCCTCACCCGTGGAGGAACAGGTCGCCACTTCACCATCCATTTCGGAGGCGCCGGCGGGCTCAGGGTGATGGACGTCATCGGTGAACGCTGGCCGGCGCTCGTCGACGACGTCGCGGCCGCCGGCGACGTCAACGGCGATGGATACGGTGACATCGTCGCCGGATACGCCGGTGACGAGACGTATTGGAATGGCCGCGTCGACGTCTATTTCGGAGGACCGGAAGGTCCGGCAGCCGCCCCATCAGACACTCGCCCCGGGGAATATCACACGGAACTGGGAGCCTCCGTGAGGGGAGCCGGAGACGTCAACGGTGACGGCTTCGCCGACGTCGTCGCGCTGGCCATCGGAATGGGGGTCGTGCCGCCAGACTGGGTGCCCCCCGCGGCGCACGTCTTCTTGGGTGGGCCTGGTGGTCTGACCTGGTTCAGGTCGATATCGGCGGAGGCCCTTGAACGACCGGCGACCCACCACGTAGGCTCCATCGACGAAGGCGGTGACATCAACGGAGATGGCTACGCGGACGTCGTCGTGGGCGTCTGGGACGCCGCACCGGCCTTCCCGGGCCCGGCTGGCGCACTCGTCGCGTACGGCGGGGCGGGAAGGCCCTCGCCAGCATCCCAGGTTCGCTCCGACGAGAGCGCCAGCAACTACCTCTCGGTTTCGAATCTTGGAGATTTCGATGGGGACGGCTTCACCGACTTTGGGATCCATGTGGGTTCTGCTCTATCGGGTCCCACGCGGATCTTTCGCGGCAGTGCGTCCGGCCTCACGCAATCCGCCATCCTCTTCGAAGGAGGTACGCCGTATTATCAAGTGGCGTCCGCTGGCGACGTCGATGGCGATGGCGACGACGACGTCATCGTGGGCACCCCGGAGGTGGATGGCGGCGTCGGGAGCGCGTTGCTCTACTTCGGAAGTCCCACTGGATTGCCCTCCATGCCATCGCAGCGCCTGATGAGCCCCGCTGGACCGGGCGGCGGCTTCGGCGCGGCGGTCGCCAGCATCACGCGCCCCCGCGGCCGGTGGACCCGCCGCCTCGCCCGCCGCTGAGACCGTCGCCGGTCGGCGCGCGGCCGTGGCGATCGACCGCGGCTGGCGCCCTGCCGGCGCCCCCGTCGAGCGCGCCTATACTCCTCGCCCGCGATGACGACCCCGTGGACCGGCCTCTGGGACGACCCCCTCTTCCGCTCGCTCGCCCTCGGCGGCCAGCTCGTGAGCGTCGCGGCCTTCGCCCTCTTCGCGGCCCCGCTCACCTGGCTCGCGTGGCGCGACCCGCCGGCCCTGCGCCGCTACCGCATCCAGTCTCGCCGCCCTCGCGCCCAGACGCTCCTGCTCCCCTCCGTCGGCCGCTGGCTCCAGAACAACGCCGCCCTGGCCGCGGTGCTGCTCGCCCTCTGGCCCTGGATCCGCCCGGCCCGCGTCCACCTCGGCGCGCTCCCTCCGCTGTGGGTGGTCGCCGCGCAGCTGTTCGCCTTCGCCGCGCTCGACGACTTCCTCTTCTACTGGGTTCACCGCGCGCTTCACACCCGCTGGCTCTTCAAGAAGGTGCACGCCGTCCACCACCGCATCGCCACCCCGTGGGCCGTCACCGGGCACTACATGCACCCGGCGGAGTACGTGGCCACCGGGCTGCTCATGCTCGCCGGGCCCGCGCTGCTGGGCGCTCACGTCGTCACCGTCTGGGCCTGGATCGCCCTGCGCCAGTGGGAGGCCGCCGAGGGGCACTGCGGGTACGACCTCCCGTGGTCGCCCTCGCGGCTCTTCCCGGGGAGCGACGGGGCGCTGCACCACGACGCGCACCACGCGAAGGTGCATGGCAACTACGCCGGGTTCTTCCCGCACTGCGACCGGTGGTTCGGCACCCTGGTCGAGGGCTACGAGCGGATGCGCTCCCCGCGAGGAGGCGACGCGCCGTGAGCGCTGGCGACACCGTGGTGATCGCCAACCCCGCGGCGGCGGCCGGGCGCGTGGGCCGTGCGCGCGACGCCCTCCGCGGGGCGATCGCCGAGGCCCTCGGGCCGTGCCGCTACGTCGAGACCGAGCGCCCCGGCCACGCCGTCGCGCTGGCCCGCGAGGCCGTGACCGACGGCGCCGCGAGGGTGCTCTCCCTCGGCGGCGACGGCACCCACCACGAGGTCGTCAACGGGCTGATGGACCACCCCGACCGCGGGCGAGTGACCTTCGGCGTGCTGCCCGCGGGCACCGGCGGCGACCTGCGACGCACCCTCGGCGTCTGGACCCTCGGGGACGCGCTGAGGGCGATCCGCGAGCGAGCGGCGCGCCCGATGGACGTGGGCCGCGCGACCTACGTGGCCGACGACGGGAGCGACGGGGCCCGGTGGTTCGTGAACCTGGCCTCGTGCGGGGCGAGCGGCCTGGTCGACCGCCTGGTCAACGCGTCGAGCAAGCGCCTGGGCGGGCGCGCGGCCTTCGTCGCCGGGACGCTTCGGGCGATGGCGCGCTACGAGCCGGCGCGGGTGCGCGTGACGGCCGACGGGCGAGACCTCGGAGAGCACGAGATCGCGACGCTGGTGGTGGGCAACGGGCGCTACGCGGGAGGCGGGATGTGCTTCTGCCCCGCGGGCCGCATCGACGACGGGGCGCTCGACCTGCTGGTGATCCCGCACGCGGGGATGGCGCGCTCGCTCTGGAGGGCGCCGCGGTTGTATCGCGGCACGGCCGGTGCGCTTCCTGGCGCGGTCACCGCGCGGGTGGCGGAGGTGACCGTGAAGGCGCTGGCGAACACGGCCTACCTCGACCTCGACGGCGAGTCGCCAGGGCGGGCGACGGCGACGTTTCGGGTGCACCCGGGGGCGCTGCGCCTGGCGGGCGCGCCGGGGGACGACGCGGGACGGCGCTGAGGCCGATCCCGAGGGTCACCCGGCGAGCCTGACGAGGTCAGCGGTCGCAGGTCTGGATGTTGGTGAAGCTGAACCAGTGAACCTCCCCGGCCTGAAGGCTGGGGCTTCTCGAAACGCGGCTCAGGCCGTGACCGAGCTACACGCCACCACGGGGTGCCGAGCCGGGGTTCCGCCGGGACTACCCGGGGCCCATTGCGGGGCTCCGGGATACTTGCGCAGGGGCCGAACGAACCGGACCACGACCGGCAGCATCTGCCCTGGGCGCAAGCCCCCGTACAGGCCGATCGTTCGGATGTTCAACGCCCCCGCCACGTCACGCGGTGCCGTGAAGCCACAGTCCTGGCACCGATAGACCCGCCTGCACTTCTGCAGGCGCCCGCAGGCGGGACACGCCTGGGAGCTGTACGCCTCGGACACCTCGCGGATCCCAGCGAGCTTGTATCCGAGCTGGGCGGTCACCCTGCCGGTGAACGCCTGAGACACCTGCTGGGCCTGCCGCGGGCCCATCTTGGGCGCAGCGTTCTGGAACGCTCGCCCCACCACGACCGTCGCGCCTGGGAAGACCTTCGCCACCGCCCGTGTCGCCTTGTGAGCGAGGTCCTTCTGCTTCCGGGCACAGCGGTTCTGGTGGCGATGCTTCGCCCGCTGGAGCTTCTTCTGCCGGCGGCTCCCCCGCTTCGCGCGGGCGATCCTCGACCCGAGGGTTGCCAGTCCCTTGTTGCGCCACTGCTGGAGGGCCTTGGCCTCCCGCCCACTCACGACCAAGGCTGTCACTCCGTCGGTCGCCGCGAGGAGGGTGTTCACTCCCAGGTCCACACCGATCACCACGGGCGGCACCGTGGAGGCCAGGGCGTCCTCGACCTCGCAGACGAGGCGCACGAGGCCATAGGCGAGCCTCACCTCCATGAGGCGCCCGGGGAGGGGGCGGTTCTTGGGGAGCTCGATCCTCAAAGGCGTCCTTCCCCGTCCATGCGACAGCCTCAGCCACCCGTCGTGGAGCACCGCATCCTGGTTGGTGTACGGCACGTCCCGGTAGCGCGCCTCGCGCCACGGGTAGCGCACCTCGGTCTCGCCACCGGCGGCCCGCGTGGCCCTGCGCGCCGCCGTGGTCGCCGCCAGCGTCTCGACGAAGTCCCGCACCAGCTGCTGGACGCTCTGGGCCGAGAGGCCCGGGAAGCGCCCCTTCGCCCACGCCTCCCACTGCTTCCTTGACGGCCACGCCCAACCGAAGCGGCGCACGAGCGCGTGCATCGCCGCCATCTTCGCCCATAGGTTCGCCGCCGCGCGTCGCGCCGCTGTGAACGTCATCCAGGCGAGGTTGGACCGAGGCAGCCAGGCGATCTCGACCACACGGTGACCCACAGCGAGTCTCGTCTACGATCCGCCGCGAGAGAGCGCCAGCCCCAGCATAGGGGTGATGACATTCCCTGGCAGATGCGATTCACCCCCGCCGTGAACGGCGGTGCCATCGTCCTTCGCTTGCTCTAAGGGTAGATCGGATCGAGAGCCCCCATTGCCCTCGCAAGACGCGAGGCCGAGCGTCAGTCGAGCTGTCGCTCCACGGTGAGCGCGCCGCTGCGCTCCCTCACGCGCCGGTAGCCGAACAGATGGAACACCTCCAGCGGCACCAGCCTCGCCGCCTGGCGGTCGACCACCAGGCGCGTCGCGCGGTCGGGGTCCCGCTCCACCCCCGGCAGCAGCGCCAGCAGCCGGTCGGCCCCGAGCGAGCGCAGCACCCTCGAGGCCCGAAGCCGCGCCTCGCTCACCTCGCGGCCCCAGAAGAACCCGTCGCTCCCGAGGCCCTGGTAGAGCGGCAGGATCACCACGCCGTCGTGCGGCGCCACGATCTCCCCGCGGCGGTCGCGCGCGAGCAGCTGGCCCGCGCTCGCCCTCGCGATGTTGCGGAAGCCCGGCTCCATCTGGAAGGTGTCCTCCGCGGTGATGGCTCGCCGGGAGAGCACCTCCAGCACCCTCGGAAGGTCTCCCCGCCGCGCGTCGAGCCTCGCTCTTCCGTCGCGCACCTCCGGCAGCGCCTCGCCGTCGATGAGGCCCGCCTCGTGGAGCGCGAGCCACAGCACCGACTCCAGGCTGTCGACGGAGGTCGGGTCGTCGTGCTGGCCGCCCTCCACGGTGAAGGTCACGCAGCCGCGGCGGGTCCAGTACTCGGAGAGCGCTCCGTCGACCTGCTCCTCCAGCCCGATGATCACCGGGATGGGGAAGGCCCCCACGAAGCGCCGCTGCGCCAGCGTGTCGCCGAAGAGCACGAAGGGCACCCCCGCCGCGCTCGTCGTGTGCAGGTCCACCAGGTGCACCGCGCCCCGCGCTCGCTCCATCGTGGCCTCGATGGCGCCCAGCAGCTCCAGCTGCTCCCGGTCCTCCGCGTCGAGGGGGGCGGCGCCCGGAGCGCGCAGCGCCGCCACGCGGGCTTCGCTCCACTGCCGGTTGAGGTCCTTGCTCTCGTAGCGAACGCCGCGCTTGAGCGACCCGACGTTGCCCGCGAAGACCACCACCTCGCCGCGCACCGCCACGCCGCCGCGCTCCAGCCGGGCGAACACCCGCCGCGCCGCCTCGATGCCCGCGGGCTCGTTGCCGTGAACGCCCGCGATTGCCACCAGCGTCGGCCCCGGGGAGGGGCTCACCAGCCGGCCGATCTCGCGGCGATCGAGGAGGAGCTTGAAGGAAGGATCACGCATGGCGACGGTCTCTAGCACGCGTCGCCGGGCGGGGAGGTCATCCCCGGATGGCGGCTCCGGCGGGGTCGTCGCCCGCGAGCACCTTCGAGGCGAGGCCCACGAAGTCCTCCTCCGTGAGCACCGCCACGATGTGCCCGTCCTGCACCACCGGCAGGCACCCGATGCGGTGCTTCTGCATCAGCGCCGTCGCGTCCAGGGTGCGCGTGTCCGGCGTCACGGTGATCAGCTCGCGGCGCATGATGTCCGCCACCGGCACGCTCTCCGCGCCCGCCTCGCGCGACTGCTTCGCGAGGTCCGCGAGGTGGCGCAGCACCACCCGCTGCGAGACCAGGCCCACCAGCCGTCCCTTCTCGTCCTCCACGGGCACGTACCGGATGCGCTCCCAGCTCATCAGGTCGGCCACCAGCTCGACCGGGTCGTCGGGGCGCACGGTGAAGATGTCCGTGGTCATGTACTGCGAGACCTTGTGGTACCCGGTGCGCGCGCTGTCGTTCTCGTCGAGCCGCGCGGGCTCCCAGTCGGCCACCACCGCGTCGGTCTTCTGCCGCGCGATCATCGCCGCGGTCAGCGCCGTGAGCCGCGCCCCCTGGGTGCCGCGGTCCTTCATGCCGGCGAGCGAGTCGAGGGTCCAGCGCGACCCGGTGTGCATCGTGCGGATGCGCCGGTCGAGGATGCCCAGGTAGCGCTCGCTGTCCGCCGGGTCGACGCCCGCGCGGTCGAGCCCTGCCTTCGCCAGCGGCAGCAGCCGGTCGAGCAGCAGCGTCTGCGCGAGCACCTCCTCGCCGTCGAGCCACATCAGCCGCGCCCCGAGGCCGTCGCGCGCGGCGGCGTAGAGGTTGGCCCTCGCGTGGTCGAAGTCGATGTGCGTGGTGATGTCGTCGATGGTCGCGCCGAGCTCGCTCATGAGCCCGAGCCAGAGCGCGCTGCTCGCCACCTCGTCGGCGATGGTGGGCCCCGAGGGGAGCACCCGCAGCTCGATGCGAAGGTGCGGCTTGCCGTTCTCGGAGATGCCGTAGCAGGCGCGGTTCCATCGGTAGATGGTGCCGTTGTGGAGGCGCAGGGCCTTCATGTCCGGGACGCGCCCGGCGTCGAGCGCGGCGAGGCCGTCCTCCTCCAGCTCGGTGCCCACGAGCGCCCGGAAGCGAGCGACGTTCTCCTTGTAGAGGTCCACCACGCTGCCGCGCAGCCACTCGCGCCCGAAGGACACGCGCCCCGCGGACTCGCGCAGGTGCAGCCCCGGCGTGCGGATGTCGCAGGCCTGCTCGAAGAGGGCGATGCGCGTCTCGGCCCAGAGGCGCCGGCCGAAGAGCACCGGCGAGTTGGTGGACGCCGCGAGCACCGGGGCGAGCAGGAGCTGCGCGAGGTTGTAGGCCTGCGCGAAGCGGTCTGGATCGGCCAGCTGCAGGTGGCACTGGAAGCTCGCGTTGCAGGCCTCGACCATGACCGAGTCGTGCTTGACCACGAGCTCGTCGAGGCCGCGGATGGAGAAGTCGAAGGCCTCGCCGCGGGCGTTGTTCATGGCGCGGCTGAGCGTGAGGTACCGCGGGTTGGGCACCATGTTGTCGAGCCCGAGGTCGGTCTTGCCGATGGTGGGCAGGATGCCCGCGAGCACCGGGGTCATCTCCACGTCGGCGGCGGCGACGCGCACCTTGGCGTAGAGGGCCGTGAGCTGGGCCTCCATGTTGCGCAGTCCGGCGCCCGCGAAGGGCTGCGGGTCGGCGTTGATCTCCAGGTTGAAGAGCCCGAGCTCGGTGGTGTAGTGCGGGTCGTCGAGCCGCTCCAGGATCTTCAGCGCGCCCGGCGCGGGGTGGTACGCGCGGTCGACGATGAACAGCTCCTGCTCGGCGCCGATGCGCTCGACGCCGCGCTCGAAGAGCCCCTGCTCCAGCATGCGCTCGAGCGCCCGCAGGTCCGTGAGCAGCGCCCGCATGAAGCGCCGCCGCGAGGCGCCCTCCAGCTCGCCGTCGATGTGCTTGTGCCCTTTGCTCTCGTGCGCGCTCATGTCCCGCTCCTCACCGCGTCCACTGGTCCAGGTACTTGGGCAACATCTCTCGCCAGGTGATCCAGTCGTGGTGCCAGTCGGGGCCCCAGGAGTCGACGTGGTTGGGGATGCCTCGCGAGCCCAGCACGTTGGCCAGGCCCCAGCTCTCGCCGAGGTTCTCCCAGCGCCCCTCGCCGGTCGCGATCTCCAGGAAGCGCATGCGTAGCAGCTCCAGGTGCTTCCCCTCCAGCCGCGGCACCATGTAGAGCGGCGAGACGCGCTTGAAGAGCTCGGAGGGCGTGTCGCTCTCGATGAAGCGCATCAGGTTGTACGTGCCGCTCATCGACAGCGACCGGTGGAACACGTCCGGCGAGCGGCACACCGCCGCGGCCGCGTGGAAGGCCCCGATGGAGGCCCCCGCGGTCCAGATCGGGATGCCGTCGGTCTTGCAGTCCAGGTAGATGGCCGGCACCACCTCGTGGCGGATCCACTCGTGGTAGTGGTGCTGCATCGCCATCCGGTGCTCGGGCGTGCCCTCCTTGTTGAACCACACCCGCCCCGCGACGCTGTCCGGCGAGTAGATCTTGATGCGCCCCGCGGAGAGCAGCGGCTCCAGCGCTCGGATCATCTGGAAGCGCTCGATCTCCTCCGCGTCGCCCCCCGCGGTCGGGAACACCAGCACCGGCTGCCCCAGGTGGCCCCAGCGCGCCACCGTCGCCTCGCACCCGATGCGGTGCGAGTACCAGCGGGACTTCACGAAGTCGCTCACGGGCACCCCGCGGCGCGCCACGCTTGAATCCGCGACCAGAACAGCTCCGTGAAGCGCTCGACCTCGTGCGAGGGATAGAGCGCCGCGACCTTCTGCCGCACGGCCTCCTTGGCCTCCGAGGTGGTGAAGAACTCCGACGCGACCTCGTCGAGGTGCCCCAGGTGCGTCGCGCAGAACTCCTCGAAGCGCGCCGTCTCGAAGCGCTCGTCCGCGATGGCGGCGTAGCGGTCGAGCTTCTCGGCGTAGGGGAGGTCCATCGCGGCGACGGCGTAGAAGGGCTCCCAGTCGAGGGTGCGCGCCATCTTGCGCTTCGTCGCCGCGCAGAAGATCGACCAGCGCAGATACGACTTCACCATCCACGGGAAGTGGAAGTGCAATGAGGTCACTTGAGAGTCGGGACACGGGTTGGCGAAGTCGATGGGGTGCCAGACGCTCCCCTTGCGCAGCGACTCGCAGGAGTTGAAGTCCCACCCGAAGAACGCGTTGATGGTGAGCGTCACCTTGCGCAGGTGCTCGGCGTCCTCTTTGGAGAGGAAGTCCGTCTCCATGGTGTAGCGGTCGTGCAGCGGGGCGTCGGGGTTGTAGAGCACGTTGCGCGTCTGCGGCCCGAAGCCGATGGTGCGCACGAAGCGGTCGTAGCCCTCCACCGAGGCCTGCGCGTGCATCACCGCCGTGTCGCTCTCCTCGTAGGCCTTCCAGGCCTCCTGAGCGTTCTTCACCCGCGTCACCGCGCGCCACCCGCCGCCGTCGTAGGGCTTCAGGAACATCGGCCAGCCGATCGTGTCGCCGACCTTCCCGAGGTCGAAGAGCTTGGCGTAGCGCTGGAGGGTGGGCTTCACGTCCGGCGCCGGGATGTAGCCCTTCGGCGGGATCATCCACGTCTCGGGGATGGGCATCCCGAGCTTCATCATGGCGCAGTAGCTGGTGTGCTTCTCGTTGGCCTGGATGCTCCACGGGTTGTTGAACACGTAGAGGTCATCCATGAGGATGCCCTTCTTGATCCACTCGCGGCTGGTGTGGAACCAGTGCGTGAGCCGGTCGACGACGAGGTCGTACTTCACCGGCTGGCGCAGGTCGAAGGGCTCGATGGTGACCCGCTCGACCTCGAAGCGCACCGTGTCGCCGCCGTGCGGGATGCGCAGGTCGAGGCGCCGGATCATGTGCTCGAAGCAGAGCGGCCAGCAGATGTCCGCGCCCAGGGACAGCCCGATGTGTCTTGTGATGTCTCCCACCGAACAACCTCACTCGTAGATGAACATCAGAGGCCCCGGCATCAGCCAGGACAGACCTTCTCGAAGGCGGTCACGCCAGTTCTCCCAGTTGTGACCGTCGCGCGACTCGACGAAGCGGACGTCCATCCCCGTGGCGGAGAGCAGCGGCACCATGGAGCGGTTCTCGTAGATGAGCGACTCGTACACGCCGCAGCTCACGAAGACCCGCTCGCTCACCGCCCTCGGCTGCGCACGGTATGTGTTGACGAACTCCACCACGCGGTCGAAGAGCGGCCCGCGGCGGTTGCGCTTGCCGATGTCGGTGAACGCGAACGACCCCGACTGCACCAGCAGCCGGCCCCAGTAGCCCGGGTAGCGGTAGGCCGTGGAGAGCGCGGCCACCGCGCCGAAGCTCGCGCCCATGATGCAGCGCGCCTGCGGCTGGTCGTAGAGGGGGAAGCGCGAGGCGAGGTCGGGGACGAGCTCCTCGGTGACGTAGCGGGCGTGCCGCTCGTCGTTGGCGTACTCCTGCAGCCGATCGGGCGAGTCGGTGAAGGCCACGATCAGGTCCGGGATCTCCAGGCGGTGGATGAGGTTGTCGAGGACCGTCTTCATCCCGGCGTACTTCAGGTAGTCGCTGCCGTCGTGCACCACGAGCAGCGGGTACTGCCGCGAGCGGCGGAAGCGCGCCGGGAGGTAGAGGTGCCCGGTGCGGCGGCCGAGGGCCTTGCTGTCGAAGACGAAGGGCTCGATCGCGCCGGGGCGCGTCACCGGGTCGGGGTTGGTCCAGGTGGGGTCTTCGTACCCTTCGCTCTGGAGCACCGAGTTGGCGCCGAAGGGGTCGCGCGCGCGGTTGGGGTTGAGCGGGTCCTCGATCCAGCCGCTGTGGCCCCCGCGGTGGATCTCGTACTTGTACTCGACCCGAGAGTTGGGCGGGATCTCGAGCGTGAGGTGCCAGAGGTCCGTGCCCGGCGCGCGGGAGAGCGCGTTGGAGGACTCCAGGCCGTAGATCCAGTGGCGGAGCTGCACGCTGTCGGCGTGGCCCACCCACACGAAGGTCACCGAGGTGCCCTCGACGATGGGAAACTTCCGCCCGTTGAGGAAGGCCTGCACCCGGGCCGCGTCGGTGCGGCCGTCGAGCAGCTTGTGGATCGCGAGGCGAGTGCCGCTCATGAGGTGCTCACCCGCCGCGGTCGCACGCCGAAGCCGAGGGCGCGTCCGCTGGGCCGGAGCTGGAGCACCTCGTGGGCGGAGGAGAACACCCCGTCGCGCCAGGTGATGCGGGAGCGCGCCGGGAGGACGAGGCAGGTCGCCGGCTCGAAGCGGCGGACGAGTCGTTGCACGCGGTCCTTGCGGTCGAGGTGGAGGCGGCGCTCGGGCTCCGGGAGCACCACCACGCCGGGGACGAGCCCGAGGCCCGCGTCGAGGATCTCGCTCGCGCCAGGGCCCTGCGGGGGCGAGTCGTGGAAGAGCACCACGCGGTCGCTGATGGCCATGGCGCCCGCGGACCAGGCGAACACCGCGCGCTGCTGCACCAGCTCGGCGACGCCGAAGAGCACCAGCCGGTTGACCAGCGTCGCGACGTGCCCGCCCGCGATGGCGATGGCCTCGCACCCGGAGAGAATCTCCGCGATCTCCTGGCGGTGGCGCACCACCGAGGGGCGGTTGGCGAGGTCCCACCGGGCCTCGAACTCCGTGCGGATGCGGGCGCAGAGCCGGAGGTGCCACGCGTCGAGCTCGCGGATGCCGTCGAGCGAGGCCTGCACCTGCTCGGCGAGGATCTCCGCGGGCGCCGCGCGGGTGCGGATCACCCGGTCGGCCTCGAGCTCGTGCTCCAGCCGGATGCGGTAGAAATCCTGGCGGTGCCGCAGCGAGGCCTGGCGCTCCCGGTGGGCGTCGCGCAGCGCGGGGTCTTCGCGGAAGAGCTCGTCGCTGCGGGCGTGCAGCCGGAGGTTGATCGTGCGCCCGCCGAGGTGGGCGGAGAGCTCCTCGTCCTCGGCCTCGCGCTCCTGCCACCCGGCGGTGATGATGGCGATGCGGCCCGTGACGCCGAGCTCGGAGACGGCGGCGCCGAGGGATGGATCGAAGCGCTGGGCTCCGAGGAGGACAACGGCGGGACGTGGCGTCTTCGTCACAGCAGGGCTCCGCGGACCCTAACAGAGCCCGCCGAGGGAAGTGAAGCATCCAAGCGCCGCTCATCACACCGCGTGGGCGAGCGATCGGAGCGCGAGCCCGATGGAGAGCGAGGCCGCGTTGGCCGCGAGCGAGGCGAGGGCGCAGCGGCGGAGCGGCACCCCGTCGAGCGCGAGCCGGTAGAGGGCCGCCTCGGAGAGCACCGCCCAGGCCTCCGAGAGCACGAGCGTCCAGGGGCCGGGCAGGGGGAGCGCCGAGAGCGCGAACCAGAGCAGCGGGTGCGAGGCGAGGTTGGCGAAGAGCACGAGGCCCGCGCGCCTCCAGGCGGGGGCGTCGGGTCGCGCGGAGGCGCGGAGCAGCGGGACCGCCACCGGCAGCTCGATCAGCAGCGTGAGCGCGAAGGCCCGAAGCCAGAGCAGGACGAAGCCGACGGCGGTCACGGCCTGTGGCCCCGGGAGACCCTCGCGCCGCGACAGGCCAGGAAGGCGAGGGCGGCGAGCTCGAAGTACACGTGGAAGGTCGCGAGCGAGAGGTAGGTCGCGCGCGCCCGGTGCACCGCGGCGAAGGCGGCGAGCAGCACCGCGGCGGAGCACGCGACGGCGCACGCGAGGCCCGCCGCGCCGAGGTCGCGAGAGAGCGAGCGGGCCGACGCGCGAAAGGACACGCTCCCCTCGGCGGCGAGGTCCTCCTGGGGGATCCACGCGAGCCACACGGCGTAGTGCACCGACTGCAGGAACACGTACGCGAACGCGAGGCGCACCCCGAGGTCGCCCGGCAGCGAGGGAGAGACCGCGTCGGCCGCGGTGAGGATGTGCGCCCCGAGGGCCGACACGGCGCCGTGGCGAAGGCTCCACCCGATGGCAGGGCCCGAGGCGACCGCCGCCAGCGCGACCGCGATCAGCGCGAGGGGAAGCAGCGCCGCGCGCCTCGCCCGGCGGAAGAGCAGCACCCACGCGACCAGCCCCACCAGGTTGTGAGCGTGGAGCAGGGCCCGCTGCGCCGAGAGCGGGTGAGCGACCGCCGCCGCGCCCGCGAGCGCGGTGAGCGTGAGCGCGAGGGCGAGCGCTCTGCGACGTGGAGCGTCCGAAGCGCGGGCCCCGAAGGCTGCGCCGAGGGCGACCCAGAGGGCCCCGAGTCCCAGCTCCAGCGACGGCGCGAAGGGCAGGCGGAAGGGGCCCTCGACGGCGGCCCGCAGCGCGAGGAGCGCGGCGCAGAAGAGCCCGCACACTGCGACCCACGCGCGGGAAGGCGCGCGGCGCACCAGGAGGTAGCGCAGGTCGCCCACCACATGGGGGACGCCGAGGAGCACCGGGCCGAGGACGTAGAGCCACGCGGGGGCGAGGAGCGTCGCGCCCGCGGCGACCACGACGCCCGTCGAGGCCTGCAGCGCGACCCGACGATCGCGCGAGCGGAGCACCCAGCGCGCGGGCCCCCAGGAGGTCGCGGCGCGAAGGGCGGCGGCCCGGAGCGCGTCGAGCGCACCGAGGGCGCCGGTCGACCGTGAGGCCATCACGACGGTCGCTCCGCAGCGCCCCGACGGGTCAGCGCCGGGAGCGCCGGGAGGTGCACGCCGCCGCGAGCGCGAGGGCCGCGAGCGCGAGGGCCGCCGGCGAACGCGAGCGCGACGAGCCGGGCACGGAGCAGGAGCACGAGGTCCCCGGCGACGGGGTCGCCGCCGGCGCCAGCGCGCATCGGTTGCAGGCGTAGGTCACCGGCCCGGTGGGCGTGGCGCGCGTGCACTGCGACGCCTGGCAGACGCCCGGGAGCCCGGTGGCGCCTCCGTCGACGGCGTTCTGGCAGGCCTGACCGACGGCGTTGCAGGAGTCCGGCGGCGGCACGTCCGCGCGCACGGCCACGGGGGAGAGGCACAGCGCGCCGAGCAAGAGCGGGGTCCAGTGGGCGGTTCGCATGGGGTCGACGCTACCACCGAGGGCCGGGCGTCACCTCAACGGGGGGGGAGAGGTAGCGGCGGCTCGCGCTCGGACCTAGCATCGCGCCCGGAGTCTAAACCCCGCCATGCATTCCCCTACGCGCCTCCTGGCGCTCGCCACGCTCGTCCTCGGCTGCGCGACCGGCAACGGCACCGCCGAGGGGCTCACCGATGAAGACGTCGGCCCCACCACGCAGGCCGACTCCTCCGTGACGACCTTCGGTGACGCGTCGCTCTTCCCCTTCCTCGATCACCCCTCCGACGCCCCGGTGAGCTACCGCACCCCGACGGACGTCCCGGCCGCGGAGCGCGACGCCCAGCCCGTCGACCCGGGCCTCACCTGCACCGCGCCGCGCGAGGCCTGCGGCGGCGGATGCGTCGACACCAGCATCAACCCCGCGCACTGCGGCGGCTGCAACCGCCCGTGCGGCGTGGGAGAGACCTGCTCCGGGGGCGCCTGCCAGAGCGCGTGCGCGGCGCCGAGGACGATGTGCTCGGGCAGCTGCGTCGACCCGAGCTCCGACATCGCCAACTGCGGCGCGTGCGCCAGGCGTTGCGCCACCGGCCAGACCTGCGCGGCGGGTATCTGCTCCAGCACCTGCGCGGCGCCGAGGGCGATGTGCGGCGCCGCCTGCGTCGACCGCAGCACCGACCTCAACAATTGCGGAGCGTGCGGGGTGCGCTGCACCACCGGGCAGAGCTGCGTCGCGGGCGTCTGCCGCAGCCCGACGCCCACCACGGCGGTGGGCCAGGCGTGCTCGCGGGGCAACCTGTGCGGCGGTGGACTGCTCTGCCGCACCGACTGGCCCTCCGGCTACTGCACCGACTACTGCGCCTCCGACAGCGACTGCGACCCCGGCAGCGTCTGCATCTCCGACGGCTACGACGACTTCTGCGGGCGCTCCTGCACGGCCACGTCGCAGTGCCGCGCGGGCTACGGCTGCTACCGCATCTCGGCCACGCAGGGCGCCTGCGCGCCGCTCTGATCGACGGACCCTCACCCCACGATGACCACGTCGACCGTCGCTCCTCCCGGTCCGCTGGTCGATGCGGCGTGGCTCGGGGCGCACCTGCGCGACCCGGAGCTGCGGGTCATCGACCTGCGCTGGTATCTCTCCGGGAAGAAGGGCGCCGAGGAGTACGCGCTCGGGCACATCCCGGGCGCCGTCTTCGTCGACCTGCACACGGAGCTCACCGCCCCTGTCGGACCGGGGCGGCACCCCATCCCGAGCCCGGCGCAGTTCGAGCGGGCGATGCGCCGCGCGGGCGTCTCGACGCGCTCCAGGGTGGTGGTCTACGACGACGCCGGGGGCAGCGTCGCCGCGAGGCTCTGGTGGCTGCTCGGTGGCTACGGCCACGCGAAGGCGCAGGTGCTCGACGGCGGATACCCCGCGTGGCTGGCCTCGGGCGGCGCAGTGGAGACCGATGGACCTTCGGTGCCGGAGGGGGACTTCGTCGCGCGAGGGGGTGCGCTGTCGGTGGTCGATCGCCACGCGGTCGACGGGGCGCGAGAGGCGCCGCGCATCGTGCTGCTCGACGCGAGGGCGCCGGAGCGATACCGCGGCGAGCTGGAGCCCGTCGACGCGAGGCCGGGGCACATCCCCGGGGCGGTCAACGCGCCCTGGGCGGACAACCTCTCGGGCGGCCGCTTCGCCGACCGGGAGGCGCTGCGGTCGCGCTATCGCAAGCTGGGCGTCCGCGATGGGGCGACGGTGATCTGCTACTGCGGCTCCGGGGTGACGGCCTGTCACGACGTGCTGGCGCTGGAGCTCGCGGGCTTCGACGGGCTCGACGTGCGCCTGTACGAGGGGAGCTGGAGCGACTGGGCGCGCGACCCCGATCGCCCCGCGGCGCTGGGCGGCTGATCGGGTCAGACCACCGGGCGGCTGATGGCCTTGATGCGGGCGGGCAGCAGCTTGAGCGCGGCGGGCAGGCCGGCGAGCTTGTTGGAGAAGCCCGCGGTGAGGAAGCGCAGCAGGCCGCGGGCGAGCGTCACCAGCGACTCGTCGTGGGGGAACCACCAGAACTCGGAGC
The DNA here is from genome assembly GCA_966211675.1 of uncultured Myxococcaceae bacterium. Taxonomy (GTDB): domain Bacteria; phylum Myxococcota_A; class Polyangia; order Polyangiales; genus SCUS01. The sequence continues at coordinate 28,311 of CBIHPK010000064.1, forward strand.
CCTTGTTCCAGTCGAGGAGGATGAAGCGGGGCTTGACCATCTCGAAGAGGGCGCGGTGCGAGTTGGTGGTGCCGTGGCCGCTCGAGCGCCGCCCGCTCCACGGCGCGTTGGTGATCACCGGCGTGAAGGAGGTGTTGTTGACCGTGACCGTCCCCACGTCGAGCCTCTTCGCGACGCGCTCTCCGCGCTGCAGGTCGCGCGTCCACACGCTCGCCGAGAGCCCGTACTCGCCCTCGTTGGCGCGCCGCACGGCCTCCGCCTCGTCGTCGACGGTGGTCACCGTGAAGGCCGGACCGAAGGTCTCTTCGCGCACGATGGCGAGCGCGCCGCCCGGGTCCTTGAAGGCCGCGGGCGCGTACCAGTTGCCCGCGTCGCCCTGCTTCCCTCCGGGCGCGAGCGCCTCGACGCCTGCGCCCCTGGCCTCGTCGACCTGCGCGGCCACGCGGTCGAGCTGACGCGCGTTGATGAGCGGCGGGACGTCGAAGAACTCTCCCGCGCCCGGTCCGGACTTCACCTGCGAGAGCCTCGCCCGCACGCGCTTCTCGAACTCCGCCGCCGCGCCCTTCACCACGTACACGCGCGACACCGCGGCGCAGTTCTGACCGCCGTTGGCGAGAGCGCCCCACACCACTCCAGCGCTCGCGCGGTCGAGGTCGGCGTCGTCGAGCACGATCGCGGCGTTCTTGCCGCCGAGCTCCAGCGACACCGGGATGAGCCGCTCGGCGGTGCGCTTCGCGATCGAGCGCCCGGTGGCCGCGCTGCCAGTGAAGGACACCCCGTCGATGCGGGCGTCGATGACCGCCTCGCCCTGCGCGGCGTCGCCCTGCACCAGCGCCACCAGGCCCGGCGGCAGATCCGGCGCGAAGATCTCATGGACCATCTTCCCCGTGAGCGGCGCGAACTCGCTGGGCTTCCAGAGCACCGCGTTGCCCGCGAGCAGCGCGGGGACGAGGGCGCGCAGGGGGATGGAGGAGGGGTAGTTCCAGGGCGTGACGAGGGCGATCACGCCGAGGGGCTCGTAGTCGACGAAGCCCTTCTTCTTGGGGAAGTTCAGCGGGTCGAGCGCGACCTTCTCCCGCGCGAGGAAGCCCGGCGCGGCCTTGCACCAGTAGTCGAAGAGGTTGAGGCTCGGCAGCACCTCGCTGGTGAGGGCCTCGGCCTCGGACTTCCCGCCCTCCTTCATCAGCAGCTGAGCGAGCTCCAGGCCGCGATCGGCCCAGCGGTTGCGGATGTTCCTCATCCGCTGCACGCGCTCGGCGACGGGGAGCGCCGCCCACGCGGACTGCGCCTCGCTCGCCCGGTCGGCGAGCGCCGCGACCTCGGAGACGGGCGTCTTCGGCACCTCGGCGAGCACGGACCCGTCGCGGGGAGAGCGCACCGTGATCACGTCGGACCTCGAAGCATCGGCGGGAGCAGCAGCAGCGGACATGCGGACCTCGACAGGTTGCGTGGAGAGGGGAGCGGGCGCGCTTTCTACCATCGAACAAGGGAAGGGTTCGTTGCCTCCGCGCGCGGCGGACGTAGCGTCGGTGGGTGATGAGGCGCGCGGCAGGGTGGGGCGGTCGGGCGGGCGTCGCGGTGGGGCTGGTCGCGCTGCCCTTGATGGCGCAGCCGAGGAGGGCTCCGGCGCCGCTGCCGGTCGCGCCGACGATCGACCGGGTCCTGGTCCCCGCGGGGTCCTTCGCCATGGGGACCGACGCGGGAGGAGAGCCCGACGAGCGGCCGAGGCACGTCGTGACGCTGAGGGCCTTCCGCATCGACCGGGTGGAGGTGTCGCGGGAGCAGTACGCCCGGTGTGTTCGCGCGGGCCGGTGCACCGAGGCCTGGGCGCGCCCCGGGTGGACCGACCGGCGAGCGCCGGTGACCTCCGTGAGCTGGTTCATGGCGGGCGCGTACTGCCGCTGGGCGGGCGGCCGGCTGCCCACCGAGCCCGAGTGGGAGAAGGCCGCGAGGGGCACCGACGAGCGACAGTATCCGTGGGGCAACGACCGGCCCACCGCGGCGCGCGCGGTCTTCGGCCAGCGCATGAACCTCGGCCAGCCCGCGCCCGTGGGCACGCACCCGACCGGCGCCTCGCCCTACGGCGCCCTCGACCTCGCGGGCAACGTCTGGGAGTGGACCGCCTCGGTCTATGACCCTTACGGGTACCGGTATCCCGAGACCGAGCCCACCTGCGCGACGGCACTCGCGGCCTACGCCGACCTCCAGCGCCGCAACCTCTGGGCCTTCACCGGCGCGATGGGCATCCCCCGCGCCTGCCAGCGCGTGCTCCGCGGCGGCGCCTGGAACTACCCCCCCGACGGCCTCCGAGTGACCAACCGGGTGCACCACGAGCCCGACGGGCGCTACCCCGTGAGCGGCTTCCGCTGCGCCGACGACGCGGTGCCTCCGGGCTGAGTACTACCGCGCCCGCACCTTCACCGTGCGCCCCGCGGCGTCGAGCATCCCTCGCAGCTCGTCGTAGTCCGGGTGCCTCATCCGGATCCACGCGTTGGCCATGTAGCCCGCCTCCACCGGCTGCGTCGGCGTGCCCGGCGCCGGCAGGTGCATGTCGATGATGGCCCAGCCGAAGCGCCGCTGGATCTCCTCGACCCCATCGTACCCGACGATGTGCCCGTCGCACTCGGGGCGCAGCGCGATGATGCCCGCGGAGTAGCGCCGCGACGGCCGCTGGCTCGGGCGCCCGTACACCACGGCCATCGCCCACTCCTTGTAGATGTCGATGTCGTTGGCGGCGCCGTAGAGGTCCCAGGTGCGCACGCCCGGCGGGCGGCACCCGATCTCGCTGAACTTCAGCCCCTTCGGGCCGAAGAACCACTCCATGTGCGTCGCCGAGGTCTCCAGGCCGAGGGCGGTCACCACCTTCTGACCCATCACCTTCAGCTCGTCGTAGCCCGGCGCGTCGACGCGGTTGGTGGTGATGAACTGCGGGGAGATCCAGCGGGTGCGCATCGCCTCCAGCACGTTGGGGTAGTAGTGCGTGACGAAGTCGTGCACCACGCGGCCGCCGATGGTGAGCGTGTCGTAGAAGCCCTCGTGGCCTTCGATGAACTCCTCGATCGCCACGCTCCGGCCGCTGCCCACGCCGAAGGAGGCGAGCGCCTGCGCCAGCTCGTGGTCGTCCTCGACGCGCACCGTGCCCGACGCCCCCGCGGCGTCGCGAGGCTTCACCACCAGCGGATAGCCCACGCGCGCCGCGAAGGCCCGCAGCTCGTCCGCGTCCGCCGACCCGATGGACTGCGCGCACGCCACGCCCGCCTCGCGCAGCGCGTCCTTCATGGCCGGCTTGTCCCGGCAGAGGAAGGTCGTCTTCACGCTCGTCCCGGGGATGCCGCAGCGCTCGCGCACGCGGGCCGCGGCCATCACGTGCGACTCCACCACGGCCTCCAGCCGGTCGACCTTCACGCGCCCCTGGATCCAGCGCACCGCGCGCTCGACCTGGGCCTCGTCGGTGACGTTGCCGATCTGCTCGTAGTGCGTGAGCCAGTGCCGCAGCTCCGGGTCGAGCGACTCCTTGGGGCGCTCGCCGATGCCCGTCACCCGCGCCCCGACGGCGTGGAGCGCTCGGACGAATTCACGCTGGTTCGCAGGGAAGCACGGCTCGAGAAACACCACGTCGAGGGTCATGTCCGGGGAGGCTATCAGAGGCCGCGCGGCGGCGACGCCCGTCCTGATATGGTCCGCGCATGAAGGTACTTTTCGTGTCCTCGGAGGTCGCGCCCTTTGCCAAGACCGGCGGCCTCGGGGACGTCTCCGCCGCGCTCCCCCGCCAGCTCCACGCCCTCGGCCACGACGTGCGCGTGGTGGTCCCCATGTACGCCCGCGTCCACGGCCACGGCCGGACCTTCACCGAGGTCATCCCCGAGATCGCCTTCTCGCTCGGCGAGCTCACGGTGCGCGTGGGCGTCTTCGAGACGACGCTCCCGGGCAGCGACGTGCCCGTGTACTTCGTGCGCTGCCCCGCCCTCTACGACCGCGCCAACATCTACGACACCGCGGGCGACGAGCACCTGCGCTTCGCCGTGCTCAACCACGCCGCGCTCCGGCTCTGCCAGCACCTGCGCTTCGGCCCGGACATCATCCACGTCAACGACTGGCAGTCCTCCCTCATCCCGCTGCTGCTCCGCACGCTCTTCGCGTGGGACCAGCTCTTCGCCCGCACCCGCACGGTGCTCACCATCCACAACCTCGCCCACCAGGGCACCTTCGACGCCGCCCTCCTCGGCTCCGCCGGGCTCCTCCCGGTCGCCGACCGCCTCCACCAGGATCACCTCCGCGAAGGGCGCTTCAGCTTCCTGCTCACGGGGATCCTCTACGCCAACGCGATCACCACGGTGAGCCCGACGTATGCGCGGGAGATCCAGACCCCGGAGCACGGCGTCGGCTTCGACGGCTTCCTGCGCAGCCGGGCGGACGTGCTGCGCGGCATCCTCAACGGCATCGACGACGACGAGTGGAACCCCTCCGCCGACCCGCTCATCCCCTACGCCTTCTCCGCCGACGAGCTCGACGGCAAGGAGCGCTGCAAGGCCGACCTGCTGGCCGCCGCGGGCCTCCCCTACCGCCGCGACGTCCCGCTGGTGGGGGTGGTGTCCCGGCTCGCCTGGCAGAAGGGCTTCGACCTCTGCGAGGAGGTGCTCCCCGCGATGCTGTCGCGCCGCCGCTTCCAGCTGGTGGTGCTGGGCACCGGCGAGGGCCGCTACGAGGACTTCTTCCGCCGACTGTCGCAGGCCTTCCCCCGCCAGGTGGCCTACCTCCCGGCCTTCAGCGAGAGGCTCGCGCACGCCATCGAGGCGGGGAGCGACCTGTTCCTGATGCCCTCGCGCTACGAGCCCTGCGGGCTCAACCAGATGTACAGCCTGCGCTACGGCACCGCGCCCGTCGTGCACCGCACCGGCGGCCTCGCGGACACCGTCTGGAACTTCGATCCCTCCACCGGCCGCGGCACCGGCTTCGTCTTCGATCACTTCGACGCGACGGGCCTCGCCTGGGCCCTCGGCCGCGCGCTCGACCTCTGGGGCACCGGCTCCGGGGCCGAGCGCGACCGCTGGCGCCAGCTGCAGCGCAACGGAATGCGCCTCCCGCTCGGGTGGTCGCACCGCATCGGCGAATACCTGGCCCTGTATCGATTGGTGGCGCCGGAGGCGTGAAGGGAGGGAGCGGTCAGCCCTGGGCGATCTGGTCGCCGCGAACCCACGACGCCGGCGTGCCGTCGTCCCACTGCACCAGGAACATCCCGTTGGCCGCCTGCACCACGGTCACCCCGTAGTACTGCCCGTCGGTCCACTGCGCGAGGCCGCGCTGGCCCGGCGCAAACCCGCCGCCGCCCATCCCCTTCGCATAGGGATCCCCGCCGCCCTTGGCGTAGGGATCCCCCTTCACGCTCTTCGCATACGGGTCCCCGCCGCCCTTGGCGTAGGGGTCCCCGCCGCCCTTGGCGTAGGGGTCCCCCCCGCCCTTAGCGTAGGGCTCACCCCCCCCCTAGGCGTAGGGATACCCCCCCCCCACAGCAAATGGATCACCCTTCCCGCCCTTCGCATACGGGTCTCCTCCGCCGTGGCCCATCTGCGGGCCTCCCATGGGCATCATCGCCGGGGCGCCCATCGGCATCATCCCCTGTCCCATGTACGGAGCGCCGGTCACGTGGAGGTCCATCCCCGCGCCCGGGTCGACCTCGCCGTCGATGTCCGCGTTGGCGACCACCCGGTACGAGACCGCGTTCGGCGTCGTCGCGAAGAGCCCCGCCGGAAGCATCGCCTGGAAGGGCATGGTGTACCGCTGCCCGGGCTGCGTCTGGAAGGCGCCCGCGAGCTGCAGCGGCCCGACCACGTCCTGCGTGTGCTGCTGCATCCCGTTGGGGCCCGGCTGGTGCGTGGTGCACGTGACCTTCACCGAGACGTGCGTGATCTGCTGCGCCCGCCGCCCCGCCTGGAAGACCACCGTCCCCTGGAGCCCGCCGCCCGCCTGGGCCTGCGCGTACTGCATCTCGATCGACAGGTCCCCGCCGCCTACTCCGAAGGCATCGAACAGTCCCATTGCGCGACTCTCCCTCGTCGACCCGCACCGCGCGGCCCCGACGTCACGCCACGCTATCAGCACCGCCCCCGCGCCCGGAAGCCCCCGATCGTCAGCGCCCCGCCAGCGCCAGCAGCCGCCGGATCTCCTCCTCCGGCAGCGGCACCGCGCTCCCCGCCGATCGCGCCGCGACGGTGATCCTCGCCGTGTGCTCGATGATCTCCGTGCGCATCACGCCGGTCATCGGGTCGTCGCAGAGCACCACGCTCCCGTGCCTCGCCAGCATGAAGGCCTCGCAGCCGGCCGCTACCACCGCGGCCACCGCCTCGGGCACGTCCGAGGTCGTCGGCGACGCGTAGGGCACCGTCGGCACCCGCCCCATCGCGAACAGGATCTCCGGCACCACCGGCGGATCCAGTCCCCAGCCCGCCACCGTCAGCCCCACCGCGCTCGGCGGGTGCGCGTGCACCACGCACGCAAGGCCCGGCTTCTGCCGGTAGAGCGCGAGGTGCATCTTCAGCTCCGACGAGGCCTTGCCCCCGCGGATCACCCGGCCCTCCAGGTCGAGCAGCACCAGGTCGCCCTCTCGAAGCGCGCCCTTGTGCGCCCCCGACGGGGTGCAGAGCAGCCGGCCGTCGCCCACGCGCGCCGACAGGTTGCCGTCCGTCGGACCGATCAGGCCGCGCTCGTAGAGCACCCGGCCCGCGTCGCAGAGCGCCTTGCGCAGCGAGGGTTCGGTGACGGGGGCGCGCATCGCGCGGGCACCTCTACCACATTGCCCCGATGGCCTCGCGATTGCCTTCGTAGACACTTCACCATGCAGCGCGCTCGGGGATGGGACGAGGTGCGGATCGGGGACGAGGTGATCGCCCGCAAGGTCCAGCGCGTGCTCGCGAGCGAGGGGCGCTCCCCCGCCGCGGTCATCAACGACTCGCTCTACCACGAGCGACTGCGCCTCCTTCACGCTCCGCCCGACGAACGGTCGCGCGCCGACGGCGCATTCCATGCGCGGGTGCGCCGCGAGCTCCCCCGCGCCTCCCCCGCGCGGCAGCGCGAGCTGGTGCGCGAGCTGGTCGAGCACTACGTGAGCGAGATCACCGGGCACTTCGACCCGCGCGTCTACCGCTTCGCCACGACGGTGCTGCCCTACGGCCTCTCCGGGCTGATGCAGGGCTTCTCCCCGGCGGGCCTGGTGAGCGAGCTGCGCGGAGAGAGCCGGCTCAGCGACTACCTGCTGCTCGAGGGCGAGGTGAAGGGCCTCCAGCAGCTCGCCACCCGGGGCACGGTCATCCTGGTGCCGACGCACTCGTCCAACCTCGACTCGCTGCTCATCGGCTACGCCATCTTCCGCATGGGCCTTCCGCCCTTCGTCTATGGCGCGGGGCTCAACCTCTTCACCAACCCCCTCACCAGCTTCTTCATGCACCACCTCGGGGCGTACACGGTCGACCGCAGCAAGACCGATCCCCTCTACCGCGAGACGCTCAAGGAGTACGCGACGGTGACGCTCGAAGCGGGGCAGCACACGCTCTTCTTCCCCGGAGGGACGCGCAGCCGATCGGGCGAGGTCGAGTCTCGCGTGAAGCTGGGGCTGCTGGGCGCCGGGCTCGCCGCGTATCGAAACAACCTGCTCCGCGGGAAGGGCGATGGGGGGCGCGTCTTCATCGTCCCCTGCACCATCACCTACCCCCTGGTGCTGGAGGGCGCCTCGCTGGTGCGAGACTTCCTCCAGGAGACGGGCAAGTCCGCGTACATCGTGGTCGACGACGAGTTCAGCCGGGTGCACCGCTGGGTGGACTTCCTCCGAGGCCTCGCGGAGCTCGACCTGCGAGTGCACGTCCGCATCGGCCGGGCGCTCGACCCCTTCGGCGACGACGTCGACGCGCAGGGCGTCTCCCACGACCCCCGCGGTCGCCCGATCGACCCGAGCGGCTACCTGCTGCGCGACGGCCGGGTGGTCGAAGACCCGGCCCGCGACGCCGAGTACACCCGGGCGCTCGGCCGGCGCATCCTCGAGATCTGGCGCAGGGACAACGTCGCGCTGCCCACCAGCGTGCTGGCCTTCGCGCTGCTGGAGGTGCTGCGTCGCGACCTCGACGAGCCCGACCTCTTCCGGATGCTGCGCTCCATCGGCCCCGACACGGGCGTCGAGACCGTGCGCATCGAGGCCGAGGTCGAGCGGCTGCTGCCCGAGCTTCACGCGATGGAGCGCCGAGGAGCCATCCAGCTGAGCGACGGCCTGCGCACCACCGACGGGCGCGGCGTGGTGTCGCGCGGCCTGCGGGGGCTCGGCATCTACCACACGACCCCGGTGGCCGAGCGTCGGGGGGGACAGCTCGTCGTGCTCGACGCCGACCTGCTCTTCTTCTACCGCAACCGCCTGGAGGGCTACGGGCTGCTGGGCGCCCCGAGGCTCTACCCCGCCGGAGCGCCGCGATGATCGCCGTCCTGGGCGCTGGCAACTGGGGCACCACGCTCTCCGACCTCATCGCCTCCAACGGCCACGCGGTGCGGCTCTGGACGCGCGACGCGGGGCAGCGCGACGAGATCAACGAGCGGCGCAGCAACGAGCGCGCGGTGCCCGGGCTGCGCATCGCCGCGGGGGTGACCGCGACGAGCGAGCTCGGCGAGGCCGTGCGAGGCGCCGAGCTGGTGGTGGTGGTGATCCCCTCGCAGAGCTTCCGCGAGGTGTCGAGGGCGCTCGGCGACGTGCTGGCCCCGGAGCAGGTGGTGCTGCACGCGACCAAGGGCCTGGAGCGGGAGAGCAACGCGAGGATGACGGAGATCCTGCTGGCGGAGACCTGCGCCCGGCAGATCGGGGTGATCTCGGGGCCCAACATCGCGGCGGAGATCGCGCAGAAGAAGCCCGCCGGGACGGTGATCGCGTCGCGCTTCCCTCACGTCGTCGAGCTGGGGCGCAGGGCGCTCTCGTGCCCGAGGATGATGGTCTTCGCGGGGGACGACGTGACCGGCGTCGAGCTCGCGGCGGCGCTGAAGAACGTCGTGGCCATCGCGGCCGGGGTCGCCACGCAGATGGACATCGGAGAGAACGCCAAGTCGCTGCTGGTGACCCGAGGCCTCGCGGAGATCACCCGGCTGGCCGTGGCGATGGGCGCGGCGCCCCTCACCCTCGCGGGCCTCGCGGGCATCGGCGACCTGATGGTGACCTGCGCGAGCCCGCTCTCTCGCAACCACCGCGTCGGGGTGGCGCTGGCGAAGGGAGAGCCGCTGCCGGAGATCCTGGGCCGCCTCGGGATGGTGGCCGAGGGGGTGTACGCCGCCGTCGCCGCCCGCGACCTGTCGCGCGCATGGCACGTCGAGGCGCCGCTGCTGGAGCGGGTCTACCGGGTGCTCTACGAGGGCCTCGGCTGCGAGCAGGGGCTGCGGGAGCTGATGACCCTCCCGGCGGGGCGCGACGTGGCGCGCTTCCAGTCGGCGCTGTAGGGCCGCGCTGCAGGGCCGCGTTCGACCGCCGATGCGTCGTTGCGCGGGCGCGAGGCCGTCGCCTATGGTTCGCTACCCTTACGGCGGTTCTGGCTCTTCTCGAAAGGTACGATCGGTGATGGCGCGCGAAGACAGCGTACGGTTCCCAGGGCGGACCCTGTTTCTCACCGAAGACCCGGAGCTGCTCACCCAGCAGCTCCAGGGCACCAACCTCTCGTGGGACCCTGAGCGCCCGCTCATCGACAACATCTCCACCGACGAGATCACCCCCGGGTGGGTCTGCTACTACTACGACGAGACGCTCGCGCAGTACTGCCTGGTGGGCCTTCGCGGCAACCGGGTGCAGCGCAACGACATCAAGGGCGGCGGCTTCTCGGTGATCGTGTCGGGCCGCTCCAAGGGCTGCGGCAGCTCGCGAGAGACGGCGCCGTACTCCGAGCTGAAGTCCGGTGTGGGGCTGGTGATCGCCCGCAACATCGAGAAGATCTACAGCCAGAACGCGCAGAACATCGGGCTGCTCACCAGCACCGACTTCGGGCTCGTCGAGCGCATCGCCCGGGGCGAGGCCATCCCCCTGGAGGAGTTCACCCGCGGGCTCGACGACATCTCCGCGGACATCGTCCGCGCGGGCGGGCTCTTCGAGTACTCCAAGCTCCGCATGGCGGGAGAGCGCACGCCGCCGGCCATCACCACGGCGCCGAGGCCCATGACGCTCGCCGAGAAGATCCTCGCCGCGCACGCCGTGGTCGACCTGAAGAACGACCGGCTCGGCGTCCCCGCGCTCGCCCCGGGCGACGCGCTCTTCGTGCGGGCGGACGTGCGCTTCTCGCACGAGTACGTCACGCCGATGGCCGACGCGCTCTTCCGAGGGGCCTTCGGCGACGACGCGAGGGTCACCGACCCGGCGAGCGTCTACACCTTCCGAGACCACCTGACCTTCCTCGACGACGTGATGAGCGAGGCCCACAAGAAGATGGGCCTGAAGGAGGTCGCTCACCGCCTCGCGGTGGTGCAGGAGGACTTCTCCCGCGCTCAGGGCGTCCGGCACTACGGCGAGGTGCAGAACAAGGTCGGCCGCGGCTCGCAGGCCATCTGCCACAACGCCGTCATCGAGGACATCGCCCTGCCCGGCCAGGTGGTGACGGGCACCGACTCGCACACCTGCATGGCGGGAGCGCTCGGTTGCTTCGCCTTCGGGGTGGGCAGCACCGACATGGCCAACGCGTGGTTCACCCGGGACGTGCGGGTGCGCGTCCCGGAGAGCGTGCGGGTGAACCTCACCGGCTCGCTCCGCCCGGGCGTGTCGGCCAAGGACGTGATGCTCCACCTGCTCTCGCAGGAGTACTTCAAGGACGGCCGCGGCATCGGCAAGGTGCTGGAGTTCACGGGCCCCGGCACGAGCGCGCTGCCGCTCGACGAGCGCGCCACGCTCACCAACATGTCCGTCGAGGCGGGCGGCTTCACCGGCATCATCGAGGCCGACGAGCTGGTGGTCGACTACCTCTCGAAGAAGCGCGGGATGAGCCCCGAGGCGGTGAGGGCGCGCATCGTGAGGGCCGACGAGGGGGCCTCGTACGCGCACCGCTTCGACATCGACCTCGACTCGCTCGGGGTGATGGTCGCGACGCCGGGCGACCCCCGAAACGGCGTGGCGCTCTCGGCCTTACCGGGTGAGGTAAAGATCGACGTGGC
>CBIHPK010000065.1:0-38589 GCA_966211675.1 uncultured Myxococcaceae bacterium
GATGATGTCGGCCTCGGCGAAGGTCAGCGAGGCCCCGCCCCGCCGTCCGCCCTCGATGCGTCCCCCCGTGTCGAAGCGCTCGGACGACGACGTCTACTCGGCCCCGAAGCGCGGCAACAACAACAAGCTCTGGGCCGCGGTCGGAGGCGCGATGCTCCTGGCCGGCGCCCTCTTCGTCGGCTTCGCCACCAGCTCCGGCAGCACCCCGACCACCCCGGCGCCCTCTCCCGAGGTCGCCCCCGCGGCCGCGGCCGATCCCCCCGCCGCGCCTGCCGCCGAGCCTGCGCCCGTGGCCCCGGCGCCCGCGGTGGTCGCGGCCCCGGAGCCCGTCGCAGCCCCCGCGGTGGTCGCGGCCCCGGAGCCTCCGCCTCCCGCCCCGGAGCCCCCGCCTCCCGCGGTCGTCGCGGCCCCTGAGCCTCCGCCACCCGCGCCTGCCGTCGCCGCCCCGGCCCATGTCGAACCCGCCGTCGTACGCCACCGCGTGGTACGAGAGCCCGTCGTCCACGCGGCTCCGGTCGCGAGGGCGCCTCGTGTTCGCGCGCCCACGGCCGCCGAGCCCGGACACCCCGCCGCTGCCCCTGCGCCGCGCGCCCCCTCCGGCGCCGGATTCGTGACCGAGAGCCCGTACTGAGCCCACGCTCCCCCCTCCGCTGCCAACACACGCATGAAATCACCCCGAGAGATCCTTCTGGCGGGCGCCCTCGCCCTGGCCGCGCTCAGCCACTCACCGAGCGCCCTGGGCCAGACCAACGAGGCGCGGGTGGCGTTCCAGTCCGGCGTGCAGGCCTACGCCGCGCAGCACTACGCCGAGGCGCTGGAGTCCTTTCGCACGGCGTACCGCATCCGGCCGCACCCGAGCGTGCTGGTCAACATCGCCAACTGCTACGTGGCGCTCAACCGCCCGCAGGACGCGATCTCGACCTTCGAGCGCTTCCTCAACGACCCCACGGTCAGCCCGACGCCGCAGCAGCGCACGGAGATCGAGACCGCCCTCGCGGAGGCCCGCCGTCACCTCGCCACCATCAACGTGCTGGTCTTCCCTCCGGGCGCGGACGTCTACCTCGATGGCGACCTCGTGGGCACCGCGCCGCTGCGCCGCCCGCTCCAGACGGGCCCCGGTCCCCACGTGATCGAGGCCCGCCAGCCCGGCGGCGGAACGGTCCAGCACCAGGCGCGCGTCGAGGGCGGCGGCACCGTCACCCTCACGCTCGACATCGTCCGCAACCGCTCGTTCATCGGCAGCGTCGCGCCCGAGGCGGCGCCCCCCACGCCGATCGCCGCTCCGCCGGTGGTCACCCCTCCGCGGCCGGCTCCGCCCGTCGTGGCCGTGACGCCCGCCCCGGTCGTGACGCCCGCGACCAACGTCAACGTCACTCCGCCGGTGGCTCGCATCGAGCCCGTGCGCCCCGCGCCGCTGCTGCCCGTCACCCGTCCGGTGACCGACCCGAGCGTGAGCGTCCGGCCGCCCTCGGAGCCCGGGAGCTCTAGCGCCCGCGGCCTCGGCGCAGGCTTCTGGACGGGCCTCTCGCTCACCGTCGCCGCCACCGGCACGGCCGTCGGCTTCGTCGTCTACGCCAACTCCCTCGAGGACGACTACTACCGCATCGTGGCGCTCTTCCAGGCCCAGACCGACCCCTCGCGCCGCAGCTACTACCAGGCCCTCGGGCTCAGCTACGCCGACGCGGTCGACCAGAACCGCCTGGTCTCGTACATCGTCGGCGGCGTCGCGGGCGCGGCCGCCGCGTTCACCATCGGCGCCGCGATCTACGGCGCCACCAGCAGCTCGACGCCCCGACGCGCCAGCGTCCAGGTGCTCCCCTCGCTCCGCGGCGACGGCATCACCGTCAGCGGAACCTTCTGACCGCCTCCCCGCCCGGGCTTTACCTCCCCTGGTAAGCCCCGGGGCTCCCTCGATCATCCCCGAGAGCGCTCGACCTCGATCACCGCCGAGGCCCTCCGCAGCGGCACCCCCGGCTTGGTGACCCGCACCCGAACCCTCGGCGTCGGGAAGCGCGCGAGGATCGTCGTCGCCACCGTGTCGGCCACCGTCTCGATCAGGTTGTAGTGCTGCCGGCCGATGACCTCGGAGATCACCTCGGTCACCGCGGCGTAGTCGATGGTGTCGCGCAGCGCGTCCGTCGGCGCCGCGCGCGCCGCGTCGACGTCGAAGTCCAGGTCGAAGGTGAGCGTCTGCTGCCGGCCCTTCTCCCGCGGGTACGCGCCGATGCGCGCCGGGAGCGTGATCCCCCGCAGGCCCAGCCGGTCGCTCGACTCGCGCACCACCGACACCGCCGGGCGTGCCGCGGCGTCCATCGCGCGGATCACCTTGGCCACCGCCGACCCGGAGCCCATCGCGTGGGCGATGGTCGGCGCCTCGGCGCTGCACACGTCGCCCACCGCGAACACCCCCGCTCGCGACGTCCGTCCCAGCCGGTCGACCCGCACGTAGCCCTTCGCGTCCGTGGCCACGCCGAAGCCCTCGCTCACCGGCTCCGGGCCCACGCACACGAACACCACCTCCGCCTCGAAGCGCTCCGGCCCGTGCGGCCCGTGCGCCCTCACGCCGGTCACCGCCGCGTCGCCCTCGATCGCCTCCACCCGCATCCTCGGCCGACGGGTCACGTTGGCGTGCGCCTCCACCGCCGTGAGCAGCGCCGGCCTCGCGCTCAGCCGATCGCCCCGGTAGAGCAGCGTGACCGAGCGCGCGTGCAGGGCCGCCAGGTGCGCGTGCTCCACCGCGTCGTCGCCGGCGCCGATCACCACCACCCTCGCGCCCTTCAGTCGCTCCGGCGAGCGGCCGATGTTGTACGCCACGCCCCGCCCGAGCAGCGCGTCCTCGCCCGGCACCCGCAGCCGTCGCCGTCGGACGCCCGTCGCGATCACCACCGCGCGCGGCGAGAGGGCCTCGGAGACGCCGTCGAGGTGCACCCGCAGCGAGGTCGCGTCGAGCCGGGCGCCCACCCCCGCGCGCACAGTCGCCCCCTGCGAGATGGCCTGCGAGCGCAGCACCTCCGCCAGCGCCACGCCCTCGATCGACGCGATGCCCGGCACGTTCTCCAGCGCGTAGGGGATCACCCGGAGCTGTCCGCCGAGCTCGCGCTGCGCCTCGAGCACCAGCGTCGAGAGGCCGAGCGAGGCGCACCAGAGCGCGGCCGACAGCCCCGCGGGCCCGGCCCCCAGGACGATCACCTCGGGCGACGCGTCGACCACGCTCACCTCAGCGCGAGGAACGCGGCCACCCCGAGGGCGATCACCCCGAGCGCCACGCCGAGGACGACCCAGGCCGGGGTGCGGCGCAGCGGCACGTGCATCGGAGCGGAGCTGTCCGGCGACCACGACATCGGCTGGGCGACCGGCGGTGGGGGAGGCTGCCACGACATCGGCGCCGGGGCGCTCACCGGCGCGGCCTCCACCGGCGGGGGCGGAGGCGGCGCGGAGGCGGCGGCCTCGAGGGCGTCGTGCATGGCGTGCTCGGACATGGTCGCCCACTCCGCGGGAGAGCCCGGGAGACCGAAGGCCTGGCCCAGCGCGAGGGCGAACTCTCCGGCGTGCTGGAAGCGGTCCGCGGGGTCCTTGCGAAGGGCCTTGTGCAGGAGGTCGTCGAGCTGCGGCGGGGCGTTCTCGTTGGCGAAGGTCGGCGGCATCGCCTCGTCGCCCAGGATCTTGAACAGGATCTGCGCGCCGTTGGGCGCCTGGAAGGGGACCTTCCCGACGAACATCTCGTAGACCATCACCGCGACGGCCCAGACGTCCGTGCGCTGGTCGAGGTCCGGCGACCCCTGGGCCTGCTCCGGGGACATGTAGAAGGGCGAGCCGATGGTGGTGCCCATCACCGTGAGCTTCTGCCCTCGGTCCTGCCCCTTGGTGAACTTCACCGAGCCGAAGTCGAGGAGCTTCACCGTGTCGCCGTCCGGGCCCCGCACCAGGAACACGTTGTCGGGCTTCAGGTCGCGGTGCACGAAGCCCCGGGCGTGCGCCGAGTCGAGCGCGAGCGCGAGCTGCGACACGATCCGGATGCCGCGGTGGAGGGGCACGGTCTTCTCGCGCGTGAGCACGTGGCGGAGTTCTTCCCCGTCGAGGTACTCCATCACCAGGAACCAGCTCTTGCCCGGGCGCCCCGGGAGCTGCGCCGTCGCGGCGAAGTCCATCACCTTCACGACGTGCGGGTGGTCGAGCTGCTGCGAGGTGGTGGCCTCGCGCCGGAAGCGCTCGATGTTCACCTCGTCCTCCGCCACGTCGGCGTGCAGGATCTTGATCGCCACCCGCTCCTGCCGCGTGAGCTCGCGCGCCTCGTAGACGCGCCCCATGCCCCCGTTGGCGATCACCCGGCGGAGCTCGTAGCGCCCCGCGACGGTGCAGGTGACCAGCGGGTCCTTCGGGTCGCGCACCGGGGTGACCTCGTCGAGGCTCAGCAGCTTCGCCCCATCGTGCGGGCAGAAGGTGCTGCCCTCCGCCGGGTAGGTGCGCTGGCACTTCGGACAGGCGACGAGCATGGAGGTCGGTGGGTCTTTCAGCGCGACAGGTTGGGCGGCAGCAGGATGCGCTGGCAGTTGGGGCACTGGATCAGCTTCTCCGCGCGCAGCATCACGTTGTAGAGCTGCGGCGGGGTCGCCATGTAGCAGCCGCGGCAGATGCCGTCGCGGCACTCGGCGACGGCGGTGCCGCGGCGGTTGAGCACGATCTGGTAGATGCGGAGGATCTCCGGCCGCACCCGCGCGGTGAGCGCCTTGCGGGCCCCCTGGTGCATCTCCTTGCGGGCGAGCAGCGCCTCGCGCGTCTTGACCGCCTCGGCCTCCTCGCTGGCGAGCATGTCCGTGAGGCCCTTGAAGTCCGCCTCGTGCTGCTGGAGCTGCGCGCCCACGGCGGCCACCACCTCCTCGAGCCGTCCGGCCTCCGCGGTGCGCTCCTCGCGCTCTCGCTTGAGCACCTCGATCTCGCGGTTCATGGCCTCCATCTCGCGGTTGTTGCGGGCGACCTCTTGTCGCTTCTTCGACCGGATGGACTTCTCGTCGATGGTGGCGAGCTCATCGACGTGCGTCTGCTTCAACCGCTGGGCCTCGGTGAGCTGCGCGCGCTCTCGATCGAGCAGGTCTCGGATGCGTTCGACGTCGGACCGCGTGGCCACGAGGTGCGCGTCCACATCGGCGAGTTCGACGTCGATCTGGCGCCACGCCAGGTCACTCTTTGCAAGTTCTTCCAGGGCTAGGAGCTGTTCGCGCAACGGGTCTTCTCCACTAAGCGGGTCGCAAGCACTGCTGAACCGCGCGGAGAGTAGGCCCATCGGGGATCGAACCCGAAACCTCCCGATTATAAGTCAGGTGCTCTAACCGGTTGAGCTATGGGCCCGAACGCGCCGCGCGACGCCGGGGCACCATAGCCCCAGGCTTCGCCCATACGCAACGCTTCGGCCCGAAACTGGCTCCCGACCCCTTCGGCCTCGTAGCTTTCCGTCGATGTCCGACGACGATCAACTCCTCGACGCGTGGCTCGCGCACCTCCGGGTGGAGAAGGGCCTGAGCCCGCGCTCGGTCGAGGCCTACGCGACGGACCTCGTGCGCTTCGCCGTCTTCGTGCGCCAGGACCTGCAGCGAGGCTTCTGCGACATCGAGAACGGCGACGTCGCCAGCTGGATGATCGCCCTCTCCAAGGAGGGCCTCTCGGCCCGCGCTCAGGCGAGGAAGCTCTCGGCGCTGCGCGGGTTCTACAAGTTCCTCGTGGCCGAGCGGCGGGTGAAGAACGACCCGACGAAGCTGGTCACCGGCCCGCGCCTCCCTCGCAAGCTGCCCCACGTGCTCACCTTCCCGGAGGTCGAGTCGCTGCTCTCCGCGCCGGAGCCGAGCACCCCTCGCGGCGTGCGCGACCGCGCGATGATCCAGCTGCTCTACGCCTCGGGCCTGCGCGTCTCCGAGCTGGTGAACCTCAAGGTCACCGACGTCGACCTCGACCAGGGCGTGCTCGCGGCCTTCGGCAAGGGGGAGAAGCGCCGCCTCGTGCCCTTCGGCGAGGTCGCCCGCGAGGCCCTGCTGCTCTACCTCCAGACCGTGCGCGGCACCTTCACGAAGGGCCGCGCGGCCAACGACCTCTTCGTCACGCACTTCGGCTCCGCCATGACCCGCCAAGGGTTCTGGAAGCTGCTCAAGCGCTATGCCCTGGTCGCGGGCATCGACCGGCCCATCTCGCCGCACAAGCTCCGGCACTCCTTCGCGACGCACCTGCTCGAGCGCGGCGCCGACCTGCGCGCCGTGCAGACCATGCTCGGCCACGCGGACATCGTGACCACGCAGATCTACACGCACGTCACCGTCGAGCACCTCCAGGCCGCGCACGCGCGCTTCCACCCCCGCGGCTGAGACCCATGATGGACCCGCTCGACGAGCCCTTCACCGACGACCCGCTGGTGCGGGTGCAGCTCGACGTCTTCGAGGGCCCGCTCGACCTCCTGCTTCACCTCATCCAGAAGCACGAGCTCGACATCTTCGACATCCCCATCTCGTTCATCACCGAGCGCTACCTCACGTACGTCTCGATGATGCAGGCGCTCAACCTCGACCTCGCCGCCGAGTACCTGCTGATGGCCGCGACGCTCACGCACATCAAGTCGCGCATGCTCCTGCCCACGCCGCCGCCGGAGGAGAACCTCAACGTCGACCCGGACGCCGACCAGGGCGAGGACCCGCGCGTCGAGCTCGTGCGCCGGCTGCTCGAGTACCAGAAGTTCCGCGCCGCGGGAGAGGAGCTGGCCGCGCGAGGGGTGGCCGGCCGCGACGTGTTCCCGCGAGGGATGGAGGTCACCGCGGAGTCCACCGGCGAGGCGCCGCTCGCGCCCTTCCCCGCCATCGCCATGATCGAGGCGTTCCAGAAGCTCCTCGCCCGGCGCAAGCTCTCCATCGCGCACGAGGTCACCCCGGAGCGCATCTCCATCGCCGACCGCATCGGCGTCCTCGTCGAGCGCCTGCGGGAGCGCCGCTCGATGCGCTTCGACGAGCTCTTCGACGACGACGGCAGCACGCCGGAGCTGGTGGTGACCTTCCTCGCGCTGCTGGAGATGACCCGGCTCCGGATGACCCGGCTCTACCAGTCGGGCAACTACGAGCAGCTCCACGTGACCCTGGTGCTCACGGACGTGACCGACCCGGGCGCCTCGGTGCGGGACGACTGGCGATGACCATCGGCGACCCGAAGGAGGGCGGCGACGAGGCGCCAGACGAAGCCCCCGAGACCGCCCCAGAGGACGAGCTCCCGGCCTCCCCAGGTGTTGCCCGCGCCATCGGCCGCTCGGTCTCCGAGCAGCACCTGCGCACGGTGCTGGAGAGCCTCGTGTTCGCGAGCGACCACCCGATCACCGTCGCCGAGCTCTCGAAGATCACCCGCGCCGAGGCGCGCGACGTGCGCAAGCTGCTCAACGAGCTCAAGGACGAGTACCAGCCCCGGGGCATCCACCTCGACGAGGTCGCTGGCGCGTGGCTCTTCCGATCGAGCGCGGGCAACGCCCCCTTCGTGCGCGAGCTGCTCCAGGCCAAGCCCGTGCGGCTCAGCCGGGCGCAGGTCGAGACGCTGGCCATCGTGGCGTACCGGCAGCCCATCACGCGACCGGAGGTGGACGAGGTGCGCGGCGTCGACACCGGATCGGCGCTGAAGGTGCTGCTCGAGCGCGACCTCGTGCGCACCATCGGCCGCCGCGAGGAGCCCGGCCGCCCGCTGCTCTACGGCACCACCCGCTTCTTCTTGGAGTTCTTCGGGCTGCGCTCGCTGCGCGACCTGCCGATGCTGCGCGAGTACACCGAGCTCTCCGAGGAGAGCCAGGCCTCGCTCACCGCGCGGCTCTCGCAGGCGGGCGTCGAGCCGGAGCCCGCTACCGAGGAGCCCGCGCCGGAGGCCGCCGCGACCGGGCCCGCGCTACCGGACGAGCCGGCGCAGTGACTCCCGCACCAGCACGTCGAGGGGCTCGGCCATCCGAGGCGCGAGCTCGGCGGCGGCGCGCTCGGCCTCCGCGGCCTTGAAGCCCATGTTGACCAGCGCGGCCACCAGCGCCGCGCCCGGACCCACCGCGGCGATCGGGCTTACCGGAGCCGTAAGCCCGACCGGGGAGAAGCCCGCGCCGGCGGCGCCCGAGGAGAGGCCCGTGAGCTTGTCCTTCAGCTCCAGCACCAGGCGCTCGGCGATGCGCTTGCCCACGCCCGGAACCGACGTCAGCTTCTTCACGTCGCCCCGCGCCAGGGCGTGCGCGAGCTCCGCCGCGGGCAGCACGCCCAGCACCGAGACGGCGATGCGCGGACCCACCCCGGCCACCGCCGTGAGCAGGCGGAAGGCCGAGCGCTCGCGGTCGTCGGAGAAGCCGAAGAGGGTGATCGCGTCCTCGCGCACGTGCGTCACGACCTGCAGCGTGACGCGCCCCTCCGCGTCGGGCGTGCACCGCCCCAGCGTGCCCATCGGCAGCAGCACCTCGTAGCCGACGCCCACCACGTCGATGACCACCTGACCGTCCGGAGACTCCGACACCACCCGACCCTGAAGACGTCCGATCATCGCCCGGCCATCGTAGTGGCTCTGCCCCGCGACCGCACCCGATCTCTCCAACCCCTTCGGACAGGATATGACCAGCTCCTCAGGGCCCGAAACCGCGACACGATTGTCAGTGCCCGGCGCCCGGTCATGCCCGTCGATGGCGTGGAATCGCTGGTTCTGTGGGCTTTTGGGGGTACGTGGTATGGATCTCGCTGTCGTGCGTCGTATCGCTTTGATGCTTGCCACAACCACAGCGCTGTCCTCGTGCCTGATCACGCGCACCGACGAGGTGCGGGTGCCGACGCCCCTCACGCCTCCGCGCATCCAGGACGTCCAGGGCATCACCACGCCGCGCATCGGCGCGCTGCTGGAGATCGACGAGGCCGACCTCACGACCTACGCCTTCCGCGTCCCGGTCGACGATGACGGGGTCAACGACCTGCTGCAGTGGCGCTTCTTCGTCAACGACGACCGCGACTGCGTGCCGCAGGACGGCGGGGCCAACTGCGAGCCGGTCAACCAGCCGCAGCCCCATGAGTTCCCCTCCGACGGCAACCGCCGACGGGAGATCCGCGAGACGGTTCGGCTGCCTGATGTGGGCTGCAACCGCGTCGAGCTCTACGTCTCCTCGCGCCTCCGTCTGAGCGGAAACTTCCGCACCCCCGAGCGCGAGGGCGACGTGGACTTCCGCACCTGGTGGATCTTCGTCCGCCCGCGCTCCGGCACCATCCCGGCCTCCGACGGCGGCGTCGACGACGCCATCGAGACCTGCCGCCACCTGGTGCAGCCGTGAGGGGTGCAGCCGTGAGGGGTGCAGCCGTGAGGGCGCCGAGGGCGATGCTCCTGGGGCTGCTCCTCGCCGCGCCCGCGGCGTGCCTCGAGGGCAACCCCGTGGTGGGCGGCTCCGCCGAGCGCTGCGCGGCGGACAGCGAGTGCCCCGGGGCGAGCTGCGACCGCGCGACGCAGCGCTGCGTCTCCCGCGCTCGCGCCGAGGTCTTCTTCGCGGTGACCCCGGCGACCGGCCGGGTGAGCGCCGACGCCTTCCCCACGCTCACCCGCCCGAGGAGCATCCTCGCGGACGAGAGCGTCGACCTCGCCCTGCGCGCGCCGCGCGTGGTCTACGGCGTGGTGACGGTGCCCGCGGACGGCGACGCGGCGGGCCGGTACATCCCCGCGACGCTGGAGTTCACCCCCGCCGACCTCGCCGGCGTGTCGCCCCCGGTGCAGGCCGTGGCCGGGACCATGGCGATCCCCAACGCCTCCCGCGACCGAGACTCGTTCACCTGGTCGGCGACGCTCACCGAGGGGCTCTTCGACGTGCTGGTGCGCCCCGCCTCGACGCTGGCGGCGACGGTCCCGCCGCGCTTCGAGCGGGGCTTCGAGGTGCGCGGCGGCGCGGTGATGCAGCGCTTCGACATCGCATACCCGACCACGTATGCGCGCTGGGCGGGCCTGGTCGAGACCGCCGCGGGGCAGCCGGTGGCGGGCTTCGTCGCGCGCGCCATCGACCCCGCCGCCAACAACCGGGTGATCTCCACGGTGAGCTCCACCGCGGGCGATGGCACCGAGGGCAGCGGCGGGCGCTTCGCGTGCAGCATGGCGCCGGGAGCCCCGGAGGCCTGGACGCTGCGGCTCTCGGCGGACAACGGCGCGGGCGGCGGCCTGATGGTCGACATCCCTCGCTCGGCGCTCGTCGCGGCGGCCCCGAGCGGGCGCGACCTTCGGGTCGTGCTCCCCGAGCTCACGGGGCTCACGCACGCGGCGGCGGCGCGCCCGACGGTGCCCGGAGCACCGCCGCCCAACGGACCCTGCGTGGGCTGCGTCGACGTGCGCGCCTCCGTCGAGGGCCTCGACCCCAACGGGCAGAGCCGCTTGATGCGAGGGGCCACGGTGACCCTGCGCGCGGCGATGCGACCACCAGTGGGCCTCCCCGCGGCGACGAGCTGGTACGAGTCGAGGGCGGTCACGGAGGCGGACGGGAGCTTCCGCGCGTGGCTGGTCCCGGGCGACTACGACGTGGTGGTGACGCCCGCGGGCGAGGCCTTCCGCAGCGCCGTGCAGCACGGGTTTCGAGTGCGCTCCGACGCCACCGAGCAGGCCGGCCAGGTGTTCACGCTGGAGCGCCGCCCCTCGCTCTCCGGGCGGGTGCTGGGCCGCGACGGGCTCGCGGTGCGAGGCGCCCGGGTGACCGCGGTGCCCTATCACGACGCCGCGCCGTCCAACCCCTGCCTCGCAGACCCCGACCTGCGGACGCTCGCGAGCCGCGCGACCACGACGGAGACCGTCACCTCGACCGACGGCTCCTACCAGGTGGAGCTCAACCCGGGCCTCTACCGTCTGCTGGTGGAGCCCGCGGAGAGCTCGGGCTTCCCGGTGACCCTGGGCGCTCCCGTCTGCGTGGCGCGGCGGGTGAGCAACTTCGACACGACCCTCGAGGCGCCGGTGCAGGTGCGAGGCGTGGTGCGAGACGCGCGCGGGATGCCCTCGCCGCTCGCGACCGTCGAGGCCCTGGTGCGGCTGCGCGAGGGCGACGCCCCGGGCGTGGTGCTGCGCGTGGCGAGGGCGACCGCGGACTCGAGCGGAGCCTACCGGCTGCTCATCCCCGCGAGCGCCGCGGGCGCTCCGTGACGATCAGCGATCGGGGCTGAAGGCGAGCACCCGCCGCGCGGCGGTGGGCGGATCGCCTGCGGCCTGCTGCGGCAGGCACTGGTTGTTGCTGAGGCTCATGCCCTCCGCGTCGGTGATGCGCACGAAGAGCCCGAGCATCGGGACCGGCGGGGCAACGCTGCCGTAGAGGGCGCTCCACTCGATGGCGACCTCGCACGCGGGCGTCGCCCCGCCCACGCAGACGGCCGTGTCTCCCGGGGTCCAGCGGAAGTCCCCGCGGCAGGTGGGGCAGCCCACGTCGCGCAGCCCGATGGCCGGGTCGAGGGCGGTGGCGGAGGTCTTCATCAGCATGCCGCGAGTGCCCCACACCATGTCCGTGCCGAAGCCGGTCGGGGCCTCGGTGACGTTGCAGGAGATGGAGTTGTCGAGCGACCCGACGCTGTCCGTGAGCGTCGAGATCGCGGTCACGCCCGTCGCGCTCATCGAGGGCAGGTAGTCGCGGTCGATGAACACCAGCATCGCGTTGGTCGCCTCGACCACGCCGTCGAGGCCCAGGTAGAGGCGGCTGCCGTCCCACGCGACGCGGATCGAGCGGAGCGAGTTGAGCGTCGGCCCCCACGCGGAGGGCACCGTGTTGCTCACCACGATCGCCCCGGCGGGCCAGTCGCTCCCGATGACGCCGTCGATCACGGGCGTGCCGCGCGCGCTCCCGGCGTCGGCCGCGCCCGCATCGGAGGACCCCGCGTCGGAAGAGGCCGCGTCGACGCGAGGGACATCGGCGGCGCCCGCGTCGGAGGGCCCCGCGTCGGTGCCGACGTCCGGGCGATCGGCCGCGCCGCTGTCCATCGGGGCATCGAGCGCGATCACGTCGGCGGCGGGCACGTCCGCCGAGCCCGAGTCGATCGACCCGGCGTCGGTGCCAGCGTCCGAGCCCGAGTCGCGTGTGACGTCCAGGCTCGCCCCGCGGTCGACCGCGACATCGATGCCAGTGTCGATCGCGCCCGCGTCCGCGACCCCGAGGTCGGTCGCAGGAACGTCGATCGCCCCGAGGTCCTCGGCGCCCGCGTCGAGCAGGCGGTCGTTGTCGTCGCCGCAGCCGACGAGGAGCGTTGCCACGACGGACGCGAGCGGCCACCCGATGCTTCGCAGGTTCACGGCGGAGTCGGTAGCAACAGAAGCCCCGAGCACGCAAGCGCTGGCGGCGCGTGTCGATGATCCGCCTACACCTGCGCAGGGCGCTCGGGTCGCGGGGACGATACTTCCTGCGCACCCCACTGATCGCGTTGTCGTGCCCTGCGCATCAAGGGGCGGTTCGCGCGAGCCCAGGTTCTGCACCAAAATGCCATGGAAAAGAGCGTGCGACCGGAATAGATCAGGGATGACCGGAGACATGGTCCGCGCGTTGCACTGACTCAAGGCATCCCGAACTTTGGAGGCTACTTTATGGATGTCCGATCGGTCTTTCGGCGACACGCGGCCCTCTCTCGCATCACGGGAGACGCCCTGGAGGAAATCGCGAAGACAGCCACGCAGCAGCGGCTCCGGCGCGGTGAGGCGGTCTGGAGGTCCGGCGAGGCGGCCAGCAGCTTCGTGCTGGTGGGCCTCGGACTGGTGAAGGTGCTGATGCCCGGCGGTCCCTCTCGCGACCTGGTGCTCGGGCTCGCGGGGCCCGGGGAGAGCGTCGGGGACGCCGAGGCGCTGGAGGCCGGCTGTTACGACGCCGACGCCTTCGCGCTGACCGAGGCGGCCATCGTGGTGAGGGTTCCGCGCGAGGTGATGCTGGCGGCGCTGGAGAAGTCGGGTCCCGCGGCGCTCGCGCTGGCGACGGGCCTCGGCCGCTCCGGCGCGGTGGCCAACCGCCGGCTCGCGCTCTTCACGGCCTCCGCCGAGGAGCGCCTCGCGACCACGCTGATGGAGCTGGGTGAGCGCTTCGGCGACGAGATGGAAGACGGCTCCACGCTGATTCCGCTGCGGCTCACGCGCGCCGAGCTCGCGGCGCTGGTGGGCACCACCGTCGAGACGACCATCCGCACGCTCTCCCGCTGGAGCCGCGAGGGCCTGGTCTCGACCGGCGACTGCGGCCTCACGGTGCACGACGCGGTCGGGCTCGCGCGGCGCACCGCGGCGCAGCACCCCGGCCGGGCCTGATCGCTCTCAACCCCCGACGATAGCGACCCGCCGGCGATTGTCGGCGCGGACCGAGCGACGATAGACTCCCGTCGCGCGCGGAGTTGAACGCCCTCAACGACGCCGCCCTCAAGGGAGTGCCCGATGAAAGTCCGCGCCGTCCTGGCTGTCGCGCTCGCCGCGGCGGCCTGTGCCCCCGAAGACATCTACCTCTCGGACCTGACCCCCGACGGCGGCGCGAGGGACAGCGGGGTGCGTCGCGACACCGGGCGCGCGGTCGATGTGCCGAGGGCCGTCGATGTGCCAAACGCACGCGACGCGGGCGCCATGGTGGACGCCCGCTCCCCCGACGTCGGGGTCGGCGTGGACGTGAGCGTGGTCGTCGACGTGGGGGTGGACTCCGGTCCGCCGCCCTGCCGCGACGAGGACGGCGACGGCATCTCCGACGACCTCGAGGGCGCCCCCTTCCTGCGCACGGCGATGGCCGCCGGCGCGATGCCCGACTACCAGAACACCGACAGCGACGAGGACGGCGTGACCGACGCCGACGAGGCGCGGCGCAACTTCCCGGGCTTCGCGGCCTCGGCGCGGCCCGCGCTCACCTGCGGCGCGCTGCCCGACGACTGCGACATGGACGGGTACGCCAACCACCGCGACCGCGACTCGGACAACGACGGGCTCATCGATCGCGAGGAGACGATGCGCACGCACACCGATCCGTGCGTGGCGGACACCGACGGCGACGGCGTGGGCGACCTCACGGAGAGCGCCGCGGGCAGCAGCCCGACGGACCCGATGAGCCGACCGCCCGCCGGGTCGCTCTACGTGACCCTCCCGTACATGGACCCGATGGGGCCGCAGACTCGCTCCTTCGACTTCTCCACGCGCATCCGAAGCGCGGACATCATGTTCCTGGTCGACACCACCGGGTCGATGAGCAGCACCATCAACGCGGTGCGCAGCACGCTGAGCACCACCATCGTCCCGGGGATCGTGCGCGCCATCGGGCCCGGCGCCGACATGCGCTACGGCATGGCCGAGCACCGCGACTTCGCCAACGGCGGCGGCGACTTCGCGCTTCGGGTGCTGCAGCGCCTCGACGCCAACTCGATGCTCTCGCAGGCCGCCACCTCGCGGCTCGCGGCGGCGGGCGGAGGCGACGGCCCGGAGGCGCAGGTGGCCTCGATGCACTCGCTGCTCTCAGGCTACGGCATCCCGCAGTACGGCGGCACCGCGACGCGCATGGCGACGGCGGCGGACTGCGGCGGCGACGCGACGGCCTTCGGGTGGGGCTGCTTCCGCCCGGGGCGGGTGCCCATCATCGTGCTGTTCTCCGACGCCGACTGGCACAACGGCACCGCGATGCCGACGGGGCAGTTCTATTCGAGCGCTCCGGCGGCCGCGACGTGGACGCAGCTCGTGGCCGAGTTTCGCCGGCGCGAGGCCTACTTCATCGGCATCGACGTGCTCTCCACGGCCACCTACAACAACGCGATCGCGCTGGCTCGCGACTCGCGCACCTTCGACGGCGCGGGGATGCCCATCGCGTTCCGGGGCTCGCCCTCGTCCGTGGCCGCCAACGTCATCTCCGCCGTCACCACGCTCGCGCAGGGGACCCGCCAGGACGTCACCCGCCGCGGCGTCGGCGACCCGATGGAGACGCGCCTCGCCACCGGGCACACCACCAGCGACTTCATGCAGCGCATCGTCCCGCTGCGGGGGATGCCCGCGGCGCCGACGGGCTTCGACCGCTTCGACGCCACGACCTTCTACAACGTGTCGCCGTCGACGGTGGTGACCTTCGAGGTGACCTTCTTCAACGACTTCCACCGCAACACCAGCGGCGCCGCGCAGCTCTTCCGCGCGACCATCGAGGTGCTCGGCCGCGCCTCGTCCGTGCTCGACACCATCCAGGTGTTCGTGATCGTCCCGGCGGACGCCAACGGCGTCCCGGGCTGAGCGGGACACCCCTTTTCGACCCGGGGCGGCATCCTGCCACACCCTCGATGACGCTTGAACTCGCGGGTGCGGAACCCCATGGACCTCCGCAGCGCTTTGCGTATCCTCCCGCTCCCGAACGGCAACCGCATCGCTTGAGAGGAATCGTCTGATGGCGAACATCACCCTGACGTACGACGGCAAGACCCTGGAGTTCCCTCTCACCGTGGGATCGGAGAAGGAGGGCGGCATCGACATCGCGAAGCTGCGCTCCGGCAGCGGCCTCGTGACGCTCGACCCCGGCTTCATGAACACCGCCTCGACCACCAGCGCGATCACCTTCCTCGACGGCGAGAAGGGCATCCTGCGGTACCGCGGCTATCCCATCGAGCAGCTCGCGGAGAAGTCGACCTTCATCGAGGTCGCGTACCTGCTGCTCTACGGGGAGCTGCCGTCGGCGTCGCAGCTGGCGACCTTCCAGGCCAACATCGCCGCGCAGTCGCTGGTGCCCGAGGACCTCAAGCACCTCTACCGCGCCTTCCCCCGCAACGCGCACCCGATGGCGATGCTGGGCTCCGCGGTGAACGCCCTCTCGGCCTTCAACGACGACGCCAACGACCCCAACGTCCCCGCGGAGGTCGAGCTCGCCACGTACCGCATCCTGGCGCAGCTCCCGGTGCTCGCCGCCTGGGGCTACAAGCACGCCAGGAACCAGCCCTTCGTCTACCCCGACGCCTCGCTCGGCTACACCGCCAACTTCCTGAAGACCCTCTTCGGCGTGCCCACCGAGCAGTACGCCGTCGACGACGAGATCCGCAGCATCCTCGACCTGCTGCTCATCCTCCACGCCGACCACGAGCAGAACTGCTCCACGTCGACGGTGCGCATCGTCGGCAGCTCCAAGGCCAACCTGTTCACCTCCGTCAACGCGGGCATCTCGGCGCTCTGGGGACCGCGCCACGGCGGCGCCAACCAGGAGGTGCTCGAGATGCTGGAGATGATCCACAACGACGGGCACAACCTCCAGAAGTACGTGGACAAGGCCAAGGACAAGAACTCCGGGTTCCTGCTCATGGGCTTCGGCCACCGCGTCTACAAGAACTTCGACCCGCGCGCGAAGATCATCAAGGTCGCCTGCGACAAGGTGCTCGCCAAGCTGGGCATCGACGACCCGCTGCTCGACCTCGCCAAGCGCCTCGAGGAGACCGCGCTCAAGGACGACTACTTCGTCTCGCGCAAGCTCTACCCCAACGTCGACTTCTACTCGGGCATCATCTACCGCGCGCTGAAGATCCCGACGAACATGTTCACGGTGATGTTCGCCCTCGGCCGCCTCCCGGGCTGGACCGCGCACTGGCGCGAGATGAACGCCCTCAAGACCCCCATCGGCCGCCCGCGGCAGATCTACACCGGCGCCACCGAGCGCCAGTACGTCGGCATCGACAAGCGCTGACGCGGCGCTCCCCCGTCCCTTCGCTCCCTAACCCTCTTCGTGCGAGAGTCCCGCGCACGATGGCTTCCCTGAAGACCTGGGTCGCGCTCTCCATGACGCTCGCGGCGTGCAGCGGGGGCGCCGACATGGCCGACCCCACCGCGCACCCGGACGGCGGCACGGACGCGCTGCAGCTGCCCGAGCTCCCGGTGCTGGACGAGGACTCCGGGGCGGTGGACGCGCCTCCTCCGGTGGATGTCCCCCCGGCGGTGGACGCGCCCGTCGCGGAGGACGTTCCCGCCGCGATGGACGTGCCGCCCGCGGAGGACGTGCCCTCGCCGGTCGACGCGCCGGCGAGCGTGGACGTCCCGGTGAGCGCGGACGTCCCGGTGAGCACCGACGCGGACGCTCCATGCAACGAGCCGCCGATGTGCGACGCGCCCCCGCCGACGCCGTCGCCCACCACCTCGTGGCGTCACCTCACGACGCGCGTCACCGTCGCCCTCGGCTCGCAGCGCCACCGCGGCCGGGACCTCTTCCTCCGGCAGAGCGACGCGCAGTGGGGCATCGCGCGCTTCACCTACGGCCCCGCGGACGACGACCTGCAGGACGAGGACGTGGAGGTCTTCCTGCTCCGCAACTGCCGCACCTGGGAGCGCCTGGGCGAGGCGCGCACCACGCGCGACAACGACCACCCCACCATCGAGGGCGTCGTCGACAACGGCGGCTTCGTGTACTTCCCCATCCCCGCGAGCGCTCGGCTCGGCGTGGGCCGACACCGCCTGCGATACGTCGTGCGCGGCGACCACACCTTCGCCGATCAGTACATCGAGGTGCTTCCCGCCAGCGCCCACGTCGCGGTCTCGGACGTCGACGGGACGCTCACGGAGAGCGAGACCGCCGAGTGGCTCACGGTCTTCGGCGGCGCCTCGCCGACGGTGAACGCCGGCGCCCCGGAGGCGCTCTGGGCGCTCGCTCGCCGCGGCTACATCATCTTCTACCTCACCGCCCGCCCCGAGTGGCTCACCACGCGCACGCACCAGTGGACCCGCGAGCGAGGACTCCCGTCGGGCCTCGTTCACACGATGATGAACCTCACCGGAGGCACCGGCACCGCGGCCTTCACCTTCAAGCGCGACGAGCTCGTCGCCCTTCGCTCTCGCCTCGGGCACCCGGTGGACTACGGCTTCGGCAACACCGACACGGACGCCCAGGCCTACGAGGCCGCGGGCATCCCCGCCTCCAACGCCTACTACTACCGCTTCACCGGCGACCGCCGCGGGGGGCAGCTCAACAACGACTACCGCACCCTCGTGGCGCCGCTCTCCGCGGGCCCTCGCTACTGCCGGTAGGAGCGGTTCAGCGCGCCGGGCGGGCGCCGGCGGCGTCGATGGCCACCACGGGAGCGCCTCCGTCGATGGGCCTCGGGACGACGTCGCCGTGCAACCACGCGAAGTAGCCGGTGACTCCAAAGGCCACCAGCGCCAGGGCGCTGCGCACTGCATCGAATTTCAACCAGGTGGCATCCATGGGTTCGCCATTCGCTCCTTCGAAGCGGTCGAAGGGAGTACGCAGGGGCCTTGGGGCGGGGCTTCGATCGTCTGGGGGAATGGTTGCCCTGGACGCGCCCGCCGTTCACCGCTAACCCCCATCAGCCGATTGGAGCCACAGAGACCGCCATGAGTACCGACATCAGCCAGCGGAAGCGTGACCACATCGACCTCTGCGCCACCGGCGACGTGGGGTTTCGCGACGCGACGACGCTGCTCTCCTGCGTTCGCCTGGTGCACGACGCGCTGCCCGACCTCGACGCCGACGCGCTCGACACGCGGGTGACCCTGCTCGGCAAGACCCTGCGCTTCCCGCTGGTGATCGCGGCGATGACCGGCGGCACCGCGGAGGCCGCGGCCATCAACCGGGACCTCGCCTCCATCGCCGAGGCGCGAGGCTACGGCTTCGGCCTCGGGAGCCAGCGCGCGATGCAGCGCAAGGGCGACGTCGCGTGGACCTACGCCGTGCGAGAGGTGGCCCCGACCACCCTGCTGCTGGGCAACGTGGGCATGGTGCAGGGTCGGCAGATGGGCCTCGACGTGCTGCGGGGGCTCGTGCGCGACGTGGGCGCCGACGCGCTCTGCGTGCACCTCAACCCCGCGATGGAGCTGGTGCAGCCCGGCGGCGACCGAGACTTCCGAGGGGGCGCGGATTTCTTCCGGGAGCTGGGCGGGTTCGATGTTCCGGTGGTGGCCAAGGAGACGGGCAACGGCATCGGGGGGGCGGCGGCGAGGAAGCTGAGGGCGGCGGGCGTGAAGCACGTCGACGTGAGCGGCGCCGGGGGCACCTCGTGGGTGGGCGTGGAGACGATGCGGGCGACGGGCGAGGCGAGGGCGCTGGGCGAGGCGCTCTGGGACTGGGGGGTTCCGACCGCGGCGAGCGTGGCGATCACGGCGGCGGCGGGCTTCGAGACGATCATCGCGACCGGCGGGGTGTTCACGGGCGGCGACGTGGCGAGGGCGATCGCGCTGGGGGCGAGCGTGGCGGGCATCGCGAGGCCTGTGCTGCAGGCGCATCGGAAGGGCGGCCGCGCGGGCGCGGAGGCCTACCTGGAGGGCGTGGAGCGGGAGCTGAAGGCGATCATGCTGCTCACCGGGTCGGCGGACGTGGCGGCCCTGCGGAGGGCGCCGAGGGTGATCGTGGGCGAGCTGGAGAAGTGGATCGCCCAGGCGGGCTGATCGGGCGCTCGATGGTCGAGCGTTGAGCGCTCGATGGTCGGGTGAGAACCCTCGTGCGCGGGGGGTCGAGCGCGGCGGCGGGGAGTCCCCAGCACGAGCGCGAGGGCGTCAGTCGACCCACAGCCCCGCGAGGTCGAGCGCGATGGCGTCGAAGGGCTCGGCGTGCACGACGCTCGCGCCCTCGTGGCTCGCGATGAGCAGCCACCCGAGGTCGTGGCGCCGGAACACCTCCAACATGTGCGCGGTCGGGTCGATGAGCCACGCGTGGCCGACGCCCTCGCGCCAGTAGATCGGGAGCTTCTTCGCGCGGTCGACGCTCGCCGTGGACGGCGAGAGCACCTCGCACACCCAGTCGGGCGCGAGGGGGATGCCCGCCGCGTCGTCGGCGAGGAAGCCCGGCGGGAGGCGCTCACGCCGCCACCCCGCGAGGTCGGGGATGAGGACGTCGGGGCGTGGCCCGAGGTGCAGCTCGGACTCCGGGAGGATCACCCACCCGCCAGGCCCGTCGCGCCCGCGGCTGAAGGGGTTGTGCAGGTCGCTTCCGAGGGCGATCGCCGACTGCGCGTGGCGACGACGCGGGCGCGGCATGAGCGAGAGCTGCCCGTCGAGGATCTCGGCGACGAGGTGCTCCGGGGCGCTGCGATACCCCGCCACCACCTCGGGGTCGAGGTTGGGGAACTCCGGATCGAGAGCGCGCGCGGAGTCACCTGACATCCCGTGAAGGTACCCCGCCGCGGGGTCGCTGGTCAGCCGGTGGAGGTCCGCGGGCGAGTGGCGAGCATCGCCCGCGCAGTCATGGGGTTCCGATTGGAACCAGGAGCCTCGCGATCGTAGACATCGACGAGGACATCGGGCTCGCGTGCCTCCTGCGAGCCGACGGACACAT
Organism: uncultured Myxococcaceae bacterium; assembly: GCA_966211675.1. Lineage (GTDB taxonomy): Bacteria > Myxococcota_A > Polyangia > Polyangiales > SCUS01. Next base: position 20,225 of record CBIHPK010000065.1, read on the forward strand.
CCGCTGCCGGGGTTTCGGCAACGGCGGCGTGTTCGCCGACGGTGTCGATGCGATGTACCGCAACTTCCAGACGCTCACGCTTCCTGGGATCGATGACGCGCGCTCGTTCGACATGAGCGTCTTCGTGGGGTGCGCCGTGCGAGGGGATGGAACCGTCTGGTGTTGGGGCGACAACGCCATGGGCCGCGTTCACCCCGACCTTCCTCCGCGGATGCTTCTCCCGACCCAGGTTCCTGGAATCTCGGGGGCGCGCCGGGTCTCGTTGGGCCTCACGACGATGCGTCCGTGCGTGCTGCTCGATGGCGGCCACGTCCGATGCTGGGGCGACGGGGTCATGCCGCCCGACGACGAAGGCCACGCGGTCGACGTCCTCTCGTTCGCCGGTTGGGTGTGCATTCGGTACGAGGGTGACCGCGTGCGTTGCAACCAGGGGTACACGGGCGGGGTCGAGTCTGTCGTCGAACTCCCCGAAGGCGGCGCCACGCAGATCGCCAGCGGGCTGACGTTCGCGGCCGCACTCGACCGGGCGGGCAACGTCTCGTGGTGGGGCGCCGTGCCGCCGCGACACGGACCGACGCCTCCGACACCGGTCGGTGTTCGCTGCGCCACGTCGATCGCACTGGGCGCCGAGCACGGCTGCGCGTCCATCACCGACGGCACGGCCCGGTGTTGGGATCGAACCGGTGGCGCGACCAGCGTCCCAGGGCTCGACCGGGTCGTGAGGGTTCTCCGCACCGCGTCGAGCTCGTGTGCGCTCCGTGACGATGGGGGCGTCTGGTGCTGGGGCGGTGGGTGGTTCGTGAGCGACAGCGACGCGGGTGCCGCCGGTGCCCTGACGAGAGTGAGCTGGTGACGAGACCGGCGCTCGCAGGGGAGTAGGAACTTCGCCCGGCGGGAGTCGCAGGTCACTGCGATCCCCGTGCACGCCCGCCCGTTCCCCCTGCCACCCTCCGGGCGCCCGATGGTGATCGCGGCCCCTGCCGATTCATCGCCCCGCCTCCGCCTCGTCCCCGGTTACCTTCGCGCCCGTGTTCAAGCGCATCGGTGATCGCAACATCCTCGTCGTCTTCGGCGCCACGCTCCTGCTCGGCGCGGGCTACGGCGTCTCCATCGCGCTCACGTCGCTGCACCTCGACGCGCGCCACTTCTCCAAGCACGACATCGGAACCCTCGCGGCCTGGTTCGCCCTCGGCATCGTCGCGCTCTCGCTGCCGATGGGCGCGCTCATCCGCCGCTTCTCCGCCCGCGCCGTGCTCGTCGCCTCGCTGGCCGGCTACGCCGCCTGCGTCTCGCTCTTCCCCCACCTCCACACCTACGGCGCCATCGCCGCCGCGCGCTGCCTCGACGGGGCCTTCTCCGTGGGCGTCTGGGTGAGCAGCGAGACCATCCTCCTCTCTCGCGCCCGCTCCGACCACAAGGCCTACGTCACCAGCCTCTACGCCGTCGCCGTCGCCGTCGGCTACGTCGTCGGGCCCCTCGTCGCCCGATGGATCGTCACCGTCGCCCCCACGGGCACGGCCTTCCTCGCCTCCGGGGCGCTCGCCCTCTCGGCCAGCGCCCTCGTGCTCGCTCAGCTCGACGCCGACGTGCCCGAGACCCACGGCCACGACACCCCCGCCGACGGCCCGCCGGTCAGCGCCTGGACCCTCCTCTGGCGCATCAAGACCTCCTGCTTCGGGACCTTCGCCTACGGCTACTTCCAGGCCTCGGTGGTGCTCTTCCTCCCGCTCTTCCTCATCGAGTCCAAAGGCATCGCGCGAGAGCAGACCATCCTGGTCCCGGCCTTCTTCGCCGCAGGGATGCTGCTCTTCTCCAACGTCGCCGGGCGCGTGGCCGACCGCGTGGGCCACCTCAGGGTCATGAGAGTGCTCGCGGTCGTCGGCGCCGCCACCACCGCGTCGTTCATCCTGCTCGACAGCTTCGCGCTCATGGCCGTTGCGGTCTTCGTCGCGGGCGCCACGTTGGCGTCCATCTCGCCGGTCAGCCTCGCGCTCCAGGGGGTCGTCACCGAACCATGGAACTACAGCCGCTCCAACGCGATCTACAACGCCTTCTACGCCGCGGGGATGCTGCTGGGGCCACCCCTGTCGAGCGTGCTCTTCGAGCGCTTCGGCGGCGCCGGGATGCTCGCCCACCTCGCGGCGCTCTGGGCGGCCTTCGCGGTCTTCGGGCTGGTCTTCGCCAAGGACGACCCGGGGGCCTCGCGGTGAGCGCCCTTCGCTCCGCTCTCCTGCTGCTCGTCCTCGCGACGCTGTCGTGCCGATCGGCCTCCGCCCCTCGCGAGGAGGACGACCCCCGCTACCTCTGCCGGGTCGACGTGACGCCGCTCCGCGAGGCCCTGCGCGCCTCCGGGGGCGACCCCGCGCGCATCGTCCGCCCCGCCGACGCTGCCGCGCTCAGCGCGCTCGAGAGCGGCCGCCGGTACAAGTTCGTGCTCACCGGCGCGGGGGCGCTGGCCGTCGCTCCGCTGCCCTCCGATGCGCCGCACAACGAGTACGTGCACCCGATCCTCGGCGACGGGGCGGCGGTGCGCAGCGCCGGGGGAATCACCGTGACCCACGACCACGGCCGAGTGACGCGGGTGGTGCTCGACGCCCAGAGCGTGTCGTACTGCACCCCCACGGAGAGCCTCCGGCCGACCGTGCGCGCGCTGCGGGCGATGGGCGTCGAGGCCGGGGCGATCGTCGTGGAGGGGCGGCCGCTCGCGTGCGTGGAGTCGGGCGGTCCGCCGAAGCGCTACGGGCCGGTGATGGAGGCCGTCGGGCGGCGCTTCGAGACGCTGGGCCGCGCCATCGCGGCGCGCCGATGGGAGCTCGCGGACTACGAGCTGGAAGAGCTCACCGAGGACCTCGAAGAGCTCCCGGCCGCGGCGCCTCCGCCGTCGGTGCGCGTCGACCTCGCGCCCACTGCGCGGGCCTTTCCGGCCGAGCACCTTGCGCCGCTGGCGCGCGCGGTGGAGCGGCGCGATTCGGCCGCCGCGACTGCTGCCTTCGGGGCGACCGCCGCGGCCTGCAACGGGTGCCACACGACGGCGGGCAAGGCCGCGATCACGGTGCCCTCGACGCCCGGAGAGCTGGTCCCGTGGATCACCCCCGCCCCGGTCGACGGCGGCGCGACGCCGTGAGCGGAGAGCGGGAGATCACCGGGCCCGTCGAGCTCTGCGACCGCGACGGGCGCCTGAACCCCGAGGCGCGAGGGTGGTCCCGCGCTCCACGGCTGCGCGCCAACCTGCGGGGGGCGCGCGGTCGCAAGAAGCGCTGGGACTACTGGTGCGTGATGTCCCCGGACGTGACCGTGTCGCTGGTGTACGCGGACATCGACTACGTCGGGCTCGCGGGCTGCTGGGTGCTCGACTCGACGGACCACCTTCAGGCGAAGGCCGACGTGCTGACGCCCTTCTCTCTCGGCATCGCGTTACCCGAGCAGGTATGCACCGGCGTCGCCTCGGTGACTCGCCCGGGGTTGCGCATGGCGATCGAGGAGACCCCGAGCGCCACGCTCCTCCGAGCGACCGCCCCGTCGACCGAGCACGGCGCGCTCTCGATCGAGCTCACGGTCGACAAGCCCGCGGGCCACGAGTCGTTGAACGTGGTCATCCCGTGGAGCGACCGGCGCTTCCAGTTCACCTCCAAGCAGAACACCCGCCCTGCGCGGGGCACGGTCTCCGTCGGCGATCGCCGCTGGTCCATCGGCGCCTCGTCCGAGGCCTTCGCGGTGCAGGACCTCGGTCGCGGCATCTGGCCCTACGCCAACCGATGGAACTGGGCCGCCGCCTCGGGCCGCTCGCTCGACGGCCGCCTGATCGGGCTGCAGCTCGGCGGCAAATGGACCGTCGGCACCGGCTACACCGAGAACGCGCTCTGCATCGACGGGAGGCTCACCAAGATCGGCGAGGAGCTGGAGTGGAGCTACGACTGGCACCACCCGCTGCGCCCGTGGCGGGTTCGGTCGCGCGGCTCCTCACAGGTCGACGTGACCCTCACGCCGACCTTCGACCGCTACGAGTGCACCGACCTGAAGCTGCTCAAGATGGAGGTGCACCAGTGCTTCGGCACCTGGGCCGGGACCGTCACCGGCGAGGACGGCCGGCCCGCGGTGATCGACGGCATCCGGGGCTTCGCCGAGGAGGCCCGCAACCGCTGGTGATCGCCTACGCCGCGATGCGCACCACGCGGTAGCCGCTGGCGGTGCGCATCAGCGTGTCCGTCCAGGCCTTGCCCCGGTGGACGTAGCGCACCTGCACCGCGCGCACCCGGCCGCCCTTCAGCATCGCGAGCGCGTCGGAGAGCGCGACGTCTCCGCCCTCGGCGAGCACCTCCGCTCCGCCCTTGAGCAGCACCGAGAGCAGCTGCGCCTCCATCGCGATGTCGTTGAAGAGCGCGTCGAGCTTCGCCTCGTCCAGCATCGACTCGTGCAGATCGGGGAACTCGATGGGTTCGGTCACGGGCCATTCTCCTGTCAGCGAAGGGCGAGCGGCGGGGGAGTGCCAGCGTAGGTCGGGCGCTGGTCGAGCGTAGCCGAGGGCGCGTGGCACTGGGTGCAGCTCTGTCGCCACGGGTGGCTGGTGCGGAGGCCGAGCGCCAGCGGTCCGTGGCAGCTCTCGCAGTTGGAGCGCATGTTCGTCGAGTGCGGGATGGTGGGCGGCGACCCGACGCCCCAGCGCTCGCCGCGCAGCGGAGGCATGAGCCCGGCGAAAGAGTTGTCCTCGTAGGGGATGACCCCCTCCGGGGCCGCTCCTGGGATCGGGTCGACGGAGACCACGTGGCACTGCACGCAGGAGGCGTGCATCTCGTGGCAGATGGCGGGCGCCACCTGGGCGCCCACGCGCATCCCCTCGCCGTGGCAGGTCATGCAGTTGGGGAAGTCCTGCTGACGGATGGGGTGCGGGATGGTCGGCGGCGCGCCGTCGTACGCGCGGCGGCGCATGCGGGCGGCGAGCGCGGCGGACCAGCGCTCGTCGGAGACGACGGGCGACGGGTCCGTGAGCGCCGGGCGGTCGGCGCCCATCGCGCGGAGGTTGCCCGGGTGACGCAGCCGGTTGTCGTGGTGGCGCTCGCGCTCCGCGGCGTAGGTAGGGGCCAGCGGGGCGACCGAGCTCGACGGCTCCGGCCGGGCGTAGCGGCGCAACGGCGGCACCGAGCGCCAGCTCGTGGCGAGGCCCATGAGGGCGACGCCGACAGCGCCTGCGGCGATGACGTGGAAGAGCCGCGCGGAGTTCATCGCGGCGTCCCGGCGGGGAGGAGACGCACCGCGCACTTCTTGTAGTCGGGCTGCTTGGAGATGGGGTCGTGCGCGTCGAGGGTGAGCTCGTTGATGAGGAGGCGCTCGTCGAACCACGGCACGAAGACGGTGCCTGGCGGCGGCGAGGCGCGGCCGTCGATCCAGGCCGGGAGCGAGAGGCGGCCTCGGCGGCTCTCCAGGGTGACCGTGTCGCCGTCGCGGATGCCGAGGCGCTCGGCGTCCTCGCGGTTGACCTCGACGTAGGCGTTGGGCATCGCGCGTCGAAGCTGAGGGATGCGCATGGTCATCGAGCCGGAGTGCCAGTGCTCCAGCACGCGGCCCGTGCACAGCCAGAAGGGGTACTGCGCGTCGGGCATCTCCGGCGGGTTCTCGTGCTCGTGGAACCACAAGAGCGCCCGGTCGTCTCGCGTCACCGAGTGATAGAACTGGAAGCGCTTGCCCGCGGCGACGTTGGGGTCCTCGCCCTCGACGAAGCGGTAGCGGGTCTCTCGCCAGGAGCCGTCGGGCTGCTCGATCACGGGCCAGCGCATCCCGCGGTGGCGCACGTACTCGTCGTAGGGGGCGAGGTTCTTGTGCTTGATGCGAGAGAAGCGCCGGTACTCCTCGAAGAGCTGGGCGTCGACGTTCACCTCGTGGAAGCGGGCGTACTCCCACGAGGGCACCGGAGCGCCCGCGGCGTTGCGGAAGCGGAAGATGAACTCGCCGTCCTTGTCGCGCATGCCCGGGTGGCCGAGGTCGTGTAGCCGCCGCGCCACGGCGATGGTCTGCCACACGTCCGCGCGCGCCTCGCCGGGGGGGTCGACCATCTTGAACCACTGCTGCGTGCGGCGCTCGGAGTTGCCCGTCATGCCGTTCTTCTCGACCCACATGGCCGACGGCAGGATCAGGTCGGCCTGCCTCGTGGTGGCCGTCGGGTACACGTCCGACACGATCAGGAACTTGTCCGCCATGCGCCGCGACGGGTCGAACAGCTCCGCGAGGTTGGGCAGCGACTGCCCGGGGTTGGTCACCTGCACCCAGATGGTGTCGATGTCCCCGCCCTGCGCCGCCGGGGTGCTGAACTTCTTCCACATCAGCACCGTGTGGTAGCCGGGCGTCGCGTTGATGCGCCCGGGCGGGACGTTCCAGATCTCCTCGGCCTCGTGGCGGTGCTCCGGGTTGGCCACCATCAATCCCCCCGGCAGCAGGTGCGCGATGGTCCCGACCTCCCTCGCGGTGCCGCAGGCCGAGGGCTGCCCGGTGAGGCTCTGCGGCCCGTCGCCGGGCCTGCCGAAGTGCCCGGAGAGCATGTGCACGGCGTGGATGAGCCGGTTCATGGCGGTGCCGCGCGTGTGCTGGTTGACGCCCATGCACCAGAGCGAGAGCACCTTGCGGCTGCGGTCGGCGAAGAAGCCCGCGAGCCGCCGCACCTCCGCCGCGGGCACTCCGGAGAGGGCCTCGACGTGCTCGGGCGTGTAGCGCGCGATGCGCCGCCGGTACTCCTCGAAGGTCATCGCCTGGCCGTTGAGGTCCGGGCGCTCGACGTCCTTCCGGAAGTTCACGAAGCGCTCGACGAAGGCGCGGTCCCAGGTGTTGTTGGCGATGAGCAGGTGCGCGATGCCGTTGGCGAGCGCGAGGTCGCCGTGCGGCTTGAACATCATCACGTGGTCGGCGAAGGCCGAGGTGCGGGTGCGCCTCGTGGTGAGGTCGACGAGGGTCACCCGCTCGCCGCGCGAGCGCCGGTCGATGAGGCGCGAGAAGAGCACCGGGTGCATCTCGGCCATGTTGTTGCCCCAGAGCACCACCACGTCGGCGTGGTCGAGGTCGTCGAAGCAGTTGTAGGGCTCGTCGACGCCGAAGGTGCTGGTGTAGCCGGTGACCGCGGAGGCCATGCAGAGCCGCGCGTTGGGGTCGATGTGGTTGTTCGACAGGCCCCCCTTCATGAACTTCTGCGCCGCGTAGCCCTCGGGGATCGTCCACTGCCCGCTGCCGTAGAACGCGAACCCCCTGGGCTTCGCGAGCACTCGCCGCGCGATGATGTCGACCGCCTCCTCCCAGGAGATGGGGACGTGGCGGCCGTCGCGCTTGAGCATCGGGCGAGTGAGCCGGTCGGAGCCGTAGAGCGCGAGGCCGACGTGGTAGCCCTTCACGCAGAGCAGGCCGCGGTTGACGGGCGCGAGCTGGTCGCCCGCGACGGTGACCACGTGACCCGCGCGGACGCCCACCTGCACGGTGCACCCGGTGCCGCAGAAGCGGCAGGGGGCCTTCCCCCAGGTGACGTCGCCCGCGCGCGCGGCGAGGCTCGGGTCGATGGCGTGCGAGCCCGGGGCGTTCGGCGGAACCTGCGCCAGCACCCGGCGAGCGGCGACCGCGGTGGCCGTCGCGAGCGCGCTGGCCTTGAGGAAATCCCTGCGTTCCATCGGGTGCCTCTTACTCTCTCGTCCTGCGACGCTGCGGCAGCTCGTCGGAGCTGAACTCCCCGACGTCGGAGAAATCATGGAAGGCCAGGTCGACCAGCAGCACGCCCGGCGTGCGCGAGACCTCGTTCATCAGGTCCTGCTCCTCGAGCACCGAGTCGGTGGCCAGCACCAGCGGGAGGCGCCCCCCGCGCTGCAGCTCCCCGAGCGTGATGCGCGCGTCGGAGCCCAGCGAGGCGACGGCCTCCTCGCGCATGAGGTCGAGCTCCGTGAGCGTCACCACCAGTCCCGCGACGGGCATCACGGCACCTCCTTCGCGTCGGCTTCCACCCCCGGGGCGCGCAGCTCGCCGGTCATGGCCTGCAGCCCCACCTTCAGCGCCACGGTGAACACCATCAGCCCGAGCGCCCACACCCCCGCGGTCACCTTCCACTCCGCGATCGACGGCGCGTAGGGAACCAGCTCGTGCAGCGTGCTCGGCACGAAGCCCGGCACGATGAGCCCCATGCCCTTCTCGATCCAGACGGCGGCGAAGACGGCCACGAGGGCGGTGTTGATCACCACGCGGCGCTCCCGAAGCGCGGGCGTGAGCAGCACCGCCACGGCGCCGAGGTTGAGGGTGATGGAGGTCCACATCCAGGGCACGAGCTCGTGGTGGCCGTGCATCCCGAGCCAGAGGTAGCGCACCGCGGCGGCGTGGTGGCCGCCCGTGTAGAAGTGCGTGAAGAGCTCGGCGGCGAGCATGAAGAGGTTCACCAGCGCGGCCACGCGGAGGATGTCCAGGAGGCGCCGGATGGCTCCTTCGGGGACCTTGAAGCGGGTGAAGCGCCGCACGAGCTGCAGCGAGATGATGATGAACGCGGGGCCCGTCACGAAGGCCGAGGCGAGGAAGCGCGGGGCGAGGAGGGCGCTGTTCCAGAAGGGCCGGCCGCCGAGGCCCGAGTAGAGGAAGGCCGTCACCGTGTGGATGGAGATGGCCCAGATGATCGAGAGGAAGACGAAGGGGAGGTACCAGCGCGGGTCCGGTCGGCCGCCGCGGTAGCGCGTGTAGATGAGGTACCCGCAGACGTGGAGGTTGATCGCGAGGTACCCGTTGAGCACGATCACGTCCCACGTGAGCATCGACACGGGCCAGTGGAACTTCCCGAGCCCCGGCACCATGTGCCAGAAGCGGTCGGGCCGTCCGAGGTCGACCACCACGAAGCCGAGGGCCATCACGATCGCGGCCACGGCGAGGAGCTCGCCGATGATCACCACGTCGTGCATGTCCTCGTCGTGATAGAGGTACGCGGGGATCACCATCATCACTCCGCCCGCCGCGAGGCCCACGGCGAAGGTGAAGTTGGCGATGTAGAGCCCCCAGGAGACGTGGTCGCTCATGCCGGTGACGGCCATGCCGCGAGCGACCTGCCAGGCCCAGGTGTTGGCGCCCACGAGCGCGATCGCCGTGAGCACGAACATCCACGCGTAGAAGCGCCAGGTGCCGTCGGTGGCGCGGTCGAGCACCTTCAGCAGGAAGCGGGGGTAGCTCAGGTGGTGCGGGACGTCCGTCGGTGCCATTCGTCCTCAGCTCACACGTCGAAGAAGTAGAAGAAGCGAGGGCGCGTCCCGAGCTCCTCCTTCAGCACGAAGACCCGCTTGTTCTCGAGCACCCAGCGGATGTCCGAGTGGGCGTCGAGCACGTTGCCGAAGACGCGCGCTCCGGTCGGGCACGCCTCGAGGCAGGCCGGCAGGCGGCCCTCTCGGGTGCGGTGCAGGCAGAAGGTGCACTTCTCCACCACGCCCTGCGGACGGATGCGGTTGGAGAGGTACGACTGGTCGGGGTTGATCTCCGCCGCGGGGATCTCCGGCTTGTGCCAGTTGAAGCGCCGCGCGTGGTACGGGCACGCGGCCTCGCAGTAGCGGCAGCCGATGCACCAGTTGTAGTCGACCACCACCACGCCGTCGGGCTCCTGCCAGGTGGCCTCGACGGGGCAGACCTTGGTGCACGGCGGGTTCTCGCACTGCTGGCACTGCACCGGCATGTAGAACTTCCCCTCCGCGGGGACCGTGTGGTCGTAGTCCGTGTTGCCCTGCTCCATGTCGAGCGAGCCGGCGGTCATCTCCAGCACGCGGATGTACGACTGGTGCGTCGAGCGGTCGTGGTTGTTCTCGACGTGGCAGGCGTCGACGCAGCGTCGGCAGCCGATGCACACCGAGAGGTTGAGCGCGTAGGCGAACTGCACGCCCTCCGTCGGGCGCACGTCGCGGATGGTCACCTCGCGCCCGTAGCGCTGCCGAGTCTCGTCCTCCAGGCGCTGGAGCACGGCGCGCATCTCGTCGCGCGACAGCTCGCGGTAGTGCTTCTGCAGGAAGTCGCCGACGCTGGTGAAGTGCTCGATCTCGCGCAGGGGCGAGAGCGCGTGCTCGAAGGCCGCGGCGCCGAGGGTGGCTCCGAGCACCTTGAGCGCGACGCGGCGGGTGGGCTTCTCATCCATGATCGGCTCTCCTGCGCGGCGCGTCGGGCGGCGGCGGCATCGGACGGAAGCGCGGGAAGCGCGGGGCGTGCGGGTCGTGGCAGTCGACGCAGTGGTTGCGCAGACGGGGGCCGCGGGTGAGGTCCCAGTGGCCGTTCATCCCGCCGTGGGCGCCGTGCAGCCAGTCGCGGTGCTGCGTGCCGTGGCACTGCGCGCAGAGGCGCAGCGCGTCCGTCATCGGGATCGAGTCGCCGGTCGCGAGCCGCAGCCGGTCGTAGCGCGCCGGGTCGTGACAGGCGCGGCACTCGTTGTTGCCGTGCTCGAAGCGCAATCCCGCATGAGGGCCGCCCAGGGTCTGCGCGCTCGCGGGCAGCGAGGGCGGGGGCTGGAGCACCTCGTGGCAGGTTCCGCAGCCGACCTCCACGGGACGCCCCTGCGGCGTCTCCACGGTGCCCGCGAGGCCCGAGAGCGAGGCGGGGCGGTGCACCGTGATGGGGTATCGAGAGCCGTCGCCGGCGGGCACGTCCGCGAAGCGGCGCGATCGGTCGGCATAGCCCGCGGGGTCTCCGCACGCGGCCGAGAGGGTCGCGAGCAGCAGCACCGGCATCAGGCGGCGAGGCCGTGGGGGGTCCACGCCCGTGACTAGAAGGCCCGTGAGGCGGGAGGGAAATGACATTTGTCAGAGCGCTCCCTCTCCCGCGGTCGATCAGCGGTGGCCCGCGGCGCGCGGGGGCACGGTGCGGACGAAGTTCCAGAGGGCGAGCCGCTCGTCGGGCGTGAGCCGCGAGAACTGCCTCCAGGGCATGTGCATCGGGTCGATGGTGCGCCCGTCGCGGGTGCGCCCCTCGGTGAGCACGGCCATGAACTGCGCCTCGGTCATCGCCCCGATGCCCGTCGCGGGATCGGGGGTGATGTTCGCCGCGGCGGGCCACTCGGGCGGCGTGCCGGGGATGTGCCCGCCGGAGTAGGCCGGACCGTGACAGCCGGTGCATCCCGCGGCGAGGTAGCGGCCGTACTCCACGGTCGGTCCCGCGGGAGGGGCGTGGACCACCAGAGCGCGGTGGTCGATGTGCTCGGCGACGAGGTAGGGCAGGTCGCCCTTGAGGTAGAGCACGCGGCCGACGGGGCCCAGCACCGAAGGGCCCGGGACGTTGGACGAGGCGGGGAGCGAGCGGAGGTGGGCGACCATCGCCCCGAGGTCGGCGTCGTCGAGGAAGCGGTAGTCCCCGCAGGGCATGAAGGGGATGCCGAGGCCGCTGGGGCGCACGCAGTGGCGCACCGCGCGGGCCCAGTCGCTGCCGCTCCAGCGGGCCGTGGGGCCGCCCGGGGTGATGTTCGAGGGGCGGAGTTCCATCACGGGCATGGCGCGGAGGAAGACGCCGCCGTGGCCCTGTGGACCGTGGCATTCGAGGCAGCCTCGCGTGGCGACGAGGCGCTCGCCGCGGGCGAGGGAGGCCGCGTCCGTCGGGATGAGGAGCGCCTCCTCGGGGACCACGAAGCGCCGCTGGAGGCGCTGGCCGGACACGACGAAGACCCCGATGGCGGCGACGAGGACGACGCCGAGGAGGGCGCCGAAGCCCATGGCGAGACGGCGCGCCCACCGCCGGGGCGGGGACGAGGAGGAGCTTCCCATGATCGGGAAACTATTGAGCGGTGGGGTGAAGTCGGAAGGGGGGAGGCAGGGACTCAGCGCGGGCGCGCGGAGTAGCTCGGGCGGGGCGAGCGGGCCGGGGGCGGGTTCACCGCGCCGCCGGAGAAGCCGCGCGAGGGCTGCGATCCGCCGCGGTTGCCGCCGCGACCGTTGGCCGGCAGCGGCGGGCGCGGGGGCTCCGGCCGCTCGATCATGGCCCGCAGCTCGGCCTGGAAGACCGCCGACGACTTGTTGATCTCGCCGCGCGGCACGGGCGAGCGCACGTAGCGCTCGATGTCGCGCAGGAGGGGCATCTCCTCGGAGGCCACCAGGCTCGACGCGCGGCCGCTCGCGGAGGCGCGGGCGGTGCGGCCGATGCGGTGCACGTAGTCCTCGGGGACGTTGGGCAGGTCGAAGTTCACCACGTGGCCGATGTCCGCCACGTCGATGCCGCGCGCGGCGATGTCCGTGGCGACGAGCACCCGGTACTTGCCGCTGCGGAAGCCGTCGAGCGCGAGCTGGCGCTGGCTCTGCGAGCGGTTGGCGTGGATGCGCGACACGTCGTGGCCGGCGCGCTCGAGCGAGCGGGCGACCTTGTCGGCGCGGTGCTTGGTGCGGGTGAACACCAGCGTGCTGTCGCCGCCCTCGGAGAGCAGCGTGAGCAGCGCGGCGGTCTTCTCGCCCTGCGAGATCATGAACACCTGCTGCGTGGCGCGAGCGGCGGTGGTGCCCGTGGGGGTCACCTCGACGCGCACGGGCCTGGTGAGGTGCGTCTCGGCGAACTTCGCCACCTCGCCGGCCATGGTGGCGCTGAAGAGCATCGTCTGGCGCACCTTCGGCACGCGCTCGAGGATCTTGTTGAGCTGCGGCTTGAAGCCCATGTCGAGCATGCGGTCGGCCTCGTCGAGGACGAGCACCTCGATGTCCGTGAGCTTCGCGGTGCCCTGGTTCATGTGGTCGATGAGGCGACCGGGGGTGGCGATGATGACCGAGGCCTGCTCGCGGAGGCCGCGGATCTGGTTGCCCATGCCGACGCCGCCGATGAGGGTCACGCAGCGCAGGCCGCGCGGCCCGCTGAAGCGCTCGAACTGGTCGGCGATCTGCACCGCGAGCTCGCGGGTGGGGGCCAGGACGAGGGCGCGGGTGCCGCGCTTGTTGGTGAGGCGCTCGAGGATGGGGAGCGCGAAGGCGGCGGTCTTGCCGGTGCCCGTGGCGGCGCAGCCGATGACGTCGCTGCCCGCGAGCGCGGGCGGGATGGCGCGGACCTGGATGGGGGTCGGCTGCGTGAAGCCCGCGCGGGCGAGGGCGCTGAGGGAATCCTGCGAGAGGCCGAGCGAGGCGAAGGAGGCGATGTTGGAAGAATCAGTGGACAAGAAGAACTCCGTGCGTGCGGTAACCGCCGCGGGAACCGTGAGAGCTGTGCTGTGGAGCGGTGACGCCGTGTCTGGAAACAGACGTCGGAGAGCCCCTTAGAGGGGGGCCTCGTCGGCGATGCGCTCACCGGTGCGGCGCGCGAGGGCTACCACATCCGGGATGCCGACGCCCTCGTAGGCGGCCCCAATCGTCACCAGGCCGGGATGATTCTTGAGCGCGTCACGGATCGCCGCGACCCGCGAGGCGTGCCCGATGGTGGGCTGGGGGGAGGTCCCGAGGAAGCGGTAGACCCTTGTAAACAAGGGGTCGCCGCGCAGGGGCATGAGCGACCCAAGCTCCTCCCGGCAGAGGGCCACGAGATCGCTCTCGGGGAGCGAGGCGCGGTCTTCGTGCCCGAGGCCCCCGACGAAGGCGCGCAGCAGCACGGCCTCTCCGGGCGCTCGCCCCGGCCATTTGCTCGACACCCAGGTCGACGCGAGGATGCGCCGACCCTCGCGTCGTGGCACCACGAAGCCCGTCGCGTCGAGTCGGCGCCCCACCGCCTTCTTCGGGAAGGCGAAGAACACCGTCGCCGCCGACGACCACCCGGGCCCATCGAGCCGCGCCGAGAGCTGCCCGTCGAGCGATCGCAGCAGCTTCGCCGCGCGGTGCATCGGCATCGCCAGCACCGCCCGGTCGGCGGTGATCCGCTCTCCCTCTTCGGTGGTCACCACGTAGCGCGCTCCCTCGCGAGCGACGCTCTCCGCGGCGGTGTTGGTGCGCACGGTGCCCGGGGGGAGGGCGGCGAGCAGGGCGTCGACGAGGCTCCCCACGCCGTCGCGCAGCGAGAGGAAGGCCGACGGCGGGCTCTGCCCAGGGAAGCGCCGAGGGACCGCCGCGCGAGCGTTGACCATCAGGCTCCCGCCGCGGCTGGCGACCTCCACCAGCGCGGGGAAGGTGGACTGCGCCGAGAGGCTCCACGCGTCGCCCGCGTAGATGCCCGCCAGCAGCGGCTCGGTGAAGGCCGAGACCACCTCACGGCCCAGGTGCCGCGCCACCATGGCGCCGAGCGCCTCGTCCGTGGAGCCCCGCTTCGGGGGCGCCCAGGCGAGCGTTCGGTCGAGGAGCAGCCGGGCCTTGGCGCGCCACGAGAGCAGCGGCGTGGAGAGCATCGGTCGCAGCTTCGTCGGAACGCCCAGCACCACCCCATCGGGCATGCGCGCAAGCTGTGCGCCGTGGGCGATGTAGATGCGTCGGTTCTCGGGGACGGTCTCGATGAGCGCCGACCCGAGGCCCAGGTCGCGGCAGAGGGCCGCGGCGGCGGGCTTGGAGGCGACCCAGGAGTCCGGTCCTCCGTCGACGAGGAAGTCTCCGACGCGCTCGGTGACGAGGTTGCCTCCGGGGCGCGACGAGCGCTCCAGGATGGTCACCGTCGCGGAGGCCCCTCGCTGCGCCGCGCGCTGAAGGAGCGACCACGCGGTGACGAGGCCCGAGAGGCCTCCGCCGAGGATGAGGGTGTGCTGGGGGGTCTGGGTCATCGCTCCGAGCGCTGGTGCACGAAGTCCACCACCGCGGCGACGCTCTCGACCGGGGTCTCCGGGAGGATCCCGTGGCCCAGGTTGAAGATGTGGCCGTTTCGGTTGGCGGCGCGGTCGAGCACCCGGCCGGTGGCGGCGAGCAGCACGTCGCGAGGGGCCAGGAGCAGCGTGGGGTCGAGGTTGCCCTGCACCGCGACGCCGTCGCCGAGGCGGCGCCACGCGTCGTCGAGGGGGGTGCGCCAGTCGACGCCGATGACCGTTCCGCCGGCGTCGCGCTGGGCTTCGAGGAGGGTGGCGGTGCCGGTGCCGAAGTGGAGCACCGGGACGCCTCGGGTCATCAGGGGCTGGAGGATGCTGCGGACGTGCGGGGCGACGTAGGTGGCGTAGTCGTCCGGGGAGAGCTGGCCCACCCAGGAGTCGAAGAGCTGCACGGCCTGCGCGCCCGCGTCGATCTGCGCGTTGAGCAGCCGGAGCACCACGGCGGAGAGGGTGGTCATGAGGGCGTTCCAGGAGTCCGGGTCCTGGTACATGAGGGTCTTGGTGAGGACGAAGTGCGACGAGCGCCCGCCCTCGATCAGGTAGCTGGCAAGGGTGAAGGGCGCGCCCGCGAAGCCGATGAGGGGGGTCTTGCCGTCGAGCTCGCGGCGGATGAGGCGCACGGCTTCGAGCACGTAGGCGAGGTCCTCCTGCGGGTCGATGACGCGGAGCTTGTCGATCTGAGCGCGGCTGCGGATGGGCTCGTGGATGACCGGCCCTTCGCCCTTGGCGAACTCGAAGGAGGCGCCCATCGGGGCGAGCGGCAGGAGGATGTCCGCGAAGAGGATGGCCGCGTCGAACTCGAAGCGCCGCAGCGGCTGGAGCGTGACCTCCAGGGCGAGCTCGGGTGTGCGGCAGATGTCCAGGAGTGTGTGCTTCGTGCGCAGCGCCCGGTACTCGGCCATGTAGCGGCCGGCCTGGCGCATGAACCACACGGGCGTTCGGTCGACGGGCTCACGACGGCAGGCGCGGAGGAA
The DNA here is from genome assembly GCA_966211675.1 of uncultured Myxococcaceae bacterium. GTDB lineage: Bacteria > Myxococcota_A > Polyangia > Polyangiales > SCUS01. The sequence goes on from CBIHPK010000065.1 coordinate 35,852, forward strand.
TCGGTCATGCATAGGCGCGGGACCATCGGGCTCGACCGTGCACGTCGTCAAGGGTGCGGGCGCGGGTGTAGAGAACGGCGGTACCTCCCATGAGCGAAGTGATGCGGCCGGTGTGGCGGACCTACGATCCGCGGTTCGAGGCGAACGCCATCGCGCACGTGCGGGCGGGCGGGCATGCGGTGCTGCGCGCCGAGCCGCGGTGGTGGCTGCTGTTGCCGAGCGACGAGGGGATGATCCCGGAGCTGACGGCGTGGGCGATGCTCGACCTCGGCGTGAAGGGCTTCGACGAGGTGGAGTCGGGCCCGGCCGCGGGTCTGCTGCGGGTGATGCTCCCGAAGCGCCTGCGCGAGCACGTGATGGACTGGTGCGAGCGCGACGCGGGCTACGAGTCGTCGATGGTGGCCGAGTCGCTCGACTGCCGCGAGTGCGCGATGTGCTGCCGGAAGAACCGCGTGCAGCTGGAGCCCGAGGACGAGGAGCGCTGGGTGCTGAGCGCCCGCCCCGAGCTGTCGACGGCGGCGTACGTGCGGGAGTCGAGCGGGAAGCGGCTGCTGCGGGTGCTGCGCGGCGGCGACTGCGTGCACCTGAGCGGCAACGAGTGCGCGATCTACGAGATGCGACCGGACAACTGCCGCGCCTTCCCCGCGGGGAGCGAAGGCTGCCTGAGCGCTCGCGCCGAGCGCTGAAGCGCGGGCGTTCTGGCCCGACGCACGCCCGTTCTGGCCCGACGCACGCCCGTTCTGGCCCGACGCACGCCCGTCTGGCCCGACGCACGCCCGTCTGGCCCGACGCACGCCCGTTCTGGCCCGACGCACGCTGTTTCGGGGCGATGCGCGCTGTTTCGGGGCGATGTTGGCCCCCTACTTCAGCGTCACCAGCACCGACTTCAGGTGCGGGTGCCCGCCGGGCGCTGGGGGGAAGTCGATGGGGTTCGGCAGGTCCTTGGCCTGCGTGACCTCGCGGCCCGCCGCGCGAGCCGACTCGTACAGCCATCTACGGAACTTCATCCGCGCGATCTCATGGTGGTTGGTGCACGCCAGCAGCCTTCCCCCCGGCGCCACCAGCGTCATCGCCAGCGCCGCCAGCTTCGGGTAGTCCGACGCCGCCGAGAAGCGGCTGTCCCTCGTCGTCGCGTAGCTCGGCGGGTCCAGCAGCACCAGGTCGAAGACCTGCTTCCTCGCCTTCGCCGCCTCCATCCACGGGAAGACGTCCGCCGTCACCATCGTGTGCTTCGCGTCGGCGAGCCCGTTGAGCGCGAGGTTGCGCTGCGCCCACGCGATCACCGTCGCCGACACGTCCACGGTGACCGTCTGCGACGCTCCGCCCGCCGCCGCCGCCACGGTGAAGGCCCCCGTGTACGCGAAGAGGTTGAGCACCCGCAGGCCCTTGCTGAGCTCTCGCACCCGGCGGCGGTTCTCCCGCTGGTCGAGGAAGATCCCCGTGGAGAGCCCGTCCCCGAGGCGCACCTCGAAGCTCAGCCCCTGCTCCCGCACCGTGAAGGCCTCGGGTGCGTCCTCGCCGCTCACCGCGTGCTTCGGGGCGAGCGACTCCTTCCGCGTGTCGACCACCGTGTTGCCCTGCTTGGGGCGGTGCTTCACGTAGACCCCGCGCATCCCGCCCACCAGCAGCGCGCCCGTGAGCGCGTCGTCGAGGGCGGCGTCGTAGCAGTGCACCACCGCCCACTCGCCGTACACGTCGATGGGCGTCGACGCGAAGCCGTCGCCGTCGTGGGCGAGGCGGAAGGCCGTGGTGTCCGGGTCGCGAGCGAGGTCCCAGCGCTGGTCGGCGGCGGCGAGCAGGCGCTCGTCGAGGCTGCGCGGATCGGCGGCCCCTTTGGCCCACGCGAGCAGCTCCTTCGGGGCCTCGGCGGTGAAGGTCACGGGCTTGCCGGTGGACGGGTGCGGCAGCGTGAGCGACTGCGCGTGGAGCATGAGGCGAGGGGCGCTCCCCTTGCCGTAGAGGGTGTCGCCCTCGATGGGGGTTCCCATGGCGGCGAGCTGGACGCGGAGCTGGTGGGTGCGGCCGGTCTCCGGCTCGAGGGCGACGAGCGCGCGGGTGCCGTGGCGGGAGATCACCGACCAGCGGGTGATGGCCCGCTGGGCGCCCTTTGGCGGAGGGCGTCGGGGGTTGGCGACGACCACCTGCATCATCCCCTCGTCGGCGGGGACCAGGAGGTCATCGAGGGTTCCGCCGTCGGTGCGGGGCGCGGGGCTGACGACGGCGAGGTAGCGCTTGCGGGCGGTGCGTCCCTCGAAGGCCGCCGCGATGGACTTGTTGGCCTCCTTGCGTCGGGCGAAGAGCAGCACGCCGGAGGTGTCGCGGTCGAGCCGCTGGTGCACGCCGAGGTAGACCGACGACTCGGCGACGCCGTCGCGCTGCGACCACCAGGTCTTGAGCCGGCTGACCACGTCGTCGCGACGCGAGGGGTCCGGCGCGTGCGTCGAGACGCCGACGGGCTTGTCGACGACCACGAGGTCGTCATCGAGGTGCAGGAGCCAGGCGTCGCGCCACGGGGCGAAGAGGTCGTTCATCATGGGGGTCGTTGGGGTGCGCCAGTACACCCGTTGGGGTGAGGGGGACAATCGCAGCGGCCTGCCAGGCTTGGGACGGTGGCGAGGGCGACCTGGTGGTTGTCGGATGCCCCCACCCTGCGCTGCCGCGCGCCCCTGAACCCCCAAGGCAAAGCCCTGAGCATTGGTCACATCTCTCGCTCGCCCTTCTGCGCTCGCAGTTGACGG